>JAZNPH010000025.1:0-100004 GCA_045589515.1 Eubacteriales bacterium | reverse complement strand
ACTGATGAGGTTGATCTGTACTTTAAAGCATGGAATTGTGCGAAAAAAATTAATGCTACCAATCGCAACAATTCCAATGTTCCATCTTAGCCAATAGGAAAGGAATGGTGATACCAATGTGCTATATTGTATAATTGAGTTATTGCAACGTATTCAGGAATTTTTAATCACATTTATGACGAATGGAGGAAAGGCATTATGAAGAAGATTATAGGTTTTTGCGGCTAATATACACGCCCTTACGTGGTATTTGGACGTGAAAGCACTTGAAATCTCTGCGGAGCTTTGCTATAATATAGTCAGGAAAGGTGGCAGCAGAATGAATCTTACAAAATATGATAATGGTATATGCTTATCAAATCTTCCAAAAACTGTCATTGGGATTATATGCGCCGTGGCGTACCCAATATTTTATGCAATGACTGTATACGATTTGTTTGTGAATAGTTTTGCTGATATTGATTGGTTTGATATCTTTGCTTTGGTTATCATTTTACCTGCATATATTCTTTGGTTGATGAAAGATTTTCGCACAAGTATTATTCGATATAAAATTACAATAGCCGAAAATGGAATCAAAGAATATAGATTCCTTTCCAAAAACAAAGAATTATCCTGGTCTGATATCGGAGAGTATACGTGTGAATTAACATCTGCACCGTATAAAACAAGCGAAGATTTCTTCAAAATTGTATTTTATTCAAAGGACAATAAAACGGCTATACAAACTTGGTCTTTTCCCAACGCAAAAAAAGATTACTTTCAAGGTGAAATATTTGAACTCTGTGATACGTACTTTTCGGGTATTGATTAAATACGCGAACCTCTCGATGCGATCCACGGCCCACGCAATTACACATCGATGATCAAATCAGGCACCATTTTCCCATTAGTTGTTGTAGTATTTAGTTACGAATCAGATAATTAATTCAATGGTTGGAGAAAACAATATGAACAGTATTAAAATAGTAAACGTAGAATCGGGAAGAGAATATTCGGTCGGAAAGCTTCTGCCCAACGAATTGCAGTATATGGATAGAGACTACATCTTCAATTATATCCCCGAGGAGTTGAAAGGATTCGTTCATATTCTGACCTGCGGAAACGATAAGCTAATTCCCGAGAACCAACCGTGCTTTACGATGAAAGCAGAGCACGATGTTGATGTTTATATCCTATACCCCGATAAACAGCCTGTCATTCCAAGATGGCTTGAGAGTTTTGAAAGGCTTAGAATGAATGTAACACGCGTTGACTCACGTTCCGACAACCTCAAAGGATATTTTACGATTTTCAAAAAGCGTTTTCCCGCAGGACTCATCACGCTCTACGGTAATTCGCCTCTCGAAATGCTTGCTCAAGATTGGTACGTAAAAAGCGGCGGGATCAATTATTGCATGTATTCTGTTGCGGCAAAGGAAGTCGATGTAGAATAAATATTCGTATAATATTACACCGCCGAGGATTTCCTCGGCGGTATCTTGTTTGCAATCAACTGTTGCTCGACAAATCGGAAAGTATATGTTATAATCAGACCGGAAACGAGGTGCAGATATGTTTGATATCACAAAATTCGGCGGTTATCTGTCCCGCCTTCGCAAGAATGCCGATATGACCCAATCCGAGCTTGCGGACAAGCTTAACGTAACCCATCAGGCGGTTTCGAGATACGAGAAAGGACATTGTTTCCCCGACGTTTCCATTCTCGTTTTACTTGCCGAAATATTCGGCGTCACCCTTGACGAGCTGATCAACTCCGGCGAACCTACGAAAGGGGAGTCAATGATCCTCGGTAACGTGGCAGTTGGAAACCATGACGTTGTTGTGGATGATTTTCAAGATATGGTTAACCTTGCACCGATCTTAAAGCCCAGCGTTTTGGCCAAGCTTTCCGAAACCTGCAAAAAGCAAGGTGTTGATATTACAAGCATCGTTGAGCTCGCAGAATACCTCAATGACGAAACGGTAGTTTCGCTGATGGAAACGGCAGATTTTCAATCCATTGACCCGACCCTTTTGCAAAAACTTCTGCCCTTGCTTGATATCAAATCGAAATCCATGATTTTCGAAAAGATCCTGGATGGCGAGATGGATTGGCACTTGATAGAAATTCTCTTGCCTTACGCGGAATACCTTACCTCTCAAATTGAAGCCGCGGTGATCGAGGGTGCCTTGCCTAACGAAGCTCTTGATCTTCTCTACCGTCACTATTGGGACGAGAACGGGTACAAAAACAGGAGTTAAGCTATGTTCGTCTGTTCAAAATGCAGGTCTGTTTTTTCATTGCCGCGGTGCAAATGCGGGTATACCGTAAGGCAACTTCATAACGTTTGGCAGTTGTCCGACGCGCCCGATATGGTCACAAGCGGAAACGGAGACCAATACATCGGCTACGAGTATATTGGGGAAGCATATTCCGGCGGCCGAAAATACCTGATCGAAGAATCCGATGCAATCTTTGCAAAGGAAATATCTGAGTTAACCGGAGACGGTATTTTTCTCGACCTCGCTTGCGGCGACGGCTGCCTCGCCGTACCCTGCGCAGCAAACGGGACGAGAACGATTGCAGGCGATATCTCCAACAGTATGCTAAAGATCCTCAGGGAGAAAGCCGCACACAATCAAATCA
Source organism: Eubacteriales bacterium (assembly GCA_045589515.1). Taxonomy (GTDB): domain Bacteria; phylum Bacillota; class Clostridia; order Oscillospirales; family CAG-382; genus Coliplasma. The sequence goes on along the minus strand of JAZNPH010000025.1, from coordinate 97,375 downwards.
GCCTTGAGAACGTTACGCTATGCCGTATGAACGCTCTTGAGATTCCCCTTGCCGACGAAAGCGTAGACATAGTCGTTGCAAACAGTGTTTTGCACCTTATTTCCAATCCCGATAGGGTAGTACGGGAAATATACCGCGTTCTCAAAAAAGGCGGTGCCTTCGTCTGCAGAGATGACGCACCGGGGAAGACGCCAGAAGCACCGTTTGATAATTCCCTTTATTTTGAGATCGTAAATTCCCTGTACCGTGAATATTGGGAGAAGCTAAACCAACGCGGCATCTACGCAAAGAAGTATAGCTGGAAATTCCATAGGGCAGACCTTTGCGATCGCCTGTTCAGCCGTCAAGCCGAAAAAACGATTGAGAGAAAACAACAATACGAAAGACCGCTCAAAGAGGGTTTCTTACCCAGATTCACCTCCCGCGGTTTTTCAGACCAGGTGGACGTGCCAAAAGATCTGCATGATGAAACCGTAGCAGAGCTTTTGCAAACGTTTGCCGCGAAATACGGAGAGAACTTCCCGGAAATTTCCCTAAAAGGCATCGAAGAGGATATATTGATCACGACGTATTATAAATGAGAATTGTGATCCACGTAAAATAAAGTATCAACAAATTTCAAACTCCCCAAGATAACGTTTCTTACGCATATCTCAAAACCCCGAGAGTTTAAATTCTCTCGGGGTTATTCAATGATCTGTTGCTCGACATACCGCATTTAATGTGGTACAATAGGGAAGAAAATATTTGAAAGGCAAAGACGATGGGGAACGAAAAGCGCTTTGATGAAAACGTGGTTATGTATGACAAATACAGACCGAAATACGTTGCGGAGCTTTACAGCGATATTATTGAGTACGCCGGTATTGGCAAAAACAGCAATCTTCTCGAAATAGGTTGTGGCACGGGTAATGCAACCTTGCCGTTTATTAAAACCGGCGCAAAGGTAACTGCTGTTGAGCTTGGCGAAAATCTTGCAGAATACACCAAACAAGAGCTTTCCAAACATGATAATTTCAAGATCGTTAACGTTAAGTTTGAAGACTATGGTACCGATGAAAAATATGACTTGATCTTTTCCGCCACGGCTTTCCACTGGATAAATCCCGAATACGCTTATGCAAGGTGCAAAGAACTCCTTACGCCAAACGGTGTCCTTGCAACCTTTTGGAATACACCCCGTATTTCGCGTGATAATGCCGAGCTTTATTCCGAAATCCAAGCATTGTACGCTGAATACTTGCCGGGCAGCAAAGAAGAGTCCGCATCGCTTACAGAAAGTAAATGGTACGTCTCTCGTTGCAATCGTTTAAGCAGGTATTTTGAAACGTACGGTTATGTCGGTTGCCTTTTCAAGCTATACCAAGAAAAACGCACGTTCAATGCAGACGATTATATAGGTTTATTGCATACTTATTCTGACCATATGGCGTTATGTGAAGAAAAACGAAAAGTGTTTTTCCATAAAATTCGCTCTGCTATACAAAAATATGGTCAAATTGATTTGGTCGATACCATCGATCTTCATATTGGAAGGAAATAAAAAATCGCTATTACAATATCCCAAACAAAACAACCGCCGAGGAATAAGTCTCCTTTGCAGCTTCTCTTTGTCCGTAGCTCACTAAGTTTTATATATTATTAAACCTTATTATTATCTTGAAATAACTACTTATTCTATAAAATAAAAAAACAAATGCACCCAAATTCAAAAAGGGCACACTATCTGTATGGAAGGAGGCGAAAGGATGCAAAAAGCGGACGGAATGCGTGTGAAACTCATCAACGAATTTACCGAAAATTATATGGGCAAGCTGTTCTATTTCTGCCTGAAAAAGACAGGTAATCACGCAGAGGCCGAAGATCTGACGCAGGATATAGCGTTACAAATAATTTCGGCTTTGACCAAGGGCACTATACCCATAAACTTCTCGGCTTGGGTCTGGCAGATCGCGCGCAATCGTTATTCGGTATGGGCAAAGCAAAAGCATGAGCGAAATGAGTCGGTAACCGGTTCCGATATCGGAGATTTTGAGCTTCAAGACAATCATGCGAACGTCCTTGATGAAATGATACGTACAGAGCAAATGGCTCTGCTTCGACGAGAGTTGGCGTTCATCAAAAGTGATTACCGCAATATTGTCGTTGCCTACTATTTTGAAAACAAGACCGTTCGCGAGATCGCATTATCGTTCTCAATTCCCGTCAATACGGTGAAGTCTAAGCTTCTCCGTGCAAGAGAAATTTTAAAGGAAGGTATGGAAATGGCAAGAGAATTTGGGAAACGCAGCTATAACCCCGAGCAGATTGCATTTGTGATGAACGGCAAGGATGGCGAACACGGCCAACCCTGGTCCGTCATAACGCACTTGCTCTATAAGAACATTTTTTTGGAAACCTACGAGAATCCCCAGACCGCGGAGGAGCTGTCCCTTGAATTGGGAATCGCCCTGCCATACATGGAGGACGAGCTGGAATATCTGGTTCGTGAGCAGCTGCTCCGCAAAGAGGGCAACCGCTATCAAACCGATTTTCGGATCGTCAGCCGCGAGGAGCAACGTGCGGTCTTCGATGCGAACAAGCGTGTACAAAAACCGCTTACCGAGAAACTATGTGCTTTTATTGACGCATATATGAAGGAGGAGACCACCAAAATCAACGTCCGATACGTGGGGTACGAGGTGGCCAAATGGGCGTTGCTCATCCGCGTGTTCGATTGGATGAAATACAGTTGCAAAAAGCGTGCCGGCATTGCAATGGAAGAATCTCATCCCAAACGTCCCCTGGGCGGTGCCTGGACTCTGACCGGATACGAAACCATCGACTGGCAAAAGCCTCCTTTCGTGGGCCTCCACGGCTACCTTTCCCACGACGAAAACGGTGAAAAGTTTTATATCAATTTTGGCCAATGTAAGTTTTATTATAAAAATATTCAAGAGAAATCCCCCCTCCATCTTTCCTGGAACGAGGTCCATACCCTTTGGCTTGTAGGCAACGGCAAAACCGAGGAATGCGAGCAAGGCTATCTGGAAAAGATGCTTGCGTACGGTTATCTGAAGCGCGAAAACGGTGTTATCTTGCCAAACGTGGTGGTGTTTGAAAATGACGAAGAGCTCACGGGAAAGCTGTCGGAAATAAGGGACGAGATCTTTGATTTGATCCTTCAAGCTCCCGATATCGAGCGTGGCTACGTCGTCGAGCAGGCGTTGGAAAACGGATGGCTGACCTATCGCGAGGATATGCCCAAAACGATAGGAGCCTACATCGACCGCTGATCAACTTTTCAAATGCAAAAAATGATCCCTTGCTTCTTTTGGGGGCAGGGGATTTTTTCTTGACGAATCCAAGAAAACCGTGTATAATATCGTCATACCAAACCACAAAGGATTTACATATGAACAGACCCTACATAATATGCCACATGGTGACCTCCGTCGACGGGAAGGTTACCGGAGAATTTCTCCGCCGCCCCGAATGTGCCCCCGCCACGGAGGTCTACTACCAACTGAACAGAGACTACAAGGAGCAGGGCTCCGGCGGCTTCATCTGCGGGCGGGTAACCATGGAGGAAAGCTTCACGGGAATCTGGTATCCTGACCTTTCCGCCTACGAGCCCGTGGAGCGGGAAGCTGGTATCCTGATGAACTTCTGGACTGACGACATCGTCAAAGACACCTACTTCGCCATCGCCTTCGACCCCAAGGGAAGGCTGGGCTGGCAGTCCAACGTGATCCGCGACGAGGACCCCGGCTACGACGGCGCACGGATCATTGAGGTGGTCACCGAACAGGTAGATCCTCGCTACCTTACCTACCTTCAGGAGATGGAGATCCCCTATATCGTAGCAGGGGAGAAGGAGATCGACGTCCCCCTTGCCCTACTTTCACTACGCGAACACCTTTCCCCGGCGTTTTACGTGCTGGAGGGCGGCAGTATCATCAACGGACATTTCCTCCGTGCTGACTGCGTGGACGAGATCTCCCTGGTGCAAGCCCCCATCACCGCAGGTAAGGACGGCAAGCCCCTCTTTGCGGAAGGGGAGTGCCGCGCCTTCCGTCTTGTGGAAGCAAAGCAGCAAGACGGCACCTTGGTTACCCGTTACAAAAAAGCATAAAGAGACCACGTCCAATACACCGCGACCTCCCTTATCAAAAAACACCGCCTCTCTCGGGCGGTGTTTTGGCTATTGCGTGATTTTATTCGGAAACGACGTTCCGTTGCAATTTGGAATGGATCCAAACGACCAGCAGACTGATAACGTCCGCGCAAAAAACGAATTGACAGATCAAAGCTATGGTAGAAAACGCCTCGCTGTTTTTCATGTTTTTTACCAATCCGAAAACAGAAAGGGAGCTGCTGAGCAGTAAGACGATATAATCGAACACAACGTACATGATGATCAACGGAAGCGCCATGAAGAACATAAGCGAAGCGACTGCACCGTAAAAGAAGATCATGACGTAAGCAGGGATATGTATCAGCTTGACCAGAAGCGCCCCGCCGATCAGCTTGCGGGGATCCTCGTTTCTCGCCAAAACCATATAGATCACGTTGCAGATCAAGGAAAGTGCCAAAAACAAACCACCGAAGACAAGGATCTCCTCCAATTGCAGATCGTCTTCAGATTCTCCCAAAAGGAAAAAATAGGGGAAGAGCATGGTGGGAAGCAAAAGCAGTTTCTTCATTTTCCATCCTCCGTGTAGTTGGATACACTTCTTATGTTTTCAGTATACCACAGCCCGCCGGAAATTGCAAGTCTCTCTTGCAGAAATGAAACGTTTATGCTATCATATCTACAAACCCGTTACACACTTTCGAAAAATTCGGTACTTCTATGATCGAAGGGCCCATCAAATCAATGCGAAAGGAGGCAAGCTATGGAACTTCAGAAGCAAACGTCCCCGCGCACACCCCTCCCCGACGAAGCCATCGTTACCCTGTATTGGAACCGCGACGAAACCGCCATTGAGGAAACGGACTTCAAGTACAAAAACTACTTGTTTTCCGTGATCCGCAACCTGCTGGCCGATCCTATGGACTGCGAGGAATGCTTGAACGACACCTACTTAGGCGCGTGGAACGCCATCCCTCCCACCAAGCCCGCCGTGCTGAAGGCATTTCTGACCACCGTCGCCAGAAGAGCCGCCATCAAACGCTACCACAAGGCAAGAAAGAAGACCGCCATCCCTTCGGAGCTGACCGTGTCTCTTTCCGAATTGGAGGACTTTCTTTCCGACGGCGGGGAAGCAGAGTCGGATCTTGACGCCGCCGCCCTGGGCAAAGTCATCAGCGAGTTTCTGTATTCCCTGGACAAACGCAAACGGTACATCTTTATGAGCCGTTACTACGTTGCGGTTTCCATCGAAAAGATAGCCCGTGAACTGAAGGTCAGCCGCTCCACCGTCAACAAAGAGCTTGCCGCCATCCGCAAGTCCTTGAAAGCAAAACTTGAAAGTGAGGGTTACCGTCTATGAAGAAACAAGAATGGAACGAAGGTCTGAACCACCTGGACCCCGCCCTTGTGGAAGAATACGTTCTGCAAAAAGAATCCTTAAAGAAAAAATCCGAAAAGAAGAAAAAATGGCGCCCCATCGCCTCCGTCGCCGCCTGCTTTGCTTTGACGGTAGGTGTGGTCATTGCCTTGCCCATGCTGGCGAAAACCGTCCCCATCGGTCAGTATTCATCGGATGATCCGTCGTCCCGGCCATCGGAGATCAGCTTTCCGGAAGTCCCCGTCTGGGAGGACGCTCAATATACGGCAGAGGAGATTGCAACATTCTTTGGCGCGATGCATTATGAAGGCGGGGCAACCAATTTTTATCGTGAAATATACGTGAACGATGAAAAATATTTATACGTTGACTCCCTTCCTGCAGTCGAGTATCTGGGGATCTATCAATATAACCGTGAGGGGACAGAGTTAAATAACAGCGAGCTGGAAGCTTTTATCGAAAGGATTCTCCCCGGAATCTCCAATGCCGTGGGTATTGCAGTACCCCAATATGCAATCAAAGAGAAAGAGGATTATGGAAGCAGAAACAGCTTGCGAGCCGAAATTGATGAAAGTGATCATTCTTGGAGTTTTTCGCAAGATCTTGTGAGGGAGCAATTCTTTCTCTACCGAGGCTTTAACAATGGAAAGCAAATTGCTTTGAACGGAGAGAGCCTGAAGATTGATCAAAACCTCTCCGACAAAGAGATCATTGTTTCCCTTCAACCTGTTAAAAACAAGCTGTTTGAAATTTTCGGTGTTTCTTTCCCGGATGTGAAAATTCACCGTTGGTTTTCATATGCTGAGCAGGGAGCCGACCAGGTCACAGTATATTTTTACAATGCTAAGGATCCTGTGAATTCTATCCATGGTTTGAATACCTTTGCCTCAGATTATATTGCAATTCATTTTCAGGCTTTCGAGGACTTTCCCGAAGAAAACGCAGATGGCACCTTGTCAGCTCAATACGTTCGTTACCTTCGCAGGAGAACTTCCTCGGAAACACAATACGTTTTGATCGGTAGCGAAAAAAGGATCTCTTTGGAGGAGGCAGAGGCACTTTTATATAACGGTTATGTCTTCGGCGGCCATTCTTGTAAATTATGTATGGCGGAGCAGGAAAAGGTAAGCTTCGTGGGGTACGATTATGTGGATTTGGAATACGTGTGCGACTACGAAACAGGCTTGCCCAATATTGAGATCCCCTTCTACGCTTTTTATAAAAAGATCGGCACCGCACCAAACGGAAAGCTGATCTACGCCAAGACCTACGTCCCCGCCATACCCGTCAGCGGATATTCCGAGTACTTCGAAAAACAAATGGAAAACCACGGGAAATACACCTTCCCCGAAACGGAATACGAGCCATACCCGGGCTGAGCGTCTGCTCAGCCCTTGCTTTTTCTTCCCCGGGTATGCTATAATCATCGGGACCTTTACAGTTTTTCGTGTTTTTGTCGACTGTATGTATGAAGGGCCTTTCAAATTTATAAAAAGGAGGTGCGGTATGGAGCATCCCACCAAAAGCGGAAGTATTCTTGCAGATGAAGAGATCGTAGAGCTGTATTGGAGGCGCGATCAGCAGGCAATAGGGGAGACCCAGCGGAAGTATCAAGGCTTTCTGCTGTCCATAGCCTACAACGTCCTGGGAGATCGTTCGGACAGCGAGGAATGTATTAACGACACCTACCTGGATGCGTGGAACGGGATCCCGCCTGCGAGACCCGCCCACCTGAAGGCGTTTCTGGCCACCATCGTCCGACGGAGAGCCGTGGATCTCTACAAAGCGAAGAACCGCCAAAAACGTCTCTCCTCCGAACTGACGGTATCGCTCTCGGAGCTTGAGGAGATCATCCCTTCGAAAGACGATCCTTTTGCTTTGCAGGAATACGGGGAGCTTGCGCGAATCCTGAACGAGTTCGTCCGCGGACTTTCCGACCGCCGTATGTACGTTTTTATGAGCAGATATTACGCCGCACGTTCCGTCAAGGACGTTGCAAAGCGGCTTCGTTGCAGTGAATCAACGGTCCACAAGGAGATCGCGTCCATCAAGCGCGGCCTCAAAGAAAAACTTGAAAAGGAAGGCTATTTTTATGACAGAAAATGATCTTTTAGACGCTGTTACCAACATAGACGCCGACGTTGTACAGCGCTTTGTTGCCATGGATCAACGGCTTGCGGAAAAGAAAAAACCGACTCTTCGGAAAACATTTCTCCCCATCGCCTCCTTGGCCGCCTGCTTTGCGCTGATCGTCAGTGCGGTGATTCTGATGCCCACCCTATGGAAGGACAGCTCGGAGGAAAGCAACACTTCGGAGGAGAGCCTGCAGAACCCGCCCATCCCCGACATACCGTCGGTATCTGTTATGCAAAGCGGCGGCAAGCTGACAGGCAAACAGGAGTTGACATACGGAGATACCCCAGCGGGGAACGACAGCAACGTAGATATGTTGGGCCCGGGCTTTTATCTGCGGACGGTGGTGGAGGCACAGCTTGTTGAGGTTCTGCCCGATACCTACCGCGATCCCACGTCATACTTCGGAGAACCAAAGCATATCGCCAAGCTCCGCGTCATCGATCATATCCGCGGAGAGGGCGTGCCGGAGGAAATTTTCGTCTGTTACCCGTACTACGACAAAAATATCCTTGACGGCTACGACAGCTTTATTCTGTCCCTTGAGCAGATCGGCGTGGAAAATTATCTGCTCATCAACGATACCCAAGGCCGGGTGGACTATTTCTCCCATATGTTCAGGGTGGTTATGGCAGATTTGGGATATGGCTCGGTGATCGCCTTCAACGGCGGTAAGGTGGATACGGGCTTTTGGGACAAAGCAAATTACTATTTTGAACGTTATTACTGGGGTTCCACCTTCGACAACATGCTGGACGGGGGCATGGAAGTCGGCTACCCCGCCTCTCGCGCATCCACCGTAGAGGAAGTCAAAGCCAACATCCGCTTCCTTGCAGAGAACGACGAAGGATGGCGTATCGATCTTCCTTTCGATTACGTTACAGCAGAAGAAATCTTTGTGTCCGACGACGCAAAAGCTATTCAAGAGTACGTCTCTCCCGGGCCGACTAATGTGTTTTGCCACTGGATCTCCATGGATGGACAGCGGAAGATCATCAACTACACCCGCTTGATCAACGGCTTTTTGACCGACGAGCAAATCTGCGTCAACGGCTATGATGGCGAAGACGGGGAAGTAATCCGCTACGGTCAAACCTACACGTCGGAGGATCTCGCAAAAATTCCCAACATCGGAGAAGCCATTGCCGGCATAGATTTTTCGTCCCTTCAGCCGGTGCACAGGGAGCCTACTGAAGAAATAGAGCTGAAATACGCCGACGCCGCAGGCAAATATTACAAGGCGGACGGCAAGGTGTACGGTGTCATCCGTGTCCGAATGCGCTTTGAACACGTGTATCAGGGAGTAGAAGGCTGGTTCTGCGACGCGTACTATTACCTGTACGAGCAAAACGGCAACGGTACTATGATGGAGCCGGAGGAACTGCAGGAGCTTTTGGGCGAGGATTATTTCTTGCGAGATCATTGGGTCGGCATGATTGCCTGGGATTGACAAAAGCAAAGCCGAGGGTATTCCCTCGGCTTTTTTCGTATCTACCCCGTCCGTTGTCATAACTGCACAGGAACTTACAAAGTCCTTCTGCATTATTTTTCGCTCCTTGTCCCGAAAAAATAGGAAATTGCTCTTTACTTTTGGAAGAAAATAGGGTATAATGACTCTGCATGTAAATAAAACCAAAACAAGGAGTGTCATTTCTATGAAACTTTCCCCTCTTCAGACAGCAAGATACCAGTACAACCCCAAGTTGCCCGGTATGCTGAGAAACGGTATTTCCGAGATCTGTGTTAAGAACGGCGGCGCTACCGAAAGCGTAGCAGACCAGGAGAAGATCCAAGCCCTGTTCCCCAACACCTACGGCAAGAACGAGATCACCTTCCAGAAGGGCACCAACACCGCTGAGGCAAAGACTCAGAAGGTGGGCGTGATCCTTTCCGGCGGCCAGGCTCCCGGCGGACACAACGTTATCTGCGGCCTGTACGACGCTTTGAAGCCTACGGATAAGAACACCGTTCTCTACGGCTTCAAGGGCGGCCCCAGCGGTCTGCTTGAAGACGATTATATCATCTTCGACGACGAGTATATCAACCGGTACCGCAACACCGGCGGCTTCGATATCATCGGCTCCGGCAGAACCAAGCTGGAAACCGAGGAGCAGTTTGCCATCGTTGCAGAGGTCTGCAAGAAGCACGGCATCAACGCCATCGTGATCATCGGCGGTGACGACTCCAACACCAACGCCGCAGTGCTGGCAGAGTACTTTGCCGCAAACAAGGCAGGCGTTCAGGTCATCGGCTGTCCCAAGACCATCGACGGCGACTTGAAGAACGAGGACATCGAGTGCTCCTTCGGCTTCGACACCGCTACCAAGACCTACAGCGAGATCATCGGTAACATCGAGCGCGACGCCAACTCCGCAAAGAAGTATTGGCATTTCGTGAAGGTTATGGGCCGTTCCGCTTCCCACGTGGCTCTGGAATGCGCTTTGCAGACCCGTCCCAACATCTGCCTGGTAGGCGAAGAAGTTGCCGCCAAGAAGATGTCTCTGGCCGAGATCACCGATTATATCGCAGACTCCGTTGCTACCCGCGCCGCAAAGGGCTGGAACTTCGGCGTTGCCATCATCCCCGAGGGCATCGTTGAGTTCGTTCCCGAGTTCTCCAAGCTGATCGCAGAGATCAACGAGCTGTTGGCAGGGGAGAAGACCGAGCAGTTCAACGCTCTTCCCACCTGGGAGGCTAAGTACGCCTTCATCGAGGCAGGCCTGACCAAGGAATCCATGGCAGTGTTCGCCATCCTTCCCCAGTCCATTCAGCAGCAGCTCTTCCTGGAGCGTGACCCCCACGGTAACGTGCAGGTGTCCCTCATCGAGTCCGAGAAGTTGTTCTCCGCAATGGTTGCCGCTAACCTGAAGGCACGTAAGGCCGCAGGCACCTACAACGGCAAGTTCTCCGCCCTCCATCACTTCCTGGGCTACGAAGGCCGTTGCGCATTCCCCTCCAACTTCGATGCTGACTACTGCTACTCCCTGGGCTACAACGCCTTCATGCTCATCCAGTACGGTTACACCGGCTACCTGTCCAAGGTTTCTAACCTGTCAAACCCCGCAGAAGAGTGGGTTGCAGGCGGTATGCCCATGACCAAGATGATGAACATTGAGAGAAGAAACGGTAAGGATAAGCCCGTTATCCGCAAGGCTCTGGTAGAGCTGGACGGCGCTCCCTTCACCTACTTTGCCGCACACAGAGCAGAGTGGGCAGAGGAGACCTGCTTCGTTTACCCCGGTGCTATCCAGTACTTCGGGCCCAGCGAAGTTTGCGACGCTACCACCGTTACCTTGGCTCTGGAGCAGGGTAAATAATCGCTTTTTACAAGTTCACCGCCGGGGATGTACCTCGGCGGTGTTTTCTATTGGTTTACATAATTCTTGCAGAAAGGAGCAACACCTATGTTAAGCCCTACCCTTCAAACCGAAAGACTGATCCTGAGGCGCTATGCCGAATCCGACCTGGACGCCATGTACGAGATCATCACCGACAAAAGACTTTCCAAGTACATCAAATTCCCCTCCCTCACCAAGGAAGAAGAGCTGGAATGCATCCGCCGTTGGATGGCAAACGCCGAGGAATCCCAATACGAGCGCTGGGTCATGGAGCGTAAGTCCGACGGCGCCGTGGTGGGAAATATCGACGTCAACACCGTGGTGAAAAAGCATAACTATTGCAACGTGGGCTATACCGTCCGCTACGACTATTGGGGCAACGGCTACGCCCCGGAAGCACTCACAGCCGTGGCTGACTATTTGCTGACCCAACGGGGCTACTACCTGGTGGAATGCTCCTGCAACGAGCGAAATACCCAATCCTCCCGCGTGATGGAAAAAGCCGGCTTCCAAAAGGACGGCCGCATCGACTCCCGCCGTGTGAACGACGACGGCACTTATTCCGCCGTGGTGTATTACAGCAAGCGGAAAGGATAATGGTTCCATCAACCGAGGGTTGATTTACAATTTTCGTTGTCTATGTTATAATAGCACATCATATCACATTCGGGAGGCAATATGGAACTCGAAACAAACCGTCTGCTCCTACGCAGCTTTTTACCCGGCGACGAGGAAGCCTTGCTTCATATCAAATACGACCGTCAGATCCTTTACTACGCTCCCGACCTCTTTCAGCTTGACCTCACCCTGGAAGACGCAGCAAAATTTATCGCAACCTTTAACCGTTACGAGGGAGAGGGAACGATCGATCCCTGGCGTTGCTACGCCATCGTAGAGCAAAGCTCCGGCGCCATCGTCGGCTGTCTCTGCTTTGGTAAACACGATATGCTTTTTGAATATGAGCTGGGATGGATGATCCTGGAAGAATATTCCAAAAAGGGGTACGCCTCCGAAGCCGCCGCGGCATTTGCGGACTATATTTGTGAAACCCACCGGATCGACTACCTGATCGCCGTAATGGACGTAGACAACCCCGCTTCCTTCCGCGCCGCCGAAAAGGCCGGCTTCAAGCTGTTTGAAAAAAGAACCGTCTACGACTATTCCTACAACCGCTACGGCGACGACTACTATTACCTGAGACGCTATGCCGCCAAATGTACCCTCGCCGATAAATTCTACGGCGATTCCCCCTACGAAGGCAGATCGGTAAAAGGAGGGGAGTGAAGTGAATATGCAAAGAAAAATATACCACTTTGGCGACCAACTGTATTTAGCGGAATACGTCGCGGCATTTGACGCCGAGGCGAATTACCATTGCTGGTTGGATCCCGAGACCCAGAAGGGCTACAATTACAAAGTCGATTTCACCTTGGAGGAATTCATTGCTTCTCCCGGTCGAAACAGATTCAGAGCCGTCATCATGCGAAAATCCGACGATACTCCCATCGGCGTTGTCTTCCTGTCCCCGGAGGGCTGCCTTCCCGACTTGGCAATTATGCTATATCCCGGTTTTCGCGGGATGGGGTACGGCACCCAAGCCTTTCAATTGGCGTTGGAATATTGCTTCAACACCTTTGATTTTCCCGCAATCTACGCCGGCTGTTACGAATCCAACCAAATCAGCATGAAAATGCTCTCAAAATGCGGTTTCGTTCCCCACCCGGAGGGGAACTGCAACGAGACCCATTATTTGGACGGATCTCCCATCGTCCAATTGGACTTCGTAAAATACAGACCCTGACCCATAACGAAAACCACCGCCATCTCTCGGCGGTGGTTTTGTCTATCCCTTCAAATTATTCAGTACAACGGAGGTCGTGAAGGTGTCCTCGGTACAGGAAAGAACCACCTCGCCGCCGTGTTTTGCCGCAAGCCGTCGCATGCTGAGGATCCCGAACCCATGGTAAGCGGTATCCCGTTTTCCGGTCGCCAATTTCTCCACGTCCACCTTTTTGTCAACGGGATTCTTCACCAAGATCACGATGTTATTGTTTTGCAACGCCACCAACAGCCGAACCGTCTTGTCTTGCAATCCGCTGCAAGCTTCAATGGCGTTGTCCAAAGCGTTCCCCAGGATCACCGCCAGATCCACGGAGGGGATGGCAAGCTTTTCCTGGGCACGGTATTCAAAATCAATGGTTACCCCCGCCGCTTCCGCCTCCTTCCGCTTAACTTCCACTACGGTATGAACGATATCCCCGTAGGGCTTGCTTTTTAAAAGTGCACATTCCTTTTCCAGGGCCGAAACTGCTTCTTCGGTGTTTCCCCGCTGTAGTGCGTTCAAAAGCCCAATATAAAAATTATGCTGATCGTGGCGGATCCGAATCACGTCCCGATGATGCTCCTCCAACGCGCGGTATCCCGCCGCTTGCTGCACGATCAGCTCCTCCGCTGCCAGCAAACGGCTTTCGCTTTCGAAGTTGGTTTTTTGCAGATCGATAAAGACAAACATCAAAATGCTTGCCGCCACCAGCACGGTAAAGCAGATCGCCACCACGATCAATAACGTCTGATCCTCCAAATGAAAATCGGGAAACACGTAGAATTGCAAGATCAAAATGGCGATGGCAAGGATCAAAAAGACAGGAACGAAGAAATAGTACTTTTTCGCTCCCGCAAACCGATTGCTGACCTGTCTGACACGTATAGCGGCCACTCCGGTAAAGACGAATGCCTTGGATAGCAAAAGAGAAAAAGCAAGCTGTAACAAATGCCCTTCCATGGTGTACTGCGCTTGGAAAATATGCATACGCTCTCCAACCACCTCCACCATGATCTCCGAAGCAAATACCGCCGCCAGGAACAAAAGCGGGAACAACCCCTTCTGCCACGGCCTCCCGCAGAACAACAACGTCACCCCAAGCAAGGGAAGACACGCCGCCAGCTCTGCAAACAGCTTTTTGTCCGTAGAAAAGAATAACCACAAATAAGCGGCGCAAATCACTCCAAGTAATACCGCGGGTACAAGCGGTCGTCTTTTCTTTTCCCAAAAGGCGCTGAACATCCAATATCCCAGAAGTACGGTCAATGCCGTATCGGCGATCTCAATGATCTGTTCGTACCAATTCATTTAATGCACCTCAATATACCGTGCGTAGGCGGCCAGCACATCGCCCCGCTTCCGCACGCTCATGGGAACCGGGCTTCCGTTTTCCAAAATCACGTCGTATCCCTTGAAATGGCTGATCTTATCCATATTGACCAGATACCCCTGATGGATCTGATAAAACCCGCAAGGCTTTAACTCCTCGTAGACCTCCTTCAATCTCCCCACCGTTTCATAGCTTCCTTTTTCCGTATGGAAGACCACGTGCCGCCCGCAGCATTCCACGTAATACAACCCTGCAAGGGGAATACGTGTCGCCTCGTTTCTGTGCTTGACCACGTAATAACGCTCTTTTTCGGTAAGTCTGCCGTAAAGTCTTTTGATCACGCTTTCTACCTTCTCTGCATCCACGGGCTTCAGCAAATAATGAAAGGCTTCACATTCAAATGCCTCCAAGGCGTACTGGGGATATCCTGTTACGAAAACCAACGCCGTGGAAGGGGAGAGGGCTTTTACACGTTTCCCCACGGTCAATCCGTCCTTTCCGGGCATATCGATATCCATAAAGACCAGGTCAAATACAACCCCGCCTTCCATCGCCTCGAGCAAAGCGCCCCCTTCGGAAAACGCCGAAACCAAACGCACCTCGGCGCACCCCTTTAAGATCTCCCGCAAAAACTCTCTCGCCTCCCTGCGATCGTCGCAGATCCCAACGTGCATCCATTTTCCTCCTTTGCACACATTTTTCCAAATGCAGTATACCATATCTTCCCCCGAAATGCAACCGACGATCATGCACTTCCGCCCCACGAACGTGTAAACTCCCTTGCGGGCAAATAACGACCTTGCTATAATCGTGTTTGAAAAGGAGGCGCTTCGTCCATGAAAAAAATACTGCTCCCGCTTTTGCTGTTGGTCACGTTTCTCTACCCGGGATGTGAAGCATCCCCGCTTGCAGAACCCTCGGGAAGTGATGAACCTATCTCTCGGGAGGAATCGGCTCCGCCCCCGCTTTTTGCCGAGCCGGAAGACTTAGGCGTGCCCTTGGCTCCCCGATACGCCAATGATCCCGCACAGCGGATCGCCATGACCCCAAGGGATCTTATCCTCTTTCGGGGGAACTTGTACGTGGGAAGCGGAGATTGGGGCGGCAACTTAGGCCCTGTGGAGATGTATTGCTACGACACCACACAAAAACGGTGGATTCACAGCGGAACCCTCCCCGACGAGGAGGTAAACGCTTTCTACGTGATAGAGAACACGCTGTTTACGCCGGGGATCGACCCCCGGGACAGTTGGTCGTGGGGAAATCTGTATTTCTCGGAAGACGGCGTTTGGCAAACCAAAAGGACCATCCCCGGCGGGATCCATTGCTTTGACCTGGCGTATGTAAACGGACTTTTATTTGCCGCGGTAAAAACGGAAGGAGAGGCCTTGCAGGCGGCCCTTTCTCCCGACCTGGGAGAGACCTTCACCCTCCTTCCGTTAAGGAAGAACGGTGCCCCCGTTACAGACGAACGCTTCTACTTCGACCTTCTGACCATAGGGGAAAACGTATACGCCATTTGTGACAACGAGCTGTATCGCTATAACGGCACGGCGTTTGCATACGAGACCTCCTGGGAGGATACCGTCAAACGGAAGCAGTACAACGCCCCTAAGCGGATGAACCTGTTCCTTGCAAAAGCCATAGTAGGGGAAACCACCTACTTTACCACGGGCGTCTTCTACGCCTGTTCCTCTCCCGATCACCTTCGGGAGATCGAACTTCCCGAAAACGCCATTGCCTACGACCTCTATGTCTACGAAAATAATCTTTACGTTTTGTGTAACCTGCTCACCGAGGAGGGCTACACCGTCACCGTCTACCGCTACCTTTCAGAGGGCGATGAATTCATCCGAGAAACCGCTTTCAAAAGCGCAATCCCTGCCGTCAGCTTCGCCTGCGACGATACCGCCTTTTATTTCGGCTTGGCCAGCAACAATACCAAACACACCGATCACGGGAGGATCTTAAAAATTGAAAAGAAAACTGAACCCCATCATTTCATTCGGCACCCTGATATGCCTGCTCCTTACCCTCTGCGCTTGCGCCGGGGAGAGGGAGGCGCACTCTGAGGCACCGTCCTTCACCCTTTCTTCGGAATCGGAGGCGGTCTCTATCCCCGAGCCCGCCGTGCAAGTCTGGCTTCCCGTCACCACTAAACAGCAATTCCCCTTCGAGCTTATCGAAACCTATACCTATGACGAACACAACAGGCCTTCCGAGATTCTTTCCGTGTATGGAGACGGCAGGGAGGAGACCACTGCCTTTACCTACGACGAACAGGGGAACCTGCTTTCCAAGGTCACCTGCGACAAGAACGGCGCCGAGATCGCCTACGTCAAGCAAACCTACAAAGACGGCAAGCTCCAAAGTAAAACGGAGCTGGAAAATGGCTCCTCCCACGAAAAAACTACCACCTATACCTACGATGGGGAGGGCCGCTTGCAGAAAGCCGAAACGGTAACGGGGATCACGGTCACGGAAGCCTATACTTATACCGAAGACGGATACACCGTAACGACTTATCGCGATAACAAAGCGTTTTCCGTGGCAGAGTACGACACCGCAGGCAATCTTCACACCATCACCGACGGCGACGGCCTGCTGCAGGAGCAAAACACCTACGATGGTGAGGGCCGCCTTGAAAAGACCCTGCAATATAGCGCGGGAGAGCCTTACTATGAATATCGTTACCATTACGACGAAGAAGGTAGGCTCCTCCGCCGTGACCAGTATTCCTACGGCGAATTGGAGTATTCTCTGGCCTATGAATACGATCAACACGGGAATCAAATCAGAACCCTCCGCATCCAAGGGGAAAACAAGCTGACCCTCAAGGAAACGGAGTACGCGCTTTTTGATTTGTTGCCAAATTAAAAGTGTACAGCGTCCCTCTCTCTCAATAAGCGTTTTCTTCGCCAAGAAAGTGATTGCATTTCACCTATTTCTTGTGGTATACTAAACCCAGAAAACCACAGGAGGCATTCACTATGAACAGCATCGGCGAACGCATTGCCCAGCTCCGCAAGAACAGCGGCTTCACCCAGGAGGTCCTTGCCAACACTCTCGGCGTCTCTCCTCAGACCGTCTCCAAATGGGAAACAGGCACCACCATGCCCGACATTCTGTTGCTCCCCATGATCGCAGACGTTTTCGGCACCACCATCGACGCCCTTTTTGGCATCAAGTCTCCTTCGGAGGATCGGAAGTATTCCAAAAATACCTTCCACGAGGATCTTTACAAACGCTTCTTCTATGAAATGGCCTGCTTCTGGCAGGACGGAAGCGACAAACTTCCCAGAGAGGAGCGTGCAGAGGAAAGCTGCCGGTACATCATCGCCAATCCCGACGTACAGACCATGGTGCAATCCAATCTCACCGGCAACGGCGTCTACGCCAACAAAGACCTCGCGCTGATCTTCCGCAGAGAGGAATCTACCATCCGCGACCTGCTGGACGACGACACGGCCTGGACGGTCCTAAAACGCTTTGCCGACGGGGAGACCCGCGCCGTGTTCAAATTCATCGTATGCAACACCGAGAGATCCTTCACCTCCTCCTTGATCGCCGCCAAGTGCGGTATCGACGTGGCTCTGGCGGAGAGGGCCTTGGAAAACCTGTTGCGTATGAGTCTGGTTTCCCGTAACGACGTGGACACCGGGGACGGCATCCTCTACGTCTACCGCGCCTGGGGAACCCATAAGCTTTTGCTGGTCTATTCCATGCTCTCCATCGCCTCCAGATTGGGAAACTACCGCGAGATGTACCGCGGCTTCCTGAATTAAGCCTATGTTCGGTGCACCAACAGGCTGGATCGGCTTGATCCTCAAACGTGCCCGCTTCACCGCAAGGGTGAAACGGATCTGCAAAAAGAAAAACTTCCCCTTGGAAAAGAATGGCTTTTTCTGGTGGCTTGGCAAAAACAAAAGCGGAAAACACAACTTCACCGTCACCTGTGGAGAGGAGCGCTATTCCGTCAAGCTGATCGGCGTCCGTAACCCCGCCATCCTCTTTGGCTTTGTGAACGAGACTACCTACGAGATAAAAGACTACACCTTCGTCCTCCCCCACGCCATGGACAGCGTTTACTATACGCTAAAAGCAAAAGAGCCCTACCGTTTCCCCGAAGGGACTCACCCCTGCATCGTTATGGTGCCTCACAGCGTCAAGGTCACCTTGCGGGAACACAACGAACGGAAGCAGCGGCAGGAGATCGGCTCCCACGACAAAGCCCCGGAGGGAGAATTTTTCTTCGGAGATAACTTCCTGCAATTCTTAAAAGATCAATGATGGAAGCCGCCGTTTTGGCGGCTTCCTTGATGTCAAAACTCTCCCCGCAAGCGACTTCCCCTCAAAAAAGCGGGGGATTGCACGGCAAGCTTCTTTGTGCTATACTATCACCGTAAAGAACGAAAACGAGGAGCAACCCTATGCAAAACATCGGAAAACGCATCAAAGACCTGCGGAAGCAAAACGACCTTACCCAGGAAAAGCTGGCAAACCTCTTGGGCGTCACGGACAAGGCCGTCTCCAAATGGGAATGCGGCGCCACCATGCCGGATCTGGCTCTCATCGTCCCCATGGCAAGGCTTTTGAAGGTCAGCACAGACGTCCTTCTCGGCAACGCACCCCCGGAACAGGACGAACGGAAACGCTATTTCGACGAAGAATACTTTGACTTCTGGAACAAGGACGACCACGAAGCGGATTATCTCATCGCAAAAGAAGCCGTGGCGGAATATCCCGGGGACTACCGCTACCTTCATTGGCTGGGAACCGTGGAATACTATATAGCCTTTCGCCATCAGGAGCAAGCGGACTTCCTTGCCGCCATGGACGAATCCATCGCCCACAATCTGCTGGTCTACGAAAACGCCGTCGACGAGGAGCTGAAAAGCAACGCTCTGTGGACGGTGATCTGCGCCTACCGTTACAGCGGCCGTATTGCAGAGGCAACAAAATACGCCGAGATGTACCCCGAGGGGAGCCCCACCAGCCGCAACGACGCCCTGGAAATGTGCCTCCAAGGGGAGGAGCTTTTGATCCTCCGCCAGGAAATGATCTCCGACGCCTTGGCAAATCTTTGCAGCAAGCTGGAAAAGCATTGGCGGTTTGAAAGCCCTTCGCTTCCCCGTACCCGTGAAGCCGTCCTGGCCACCAAGACTATCATCGAGACGGTCATCCCCGACGGAAACTATCACTATTTCCACTTCTGGATGCAGTTTGTCCACGAAAAGCTTTCGGACATCGCCCAAGCGGACGGAGACCCCGCCTTGGCAGTGGAGGAGCTTTCCAAAGCCCTCTACCACGCCTCGGAAAGAGACCGCTCCATGACGGGGGGAAAGCACCCCTATACCTGTCCCATCTTAGATCACTACAACTACGACTTCTCCTCCTCACGCCCCATCGGTAGCTGTGCAGAATACATGAAAACCGAATTGCGAGAGCAAAAACGCTACGACCCCCTCCGTGGCAGGGAAGACTTCAAAGCGCTGTTAAACTAAAAAACAACTCCGTGGAAACCATCGTCTCCACGGAGCATTTTTATTCAATCCTTCAACAAAACAGGGCGATCCACAAACCGCAAAAGGGCAACTTTTTCTCCCGCAGGGTATTCTCCCCATGCCCATTGATAGGGTACTGTTTTTCGCTTCCGTTTCTTTTGAGCGGTCTCCACCGTCAAGGTCAGAACCGGCACGTCGTGGGAAGCATAGTTCGTCCCGGGCTGATTACTTGCGGCATATCTCCGCTGAGGCTCCATTTTAACAGTACTCTCCACCACAATGCCCTCGCACTCTTTTGCCTCCAGAAACCCAAAGATCCCGGAAGACTTTCCCGTCAAAAACGCAAGTAAGGCGAATACAAAATACAAAACGGGGTACTGCTGTAAATACTCAGTAAAAAGCGCCATCGCTACCAATACCGCAAGAAGCAATGCCAAAAGTCCGACGAATTTCAACAGAACGGTTTTCTGTTTTTTCCGTTGCTGTTCTCTTGCCATTTCAATGGTAAACATAAAGGCCTCCCTTCATTCAACCACCTTAAACAGATCCTTGGGATCCTTCCGTTTCTTCTGCCGCAAAGGATCCCCCTCCTTGGCATACCCCAGGGTGATCACCAAGCGCACGGCACCCTCCAAATTGCAGATCTTTCGGATCTCTCCATCGGAAAACCACCCCAGCATACAAGTACCAAGCCCCTGTGCGGTAGCCTCTGCGGTGATGTAAGCCGCCAGGATCCCGATATCCATGGAACGGTAGTCGTTCCCCTTCACCTTGGCACCCAAGGCCGCCGTGGCAACGTAAGGCTTCTCGGAGATCACAAGCTGAATGGGAGCATCCTCCGCAAACTTGTTCATCCCCATTCCCTGAACGGCTTTCGCAACCTTTTTGGCCGCCTCTCCCTTGCATACCGTCACCAAATAAGGCTGACCGTTGCAAGCCGAGGGCGCAAGCCTCGCACAAGCCAAAATAGCGTCAAGCTTCTCTTGTTCCACTTGCCGTGCGGGATCGTATTTTCTGCAGGATTGCCTGTTTTCCGCGATCTCTGTAAAGTTCATAACCATTCCTCCGTTTTTCTCATTCTACCATACCTTCCCGCCGAATGCAATATTTTTCTTGCAATTACGGAAATTGTATGGTATGATAAAAGAAAAAAGGGGATTTCAACATGAAAAACAACTTAAAATATATCGCTGTCGTTGCCGTGCTTGCGGTAGCCGTTTTGCTGTTCATCCTTCATTCGGGGAGCGCATCGCCTGCAGAGGCATACCTTGCAGATCCCGTCAACGATTCCGTTGCAGGTAAGCTTTACGGCGAGATCCTTCAAGAGCTTGCCACCATTTCCGTAAACGAAGAAGAGCTTCTTTGGGTGGCTTTGGCGGGCGGAGAAGGTTATGCCTCCGATGGTCATCGGCAGTACAATGCCATTGTTTGCTACCAAATGGAGCAAAACGGGGACAAATACAGCCTGGGCAGGGGATACGAACTGCTTGATCCTATCGCCATTCTCTCTGCCACAAAAGACCAAAGCACATCCTTTTCCCGCTTTTCCTTCGATGGCGGAACGGTCTACCTGCAGATCCTTCCTTCTTCTCTTGTGACTGACCGTACCAAAGACTATACTTACGTGGATCTCACCCTTTCCATAGACGGCAAAGAGAGCCCCGTAGTTCTCATTTATAAGATCGAAAACTGATTATGCAGTTTGTTAGGAGCACCAATATGAAAAAACTTATCGCATCCCTTACCCTTGAAGAAAAAGCCGCCCTCTTGACAGGTGCCGCCTCCATGGCCACCGCCGCCATTCCCCGGGTGGGCATCGAGGGCAGGAACCTTGCAGACGGCCCTCACGGCGTTCGTAGCGATCGGGAGGATAACTGTACCCATTTCCCCAATCTCTGCTGTCTGGGCGCCTCCTGGGACGTGGAAGCCGCCTACGCCATGGGGCAGGGCATCGCCGACGATTGCATCCAGCATGACGTGCAGATGATCTTAGGCCCCGGGGTGAACATCAAGCGGTATATGCTTTGCGGCAGAAACTTTGAATACGTTTCCGAAGATCCCGTGTTAGCAGGGGAGATGGTTGCAGGTTACATCAACGGCGTGGAGGACAATGGCGTTGCCACCTGTCTCAAGCACTACGCCATGAACAACCAGGAAAAATACCGTGTGGACACCAGCGCCGACGTGGATGAACGCACCATGCGGGAGATCTATCTCCGTCCCTTCGAGATTGCAGTGGAAAAAAGCAATCCTACGGGCATCATGTGCGCCTATAACAAGGTGAACTCCGTGTGGTGCTCCGAGCATAAACAGCTCCTCACCGAGATCCTCAAAGAAGAATGGGGCTACAAGGGCATGGTGGTCTCCGACTGGGGCGCCGTCCATAACATTGCAAAAGCCGTGGCCGCAGGCCTTGACCTGGAGATGCCCAACAACTGGCTCATTCTGGAGCAGTTGAAGGCAGGCTTGGAAAACGGGGACGTGACCATGGAGCAGATCGACGCCGCCGTGGAGCGTGTGCTTCCCTTCGCTACCCGTCCCATTCCTCAAAAGAAGCCCTACGACAGGGACAAACAGCACGCCCTCGCCCGTGAGATCGCGGCCAAAGGCATCGTCCTTTTGCAGAACCGCGACGACGTACTCCCCCTCACCTCCGAGAAATACAAGAAGCTGGCGGTCATCGGTGAATACGCCGTAGATCCTCTGTATTCCGGGCAGGGAAGTGCAGAGGTTCTCCAAAAGCCGGAATATACCGACAGCCCCCTTGCAGAGCTGAAAAAGCTTCTTCCCGACACCGAATTCGTCTACGGCGAGTATTACAAGAAGTACGCCTACTCCAAGGAGATGCTCTGGCCCTCCCTCGGAGAATACATGAATTTCGTGGATTCCTGCGACGGTGCCTTGATCTTCCTTGGCGCCCAGGAATCCGAGGACACCGAGAAGTTCGACCGCCGTACCCCTTACCTCAACCCCAATTACGATATGTACGTGGAAGCCGCCGTCCGCACAGGCAAGCCGGTGGTGGTGATCTGCCAATCCGGCGGTGCGGTGATCTTTGACGAGGACACACAGAAAGTCCAAGCCATCCTGCAGATGTGGCTGGGCGGAGAGGGAGCAGGCGGTGCCATTGCCGACGTTCTGACAGGCAAGGTCAACCCCTCGGGCAAGCTGTCCGAGACCTTCCCCCGCGTTCCCCGTACCGACCTGGGCTACCCCGGGAATGTTCACTACGTGGAATATCCCGAAAAGCTGAACGTGGGCTACCGTTATTACGACCGCCACCCCGAGGAGATCCTGTTCCCCTTCGGCCACGGCCTTTCCTACACTACTTTCCGATACCACAACCTTACCGTCACCAAGGAGGACACCGTCAAGGTCTCCTTCGACCTTACCAACATCGGAAAGGTAAAGGGTGCCGAGGTTGCCCAGCTCTACGTTTGCGACCCCGTCTCCACCATGCCCAAGCCCATCAAGGAGCTGAAGAAGTTTGCCAAGGTGGAGCTTGCCCCCGGCGAGACCAAGACCGTCTCCTTCGAGCTGACGGAGCGTGACTTCGCCTACTACAACGTCTCCCTTCACCGCTGGGTTGCGGAGGACGGCAAATACTACGTCTTCATCGGCTCTTCCTCTCAGGATATCCGCCTTCAGGGCTCCTTTATGCATAACAACCCCAAGGATTACACCATCCGCCGCACGGGCGCGGACATGATCGGCTAACCGTATGAAGCTTTACGCCCCCTCCTATTACCCTGCCTTCCAATGCATCGCCGATAAGTGCAACCATAGCTGTTGCATCGGCTGGGAGATCGATATCGACTCGGACACGTTAAAGTACTACGAGACCATGACTCACCCCTACGGTGAGAGCATCCGCACAAGCATCGATTACGAAGGTGACCCCCACTTCCGCCTTGCCCGGGGGGAACGCTGTCCTCATTTGAAGGAAAACGGCCTTTGTGAGATCATCCTCAGGGCAGGGGAGTTCTGCCTTTGCGAGATCTGCAAAGAGCATCCCCGCTTCTACCACGAGACCTCCCGCGGTATGGAGGTTGGCATTGGTATGGCCTGCGAGGAGGCTTGCTGCCTCATCCTTACCTCTGGGGATTACTTGGCCTTCCTCCCTCTTTCCGAGGACGGCGAAGAAGATCCCCAAGTTTGTTTCGATACCCTTCCCCACAGGGACCGTCTCTACAAGATTCTTTCCGAAAAGAGTCCATTAGCAGAACGCCTTGAAGAGATCCAAAGTCTTTATGGTGTCACCCCCAAAATCCTTGCCGACGAAGAATGGCGCACCCTGCTTGGAGAGCTGGAATACTTGGACGACACCCACAAGGAGCTGTTTTCCTGCTATTCCGGTGCGGCTATTCCCACGGATGAACAAGCCTTGGAACGGATCCTTGCCTACCTGCTCTTCCGCCACCTCACCCCCGCGGAAGACTTCGAAGAACTGAAAGCAAGCCTGGGCTTCTGCCTGTTCTGTACGCAACTCTTTTGCTCCATGATGGCCGCCCATCCCGGGCATTCCACCGCGGACCTGGCCCGCATCCTCTCCGAGGAGCTGGAATACTCCACGGACAATACCGACACCATCAGATCCGTGTTCTTTTAACGAAAGGAAACTTCTTCCATGACCAACCGAAAAAGGATCCTGCTGACAGCCGCCATCCTTTTGCCCACGCTCCTTGCTCTGGGGCTGGGGATCGCCGCGGCTATCTTGAAAACCTTCGCCCTGCAAGCGGCTTCCCATATTTCCATGCGTTTGCTGTTAACAGTGCTGGGGATCGCCGTTTTGCCCCGCTTTTTCCGCCATCAATTAAACGCAAGTATGCACAAAGCCATTCTCCTTTGCGGCGTCTTTCTGATTTTGGATCTCGTGGTTGCAGACGGTATCCGCTATATCCTCAGCGGCGGCACCTCCATCCTCCTGTTTTTGCCTCTTGCTCTCCCTGCGGCTTTTCTTGTCATTATGCACTATTCCGCAAAGGACACCGGGCGGGATCCAAAAGGGGAGAAACGCATTTCCCTCGCCATTGCCAGCCCCCTTCTCTTGCTGTCCCTCGTTTTCGAGATCATATCCTTCGTTAATTTGTAATACCTCACAAGCAAACACCGCCGAGCTCATCCTCGGCGGTTCTTTTGTTAAAAATTGTAAAATTTCAGTTCCCCTATTGACAAATTCGGTTTATTGGTGTAGACTATGGATGGTAGGTAGCAATAAACCAATTTGGAGGTATCAAATGAAAAAAATCGTTCTTGTCATTCTCGCTCTTGTCCTGCTCCTCACGTCCTGTCAAAGCCGTATTCCGGAGGTTTCTACGGAAAGCAGTACGGTAAGCACTTCCGAAGCCCCTCCCACGGGGAACTTCGAGGAACCCTTTCCCGTTTCTTCTTTAATAGGGAAGTCCCACGAGGATCTGCTGGCAGAACAGCCCTACGCCGTTTATTACAACGATATGCCAATGGAGTCCCGCCTGGATACCCCTCCGGCTCTGTACCTGAAGGTCAGCGGCTACACGACCCTTCTTGCCTACGATAAAGCCACGGGAAGCTTCTCCTCCGCCTGCCGCGATCCCCTTTGCGATCACGAGACCTGTCTTTGGGGTGCGGGGAAAGCTCTGGTCTACCGTGGAGCCAACGGTTTGTTCTTCCTGGTTGAAGAAGAAGGCGTTTCCACTTTGTACGCCACGGACTTTTTCGGAGACGGTGCCGAAAAGCTGTACACCTCCGAGGATCTGATCTCCCACCCCGTTCAGGAAGGGGAGTATCTGTATTTCCTGTTGGAGCGTGTGGACGAGGAAACAGGCGCCATCCAAGGCACCGTCTGCCGTATTGATCTTTCTGAGGGTGATCTTGAGGAGCTTCTCACCGTCGCAGATCTTTACTACTTTATGCCCTTAGGCGGCAAGCTTCTGTATCTGGGAAAGGACGGCTTTTCCCTGTACGACCAAGTCTCCAAGGAAAGCGTTTCTTTCGGCGAAGACGATCTTCTTCCCGTCGCCCTGATGGAGGAGGACTTCTATTACCTCCGCGACGGTGTCCTGTACCGCAAAAGCGAATGCGGCATGGGAGACGAGAAACGTCTTACCGATCTTCCCGTGGTGGAATTGATGTTCGGTGGAGAGGCGCTGTATTTCTACGGCACGGACAACCGAATCTACCGCGCAGACCGTGATTTCTCCGAAGTCGTGGTTCTCTATGACTCCCAAACGGATGCCTCCATCTATTCCGTAGCCATCCACGGAGATCTCCTGTATTACGTTTATTCCACAGGCAAAGGCTCCTCCAGGAAGCAGTATACGGTGATGATGGATCTGGCCACGGGAAAGACCTTGCAGGTGGTAACGTGACGGCACTCCTTTCCATCAGAGATCTTTCCAAATCCTACAAGCAGGTCAAGGCTCTGCAAGGCTTTTCCTGCGATCTGGACGTGGGCATCCACGCCCTCCTGGGCCCCAACGGAAGCGGCAAAAGCACCCTGATGAACCTCCTTACCCAAAATCTGAAAAAGGATGGGGGAGAGATCCTTTTCAAAGGGGAGAGCATTGATTCCCTTGGCAGTGCCTATCGGGGCCGCCTTGGCTTTATGCCCCAAACGGCAGGTGTTCCCGCAGGGTTCACCCTCTATGAATTCCTTCTGTACATGGCTTGCTTGAAAGGCATCCCCCGTAAGGAAGCAAAAAGTCAAGCGGAAGATCTGATGGAGGCGGTAGAGCTTTCGGATTGCAAAAACCGTAAGGTCAGCACCTTCTCCGGCGGTATGAAGCAACGGGCGCTCCTGGCCCAGGCCTTGCTGGGGGAGCCCGACCTGCTGATCCTGGACGAGCCCACCGCAGGCCTTGACCCCATGCAGCGGTTAAAGGTGAAAAACCTGCTCTCCGCCTACGGGAGAAAGCATTGCGTTCTCATCGCCACCCACATCGTGTCCGACGTGGAAGGCCTTGCCTCCCACCTCCTGTTTCTCAAAAAAGGCCTTTTGGTTGCTCGGGGCGCGCCCGATGACCTGAAGGCTTCCTTGACCGGCTTGTTCTGGGATCTCCCGGCCCCGGAGCTTTCAGCCTCCCACACCCTGGTCAAGCATCTCCCCACGGGCGCACGAGTCTTCAGCATCGGGAAACCCTCCCCGGGAGCTGCTCCGGTCATCCCCGACCTTGAAGATTGCTATTATTACCATTTCGGAGAAGTGAGTTTATGAGATACGAGCTGAAAAAACTGTTTTCCCGTCGTTTTTTTCTCCTCTTTCTGCTCGTGCTTTTTTTGACGAACGCCCTTCTCGCCTATCTGCAAGCCCCGGCGGACAAGGACTTCAGGACTTTGCTGAGCACATTTTTCGAAGCCTATGACAAGGATCCCGAACGGTATCACAGGGAATACCTGGCCTATTTGGAGGCAAAAGAGCTGGCCGTGGATCTCCAGATCCAAGCCGTGATCAATGGGGAAGACCCGGAAAAGTACGCCTTCAACGAGCCCGTGACCCTGTACCCCGAAACGGGAGTCACCGACGGCGAGCTTTATACGGCCCTTTATAGCCGCTTGGAATACCCAAGAAGCTACCGCCTCCGCATAGAGGAGATCTTACAAAATACGGAAAAGAATCTTGAAGTGGTGACGGATCCCTATATGCGCTCTTATCTGAACGGCGTGCTGGAGATCTACCGCGCCATGGCCTTTCTTCCCGTCTCTGACGGATACGTCAGCGGTTGGGATTCTTACTTCCGGTATCACGGCACGGGGATTTTGCTTCTGGCGGCCGTCTTTCTGGTGGCGATGTTTCTCGCTGTCTCCGACCGTGACGGAGATACAGAAGCCATTTTGTTTGCAACCAAGAAGGGCTTTTACGTCGTCCTTCGAAGTAAGATCTCAGCCTTGGCGCTCTTCTGCGTCTTCGCTTCTCTTGCCATGGAGGCTGTTGCCATTTCATCCTTTTCCGCGAGGACCTTCTTCTGCGGCTTTACGGAGTTCCTGGCCTCCTTCGAAGACTATGCTCTTTGCCCTCACCCCCTTTACGTCTTTGAGTTTTTCTTCCTCCGCCTGGGCTTGCGGATCCTAACGCTGTTTTCCTTGGGAACGGTCTTTTTGCTGATGGCGCGGATACTCAACAACCGTTTTCTCTTCCTTGTGGCGGGGATTGGCTTCGTTGGACTCCATGCAATGTGGAACGGCGGTGAAGTAGCCTCACTCGGCTCTTTGACGGCAAACCTGAATCTGTTTCGCCTTTTGGAGGGGGATAACCTTGTAACCCGTTACGTCTCTATCAACCTGTTTGGTGCCTCCGTCCCATTGCCTTTGGCATACGGCGTTGCGGTGATGGGAACTGCCACCCTTTCCATTCTTCTTTTGTTCCTTCTCCCGCGCAGGCTTACCTTCGGCATAAATAAATCCATCAAATGGAGACTCCCCGCCTATATTCCCCGTACGGTGCTTGGCTTCGAGGCCAAAAAGCTGTTTTTCTCCACGGGATTATTGCTTCCCATTCTGCTGATCCTTCTCTGCAAATTCTCGGTCCCCACCCCGCCTCTCACCTATAAGGACGAGATCTACCGCTCTTACATGACCGTCCTGGAAGGAGAGCTTACCCCGGAAAAGGAAGAGTTTCTTGATGAAGAACGAACCCGATTCCACGACCTGTTTGAAAAAGAAAAGGAATATACCCTTCTTTACGAATCAGGGGAGATCACCTTCGGCGAGTTTTCTGCCCTTCGGATGGAGGTGCGATCTGCAGAGATCCGCTACGGGGTCTTTACCTCCGTTCTGGAGGAGGCCTCCCGTATCAAAGCTCTGAATGAGAAGGACATTCCCGCAGTGCTTATGTACTCCAAGGGCTGGAAATTCCTTTTTGCACCGGAGGTAGATCTGTTCCTTCTTCTGATCTTGCTGTTCCCGGCCTTCGCATACGTATCGGAGGATAGACAAGGCTTCCGCGTAGTGATGCACGCTTCCCCCAAAGGCCGATCTCGCACCCTTTGGACAAAGATCATCCTGTCTGCCGCCACTACCGCTACGGGGAGCATGCTCTTGCTTGCTATGGACGTCTGCAAGCTTTATTCCCTCCACACCCTGCCCCTGGCGGCCGCTCCCTTGGCAAGTCTTCCCTCCGGAGGCATCGAGACCCTCTCTTTGGCAGGATGTCTGGCCATCGGCGTTATGATCCGCATTTTGCTATGCTCTGTTCTGTCTGCCGTGGCGGTTCTTCTTGCTAACAAATTCCGACACCCTATCCTTTTCCCACTTCTTTGGGCTGTGACCCTATTCCTCCCCCTGCTTATCACGGCACTCTGAAAATGTACCGCAGCGCAGAAGCATGGCAAAACAAAAAGCACCGTCGAATTCAACCCTCGACGGTGCCTTTTCTTATACTCTTTTTAAAATGCGTTTTCCGACCCAATACCCCACGGCAAGAACGAGACAACCCAGGCAGGACGCAGTCAGCACCGTAAACACCGATCGCCAACCGAAATGATCTGCCAAAGCACCTAACCCGTACGAGCTGAGGGTACTACCCACGTAGCAAAATCCGTTGAGCACCCCGGCAAGCATACCGGAGTTCATTTTCCCTTTCATAAACATGGGGAACATACTTGTGATCACGCTGTTGCAGGTGGCCATGAACAGGCACGATGCCGCAAACCCGACAAAGATAGGGATCAATGCACCTGCCTGTAGCCCTGCGGTCACCCCAAACAGCACCGCCCCGGAAAGTCCGAACAGCACTCCGCAAAGGAGCACAAAATCCGGGATCCGTTTCTGTGCCCGCACAGAGAGGGCACTACCGAACATGGATACCATAGGCAATGTCAGGGTCAGAAGAATGGAAAGGGAATCTCCCAGTCCGTATTCTTCCTTCAAAATGGAAGGCACCCACCCGGAAAGTCCATCCTTCACCAGATTGGTGAACACGCCGTAAAGGGCCAACATCCCGACACAGATGAAAAGTGCTTTCCCCGGTGAGACCCGCTCTTGCTTTTTCACAAGGGGAGTTTCCGCTTCTTCCGTTCTGACAACGCCGCCGATCTTCTTATCTGCAACCCATAACCAATATACCGCAACCGACAGAACCACCGCCGCCGCGAGAACGAACACCCACTTAAAACCGTCAAACAACGCAAACCCCGCGCTTATGCCGTAAATGGCAAAGGTGCCTGACGCCGTTGTGGTCCCCATGGCAATCACCGCTTTACCCAGATCCTTTTTGTCCAAGGTCTCGGAAAGTAGTCTTACAAGGCAGGGCCATAGCAGGGAAGTGGCAAACCCGTTCACCATCCACAGAAAACGGATCATCCAAAAAGCGGGAGCAAACGCAACGGCGAGATTGATGGTTGCGGAAACCACCAAAGCACCGAAAACCACCTGCTTCAAGGGATACCGTCTGCAGAAGATCCCATTCACCACCTGTCCGATGGCGTAGGTCACGGAAAAATAACTGCTCACCAATCCCGCCTGGGCATGGTTCACGCCGTAATGTGCCATGATGGGGGTGATATTGGCCGCATAATTCAGCTTCCCCAAATAAGAGCAAGCGTAAACTAACCAACACAGCAGAATCAAGGATGCCGCGCCGTCTCTTTTGTGTCTCATAACCCTTTAATCCCCGTAACCCTTTAATCAGCCAGAAGCTTTTCTACAATCTCCTGCAGATCCTCATACTCCAATGCTTGCACGAACACAGCGGCGATCACACCATCTTTGTCAACCACCACGGTATAGGGATAGGTCCCTCTGCCGCCCAAGGTGTTGTAGTATGACTCACCCTCGCCGTCGCAGGCAAATCTGATGTTGCTCTCGGGATAATGCTGTGCAATGTAGCCGCCGGCGGTATTCACCACCATGTTGGTGTGAATCGCAACCACGGAAACGGAATCCTCGTACTCCGTTGCAATGCGGTCGAAATAAGGAAGCTCGTTGACGCAAGGAGTGCACCAGGTGCCCCAGAAGTTGATCACGGTGATCTTTCCTTCGGCGATCACGTCCAGAGTCTCTTCCTTGATTCCCGCGGCATCCACCGCGGACAAAGTACCTTGATAGCACTTCTCGCCTACCCGATTCCCAATAGGAACGGAGGAGCTTTCTTCGGATGAGGCATCGGAGGATATTTCGGAAGATGCGTCCCCCGTATCGTTCCATGCGTATACGAATACTCCTGCCAACAGCGCGATCATCAACACCGCGGAAATACAGCGGGTGATGAATTTGGCCTTTTTCTTGCTGCCTCCCGAAGCGTCCTCCGCAAGGGAGGTTTTCTTTTTGGGAAACCCCTTCCAGGAGATGGCCTTCGTGGGACAAACGTCTATGCATTCTCCGCAGGAGATACACTCCGCATCTCCCACCTTTTTCACGTCCATTTTACACTTGTGAACGCAAAGATCGCAGTTGGTACACTTGGGTGCTTCCACCTGAACCCCGATAAAGGAAATGCGGTTGAAGAAGCCGTAAAGCGCCCCCAGGGGGCAGAAGAAACGACAGAATAAACGGAACACAAAAACACAGCCTACCACAAAGCTTACCAAAAGCAAGAACTTCCAGGTAAACAGCGGGCCCAGCATAGCGAAATAGCTTTCGTTCAGCTTGTTGGAAAGCAAGCTGATGCCGCCCTCTAAGGTTCCGGCCGGACAAATGTACTTGCAGAAGGCAGGTAACGGCGTGTCCTTGAATGCGTAAAGAATCGGCACCAGGAACACGAAGAAAGCCAGGATCACGTACTTTAAGTAAGAAAGCAAACGAGTTACACGGCTTTTCTTCAGCTTTGGTGTCTTGATCTTATAGAGAAGCTCCTGGATCAACCCGAAGGGACACAGCCAACCGCAGATGGTTCTGCCCAGCGCCAGCCCAAAGAGCATGAGAATGCCAAATACGTAGAAGACGGTGCTCTTTCCTGCGGCAAAGGAGCCTTGCAGGGATCCCAATGGGCAAGCGCCCACCGCACCGGGGCAGGAATAGCAGTTCAATCCGGGAATGCACAGAGACTTGGAGCTTCCTCTGAAGATCTTACCCTCTGCAAACCCCTTTGCGTTTGCGTTGAACAGCAATGCGAAATACAATTGGATCAGCTTCCGCTTGGAAGGAACCAGCTTTTTCAGTTTTGCAAAAAAAGTTTTCATCGTCTGCTCCTTTTAACCCAAGCCGATACATTCGGTGCAAATATTGATGGCCTTGGTCAATACGTCCGCCGCGCCGTCCATACATCTGCCGATGATAATCAGTGCCACGGCAACCACCGTCAAGGATGCCAGAATGAACATCCGACGTTTTTCCGCCCGGCAAAACGTAGATTCCTCTCCCTTCGCGGCAGGACATTTCTTCACCAGCTCCCATTGACGGGCAAGGCTCTTGTCACTCCACATGGAAGCATAGAGCCCAAAGCCGAAGGGAACCAGCAAGCAGGGAACCATCACACGCATACAGTTAATGACGTAATCGTTGATAGAAACCCCTTCGCTGTGAGCGGTGGCCAAAGCGTAACCAAGGAAGACAGTACCGCAAAGAACGGAAAGACCCAGCAAAAAGATGCTTCTGACCTTACGCCCGGTCTGTTCGTCCTTGATGGCGGAGAGGGTGGCCTCGTCGCAGCCGGAAAGATCTTTTCCCAGAATCATCCCGCCGGGGACGGAACGTTTGCCTCCCTTGACCGCGCGATTGCCGGGCAAAAAGAAACCAAGCACCGCCAAAATGGGGAAGATACAAACGGGAACGGCGACAGCGGAAAAGGTCTCCGCCACCATATCGCGGGAATACAAGGGATCTCCTCCGTTGTATATGGAAATGCACCCCGCCATCAGGCATATACCTGCCAAAAACAGGGAGAGGGAAAGGGTTGTACCGTAGATACGGTGGATGATTTTCAGCGTTTTTTGGGTCATAAGGAAGCTCCCATCGTTCATTCGTAACAAAGAGTATACCACAAGTTCTCGCGAAAGTAAATGTTTTGACGAAAAAAGATGAACAAAAAATTAAATATCAAAAAAATGTGATAATGCTATTGCTTTTTTTGAAAAAATATTGTAATATATAATGAATATGTATGTGTCGTATTATGCCCAAATCAGAAAAGAGGTCCCGATGAACAGAAGAATTTTCTCAAAAAGATGGAAGAATAGCCTTGCGGCCTTGCTGGTGCCCGTCCTGTTGGCGGGGACTTTGGTCGCGCCTATTTTGAATTTGACCGAACTCCTTACCTCCGCCAAGGTCGATAATCCCTATTCCATTAAGCAGCTGGAAGGATTGTCCTTGGATTACCAGAAGTATTTGAATAACTCCGTCATGTTCCCCTTGCCCTCCGGCATCAAGGACAGCGAGGAGATCTCTGTGATCGTCACCGTGGACACCATCAGCATGATGGACGCTTATGAACGCTCCGGTAAGACCATGAGCTTTGCCGAATACATCACGGAGAGCGAGGATGCCAAGGGCATCAGAGCCTCCATTGCCGCGGAGAAATCTCAGGTTCTCTCCAATCTGGAGAAGAAGGGCGTTTCCTACCGTTTGGGCGAGGAATACTCTACCGTTGTCAGTGGCTTTGAGCTTTTGATCAGAGCCGGGGATTTTGCTACCACCTGCAGCGCCTTGGGGGAAGGCAGAGGTGTCATTGTCGGCGAGGTATATAATGCCGCAGAGACCCAGCTGGTGGAAAACGAAGTGGACGTTTTTGATACGGGTATCTTTGACAGCTCCGATGCGGGCTACGACGGCAGCGGCATGGTTGTTGCCGTTCTGGACACCGGTCTCGACTCTAAGCATACCGCTTTCTCTCCCGATAACT
This sequence comes from Eubacteriales bacterium, assembly GCA_045589515.1. Taxonomy (GTDB): domain Bacteria; phylum Bacillota; class Clostridia; order Oscillospirales; family CAG-382; genus Coliplasma. The sequence continues at coordinate 64,006 of JAZNPH010000025.1, read as the reverse complement.
TTACCTCTACTCATCTGGGCTTGACTTATGACGAAGTGGCGTCTCTTGTGGAGAAGACCACCGCTTACGACCTCTTGAAGGGTATTACTGTAGACGACGTATACATCAACGAAAAGGTTCCCTTCGGCTTTGACTATGCCGACAACGACTCCGACGTATATTCCACCCATAATAACCACGGTACTCACGTATCCGGCGTTATCGTGGGTAACGACGATACCATCCGCGGCGTTGCACCCAACGCACAGTTGGTTTCCATGAAGATCTTCTCCGACGTGATGGATACCACCAGAACCGCATGGGTTATGGCCGCTCTTGAGGACTGTGTAGTCTTGGGCGTGGACGTGATCAATATGTCCATCGGTACCGCCTGCGGCTTCTCCCGCGAGACCGATGAAGAGGCTGTCAACGGCATCTACGAAAAGATCCGTAAGGCGGGCATCAGCATGGTAGTCGCCGCCTCCAACAGCTACAGCTCCTCTCAAGGCTCCGAAGCCAACGGTAACCTGGGTCTGACTTCCAACCCCGATACCGGCACGGTTGGTTCTCCCTCCACCTACGAGGGCGTTCTTTCCGTTGCTTCCATCAGCGGCGTGGAGACTCCTTACATCAAATATGGCGAGACCATCGTGTACTTCACCGAATCCGTTAATTCCTCCAGTGAAGAGAATAACTTCTTCGATACCCTTTTGGGAGACAAGGATTCCGCCGAGCTGGAATTCGTCCTCATCCCCGGCGTGGGTAGATCCGCCGACTATACCGGTATGGACGTGAAGGGCAAGATCGCCCTGGTACGCCGCGGTTCCAACACCTTCGAGGAAAAAGCCATCATCGCCCAGGAACAGGGCGCGGCAGGTATCATCATATATAATAATGTGTCCGGCGATATCAAAATGAACGTGGGTGAGACCACCCTTGCGGTGTGTTCCATCTCCCAGGACGACGGCGAAATGCTGGCGGCTGTGGGTAGTGGCAAGCTGTTGATCAGCCGTTCCCAGACCTCCGGTCCCTTTATCTCCGACTTCTCCTCCTGGGGCCCCACTCCCGATCTCCGCATTAAGCCCGAGATCACCGCTCACGGCGGTAGCATCCTGTCCTCTGTTACCGGCGGCGGGTACGACCGTCTTTCCGGCACCTCCATGGCTTGCCCCAACCTGGCAGGCGTGGTAGTTCTTCTCCGTCAGTATGTGGTGGAGAATTTCCCCGAGATCGCAAACGATAACAACAAGGTCAATGCCATGGTCAACGGACTTCTCATGTCCACCGCAGACATCGCCCTTGGCAAAAACGGCCTTCCTTATTCCGTTCGTAAGCAGGGCGCAGGTCTGGGTAGCCTTTCCAACGCTTTGAACACCCCTGCCTACATCACCACCCTGGACAAGAACGGCAACCTGATGGACAAGGCCAAGCTGGAGCTTGGGGACGACCCCTCCAAGACCGGCGTCTACGAGATGACCTTCACCATTAACAACTTCGGCGATGCAACCGTTTCCTACGACCTTGGCGCCTACGTAATGACCGAGGGAGTCAGCGACACCAAGACCGGCGCAGGTAAGACCACCGTTACCGAGGAATCTTACATTCTGGACGGTGCTACCGTTACCGTCACCTCCAAGGACAATAATGGCGGCCACCTTCAGGGGAACACCGTTACCGTTTACGGCGGCGATAGCCTGGACGTCACCGTCACCGTCACCCTGTCCGATGCGGATAAAGCTTATCTGAACAAATCTTTTGAAAACGGTATGTATGTGGAGGGCTACATCACCCTCACCGCTACCTCAGGCACCGAATATGACCTGAACGTTCCCTACCTTGCCTTCTACGGTGACTGGACCGTTGCGCCTCTCTTCGATCTGACCTATTACGATACCAACGCAGACGAGCTGGATGACGGCATCGACTTTGAAGACAAGACCATGGCAGACGCCTACGCTACCCGTCCCGTCGGCGGTGTCAGCGAGGACTACGTCAGCTACCTGGGCTCCTACTATTTCCTGCAGGATCCCAAGGACATGGTGATCGCCGCCAACGAGCAGTACATCGCCCTTTCCAATAAGGACGGCACCATCCACTCCCTGCGCTTTGTCTGGGCAGGTATGCTTCGTAACGCCGAACGTATCGAAGTGGCCATCTCCAACGCCACCACCGGGGAAGTGGTCTTCACCTGTGTGGACGATATGGTGCGTAAGTCCTACAGCGACGGCGGACCTTCCATCTACCCCTCTAATATTGAGATAGAGTTCGATACCGCAAATTATAACTTTGCCAATAACACTCAGTTCATCGTCACCCTCACCGGATATCTGGATTACGGCGACGGTGCCCTGGATACCAATAAGAACAACGTCTTTGAATTCCCTCTGACCATCGACTTCCAGGCTCCCACCGTTACCGACGTAGAGTATTACTACGAGTACGACAAGACCTTGAAGAAGAACCGTCTCTACGCCGACGTGCTGATCTACGACAACCACTACGCCATGAGCGCACAGCTTGGCTATGTCACCACGGGTCAGGACGAAAACGGCAATCCCACTCCCGAAATGAAGTCCTTCGAGCAGTATATGACTCCCGTATACTCCAAGAAGAACAGCACCACCCGTGTGACCTTCGAGCTGACGGATTACCTCTTTGACATTAAGCATAACGCAACCAATAAGAACAGCTTCGTTGTCAGTGTTTACGACTATGCGCTGAACACCGCAACCTTCGAGATCCCTCTTCCCGACGACTTCACCGAGTTCTATTTCGAAAGCCTGGAGGACGGTCTCACCCTCAGCCCCAACGAGGTTTACACTTTGGAGCCCATCGTGTATCCCTATACCCAGTGGGGCGAGCTGCTCCACTACTCCTCCTCCAAGCCCAGTGTTGTCCGCGTGGTAAATAATAAGCTGGTGGCTGTTTCCTCCGGTAACGCCATCATCAAGGCTCAGGACCCCAACACCAACGAAAGCGTCACCTTCAAGGTCACCGTATTGAAGGAAGGAGACGAGGGCTACGAGAGATACGACAAGCCCGTTGTGGATGTATTCACCCTGGACGGCTATCAGACTCTGAAGGCCTACTATGTTGTGGTGAACGAGGATAAGGACATCGGCGATACCGGTAACGTCCGTTTCTTTGAAGGCAACTTCAACCTTGCAATGTATCCCTCCGAGTCCGTTCTGCTGCAGTATTCTCTGGATGCTTATTATCCCGGCGACACCACCGTGGAATTCGAATCCAGCAACGAAAAGATCGTCAAGATCGACCAAAGCGGCATCGTTACCGCCGTTGCGGAAGGCTTCGCTTCCGTTACCGTCAAGGTCATGCAGGAAGGGAAGAGCACCTACTACTCCGAAACCGTTTCCGTAGAGGTCAAGGATCCCTACATCAAAACAGGCTCCAGCTTGACTCACTATTACGGCAACGGCGGCTTGGTAGACATTCCCGCAAAGCTTGCCCTTACCGAGATCGGCCAGTTTGCCTTCTCCAACTTCGAATACATCATGAAGACGGAGGAAGAGCTTGCCTTTGACGATGCCGAAAATTCCAAGGCATGGTTCATTGGTGACAACACTATCACCAAGGTGGTCGTCCCCGAGGGCGTGGAAAAGATCAATTCCTATGCCTTCGCAAACCTGACCGCTCTTGAAGAGATCGTGTTCCCCTCCACCCTGGAGGCCATCGACTACGGCGCGTTCTACAATTGCACTTCTCTTAAGAAGATCACTTTCAGCGGTGATAACAACCTGAAGATCATCAACCAGAACGCTTTCGAGAACTGCGACCTCCGCGGAACTCTTGCGCTGGATGCCATCTGCGTGATCTCCGACTACGCCTTTGCAGGAAACCAGAACCTGTCCGGCATCGTTTTGGCGGACACTCTGCAGTCCGTTGGCCAGTACGCCTTTGCAGGCTGTAAGAAGCTTGCAAGCGCAGATGTCAAGGCAGATAAGGTGAAATACGGTGCATACGCTTTCACCGGTTGTGAATCCTTGAAGGAATTCCGCATCAACTCCGCCGTCCTGCCCGAGGGTATGTTCTACCAGTGTAAGGCCATGGAGACCGTTACCATCGGTCCCGAGGTGAACGACATCGGCGCCTTCGCCTTCCGCGAGACCAAGATCGGGTCCTTCTTGGTGGAAAACGGCAACCGTGCATACCGCGCACAGACTGCCGACAACATTCTGTCCTCCGACGGAAAGACCCTTATCGCCCTGTCTCCCAACGTTTCCGGTGAATACGTCAACGCTTCCGTGACCACCGTCGGCAAGGGTGCTTTGTCTCACAACAAGAAGATCACCTCCGCCGTGATGGAAAAGGTCACCGCAGTAGCGGACTACGGCTTCGCTTCCTCTACCAACCTGGTTTCTGTGAAGCTTGGCAAGCTTACCACCATCGGTGCGTACGCCTTCTTCGAGACTCATCTGACAACCCTTCCCGGCTTTGCAAACGACGCCTTTATGGGCGACTACGCCTTCTCACACACCTCCCTGCAGTCCGTTACCATCCCCAGCGGGATGACGGTAGGGGAAGGGATCTTCAGCGAGTGTCTGGATCTGGCTACCGTTGTCATCGGCGACAACGTAGTTCTGGGAGATTACGCCTTCAGCCTGAACAAGGATAATGCTTTTGAGGTGGAGGGCTTCTATGTGGGCGAGGACAAGTACTTCCGTTATAAGTTCTCCTCCGCTCTGACCTCTCTCACCATCGGAGACGACGTAGTTATCGGCAACAACGCCTTCTCCTACGCCGCAAGCCTTGAGAAGATCACTTTGGGTAAAAACGCTGTGATCGGCAACATGGCCTTCTACAATCTGTGCTCTCTTAAGTCCATTGACCTTTCCAAGGCTAAGTCCATCGGCGACTATGCTCTGTCCGGCGACGTTTACTACGCTTGCATGGATACCAACATGACTGTTGCCGCCGTAGGTAAGGACGGATATTACATCTATTCCTACTACGGACCCAAGTTCACTTCCTTGGATCTCTCCTCTGCGGCAAGCATCGGCGAATATGCCTTTGCATACTGCCGCGATATGGTAGAGATCAAGCTGGGCGACGGCATCAAGGAGATCCCCGCCTACGCCTTCGCAGGATGTGACGCTCTCAAGAAGATTAATCTGAAGTCCGTGGAGACCATCGGCGAATACGCCTTCATGGAATGCGGCCTGGAATCCGTAGATCTGTCCTCCGTTTCCAAGGTCGATAAGTACGCCTTCGTTTCCAACCGTCTCATGGAATCCGTCACCTTGAATCCCAACGGCTCCACCGTTGGCGAGGGTGCATTTGCATACTGCGATCCGTTGGATGAGGTGAAGAACCTCTCCGCCGTGACCGAGATCGGCGACTACGCATTTGCTTATATCGCCCTCACCGAGGCAGATCTCTCCGGCGTGGTATCCCTTGGCTCTTACGCCTTCATCAAGGAAGAGGTAACTCCCTTCAAGGTCACTTTGGGCAACGCTCTGACTACCTTGGGCGATAACCCCTTCGCTATGTGTACCTTGACTCCCTTTGTATCCACCACCACCGAGACCTTCGGGGGCAAGGAATACGAAGTGCCTACCTACACCTATGAGATCAGCGATACCGTTTCCGTTATCGATGGCTCTCTTTACTACAAGAACGTTTTGGGTATGGAGCTTGTGACCTACGCAGGCTATACCCCGGAGGACGTGATCGTTGCAGATGACACCGTACGTATTGCCGCTTACGCCTTTGCAGGCAGCAACGTACAGCGCATCAAGATGCCTTATATGACCATCGCCATCGGCCACAAGGCCTTCTACGCCTGCGACGAGCTGGCTTTGGTGGTCTTCGGCAGCTACACCGCTCCCATTATGGAAGAGGAGTTCGATCCCACGTATTACGAATCCCTGGAGCACGTTCCCGGCGCAGGGGAATACGGCGATTATACCGACTACGACGGCACTGAGGTGACCATCACCGGTATGGGTCTGATCCCTTACTTCATGTGGAACGCCACCGGCGGCCAGTACTCCAACGTCTTCTACGGTGCAAACTTCGTGGATTACGTGGGCTACGTGGATAATAAGGTGATCATGGTCAGCCCCGTCAACGGCGTCGGCTACGATTCCTTCATTTGCGACCAGTACTTCGGCTACCGCATCCAAGGCCCCGCAGCTCCCGATGACGTGACCATTGCCGCCATCAAGGCAATCAACGCCATTCCTGAGAAGGTATCCTACGAGGATAAGGCTATCGTGGAAGCCGCCCGTGCTGCTTATGATAAGATCGCGACCCTGGAACAGCAGGCACTGGTCACCAATTACGACGTTCTGGTATCCGCCGAACAGCGTATTCTGGCCTTGACGCCTCCCGTAGAGGATATTCCCGGCAATGATTCTACCGCATCCAAGGGTAACCCCGGGGAAGTGGCTCTCCTCTTCTCCCTGGTGGCTGTGTTCGTTCTGACCATCTATTGCCTCCAGGGCGTCCTGAAAAAGGAAGATCCCATCGACCCCGTTCCCACACAGTAACTAACGGGAAGGAGACTATAAGACTTATATGAAAAAATTCATCAAAAGCATCCTCTTCCCGTTGCTTTGCGTTTTCGCATTGCTCCTCATCACCGGGTGCAGTGCCGAGCCCACGCCCTACGAGAAGAACGATTTGGAGGGGTATACCGTCAGCGTCAGGTTTGATGCCAACGGCGGCACCTTTACCACCAATTCTTCCGTGATCGTGGATTCCTTCAATCCCGCAAATCTTCACAAAAACGGAGAAGGCAAGGCGGAGATCGCCCTGCTTTCTCCCGACGATCCCCTCCGCGGCAACGATGCCTTTGCGGTCTCCAGACCCGGTTATTTCCTTGCCGGCTGGTACGCCGTTCGCAATGAGGTTGCCGACGGGGAGTATACCTACGGCGAAAAGTGGGAGTTCGATACCGATCTGGTAACCGTTGATCCCAACGCCGTCCATTCCTCCGCAACTCCCGTGCTCACTCTGTATGCCGCGTGGATTCCTCGCTTCGAGATCCAATTCTGCGACAAGACCACCGGGGAAGTGCTTGAGTCTTTGGATTTCGATCCTACCACCGAGACCATCGCATCTCCTGTATGGAATACGGAGACAGGTACTCTTGAGATGCATAAGTTCCCCTCTCGCAAGGGCTACACCTTCACCGCCGCCTATTACGACGACGGCTTTACCAAGGTGCTGGATACCGAAAACGTAGTGCATCCCGGTGTGATCGACTACGAGAACGGTACTGCCAAGGATTCCGTGCTGAAACTTTACGTGGAGTACACGGAAGGGGAATGGTACCGCATCTATACCGCCGAACAGCTGGCAGATAACGCCAACCTGAACGGCCACTACGAAATTTGTGCCGACCTGGATTTCTCCGAGGAGATCTGGCCCACTACCTTTATGTACGGTAATTTCAGCGGCGAGATCAAAGGCAACGGCCACACCATCAAAAACGTTTCTTTCGCACAGACCAACAACTCCAAGGCGAACGCAGGGCTGTTCGGTCAGTTGACGGAGAAGGCTTCCATCAAGGATCTGACGTTTGAAAACGTTACCTTCACCGTCCAATCCGGCACCCGCGTAGCGGGCACCAACTACGGTCTTTTGGCAGGCACCGTTTCCGCCGAAGCGGTTCTGGAGCAAGTAAAGATCCTGAACTCCGCTTTGCAGATCGATTCCTCCTGCTATTTCGGCGTTGACGACTATTCCATCGGCCTGGTGTGCGGCATGGGCGAAGTCGCTCTCTCCGATGCGGAGATCACTTGCTCCGTTGTGGGCGACACTCCCGATCGCATCACCGTTGCTGTTGACGGCAACAAGGTCACGCTGACTTTCGCCGAGTAAATACGTATTTAAAATTTTCACATAGGAAGGTATGAACAAAATGAAAAAGAGACTCCTTTCACTGGTCCTGTGCGTTGTTCTTTGCATGGGCATCCTGACTGCATTTACAGGTTGTTCCGATAACGGCGGCGCCGGCGTAGACGCTTTCGTTATCATGACGGAACAGCTTGACGGTCTGTTCAATCCGTTCTTCTCCACCTCCGCCAATGACGGCACCATCGTTGCCATGACCCAGATCGGCATGCTTGCATCCAAGTATGTCAACGGGGAAGTGCAGGTTGCCTACGGCGAAAACGAGGCTGTGGTTACCAAGGATTACGACATCGTTGAAAACAGCGACGGTACCGTGACCTACACCTTCGTCCTTAAGAACGGCATCAAATTCTCCGACGGCCACCCTCTGACCATGGAGGACGTTCTGTTTAACTACTACGTATATCTGGATCCTGTTTACACCGGCTCCAACACCCTGTATTCCACCGACATTCTGGGCCTTGCTGAGTACAGAACCCAGACCGTCGGCTCTTCCTCCGATGACAGCGACAGCCAGATCACCTCTCAGGCCGCTTCCAGAGCCACCGCAAGACTGAATGAGCTGATCAACCTGTTCAACTCTCAGGTAAAAGCTTCCTCCACCAAAGAGGTGGGCTACGAGGCAATGAAGGCTGCCATCAACGCTCACTCTGTGAGCAACGGCTATAAGACCGCTATCTCCACCAACCCCGCAGAGGTCTCCAACAAGAACCTGCTGGCTGACTACGAGTACGCTCTGAAGCTGTTCAAGGAAGAGCTGGAGACCGACTATCTCTCCGCTCAGGAATCCTACATCGACAAGCCCTTCAGCAACTACGAGGAATTCAAGAACGAGATCTTCTGCTTCATGTATTCCGAGGGCTACGTGGAAGTTGAGTACGCCGAGGGTGCAGACGGTAAGATCGACCGTACCACCATCGAGAAGATGACCCCTGCATATCCTTCCTCAATCACCACCAAGGAAGCTGCTATCGACTACATCTACAACGATAAGATCGCAAGAGAGCTGAACATCATTCTGCAGTATTGGGCAACCGCCAACACGCTTAACACCGAGTTCACCGCCAAGGCAAAGGAGGTCATCCTCCACGAGAACGTTTCTGAAGACGGCTCTCTTGCAGTTGACCATATCTCCGGTATCGTTTCTTTGGGTCATACCGATAAGGCAGGCTCCACCATCACCGTAAACGGCACCCAGTACACCGTTGCTTCCGGCCACAATGCCGACGGCACCGTTACCAACGCGTCCGAGTACGACGTTCTGCAGATCACCATCGACGGTGTTGACCCCAAGGCCATCTGGAACTTCGCACTGACCGTTGCTCCCCAGCACTACTACGGCGAGGGCAGCTCTGTGGCAATGGATATTGCCAACAACAAGTTCGGCGTTGAATTCGCAAGCTTCGACTTCATGACCGACGTGATCCAGTCCACCCGTAACATCAAGCTCCCCATGGGTGCAGGTGCTTACAAGGTGACCAACTCCGCAAACGACGATAACCCCGGCGAAAGCCAGTTCTATTCCAACAACGTGGTATACTTCAAGGCCAACGAAAACTTTAACACCGTTGGCGAGGGCATCGAGAATGCCAAGATCCCCAAGATCCGTTATCAGATCGTTTCTTCCGCCAACGCCATTGCCGCTTTGGAGGAGGGCAACGTTCACTACATCTCTCCCTCTCTTACCACCAACAACTACGAGAAGCTGGAGGCTCTGGCTTCCAAGGGCATGGTGACCCTCACCACCGATCAGCTGGGCTACGGTTACATCGGTGTCAATGCGGCGAAGATTAACGATATCAACCTGCGTAAGGCCATCATGTGCGCCATGAACACCTCCCTTGCACTTGACTACTACCGTGCAGGTACCGCGGCACAGATCTTCTGGCCCATGTCCAAGGTAAGCTGGGCTTACCCCAAGGGTGCGGCCGCCAACGACAACAACTTTGACTATCCTCCTCTGGGTACCTGGAACCAGGATATCGCTGTTGCCAACATCGAGAAGTATATGCAGGCCGCAGGCGTCAGTGCAGGCGACTCTCGGCTTTCCGTGAAGTTCACCATCGCAGGCTCCAGCTTGCAGGATCACCCCACCTATAAGGTGTTCCGTGATGCCGCCGCTCTGTTGAACGATATGGGCTGGGACGTAGAGGTTGTTTGCGATACCCAGGCTCTTACCAAGATCAACACCGGTTCTCTGGAGGTTTGGGCAGCAGCTTGGTCCTCCGCTCTTGATCCCGATATGTATCAGGTTTACCACAAGGATTCCACCGCAACCAGCACTCTGGCTTGGGGCTATAACCACCTGAAGACCAGCGGCAGTGCAGAGGAGACCAAGATCCTCAACGAGCTCAGCGAGATCATCGACGCCGCTCGTGAGACCAACGATCAGGGCAAGCGTACTCAGCTGTACCAGAGCGCTATGGAGCACGTTCTTGATCTGGCCATCGAGCTCCCCGTATACCAGAGAAGCGTTCTCTACGCCTACAACTCCAACGTCATCGCTTCCTCCAGCCTTCCTACCGAGGCTGAGATGAATCCCTATTCCTCTCCCTTGGACCGTATTTGGGAAATCGAATTTGCTCAGTAAAGCGGGTGTGACCCATGCTGAAATACATCATTAAAAGACTTGCCATGGCAGTTCTCATTCTGCTGGGCGTCTCCATGATCATCTACTTCCTGATCCGACTCATGCCCGTGGATTTTATCCAGAGCAAGATCGACGCCATCAACCAGGGCGGCGCAACGGTCAGCGAGGAAACGGTGAACGCCATGTACGAAATGTACGGGCTGGGGGACAACAGCTTTATGGGAATCCTGAAGGGATACTTCAGCTGGCTTGGCGCTCTTGCCACCTTTGACCTGGGCACCAGCTTCGTCCACGGCATTCCTGTCGCAGACGTTATCTTCGAGCATATGGGCGTGTCCTTTATCATCGCCTTGATTGCCACCATTTTCGAATTCCTCATCGCGATCCCCCTTGGGATCACCGCCGCCACCCACCAGTACAGCATCCGCGACTACGTGGTAACCGTGTTGGTCATGATCGGCATCTCCCTGCCCTCTTTCTTCTTCGGGCAGGTGCTCAAGGATTTCCTTGCCCTGAAGCTGGGATGGTTCCCGGCTTCGGGCTTGCTGGACGCTACCGTGTCCCAGGCAGGGCTCGCCCTCCTGTTGGACTATGCGCGGCATATGTTCATCCCCATTCTCACCATTGTGATCCTGTCCATCGGTGCCAGAATGCGTATGACCAGAACCAATATGTTGGAGGTTATGAACTCCGACTACATCCGTACCGCTCGTGCAAAGGGTCTCAAGGAAAGCGTTGTTATCAACAAGCACGCCTTCCGCAACACTCTGATTCCCATGGTCACCTCTCTGGCAGGGCTTCTGCCCTCCCTGTTCTCCGGTGCCATCATCACGGAGCAGGTGTTCAACCTGCCCGGTATCGGTAATATCGCCCTGGACGCCATGAACCGCGGCGATATCCCCTTTATCATGGGTTATAATATGTTCCTTGCGTTGCTCAGCGTCATCGGCGTATTGCTGGCCGACCTGATGTACGGCATCGTAGACCCCAGAGTCAAATTGGAGTAAGGAGGTATCTTTGTGGAAGAACAACTGAAAAACAATACTCCCGAAGCGAAAGAAGATACCGACACTCCTTTGGATCAAAACGTCCGTTTAATGTCTCCCACCCGTATGGTGGTTCGTCGTTTCTTCCGCTCCAAGCTGAGCATCATCGGTCTTGTTATGATCGTAGGGCTGTTTCTGTTCAGTTTCGTGGGTCCTCTGATCTATACTCAGTGGGGTGAGATCGAGCTGGACGAAAGCGGTAAGACGGAATACGCCACCGCGGAGACCACCTATACCGTCAATGGCGTGGAATACACCCTCCATCAGACCACCGAGAAGAGTCTTAAGGACAACTTCCTGGCACCTCCCTCCGCAGAGCACATCCTCGGCACCGACAACGAGGGCTACGATATCTTCGTCCGTCTGATGTACGGCGGCAGAATCTCCCTCATCGTCAGCTTTATCGCCGTATTTCTGATCACCATTCTCGGCGTATTCATGGGCGGCATCGCAGGTTTCTTCGGCGGGGTAGTGGATAACATCATCATGCGTGTATGCGACGTGTTGATCTGCCTCCCCGGTATCCCGATCCTGCTGATCATCAGTACCATCCTGGATGCCTCCGGCATTGATGCGAAATACCGCATTTACCTCTTGATGATCTACCTCACCTTCATTTCCTGGCCCGGCACCGCGCGACTTGTCCGCGGTCAGATCCTGTCTCTCCGCGAGCAGGAATACATGGTGGCGGCAGAAGCCATGGGCTACTCCGCACCCCGTAAGATCTTTAAGCACCTGGTCCCCAACGTCATGCCCCAGCTCATCGTGCAAATGAGCTTGAGCCTGGGTAGTATGATTCTCTACGAGGCAACGCTGTCCTACCTGAACCTGGGTGTCAAGGCGCCCTACGCTGCTTGGGGTACCATGATCAACATCATTTCCACCAACCAGGACATTCTTCAGAACCACCTCAACGTCTGGGTTCCCGCAGGTATTTGCATCGTCATTGCCGTGTTGGGCTTTAACTTTGTGGGAGACGGTCTGAGAGATGCCCTTGACCCGAAAGCGAGGAGATAAGCTATGAGCAAAACCAATCACCTTTCGGGCAAGGAAGTCCGCGCCATTGCCAAGGAAAACAAAAAGATCATCAAAAAGCTGGAGGCCTACAAGAATCGTAAAGCCCCCGAATCGGAATACCTCACCGAAATGAAGGACGATTCGAACATTCTGGAGATCGATGACCTCCACACCTATTTTTTCACCGAGCAGGGCGTGGTTAAGGCCGTCAACGGCGTTTCCTTCAATATTCCCAAGCATGCTACCGTAGGCGTGGTAGGGGAGTCCGGTTGCGGCAAGTCCGTGACCAGTATGTCCGTTATGCGTTTGATCCAGGGCCCCGCAGGTCAGATCTATTCCGGCTCCATCCGCTTTAACGCAAAAGAAGCCGACGGCACCGAGAAGGTCTACGACGTGGCAAAAATGCCCATGCGGGACATTCACAAGATCCGCGGCAACCAGATTGCCATGATCTTCCAGGAGCCCATGACCTCTTTGAACCCCGTGTTCACCATTGGTCAGCAGCTTGACGAGGTCACCTTCATCAACAACCCCAAGGCCACTAAGGAGACGGCGAAAGCCCGTTCCATCGAGATGCTGAATCTGGTGGGCATTGCCATCCCCGAGCGTGTATATAATTCCTTCCCTCACGAGCTTTCCGGCGGTATGCGCCAGCGTGTGATGATCTCCATGGCTCTCGCGGCGGATCCCCGCCTCATCATTGCCGACGAACCCACCACCGCTCTGGACGTAACCATTCAGGCGCAGATCTTGGATCTGCTCCGTGATCTGAAGGAGAAGATCGACGGCTCCATCATGCTCATCACCCACGATCTTGGCATTATTGCTGAGATGGCGGATTACGTGGTGGTCATGTACGCAGGCAGAGTCATCGAGCAGGGCACTGTGCAAGAGATCTTCCATAATCCCATGCACCCCTATACCATCGGCTTGCAGAAATCCAAGCCCACCCTGGATTCCGACAGCGACACGCTGTTCAACATCCCCGGTAACGTGCCCAACCCCATCAATATGCCCAACTATTGCTACTTCCGTGAGAGATGCTCCTCCTGCACCAAAAAGTGCGCAGGGGAGTATCCGGGGATGATCCGGGTCAGCCCCACCCATTACGTAGCATGTCACTTATACGGGGAGGAACAGAACAATGGCTGAAGAACAGAAGATCAATGCCCCCGCAAGTGACAGCCTTTTGGAGGTACATCACCTGCGTAAGTGCTTCCCTCTCAAAAAGACCATCACCGGTAAGGTCACTCGCGAGCTCATCGCCGTGGACGATGTGTCCTTCTCTCTGAAAGCAGGGGAGACCTTAGGCATCGTTGGCGAATCCGGCTGCGGCAAGACCACCTTGGGCAGAGCCATTCTTAAGCTCCACCAGCCCACCTCCGGTCAGATCTTCTTTGAAGGGCAGGATATTACCAACTATACTTCTTCCCAAATGCGGGAGATCCGCAAGAAGATGCAGATCATTTTCCAGGACCCCTACTCCTCTCTGCCACCCAGAAGCACCGTGGGCGGCATCCTTTCCGAGCCTGTGGAGGTACATAATATTGTTCCCAAGGATCAGGTAAAGGAGTACGTTCTGGATCTGATGGATAAGTGCGGTCTGCGTTCCTACTATTACGAGCGCTACCCCCACGAATTCTCCGGCGGCCAGCGCCAGCGTATTTGCATCGCCCGCGCCCTTTCCGTCAACCCCAAGCTTGTCATCTGTGACGAGCCCGTATCTGCTCTGGATGTTTCTATTCAGGCGCAGATCATCAATCTGTTGAAGCGTCTCCAGCAGGAGATGGATCTCACCTACGTGTTCAATTCCCACGACCTTTCCGTGGTCAAGTTCATATCCGATAAGATCGGCGTCATGTATCTTGGCTCCATGGTGGAATTCGGTACCAAGGAGGATATCTTCGCAAACCCCTTGCACCCCTACACCCAAGCCTTGTTCTCTGCCATTCCTTATCCCGATCCCGACGTGAAAATGAACCGTATCATCCTAAGTGGTGACATCCCGTCTCCCGCTAACCCGCCCAAGGGTTGCCGCTTCCACACCCGTTGCCCCCATGCAAAGGATATTTGCAAAGAGGTAACGCCGGAGTACAAAGATTACGGCAACGGCCATTGCGCCGCCTGCCACTTGCTGAACGAGTAAGGAAAAAGCGTTCATGATGAAGAAAGACAAGTCCAAAAAGGAAAAAGTGCATTATATCGACGACGGCAGGACCATTGCGGATATGTCAGGCGTTTCCGCGGGGAAAAGCCGCTGGGGGAGCGGTACCACGTCCTCTGTCGGCGACATCTGGCGCACCTATTGGAGCGCAGTACGTATGATGCTTTTACCCACCCTTGTTGCCGTGGGCTTCCTTGCAGTCGCCTTTCTCATCGTGGCTTTGATCTTTTGGCTCGTTTGACCACACACTCATTCATCCGGGAGGAAAATTTGAATGAAAAGAAATACTTACAGAAAGCATGGTATGATCGCCTTACTTCTGCTTTTGGCGATCTGTCTCCCTCTGTTGGCATCCTGCTCGGATGACAGCGGAACCACCAGCGACACAAGCTCCGAGGAGAGCGCGCCTGCAGGCGGCTCCGCGACTTATACCGTTCACGTGGAGACGGCCGGCGGAATGGCAATGTCCGAAACCGACGTATATATCTACGCAGACGGTTCCCTTGCCGACATGGTGGACTTTGCCAAGACCGATGTAAACGGCGACGTATCCTTTACCCTGCCCCAGAGCAAGGACTACGCCATTGTCCTCACGGGCGTTGCAAAGGGTTACTCCGTTGACAGCTACTACGGCTTCTCCGGCACCTCCGCAAGCATCGTCCTAACCTCCTCTTTGGTTACCGACGAGGAGCTTTCCTCCGCATCCTTGGGGATGGGCGATATCATGTATGATTTCACCGTTACCACCTCCGATGGGGAAGAACTCACCCTTTCCAAGGTTCTGGAGACCAAAAAGCTGGTGATCCTGAACTTCTGGTACACCACTTGTACCTGGTGTCTTGAAGAGTTCCCTCTGATGAACGAGTTGTACGCTGAGTACAAGGATCAGATCGAGATCATCGCGTTGGATCCCCTGGACGGTGAAGCTGCCGTTAAGAATTTCAAGGCTGAGCACGGTCTGGATTTTCCCATGGCCGCTTGTCCTTCCTCCTGGGCCAACACCTTTTCCGTTACCGGCTACCCCACCTCTGTGTTCATTGACCGTTATGGGCTGATCAGCGTAGTGGAGGCAGGTGCCATTACCAGCAAGCGTCCCTTCCTGTCCGCCTTCGATCACTTCCTTGCGGACGTTTATAAGCAGAAGGTCTGTGTAGGCGGCATCGGCGACCTGGTGACTCAGGTGGTTCCCAACTACACCATGGATTCCTCCGAGAACATTTCTGCTCTCATCAACAAGGGCGATATCCAAGTTACCTATCGTCCCGAGACCGAGGATGAAAACGCCCAGTACATCTGGCCCTTCATCGCTACGGAAAAGAACGGTAAGAAGGCGCTCTACGCCTCCAACACCGGCATCGATTCCTCCTACGCCATCCTCTACGCCGACGTCACTCTGAAGAAGGGACAGGCGGTTGGCTTCGACTACCTCATCTCCTCCGAGCGCCTTTGCGATATTTTGTACGTCATCGTCAACGACGAGGACGTGTTCCAGATCTCCGGCGTAGGAGAGACCGAGACCTGGCAGTCTTGCTACCCCTGCGTTGCGGAAGAAGATGGCACCTACGAGATCGCTCTTTGCTTCGTCAAGGATAGCGACACCTCCGAGGGGGACGACACCGTTTATATCAACAATTTCCGCGCTGTAGATGCTTCCGAGATCGACGTGGATACTTACTTGCCCCGCCCTGCCGGCACTTCTGAGGACGGCGAGACCTATTCTTATGTGGATATCGTCTTCAACGAAAAGGACGGCTACTACCATGTAGGCAAGGCGGACGGCCCCCTTCTTCTGGCAGACCTTATGGGCTACACTCCCTTCTCCGAGGAAATGTCCGTTTACCAGATCGTCTACGAGGGTCTGGCAGATAAGGACGGCGTCAGCCTCTACGACAAGGAAGGGAAAAACATGGTGAAGTACTTCTCCTATGCTTCCAACGCTTCCTTGAACGGCATTTGCACCGTAAACAAAGAGCTTGCTGAAATGCTCAAGCAGGTTGCCGAGGTGGCAGGCTTCGACGGCACCGAAAACGAATGGTTGAAGATCTGTAAGTACTTCGTGGCATACGGTCCCACCGCTACTCAGCTTCAGGATCCCATCATCGGTCTTTGCCCCGAAAGCGCATTGGACGCAACCCTGGGCAAGGGCGTCGAGACCAACTATTTCTACTACGACAGAGCGATCATTCCCAGAGGTATGTTTGCGGAATTTATTCCCGAAAGATCCGGGGTATACCGTTTTACCTCCAGAAGCGAGTACAAAGACGGCATCGACTCCTGGATCTTTGACAGCAACGGCGATATTATTTATACCTACGAGCATGACGAACGTATGTATACAGATACCGTTAACGTTTCCATGGTCTACTATATGGAAGCCGGCAAGCCCTACTATATCAATATGGCTTTCTGGGATGTTTACGCTACCGGCGTTATTTACTACGACGTTGAGTATATCGCAGAAGAGCTTTGGCTCTTCCGTGCCGCCGCTCCCGGTTACTTCACCTACGACGGCGACGCCACCGGCGACACCATGTACGATATCATTACCGGCGGCATTAAGCCCGAGCTGAAAGACGGTTATTGGTACGATTCTGCGGACGGAAGTCTGATCTATGCGGATTTCACCTCTATGACCAGCGTATTCAGCCACTCTATCACTGAGATGATCGAGATGGGCGGCTTCGATTTCAGTAAATCCGAGACCGATGCCGAGATTCTTTCCTACCTGAAGCAAAACGATAACGATATCGAAAAGACCGATGCTTATCTCAGAGAAAAATGGGGAGATGAGTACGATCAAAACGCAATCAACTACCAGTTGGAGGATGTCTTTGCCGGCAGATACCACGGCAAGGGCGGGGATCTTACCGAGGAAGTGCGTTCCTATCTTGATAAGATTGACGATTCCGAAAATACCGAGCGTAACGGATGCGTGGTAGTAGATCAGCGGCTTGCTGAGATTTTGCAGCTTCTCATGGATAAATACACCTTCGCAGGTGTTGAGAATTCCTGGTTGAAGCTCTGCTACTACTACGATTATCTGGGCTCCAATGATTGATGACGGGTAAATGCCATGATCAATAAGAACTTGAAAACCTACATTTTAGCCGCCTTGCTGGCGGTAGCAATGCTTCTGGGATCCTGCTCTTCCTCTGGGGAGGGCACTTCTCAGCCGGAATCTTCTGCCCCTGCCGGGGAGCTTACCTACACCGTCACCGTTAAGGATGCGTTCGGCGATCCCTGCACAGCAGGTGTGGCCGTGCAGTTCTTGCAGAACGGTGAGCGTGTTGCCATGCAGCCTTGCGATGCAAACGGCGTTGCAAGCAAAAGCCTTACTGCCGGGGAATACGAAATCTCTCTTGCGTTCTCCGACGGAGAAGAGAACCATTACTACGAAAAAACCACTGTAACTGCCGAGGTCACTTCTGCGGAAGTGACTCTCTGCGGCAGGATCACTGCGGAGTCTCAAGCGATTACCGTAAGTTCTTCTGATATCGAGACGTATCCTTTAGGGATCGGAACCACCTACGTAGAGCTCACCCCCGGTGTTCGGAACTACTTCCTGTTTACTCCCACCGTTGCCGGTAACTTTGAGTTCTCTCTGATCGGAGAGACCAAAGCAACCGTCGGCTACTACGGTTCTCCGCATTACGTGATGGAAAACAGTGTTGCAACCGTCACCGATAACGTGTTCACCGTATCCATCAAAGCTTCCATGATCGGAAGCGGCGAAGGTGGCACCAACGTGCTGGTGCTTGGTGTGGATGCAGATATCGAGACCTCTTGCATCTTTGGTATCCGCCGTATCGGCGATCCCATCAAAACCATCGAGGATGAGCCCTGGACAGTTTACGAGGCCGTGAAAGCTCCCGAAGCTTATCAACTTCCCGCAGGAGCGACCTTAAAGGAATTTGATTTTACTAAGGAATACACCTTGGTGTACAATGAAACCGACGGCTTCTACCATCTGGATTCCGCAGACGGTCCCCTGGTGCTTATGCGCCTTTCCGAGGACAGCGAGTATATGGATTCCTATCAGACCATCCTGGAACACACCGGCGTTACCAAGTATTTCTACGATGAGGAAGGGAAATTTACAAAGAAGGAATCCTATTCCCAGTGTCTCGCGGAATACATTGCTTGTGCCGACGAAGCCATGGGGGTATACCCCCTGACCGAGGATCTGAAGTATATTGTACAGCAGCATGGTGATTACCAGGGCTGGTGGGATCCCGAAAGCCGAGCCTACCTTTTCGTGGATATGGACGGCAACCCCGAGCCCGGTATCAACCATGATATCGCGTGGCTGTTGATGTGTTGCTATGTGGAATAAGAAGAAATATTTACGCACAGCACTTTCTTGGCTGCTGATGATCGCGATCCTTTCCTTTGTCGGGTGTGATCCTGCTCTCGAAGAAAGCACCGCGCCCTCCAAGGAATCCGATTTCGCAGACTATACGCTCACCTTCCAAACCGAAGGCGGAATGAAGTTTGGCGACGTTTTGGTCAAGGTTTACGAGGATTCTTCCCTCACCGATCTTGTGTATGCCGCTATGACGGACAGGGAAGGGAATTTCACTTTCCGTGCGCCGTTATCCGATTCTTACGTTGCGGTTCTGTATCCGGAAGATCCCGGATATTGCGGTGAATCGTATTACCCCGTTACCGGAACGGAAACCACGATCACCGTTCAAGCAGTTCCTTATGAAGTGGAAGACCTTACCACGCTTTCCCTACGTGTCGGGAGCATTGTTCCCAATCTCAGCGTTACCTGTACCGATGGCACACAGCTTTCCATCGCAGATCTTCTGAAAGAGAGGAAAGCTGTCGTGCTGAACTTCTGGTTCATCGGTTGCGGCCCTTGCCGTATGGAATTTCCTTACCTGGAACAAGCATATTTGCAGTATAAAGACAGTCTGGAGGTCATTGCCATCAATCCTTACGATGGCACCGACGCCACAGTTTCCTCATATGCGGAGCAAATGGGATTGACATTTCCCGTCGCTTCCGAGGAGTTGTATTGGCAAACTGCTATGAATCTCCGAGCTTATCCTACAACGGTTGTCATTGACCGTTATGGAATGATCTGTCTGGTGCATATCGGCGCTGTGACGGATGCGGAAACCTTCTCCAGTCTGTTTGCTTACGTTACTTCCGACGAGTATGTGCAAAGAACCTACCAAAGCATCGAAGAAATGAATCCCTGAAAAGGAGAAAATGAATATGAAACTCACCAAAAGACTTCTTGCTCTTGTCTTGGGTCTGACCATGCTTCTTTGCTTGGTGGCTTGCGGCGAGCAGAACGAGACCTCTGCTCCCGCAGAATCTTCTGCGGAGAGCGTAGCAAACACCTCTTCCGAGGCTGTGGAGAACGAGTCTTCCGAGACCTCTGTGCCCGAAGCTCCCAAGTTCTCTGTCACCGTAGTGGATCAGGACGGCAATCCCGTCTCCGGCGCTATGGTGCAGATCTGCAAGGATTCCTGCATGCCCTCTATGAGCGGCGAGGACGGCGTCGCTGTTTTCAACGTTGAGATCACCGACGGTTATAAACTGTCTGTGATGACGCTCCCTGAGGGGTATACCTACGAGGGCGAGGCCGAGATCCATCTGGAATACGGCGCTACCGAATACACCCTGACCTTGACCAAGGGTAACTGATTATGAATAAGAAACTGTTACTTTGTCTTGCCGCTTCCTTGCTCTTGACTTGCCTGCTTTCTCTCGCTTTGGTCGGTTGCTCCGAGGAGCTTCCTCCCGAGGTGAGCACGGGTGTTGAATCCAAGGAAGAAAGTGCCGATGCCTCTTCGGAAGCTATCTCTTCCGAGGCCGTTTCTGTTGAAGAATCTTCCGAAGAACCCTCCGAGGAGCCCTCTGTGGAGTCTTCCGAAGAACCCTCCGAGGAGCCTTCTGTGGAGCCTTCCGAAGAACCCTCCGAAGAACCTTCTGAAGAGCCTTCCGAGGCGCCCTCCGAGCCCGATGAGTCTTCCGAAGAGCCCGTAGAGCCTTCTGAGCCGGATGAGCCCTCCGAAGATCCTTCTGAACCCGAAGAGATTATTCCCGATGGCTCCGGCACCGAGGAAGATCCCTACCTGTATATTCCCCACGAGAACACCCCCGTGACCACCGTGAAGATCCAACCCGGCACCACTGCCTTCTTTGGTATTTACCGTGTTGGTGGCATGGATCTTACCATCGAGTCTGCCGACGTTTACGTGATCTACGAGGGCGTAACCTATACTCCCGTTGACGGAGTTCTTACTCTTCGTGTGGAAAGAGCGCTTG
The DNA here is from genome assembly GCA_045589515.1 of Eubacteriales bacterium. Taxonomy (GTDB): domain Bacteria; phylum Bacillota; class Clostridia; order Oscillospirales; family CAG-382; genus Coliplasma. Next base: position 43,050 of record JAZNPH010000025.1, on the reverse strand, counting down.
CCAGCGCTCCTATCGGCTTTGAAATAGGCAATAACGGCACCTCTGAGCAGTCTTTTGTCTTGAAGTTCACCATCCCCTTGGGTTCTATGGGCAATGCCGAGCTTAAGGAGTCTATGGCCGAAGATACGGTAGTTTCTCTGGAAGCTGGAAATGACATCGGTTATTTCTATCGCCATACAGCGGTAAAGGATGGCACCGTTCGATTCTATCTTTCCGCGACTGTGGACAGCTTTATCAGAGTCACTAATAACCGCAGTTACGTACAGGTTAGCTCCGACGGCGTGGATACCGTTGACGAACAGGGCAGGATCTACTTTGATGTTGCCGTGGAAGCTGGGGATGATCTTTCCATCAATATGGGCGCAGTTCCCAACAGAAGAGGGAAGTATCCCGCTACCGTGATTACCTGGTGCGCAGAATATCTCTCTTAAAAACAAATCAAATAACAGGAGGCAACCCAAATGACTATGAAGAAACTTCTTAGCCTGCTTATGGCAGTGATTCTGACTGTCACGCCTATGGCAGTTCTCGCCGAGAATGCTGATCTCGGCACTTACGAGAATCCCTACCTGTTGTATGCAGACAGCATGACCCCTCTGCCCATTACCGTTGCTCCCGGAACAGAGGCTTACGTGAAGGTGGATCAATGTGACAACTCCACCGTCACCGTCGGCCACGCAACAAGCGACGGCTATTTCCTGCAGTATGGCAGACAGAGCGTGTATCCCGGCGCAGACGGCACCGCAGAGTTTACCATGAACGCCTTCTCCGACGTCTTCTCCGTCTATAACAGCGGCGAGACCGACGTGGTGGTGTATCTGAAGCTGGCCGCAGGCGCTCTCGCAGGTGCAGGAACCATGGATAATCCCGAAGAGATCCTTTTGGAAAAGGATTGGTTCGGCAATCTCGGCGCATTTTTAACGAAGGACCTTGATGCGGGCAACGAGGGCTACTACTATTCCTGGACCGCTACTTCCGACGGTTACTTCACCGCCAACCTCAGCGCGTTTGACGCAGAGTATATGCCCGTTGGCTGGCTTTACTTTTTAAACAACGTGACCGCAGGCATCTATGGCGATATCCATTGGAGCGACGACGAGATTCCCGTTAACTACGAGTCTGTAAAAGTGTCTGCAGGCGACGAGGTCGTTCTGTTTGTCAGCACCTACGATCCCAACAATATGTGGAGCAATCCTGCCGGCTCTGTCTCCGTCAATGCATCCTTTGATGCCATTGGCTCTATGAATTTCCCTCAGGAAATTACCGCAGGGGAGTATACCGCTGTGCTGGAAGCGGGTAACCAGGGGTATCACTACACTTGGACCGCCGCCGCAAACGGGACCGTATCCGTTGCCATGCTGGATGAAAGCTGGCAGTATAACTTGAATATTTTGCGTGCCGACGAGACTTTTGTCTACGGCGATACCCATTGGAGTGATGACGAGACTGTTGTCTCCACCGAGAGCCATTCCGTATCCGCAGGCGACGTTGTGACCGTGATGGTTGCCACCTACGACCCTGCAGATATGTGGAATAACCCTGCCGGAACCTTGCATTGGAGCTTAACCTTTACCCCCGGTGAAGGCGAAGATCCCGTAGATCCTCCCGTAGACGTTCCCGATGAGCCCGTAACCCCTCCCACCGGCGATGGAAAAACGGAAGGCTACTTCTGGTCCGATGTCGTTCTTTCCGTTGGGGATAACGAGTGCGAGCTTGATCCCGAGTATATGTATACCGTGTATTACTTTGAGCCCACTGAGGTCGGCAAGTATACCTTTACTGCCGCCAACGGCTATGTTGCTCTGGTCAGCTACAACGGTATGTGGGTCACCATCGAGCCCTCTGCAGAAACCGTTACGGAAAGCACCTTCGAATGGGAATGCAAGGATGTTGGACAGTCCATTCTGGTAGCGGCCATTTCCGATGAGCCCGGAATCTTCCTCACCATCGAAAAGGAAGAAATCGTCATTGTTGAGATTCCGTGGACCATCTATGAAAACAAGTTCACCCCTGTACCCTTCAGCTTTGAGGGGGATGAAGATGCCCTTCTGTATGTAGATACCTTTGACGGTGTCTGTGACGTGGCCGTTCTCGGTGTGGATGGTTATTATCACCTTGGCAACGCCAACGGTCCTCTCCTGTATGCTTGCCTCAGCGATCCTCTCATGAGCCTAGCCGGTGCAATGGAATACGGGCAGTTGAAGGATGTAATCTATGATGGCGATACCGTTGTGCAGAAGATTAACTACAACGAAGCATTCGGAGAATACCTCGCATGTACCGATGAGACCGCATATTATCCCCTGACTGAGGACCTGATGATCATTTTCCAAAGCGTTGGTAAGTATCAGGATTGGTATGGTGAAGACGGCTGGGTCGGCGGTAATCTGGATGACGCTTGGATGTTCGCTTGCTACTATTTCGAGCAGGAAGAGCCCGCGTTTGTCTTTGGTGACGTGGACGGCGATGGAAAGGCCGCCAAGACAGACTACTTCAAGCTGAAGTCCTACCTGCTGGGCAAAGATATCGCCTTTGACGACGGCATGTTTGCCAGAAGCGATATCGACGGCAACGGCAAGGTCAATAAAACCGACTATTTCAAGCTGAAATCCTACTTGCTTGGCAAGTGGACTCCCGAAAATTGATTTTTTCAAAGAAGGCAACGCAAAAGTTGCCTTCTTTTTTTGTAAAAAATAAGCCTGACCACTTGTGTTTTTCCTAACGATATGGTATACTGACCGTGACAAAAAGAGCCGCGAACCTTGCGGCGCTTAAAAAGGAGGCAAATATGAGAAACGTAACCATTATTCGTACCAAGTCCGGTGTCGCGGCTTTGGCAACCATGAAGGTCTACATCGAAGACCCTCAGTCCCAGGAGATCACCATCGGCGGCGTTCCCTGCCGTAAGATCGGTGAGCTGAAGAACGGGGAAGAGCGCAACTTCGTGGTAGGCGACGAGGAGGCCAAGATTTACGTCATCGCCGACGTGCTCAGCAAAAGCCTTTCCGGCGAGTTCTACCAGCTCCCCGCGGGCACGGAGGATATCGTCCTGTCCGGCAAATGCACCTACAACCCCGGCGCGGGCAACCCCTTCCGCTTTGACGGCAATTCCAACGAAGCCGTTTTAAAGCAGCGTAAGAAAAACACCGTCAAGAGCGTTGTGATCATCCTGGTGGCCATTTTGGTGGGCGTTGCCATTGGTGTTCTCCGCAATCTGGATTTCGCATCCGGCAAGACCTTCAACGCAGATGGTATGTCCATCACTCTGACGGATAATTTTAGCGAAGAAGATGCGATGGGCTTCACCCAGTGCTATTCTTCCAACGACGCCGTCGTCATGATCGTCAAGGAGAAGTTTGCCGCGTACGATGGATTGGAGGAGTTTACCCTGGACGAATATATCGACGCAGTTATTGCAAATATGGATATCGATGCGCTTGAGGGTGATTTCGAGACGAAGACAGAAGACGATCTGGTCTACATTGAATACACCTACGAAGATCCCGCAGACGACACCGAATACAGATATTTCAGCTTCTTCTATAAGACCGACGATGCCTTCTGGATTGTGGAGTTTGCCATCATGGAAAAGAGCACTTCCAAGCTGAAGGACGACGTCTTTGAATGGGCTTCCAGCGTCACCTTTGAATAAGCGGTCTGCCTATGTTTTATACAAACGATCCTTATTTCCAGGTAACCGAACGGATCATTCCGATTGCAGGGCTTAAGGAGGAAGTGCAGATCTTCCATATGTCCGACCTGCACCTCATCGTCACCGACGAAAACAGCACCGAGGAATGGAAGGCCTTTGCTCAAAAACAGCGAGATGCCTGGCAGGGGGTCCGCCTTTCCTTCGCAAAGCTCTACGGCGATGCTTACGACGAGCCTCATCTCATCCAACCCGAGGAAGCACTTGCAAAGTATATTGCCCTGGTGAATGAAAAAAAGCCTAACGGCCTTTTGATGACGGGAGATATGCTCAACGACTTCAGCACCGAGACCATCGATTTCCTTGGGAAGGCCTTGCAGGACGTGGAGATTCCTCGGATGTGGGTGCGCGGCAACCACGAGGTGGGTAACGACGAGGCTTATCTGCCCTATACCGGAGAAGGATCCGTACAGATCCTTCGGTTTGGCAACCTGTCCCTCCTCGGTATCGATAATTCCCGCAAGAAGATCTCCCGGGAGTTGTCCGAGACCGTGAAATCCGCCGCACTGCAAGAAAGCGCTCAGGGCAATGTTCCCGTGCTTGCTATGCATATTCCCGTAAAAACGCCCTACAACACGGCAGAGACTGCTATCTTCAACCCTTACTTCTTACTGGGCGGGGACGACGTAGATGCGGAGAGCGCTGAATTCCTCGCATATCTGCAAGAAGAATCCTGTCCCATCGCCGCCATCCTTTGCGGCCACGTTCACGGGCATCATATCTCCGAATATGCCCCCGGTAAAAAGCAGATCTGTTGCTCCAGCGCCATGGTTGGCGCCTGTGCCCTGCTGAGGTTCATTCCCGCATAAAGCCACTAAAAAAGACTTCCTTTTTCGGGAAGTCTTTTTATATTCAGATATATTCGATGTAGACCCGCTTTTTCAGAGAGCAGATCACCTCGTAATTGATGGTGCCAAGTTTTTCGGCGATTTCCTCGATCTTCTCCGGAGAATCAAAGATCACCGCCTCATCCCCCGCCTTGCAGGGAATGTCCCCAAGATCCGCCATGCAAAGATCCATGCAGATCCGTCCGATCAGCGGAACCTCGCTCCCGTTGATGGTGACGCTCAGGTCACCGGATAACGCCCTGGAAAGTCCGTCGGCGTACCCGATGGAAAGCACGGCCACCCGCATCTCTTTATCTGCCTTAAAGATGCCGCCGTAGGAGACCGCATCTCCTGCTTGCAATGTGTTTACAGCGGAAACTCTCGCAATCAGCTTCATGGCAGGCTGTAAGGCAGGATCGTACACGTAGGAAGAAGGCATCAGCCCGTAAAGCACCAGCCCGGCACGGACCATATCCAAATGCATTTCCGGGAAGCGCAGGATTCCCGCACTGTTACAGCAATGTCTGAGCCCAACGTCCACACCCATGGAATTCAGAGCATTCAGCAGGGAAGAGAACAGCCCGAACTGCTTCCGTGTAAAGTCCTCCGTCGCCCCGTCGCTGTCCGCAAAGTGGGTAAAGATGCCCTCCACCAAAAGCCCCTCCGAGGAGGCGATACGTTGGATTACCTTCGCGGTATTGGTAATATCTTCCTCGCGGTGGCAGTATAGCCCCAAACGGGACATACCCGTATCCACCTTGATGTGAATACGTACCTTGCCGCCCTCGGCCAACGCCTTGGCGTATTCTTCTCCGTCAACCGTCTGGATCAGATCCAACTCCTCCAGCTGCTTGGCATAAGAGGGATCCGTATTGCCCAAGATCAGAATGTTTCCTTTGATCCCATGCTTCCGCAAATGCATGGCTTCCTCAATACAAGCAACCGCAAAATAACGGCAGCCGCTTTCGTAAAGAAGATTGCAGATCTCCACGGCACCGTGGCCGTAGGCGTCCGCCTTTACCACTGCCAAAACCTTGCAGCTTTCGGGAACAAGTGCTTGCAAATGCCTGTAATTCTCTTTGATCTTTCGGGTCTCAATCTGAACCCGCACTCTCTGTGTCGTCATTCTTTTCTATGTAGGAAAGCACGTCGTACGCGTACGTGCCGTCTGCTCCTTTCACTTCCAAACGAGTGATTCGATTGCTCTCTAAATTATAATACAACAAAAATTCCCGTTCGTCAAGGGTTACCTTGCGGATATTTTCCCCGCTTTGCTCAGCTGTTCCGTCTCGGAAGGCTTCCAACAGCTGATAGATGGGCAAAATTTTCCCCAGGAAGGATTTCGGCACCTTGGTTTCCATTTTCCCGTACTTTGCCGTCAATTCCTTTCCGTCGTAGAAGACTGTCAGCTTTTTCAGTGTGTCGGGCTTGGTAAAGGAAAAAGTACACCCGGACTCCGTCACTGTAAGAATTCCTTCCACATCCTCCGTGGAAAAGTTGATCTCCATCGCCGATCGTAAAGCTTCCTCCGGCTGTGCTCTTTTTTCTCCGCAACCGCAAAGCAGAATGCATACCAGGGGAATCAACCAAAGCTTTCTCAAATGCCATCGTCCCGTTTCTGTTCAGATACGGACTTATCCCAGGATCCTCCCGATCTCCATAGGCAGGTCGGAGGGCAAAACCCCTCGCATTCCTTGCTTTTCTGCCAATCGCTCTCCCGCAAGGCCGTGGGCATACACACCGATGCAAGCCGCATCCAAGCAGGAATGCCCCTGTGCCAACAGGGATGCGATAACGCCTGCCAATACGTCGCCGCTGCCGCCTTTGGCAAGAGCGTTACAGCCGCTGGTATTCACGTAGATCTCACCCTGGGGAGATGCCACCACTGTTCCGTGTCCCTTGAGAACCAAAACACAGCCGTGCTTGTGCGCAAATTCAGCCGCAAGAGATTCCCTGTTTTGCCGAATCCGCTCTACGGCAATTCCCGTTAAACGGGAAAATTCCATGGGGTGCGGGGTCAGCACAAAGGATGCGGATAGTCCGTCCAACACATCTTTATGCAAAGCAAAAAAATTTATGCAATCCGCGTCGTAAACAGCGGGAACGAATATCTTCGGCAAAATTGATTTCAATTGGTCATCTCTCGTCCGTCCCAGACCGCATCCGCAAAGAAACGCCGTTGCGGAAGGATGGGGAAGTGCTTCCGGGGAGATCCATACAGGCTCTGCCAGACGGCTTTGTAAGACCGTTTTCAATCCTCCCTCTGCCGCTGCCATCAAAAATCCCACGCCGCTACGTAATGCCCCCGAAGCCGCCAAATACGCCGCACCGGGCATATCCTCGCATCCGCAAAGCATGGAAAGGGTTCCAAAGCTTCCTTTGTGGGAATCCTCCGCTCTGGGCAATAACCGTTTCAGAATCTTTTCATCAATCGGTTTTACCATGTGAAAACACCTCCTTACAGGAAGCATTGTATCACATTTTTTGCTCCTTTTCAAGAACAGGGTGTAACATTTTGCAGAAAGGTGAAAAGCTCATCCTCGCTCGGAAGGATGATCCGTCCGTTGGAATAGACAGGTAACAGATAATTATACCGGTAACGGAAGCCGAATAGTCCGTAAAAAACGCCTTCTTTTGCTGCAATCAGATCCCGCAGGACAAGCCGCCCGCAGATCGCTCCCGTTTGTGTGTTGGTGGGAGACGCCACCGTCAGCATATCCTCCCACCTGCGGCGATGATGTACCGCTGTTAATTCCTCGTTGGTGGCAACGTTGAACAGATATCGGGAAGATGGATCGTTCATCTCGTCCGTCTGCTTTCCCATGAGATCGTATACCCGTAGGCTGTTTTTGAAGGTTGCCATGATCTCGCAGTCCTCTGTGAAATAAACGTCCGTCAACTCTCCGCAGTCCTCATCCTCCCAAGGGAGGTCCAGGCTGCCCACCTCCTCAAAGGCCTTGTTCAAGAAATAGATCCGATTAGAATACCGCCTGCATGCACAGCGGGGGAGCGCAAGATAACCGTTCTCTCCCGCCCTTGTGATCACATCGTATGCTCTCGTCGTTGATACTGCCTCCAAAAATTGTCCCCGGGCGGAGAACAAATATACAGCCTTTTCCCGCCTGTCAATCGCAGCAAACCCTTCTTCACCCGTCAACACAACGGAAAAAGCAGGCGTCTCGCAGGGCAACCGAAAAGCAACCGTCTTGCCGTCAAACATAAACAACACCTCTGATTTACAGCATATGCAAAAAAAGTTTTTTCCGCCCCTTGCATTTTCCTCAAAAAGCTTTATACTGTACTTAAGATGTGAAAAGGAGATAATCGTATGTTCAAGAAGCTGGTGCTCGTTTCTTTGATCCTGCTCTCTTTGCTTTTGCCCCTGACAGGGTCTGCAAGCGCCGAGAGCGTCAATCTGGTGTCCGGAATGGCGTACACCGTGGAAAACAGTGTCCCCACCCAACATTCCTATTCCAATTTCTCCGAAAGCGGAGCAACCTACGATAGCGAGGACGGTTTGGGCATTGCCGGAAAACTGACCGACGGCGTTCGCGCCAAAAGCGGAATCAAGGATTCCGCCTGGTACACCTCCTTCCGTTCTCGTTCCCGTTACGTCACCTTCGCCTTTGACGCTCCTGTAGCCATCGATGGCTTTTCCGCAGGCTTTTATCACGACAGTGGTACCGCCTTCTACGCACCCCGTTATGTAAATCTGTACCTTTCCGACAACGGAGAGGACTGGTTCCTGGCAGGTACTTGCAAACCCTCCTTCGCGCTGAATGCCTCCTCACGCCGTTTTGATGCCAAGCTCTCTATTGAGTCTACCGCCGCAAAGTACGTGCGGGTGGAATACTGCTGTGACATCTTCGGCGTGTGCGACGAGATCGAGATCTACGGTAGCAGGACCCTTTCCGGCTCCGAACGAAAGGTTACCCCCGATCCTGTCAAGGATTCCTCCTATTGCACTTCCCTGGAGGGCATCACCGATATCATCAAGATGTACAACGGCTATTTCCCCTCTGCTCAGGACAGAGCTCGAAACACGGTAGAGGAGCTGTTGCCCTACGTGGCGTATCTCTCTGCGGACATGGAGATTACGGATACCATGTTTGATGCCGTTGCCTTTGTTCCCTGTGTCTCCACCAACTTTGCATACCCCTCCGGCGGCACCCTGGTCAAGACCTCCAAGTACCCCGCCGCTGTTATGAGTGACTGGATCTACTATACCGATTTCCTGTTCGAGGACGGCTACGATCTGGACGCCTTGAACACCGCCGTGGAGCAGGTGTACACCAAGCTGGGTATTGAGGGCAAATTCCCCGTACTGTTGACCATGCCCTACGCAGGGTTCCCCACCAAGACCTTTGGCGACCTGGACGGTGACGGCAAGGCGGATTACACCCGAACCCCCGAAGAACGTGCTGCCGCTGTAAAATGGTACGACGAATATGTGACGAACCGTTTTGAACAGGCAAATTTCTCCCATCTGGAGCTGGTAGGCTACTACTGGTACGGTGAGGAAGTAAACTATTCCTGGTCGGAGGACGAGGCAAAGTTTACCAAGCTTGCCACAAAGGCCATCGAGGACGGAGGGAAATCCGTGCTGTTCGACCCCTTCTATCTGTCCACAGGCTTTGACCATTGGCAGGAGCTGGGCTTCGATGCCGCCGTGATGCAGCCTAACGTAGCCATCACCGATAGCCGTCCCTATTTCGATACGGAAATGCTTTGGGAGTTTTCGGACACCATCGGGAAATACCATCTGGGTGTTGAGATCGAAACCAACGAGCCCGCTTTCTTTACAAATCCCGAGACTATGGCGGAGGCCGTTCGTAATTACGAGCGATATCTCTTTGTGGGTTCCAAAACGGGATACATGAACGCCCTCCACACCTTCTATCAGGGAGCGGGACCGGGTACGCTTTATAACTTCTGCCACTCCACCGGAGGAGGCGGCAACGAGCGCAGACTTCGCCGTCTCTACGACATTACCTATCTGTTTATCAAAGAAACATATGAAAACCTTCCTCCTCTCTGCGAGATCCCCAAGGAAGCCTACGTCCCTGCAGGGGAACGCTCGGAGGTTGAGATTTCTGTTTCCGACGCCGATTCCTTCCCCGGTGATCTGAAGGCGGTGGTGGAATCCTGTGTCAATGGTCGAGCCCAGATCTCCGCCACCAAAAAGAGCCTGATCTTCATCCCCGACGAAGGCTTTGCGGGGGATGCGGAGGTTGTTATCACCGTCACCGACGGCCAGAACGAGACTGTGGAATACACCCTTGTACTCCACGTTGGTGAGGAGCCTCCCGTTGTTTCCGAAGAGTCTTCCGAAGCCCTTTCCGCACCTGAGGAACCTTCCAATGGCGGAAGATATCTTTGGATTTTGATCGCAGTTTGGGGCGTCGCTGCCGTTCTGGCTGTGGTTGCCTTGCTGATCAAAAAACGCAAATAACGTATAAGACCCTTTGAGGCTTTTCTCAAAGGGTCTTTTTACTCGTTATCCGATGCCGCCGTTCCCCAGCCCGAAGCTGACGGATATGGCCTCATCCACCATATGCATGGTGCGGTCGTCCAGATGCCCCATCTTTTCCTTCAGCCTTCGCTTGTCAATGGTGCGAATCTGTTCAAGAAGAATGATGGAGTTTTTTGCAAGCCCGTTGTGGTTGCCGTCTCCGGTGGGCTGTCCCTCTACTTCAATATGAGTGGGGAGCTTGTTTTTCCCCGTTTGGCTGGTGATCGCCGCCGCAATTACCGTAGGACTGTAACGATTCCCCACGTTGTTTTGCACGATCAAAACCGGACGTACGCCCCCTTGCTCCGAGCCGACTACAGGGCTGAGGTCGGCGTAAAAAATGTCACCTCGGCGAACGGAGCCCCGTTCACCGCTGTTCTGTTGTCCTTTCAAGATAAACACTCCTCGATGTCCCGTGGGGGAGTTCCCCCGAGAACAGAATATGTGGAAGACGGGTTTGCCGTTACCCTTTCCAAGGGTATTTTTGCCCGCAGTTCCTTCCCGTATTCAAAGAAAAAAGCCATCCGCAAAAGATGGCTTTTTGTGTGTTTATTCTTCCTCTTTGTCAAGTGCGCCGATGCGCTTGATCAGATTCCAATCCTCGTAAGCGCGGAGGAAATAATGATTCTCCGGATGTGCAACCGTATGAATCGCGATGGTTTCCGGTGTCACGTAGAAGCCGTCGGAAATCTCAGGGATGATAGCCACACGGAAGTGCAACCCCGTGCCGCAGAGGTAGGTCACGGAAGCAAACTCCGTGTTTTTCATGGCAAAGGTTCTGGCGTACCCTTGTACACCCTCGTAATACTTCTCAAAAATAGGCTTTCCGGAAAGCTCTATGTAAAAATGCATATCCGCGGGGTCTGCTTTGGTTTCGTAGGCGTCAAATCTTTCTCCGTTTTTCAAGAACCCGTCGATCCTCACGCCGGTAACGGTAAAGGAATCCTTGGGGAATGCTTCTCTCAGCGTTGTAGTCAACACAAGCGCTTGTTCCCGTAAAGCTTGCTGTTCCACCAACTCACGATAGTGATCGATCACGCGGTCGCCCATGAGGAAGATCTCTGCCGTCTCGGAGGGGAAGCGCTTGTTATACGCCGTCACGGTGTAACAGCCGGAGGTGGTATCGTACCGCACGTTTTCAAAGTGATTCCCTTCACCGTAATGGGTTTCGATGTACTCATTCAAAGCGGCGCTCTTGCCGAACGCGACAAAGGGATTCCCCATGAATAGGAAAGAGAACACAAGATAGCTGACAAGAATGCAACCGCCGATGAGGCTCTTCTTCAGTTTCCTGCTCTTGAGCAGCGCCATGGCAACAGAGACCGTTCCAAAGCATCCCACCGCAACTAACAGATAGGGAAGACATTCCGCGGGAGTCCCTTCCGCCAGATTCAAAAGCAGGGTGATTCCCCCGAAGAACAAAAACCGATGCCAAGACTTAGCGGGAATGAAGCAGGCCACCGCAACGCAAACGGGATACAAGGGCACCGTGCTCCAGATTCCTGCGGAAGAACGCATGGTCAAGGAAGCCGCGCAGGCCAGCAATCCGATCAGTAGTACGTATAAAAGGGAAAGTGCGGGTGAAAGTTCAGCTTTTCTTTTCAATTTCATCACCTGTTGTAAGGATTGGTAAGACGGATCAGAAGATCCATATCGTCATCTTGTTGGGATCGATTATTCTTTTCTTCCCCGCATACTGTGCATTTATGGGTGATCACGAATCCCTTCTTGGGGTGGGAGACCACCGCGTAAGGTTTCATCTGCCCGCGGCAGGTGCAGGCACGGTCTCCCGGGAGCTCGTCCACGTGAAGAGACCAAAGGCAGTAAGGGCAGTGATTGCGGGAGGAGTAAACCAGCGGCGGAACCTCTTTTTTGCAGTGCTCGCAGACAAAACCGCTGTCATTTTTGGTAAATCTCTTGGTTTCCACAAAAAATCCTCACAAAAATTTACAAATAGTCTTTACTTTTTGGTGCTTGTGAGAGTATAATAGGCAAAGATGACTTTGTCATCTGAACACAGTATAATACATCTTTATAAAAAAAGCAAGAATGGAAGGTGAATTTTTGAAAAAGAATGCAGAAAAAAACTGCCCCGCAAATCCTCGCTTGGGAAAAGTAGGCGGTCAGGCAGTGATGGAAGGCGTCATGATGCGCTCTCCCAAACAAATGGCAACCGCAGTTCGCCGTACCGACGATAGAACCATTGTGGTCCGTACCCAACCCTCCACTACCGTCCGCACCAAGTATAAGATCCTGGATCTTCCCTTGATCCGCGGCGTTGTGAATCTTGTGGAAATGTTTATCCTCTCCTTCTCCACGTTGACAGCATCTACCGAGATGATGGGTCTGGAGGAAGAGCTTCAGGCAGAAGAGCCCTCTAAGTTCGAGAAATGGCTGGAAAAGCATTTCGGCAAAAGTCTTCTGAATTTCGTATCTGCCATCGCCATGGTGCTGGGCATCCTGCTGGCAATGGGGCTGTTCATCGCTTTGCCCGCCTTCGTCACCAATCTGATCTTCCCGGATGACCTGGACGGAGACTTCTGGATGAATCGCCTGAAGTGTCTTGTAGAGGGCGTTATGAAGGTGCTGATCTTTATCGGCTACCTGTACTTTACTTCTCTGATGAAAGAAATCCGTCGTGTTTATATGTACCACGGCGCAGAGCATAAGACCATCTTCTGTTACGAAGCGGGTCTGGAGCTGAACGTGGAGAACGTTCGCAAGCAAAGCCGCTTTCATCCCAGATGCGGTACTTCCTTTATGTTCGTTATGGTGTTCCTGTCCATCATCGTTTCCATTGTGTTCATCCCCAACGTATGGGGCTGGCTCCGTGTGCTTTTGAAGCTGTTGCTGCTTCCCGTTTGCGTGGGATTGGGCTATGAGTTCATCCGTTACGCCGGTAAGCACGACAACGCCCTGGTGCGCGTTCTTGCCGCGCCCGGTCTTTGGATGCAGCGTATCACCACCCGCGAGCCCGATGACGATATGATCGAAGTGGCGATTGTTGCCACCAAGTCCGCCCTTCACGAGGAATTTGCGGATTTTGAGATCCCTTACGAATCGGAGTATCTGAAAAAGAAGGAAGAAGCCAAGAAAACGGAGGAAGAACCCAATGTTGGTGAGGGAATACAGAACGAGACTCCGTGACATTCTTGCGGAGATGAACCCCGAGGAAGCAAACGCCATTGCGGATCTGTTGCTTTGTGCCGCCTTGGAGACCGACAGGGGAACAATGCTTTCCGTCTTGGATGAGGAAATGTCCGAAGAATCCGAGGAATTCTGCGGCAAAGCCATCAAGGAGCTTTCCTACGGTAAGCCCATTCAGTACATTTTGGGAAGCTGTTGCTTCTATGGACAGGAGATCTTTGTGGGGGACGGCGTGTTTATTCCCCGCAGTGATACAGAGCTTTTGGTAGAAACCGCTTTGAAGCTTTTGAAGCCCGGCGACGTTTTTGCCGATCTTTGCAGCGGTAGCGGTTGTATCTCCAGAGCCATCGGTGCCAATCTGCCGGATTGCAGGGGCTACGCTTTGGAGCTTTCCCAAAAGGCTTTGCCATATACCATCCGTAACCTGGATCCCTGCTCCAATGTGGAGGTGCTCCGCTTCGACGTATTGGATGCCGACGATTACGCCGCCCTTTCCATCAAAGCGGGCAGACAGATCGACGTATTGATCTCCAACCCGCCCTACATCCCCACGGACGTCATAGACTTTCTGTCTACCGAGGTGCAGTACGAGCCTCACAACGCTCTGGACGGCGGGGAAGACGGCTTGCGCTATTATCGTGCTATCGTGGCCTATGCCCCTCTGATCTTAAAACCTGACGGCATCATTCTCTTCGAGATCGGCTACGACCAGGGGGAGGATGTTTCCCGTATTTTGGAGGAAGCGGGCTACAGCGTGGCGGTTTTGAAGGATTATTCAAAAAATGATCGAGTAGTTTTAGCAAAAAGAGGTTGACAATTCAAAAAATCTGTACTATTATTATATATAATTATGGTATGGATTTTTTGTTTTGCCGTGGAAAGGAGTGGCTGTATGAAGCGTATTGAATCCCGCAACAATCCGTTAGTGGTTCGTGTTGGGAAGCTTTCGTCCCGTAAGCACCGCGAGGAAGAAAAACTGTTCTTTTTCGAAGGTGCTCACCTGTTGGAAGAGTACCTCCGCTTCGGCAACCTTCCCCACACCGTGTTCGCCACCGACGGGGCCCTTGCAAAGTATTCAAAGCTCCTTTCCGCCCTGCCGGAGGACGTCCTTTGCTCCGTTCCCGATCACGTTTTTGAAAAGCTTTCCACCGAGCAGGCTCCCCAGGGCATCCTGACCCTGTCTCCCTATCTGGAGCAGGTGCAGGAAGTGACTGACGCTTCCCATGTTCCGGGGCAGGTCCTTTTGCTGGAGTCCGTTCGGGATAACGGCAACGTAGGCACCGTCCTGCGTACTGCCGCCGCCTTGGGCTGGTCCGTGGTGCTGTCCTCCGATTGTGCCGATGTATACGCCTCCAAGACCGTGCGTGCCACCATGGGTGCCTTGTTTTCAAGAAATACCTACCTGTGCGAGGATCCCGTTTCCTTCGTTAATTCCTTCAAGGGAACGGGCAGACAAACCTATGCTGCCGCGTTGAGCGAAGAAAGCCGCCTTTTGGGGCAGTTCCCTGTGGGAAGAGAAGACCTTTTCGTGGTAGGGAACGAGGGACAAGGGATATCGGAAGCTCTGCTTTCCGCCTGCGACAGCGGCGTGTTGATTCCCATGACGGATGCCGCCGAGAGTCTGAACGCTTCCGTCGCCGCCGCCGTTATTATGTGGGAAGGAGTGCGAAACCGTGCATAATCCCGACCTTTTGTACGCATTATGGTTACAGCAAGCCTGCGGCATTGCCAATACGGTCTACCTCAAGCTGTTCACCCGTTTTTCCTCCTGCAGGGAGATCTACGAGTGCGAGGACTTTTCTTTCCTGGAAGGAAAACACGTTTGCGAAAAGAATTTAAAGCGTAAGGATCTGGACGAAGCCTATGAGCTGATGAAGTCTTTAAAGGAAAAGCAGATTCACGTGCTTACCTATTACGAAGATCGTTTTCCCGATTCCCTTCGCTTGATTCAAGCCCCTCCTGCCGTATTGTACGCCATCGGTGATCTACGGGATTTGAATGATCTTGTGGGCGTTGCGGTGGTTGGCACGCGCGCAATGACCGCCTATGGTGCCAAGGTAGCGGAAGATTTTGCTATGCGGCTCACCATTTGCGGCGCCACCGTCATCAGCGGGCTCGCCAAGGGGATCGACACTTGCGCTCATCGGGGCGCCTTCCGCGCAGGCGGGTACACCATCGGTGTGTTGGGAACACCCATCGACGAGATCTATCCCAAAGAGAACGTAAAAGCCTTCCATGCCTTGTATAAGAGCGGCTTGGTCATCAGTGAGATGTATCCGGGCTGTAAGAGAAGCCGCGGGGATTTTCCCCACCGTAACCGTATCATCAGCGGCCTTTCCAAGGCGACGCTGGTGGTGGAAGCGGGGGAGCACAGCGGTGCCTTGATCACCGCACAGCACGCCGTCTATCAGAATAAGCTGGTGTTCGCCGTCCCCGGCGCTTTGGGTGATTCCCATGCAGGCACCAACGATCTGATCAAAAGAGGCGCAAGAACTGCCACCTCCGCATCGGATATCTTAAACGAGCTTTCCCTTTCTTACCCCACCAAGATCCATCCCGAGTATCTTCTTAATTCCAAAAAGATCTACGCTTACGGGAACGCTTCCGCCGTTTCTGTTGAAGAAGAACCCTTCATCCCGCCTGCAGAGGAACCTCCCGTACTTCCCGCGGCACCCCCTGCCGAGCCTCCGAAAGAAATACCCGCCGGCTCTCCCGCAAAACGGATCTGCGAGGCCTTGAAGGCAAAGCCTCTCACCGCCGACGAGCTGTCCACTCTCATCGGAATCGGTATCGGCGACCTGTTGGCAGAGCTCACCGAGCTGGAAATTGAGGGCGAGATCCGTTCTCTGCCCGGCAACCGTTTCACCTGTATATAATTCACACCAAGGAGATAGAAGCAATTATATGAACACATTGGTAATCGTGGAGTCCCCCACAAAAGCGAATTCCATCAAAAGCTTTTTGGGAAAAGGATATAAAGTCAAGGCCTCCAAGGGCCACGTCCGCGACCTGCCCAAGAGTAAGCTGGGCATCGACATCGAAAATGATTTTGAACCTCAATATATCAATATCCGCGGCAAGGGCGACCTGATCAACGAGCTTCGCAAGGAAGCAAAGGCTGCAGACCGCGTTCTGCTTGCCGCCGACCCTGACCGCGAAGGAGAAGCCATCAGCTGGCATCTGGCCGCCGTTTTGAAGCTTGATCCCGAAAAGACCAAGCGTATCACCTTTAACGAGATCACCAAGAGCGTGGTGAAGGAGGCTATCAAATCTCCCAGAGAGATCGATATGGACATGGTCAATTCCCAGCAGACCCGCCGTATCCTGGACCGTCTCGTGGGTTATCAGATCAGCCCTTTCCTGTGGAAGAAGATCAAAAACGGTCTCTCCGCAGGGCGCGTGCAGTCCGTTGCCACCCGCATCATCGTGGAGCGTGAGGAGGAGATCCGTGCCTTTGTGCCCGATGAGTATTGGCACATCAATGCTCTGTTGAAGAACAGCGCAGGAGAATCCTTCACCGCTCATTACTACGGAGATGAAAACGGCAAAAAGGAGCTTCATTGCAAAGCAGAGGTGGATGACGTTCTTTCCTCCATGGACAGCACCTTCACAGTTCTTTCCGTGAAGAAGTCCGTCAAGCACCGTAAGCCCCAGCCTCCCTTTGTTACTTCCACCCTTCAGCAGGAGGCAAACCGCCGTCTTGGCTTCCAGTCCTCCCGCACCATGATGATCGCCCAGGAGCTTTATGAGGGCGTGAATCTTGGCGAAAAGAGCACCCACGGTTTGATCACCTATATGCGTACCGACTCTCTCCGTATCTCCGACGAGGCAAGAGAGACCGCCAAGAACGTGATCCTTTCCCGTTACGGAGAAGAATATTATCCCGAAACTCCCAACCAGTACAAAATGCGGAAGAATGCCCAGGATGCTCACGAAGCCATCCGTCCCTCCGATCCCGCGTTGCTTCCCGAGGACGTCAAGGGCAAGCTTTCCGCCGACCAATACAAGCTTTATAAGCTGATTTGGGAGCGCTTTATGGCAAGCCAGATGGCTTCCGCGGCCTTCGATACCGTTGCGGCAGATCTTCTGTCCGGCTCCGCCGTGTTCCGCGCCAACGGCAATACCGTCCGCTTCCGCGGCTATATGGCACTTTATGACGATGCAGATGAGGAGGAAGCAGAAGGCAGACTTCCTGAACTGAACGAGGGCGCCGTTCTGTCTCCTGTTTCCGTCAATCCCGAGCAGAAATTCACCCAGCCGCCTCCCAGATACACCGAGGGCTCTCTCATTCGCGTTCTCGAAGAGAAAGGTATCGGCCGCCCCTCCACCTATACTGCCACCATCACCACCATCGTGAACCGTGGCTACGTGAAGAGAGAGGGCAAGACCCTGATCCCCACAGATCTTGGCTTTGTCACCACTGATCTGATGAAGAAGGCGTTCTCCAATATCGTGGACTACAACTTCACCGCGGAAATGGAAGCGGATCTTGACCGTATCGAAAGCGGTGACGAGGACTATATTGCTGTTCTCCGTCGTTTCTACGCAGATTTCGAATCCCAGCTGAAGCACGCCTCCGAGACTCTGGGCGAGGAGCGTATTGCCCTTGAAAAGGTAGAGCTGGATATGATCTGCGAGAAATGCGGCGCCCGCATGATCCAAAGAGAAGGCAGATACGGTAAGTTTGCCGCTTGCCCCAACTATCCCAAGTGCAAGAACACCAAGCGTCTGGAGACTAAGGAGGAAGCTTCCGCTTCCGACGAAGAACGTCAGCCGGAAATCGTCGCCGATGATCCCTGTCCTATCTGCGGCGGGGAAATGATCGCCCGCAAGGGTGCCTTCGGTACCTTCTTCGCCTGCCGCAAGTATCCCGACTGCAAGGGAAGTATGCCCTTCTATCGTGACAGTGGTATCCCTTGTCCCGATTGCGGCAAGCGTGTTCTCATCAAGCAGACCCGTAAGCATAAGACATATTATTGCTGCGAAAAATATCCGGAATGCTCCTTCTCCTCCTGGGATGCTCCCACAGGCGAAAAGTGTCCCGGCTGCGGCAGTCCCCTTCTTCGCAAAAAAGGAAAAGGCACCGTCTACTGCAAGTCCGGTTGCGGCTATTCCGAAGGGAAGTAATCCTTTAAAAAAGGAAGTGTACCAGTTGAATCAGAAAGAATATACCAAAGAGCTTTTGGAAGAGAGAATCGGATATACCTTCCGTAACAAGGCATTTTTAGCGGAAGCGTTGACCCACTCTTCCTACTGCAATGAAAATAAACATCGCAAGATCGAAAGCAACGAACGGCTGGAGTTTCTGGGTGATTCCATTTTGTCTGTAATCACCGCAGAATACCTGTTTTCCACCTTTCCCGGGGAAGACGAAGGCTTTCTTACCCGTACCCGTGCCGCCTTGGTTTGTGAGGCCACCCTTGCCGTGCTGGCTACCGAGATCGGTTTGGGAGATTTTATGTCCTTCGGACACGGTGAGATCATCTCCGGGGGCGGAAAAAAGCGGAAGAGCATCATTGCCGATGCCTTTGAAGCCCTGCTTGCCGCCATTTATTTGGACAGCGGCATGGAGCAGGTGAAGACCTTCCTGCTGCCCCGTCTGATCCGTATGCTGGAGACCGTATCCAAAAAGGGCACGGAGGATTATAAGTCCATGCTCCAACGGATCGTACAGCAGACTCCCGAGGAAAAGCTGTACTATTCCGAAAAAGGCGAAGAGGGCCCTCCTCATGACCGTATTTTTCATTTCGAGGTTTATCTGAACTCCAATTTGTTAGGTGCGGGCAGGGGCAGAACCAAGCGGGAAGCGGAACAGCAGGCCGCCAAGCACGCCCTTGTTCTGTTAGGCGAACTGAATGAAGAAACACCGTAATCTGCCTTTTTTCGTCCCCTTCGCGGGATGCCCTCATCGTTGTGCCTTCTGCGCTCAGGAAAAGATTACAGGCCACACGGAAACAGCTGAGGATCTGCAAACGGAGCTTTCTGCCTTCGATTCCATGATGGCGAACGCAGGGGCGCTCCATACTACCGAGAATCAGATCGCCTTCTTCGGCGGCAGCTTTACGGGAATTCTCAAGAAGCGCATGATTGCTCTGTTGGAGCGTGCAAATCTATATTTGGAGAGGGGAGATGCCGCAAGCATTCGTATCTCCACCCGTCCCGATCTCATCGACGAAGAGATTGTTGCAATCCTCAAGCACTACCGTGTCACCCACGTGGAGCTTGGGGTGCAAAGCATGGATGACGAGGTGTTACGTTTGTCGGGGAGAGGGCACACCGCCTCTCAAACCCGAGCCTCCGCTGAACTGCTTGTCAAACACGGCTTTGTGTTTGGCGGACAAATGATGCTTGGCCTACCCGGCTCGGACGAGGAAAAAGAGCTGGCCACCGCCAAAGCCATCTGTGACATGGGAGCAAAGGAAGCACGCATCTATCCCACTGTGGTCTTTGCGGGAACCAAGCTTCATCAAATGACGTTGCAGGGCGCGTATCATCCCATGGACGACGTTACCGCCGCTAGACGTACCGTTCCCTGTCTGGAGACCTTTTGGTCTCGAGGCGTTAAGGTGTTGAAGATCGGATTACAATCCTCAAAAGAGCTTACCGAAGCCCCCTTCGGCCCTACCGACGGCTCTCTTGCAGAGTTGGCCTACGGTTACCTCTATGCAAAAGAGATCCTGTTACAGGCGAAAAACCAAGCGAAAAACAAGCACCTTACCGTACATCTGCCCGTCGGAGAGCTTTCCAAACTGACAGGCCACGGCCGTCTGGTGCTGAAAGAATTACAAACCATTCTGTTACCCCGTACCCTTGATCTGCAGGAGGACGAAGCTCTTTCTGTCCCCCGCGTGAAAATCTCAATAGAAGGATAACAAAACCATGCGATTAAAAGCTGTGGAAATGCAGGGGTTCAAATCGTTCCCCGACAAAACAAAGATCACCTTCGAGCAAGGTGTCACCGCCATCATCGGCCCCAACGGAAGCGGTAAGTCCAATATCTCCGACGCCGTTCGTTGGGTTTTGGGTGAAATGAGCATGAAGAGCCTGCGCGGCTCCAAAATGGACGACGTCATTTTCAACGGCACGCCCACCCGTCCCGCCTCCAACTGCGCTTCGGTATCTCTGTATATCGATTCCGAGGAGGAATACCGCTCCACCCACCAATTGACCTTGGATTCTCCGGAGGAGGAACCGTCCTCCGACGATAAACCCCGTCTCTCCGATTCCCCCGAGACCATCATCACCCGTAAGTATTACCGTAGCGGCGAAAGTGAGTACTATATCAACCGCAAGCTGTCCCGCCTCCGTGATATCTACGAGATGTTCTACGATACAGGTATCGGCAGAGAGGGATACTCCGTTATCAGCCAGGGTAAGATCGCTGAGGTTCTCTCCCAAAAAGGCGATGAGCGCCGAAGCATCTTTGAGGAGGCAGCAGGCATCTCCCGCTTCCGCTATCGTAAGACCGAGGCAGAACGGAAGCTGGCAGATACGGAAAACAATCTTTTGCGTGTCACCGACATTCTCCAGGAGGTCGCCTCCCGTGTGAAGCCCTTGGAAAAGGAAGCGGAAAACGCCAAGCAGTACTTAGTTCTCAGCGAGGAAAAGAAGGGCTTGGAGATCACCCTTTGGCTGAACCGTCTGGATGACCTGCGTGAAAAACGGAATTTGGGCGAGGAGGGTCTGACCCACGCCAAGACTGCCCTGGAGCAGGCACAGCTTTCCGAGACTGCCCTGGAAAAGGAGCTGGATGACCAGCTGAACGAAAGCTACGAGTTTGCCCGCCTCATGTCTTTGGCAGAACAGGAAAAAGCTGTCTCCGAGCGTGTGAAGGCAGAAGCGGAGGGCGAAAAAGCCGTCTGCCTCAACGACCTTCAGCACTATGAGCAGATCGTCACCGACGGCAGCAAGGAGATCACCGAATCGGAACAGCAGTCCGCCGTGATCGCTAAGCAGATCTCCGTTTCCGAACAGGAAATTGCCGCCTCCAAGGAAGATGTAAAGTCCGCCGAGGAAGATTGTACCGTCAAGGAGCAGACATGGCAGACCGCAAGAGCCACCGTCTCTGCCTGCACGGAAGCCGCCGAGGAGGCGGAACAGGAGCTTACCCTTGCCAGACAGGCGCTTTCCGATCTGAACATGGCCGAGGCCGCCCTGTCCGCCGAATGGGAGGCCGCCAAGAAAAGCGATTCGGAAAGCGAGGAACGTATCGCCGCAGGCAGAGAGCGTATCGCGTCTTTGGAAGCTGTTTGCTCCGAAAAAGAAAAAGTTCGTGACGGACTGGAGGAAGAATATCTTGAAACCCTCACTTCCATCAAGGAAAAGCGTGAACAGATCCGTATCGACTCCGTCGAGGAAGCAAAACTTCGCGAGGAAGCCGTTTCCCTCCGTCTGAAACTCACCGCATCCGAACAGCGCAGAGAATCCTTGCAAAGAATGGAGCAACTCTTTGAGGGGTATTCCGAAAGCGTGCGCAGCATCTTAAAGGAGGGCGCCGCAGGAAAGATCCGCAGAAACGGCGGCGCTAACGTGGTTCTTCACGGGCCCGTTTCCAACATTCTTTCCGCCGATAACGAATATGTGGTCGCTCTTGAAACCGCACTTGCCGCTTCTGTCCAGTTCATCGTGGTGGAAAGCGCCGAGGATGCCAAGGCTTGTATCCGTTATCTGAAAGAGCATCGTATCGGTCGAGCCACCTTCCTGCCTCTGGACACTGTCAAAGGCTCTCTTTGCGACGTTTCCAAGATCAAGGGCATGGAGGGATATGTAGGAATTGCGTCTCAGCTTGCCCGCTTTGAAGAGAAATTCCGCGGTGTCGCCAACGATCTGCTTGGCAGAACGGTGATCGCCGACCATATCGACAACGCCACCAAGATCGCTGCCGCTACCGGCTATAAGGTGAAGATTGTCACCCTGGACGGACAGGTGATCCATCCCGGCGGAAGCTTCACAGGAGGCGCCTCTGCCAAAAAGGTTGGCGTGTTTACCCGCGCTATGGATATTGAGCGCCTCTCGGGGGAGATCCGCGAGCTGAATATGGCGCTTCTGGAGCTTGACCGTAAGGCCGCCCGCAGAAAACGCGCTGTGGAAGAAAACGAAGCAGCCGTAGCAGAGCTGGAGCTTCTTTCCGCAGAGCAGAAGTCTCGTTATGATGAAGCGGAAAACGAGATCAACGGCTATCAGGTGCGTATGGAAGAGGAGCTTTCTCATATCCATGCCATCGAAAACGGAAAGAATGCTGATTCCGACGGCAGACGTTCCTTGGAGGAACGTTTGCAGGCGGTTCAGAAGGGCTTGGAGGTTCGCAACCAGGCCGTTCTCACCGCAGAAGAGAAGAACCGCTCCTGTAAAAAACAGGTTGAGGATGCCCGTTCGGCAGAATCTGCCGCCTATGAGGCATTGTCTCAGGCGCGCATTGTGGTAGTATCCAAGCGTTCCTATACCGACAGCTTATCTGCCGCTCTTGCTCAGCAGACCGCACAGCTGACCGGAGTCATGGATCGTATCGCCAATCTCCGCATCGCAGTTGCCTCCGCACAGAACAGCATCGCCGAGCGGGGCAACCGCATCGCGGTGGTGGAAGAAAAGATCCTTGCTGCCTGCAAGGGAATCACCTTGGCAGAAGAGAAATTGCAAGATCTTGTGGGTAGCCGCGAGGCACAGGAATCCAAGCTCGCCGAGATCCGCCGTCAGCATAAGGAGGCTCAGCAGAAGCGGGAAGCCGCCTTTGTGCAGGTGACCAACGAAGAGAACAACTTCCGCCGCCTCAACGAGGATTTCGATACCGTCACAGCCAAGCTGTGGGATGAATACGAGCTGACCTATTCCGACGCGGAAGCATACCGACTGCCCGACGAGCAGATGGAAAAAGCGCCCTCCCGTTTGGCTTCTCTGAAGGCGAAGATCCGCTCCATGGGCGTGATCAACGTCAACGCCGTGGAGGAATATCGCCAGACCAAAGAACGCTTTGACTTCCTGTCTGCCCAGGTGGAGGATCTGCAGAAGACCCGCCGCAGTTTGGACGGTACCATTTCCAAGCTTGAGACGGAGATGAAGGAAAACTTTGTCACCACCTTCAGGCAGATCAACGAAAGCTTTGCACAGGTATTTGTTGAGCTCTTCGGCGGCGGCAGCGCAAGGATTGAATTGCAAGACCCGGAGAATCCTCTGGAATGCGGCATCGACATTATCTTGAAACCGCCGGGAAAGAGTGTCAAGAGCATTTCCTTGCTCTCCGGCGGGGAGCAGTCCTTTGCGGCTATTGCCCTGTATCTCGCTTTGCAAAGCGTCAACCCTGCACCCTTCTGTATCTTCGACGAGATCGAGAGCGCTCTTGACGATATCAACCTAAATAAATTCGCCGATTACATCCGTTCTCACAGCGAAAAGACCCAGTATATCGTCATCACTCATCGTCGCGGTACCATGGAGCGTGCCGATACCCTTTACGGTGTGACCATGCACCAGAAGGGCATTTCCGATTATATCCGTCTCAGCCTTTCCGGCTTGGAAGAGAATTTTAAGGAGTACACCAACTGATGGGATTTTTTGATAAACTGAAATCCGGTCTGAAGAAGACCAAGGATGCACTGCTGAAGCCGGTGGATATGCTGTTTGCCTCCGGCGACAAGGTTGATGATGACTTTTTCGAGGAGCTTACCGATCTGCTGATCATGGCAGACGTGGGAGTGGAGACCTCCGAGTATATCGCAGATACCTTGAGAGAACGGCTGAAAGAAAAGAAGATCAAGGAGACCGAGCTTGCCAGAGAGGAGTTCCGCGCTATTCTGCGGGAGCTGGTAGGGGAGGGCGCTCCCTTGACCCTTGGGGAGAACGGAGTATCCGTGATCCTGGTCATCGGCGTCAACGGCGTTGGTAAGACTACCTCCATCGGTAAGATCGCAAACTGTCTGAAGCAGCAGGGCAAAAAAGTGATGCTCTGTGCCGCAGATACCTTCCGTGCCGCCGCCATTGAGCAGCTTGAGGTTTGGGCAAACAGAAGCAACGTCCCGCTGATCAAGCAAAAAGAGGGTGCAGACCCCGCCGCTGTGGTATTCGATGCCGCAGGTGCCGCCAGAAAGCAGGGTGTTGATGTCCTTATCGTGGATACCGCAGGCAGACTTCACAACAAGAAGAATTTGATCGACGAACTCGCCAAGATCAACCGCGTGAT
The DNA here is from genome assembly GCA_045589515.1 of Eubacteriales bacterium. Classification (GTDB taxonomy): domain Bacteria; phylum Bacillota; class Clostridia; order Oscillospirales; family CAG-382; genus Coliplasma. The sequence continues at coordinate 18,682 of JAZNPH010000025.1, read as the reverse complement.
CTCTCGCGAGCTTCCCGAGGCCACCAGAGACACCCTTTTGGTGCTGGATGCCTCCACAGGTCAGAACGCCTTGGTACAGGCCAAGGAATTCCGCAAGGCCGCCGATATCTCCGGCTTGGTACTCACCAAGCTGGACGGTACCGCCAAGGGTGGTATTGTTCTTGCCATAAAGCGTGAGCTGGGCATCCCTGTGAAGTTCATCGGCGTAGGCGAAGGCATCGACGATCTTCAGACCTTTAACGGTACCGAATTTATCGAAGCATTCTTTGAGGGATAAGACCACACATGAAAAGAATTATTTTAGCCTCCGACAATGCTCATAAGCTTGAGGAGTTCCGCCGTTATTTCCGCGAGGCGGAGATCCCTGCGGAGATCGTCTCTCTCAGAGAGTCCGGCTTTTCGGGCGAGATCATTGAGGACGGGCTGACATTCGAGGAAAACTCTCTCATCAAAGCCCGCACCGTTGCTCTTGCGACGGGATGTATGGCCATTGCCGACGACAGCGGCTTGGAGGTGGATGCTTTGAATGGCGCCCCGGGTGTCCATTCTGCGAGATATGCAGGCGTTCACGGGGATGACGATGCCAACAATGCAAAGCTTTTGCGTGAGTTGTCCGAGGTTCCTGCGGAGAAACGAACCGCACGTTTTGTCAGTGCGATCTGTGTTTATCGTGAAGACGGAGAGTATCTCACCGTTCGCGGCACTGCCGAAGGAATCATTCTGGAGTCCAAGCGTGGAGACGGTACTTTCGGATACGATCCTTTGTTCTTTTACCCTCCGTTTGGCAAGACCTTTGCCGAATTGACAGGCAGCGAAAAGAATGCCGTGAGTCATCGTGGGAATGCGCTGTCACTTTTGATGAAAAAACGCGATTTCTTTTTGAAATAGCGCAAAAAACCGATCGAAATTCTTGACAACGTTTTTTGTATATGTTATTATGAGAAACGGATGACTTTTTGTTGCAAGGTGGGAAGAAAGTGTCTGCGATCTTAGATTATTTTCGCTATGTAGGCGAACAATTGAAATCGATCCGTGCCGTGGATGTCTTGGACATCCTTTTGGTGGCGTTCGTTTTCTATTACATCTTCCAATTTATGCGGAAGCGCCGCGCAGGCAAATTGCTTGTGGGTGTTGTTTTGCTGATCGTTTTGCTGTTGATCAGCGAGGTCGCGAAGATGAAGGCGCTGAATTTTATTTTGACAAACGTCTTCTCTGTAGGTATCCTTTCTCTCATCGTTGTGTTCCAGCCGGAGCTTCGCAGCTTCTTGGAAAAGGTGGGTGGTACCACTTTCCATAACTTCAAAGGCAAGCTGGATAAAAACCAGGATGCTCTTCGATCCGTTGTGAACGAGGTCTGCATTGCCGCAGATTATTTCTCAAAGACCAGAACAGGCGCTTTGATCGTTTTTGAACGTGAAACAAAGCTTGGTGACCAGGCAAAGACGGGTACCGTTGTTAACGCGGATGTATCCTCTTATCTTTTGGAAAATATTTTCTTCAACAAATCTCCTTTGCACGACGGTGCCGTGATCATCAGCAATTCCCGACTTTATGCTGCGGGTTGCTTGTTGCCTTTGTCCTCCAACGAGGATCTCATTCGTGAACTTGGCACGCGTCATCGTGCAGGTATTGGCATGAGCGAGAACAGTGATGCGGTTGTTTTGATTGTTTCCGAGGAGACCGGTATCATTTCCGTCGCGGTAGAAGGGGAGTTGAAGCGTGGCTTTGACCGAAGTTCTTTGGAGGAATACCTCAACGTGCGTCTTTCCCGCGAGGATGCCATTGCAGAAAAAATGGTAAATCGTTTCAAAGGCACCATTCTTCGGAAGGGAGGCAAAAAGAACGATGAATAACGAAGTGATTGGCAGAAAAAGAAAGATCTTTACCTTTGCGGTAGCATTGTTCGGCGCTTTGCTTCTTTGGATGTACGCCATTGGCTACGATACCGAAATGGCCAGCGAGACTTACACCGGCGTGGTGGTTGAGATCATGGGTGTGAATACCAACGGCTATACTGTGGCGGACGGAGACAGTTTCTCCCTGTCCGTAGACGTTCGTTTGGAGGGCACCCGCCAACTGCTTTCCGATATCGACGCCGGGGATCTTTCCGCTTACGTGGATATTTCCGGCGTAAACGGCCCGGGCTTGGCCACTCTTCCCGTAACTGTGGTTGCGCCCAACGGCTCTACCGTGGAATCCGTTTCCGTTCCCAACGTGACTTTGTACGTGGACGTTTTTACCTCCCGTACCATTCAGATCAACGTGGAAAAAACCTATACGTCTGCCTATACCATTGGGCAGGTGAAGCAGGATGCTTACGTTGTTACGGTGTACGGTCCCGAAAGCATCATCAGCAATGCGGAAGCTTACGTTCATTTTGATCTTGGCAACGTTGTGACCGGTTCCTTTAACGTTAGCGGCAACATTTTGCTGCGGGATATGGAAACAAAAGCGACGATTTCCAACCCCTATATTTCCCTCAGCCGTAATACGGTGAACGTTACCATTACCATGAATGGCAAGAAGACCGTTCCCGTCAAGCTTGTTATGGAGAATACGGATTTCACTGCAGACGAGGTCAGCTTTGTGACAGGCTTGTCTTCCGTGACTCTGGAGGGGCCCGTTTACGATCTTTCGAAGGTAGATTACCTCACCGTTACTTGTGATGAGTCCATCGAAAATGGTGATTTTTCCAGAACCATGACGGTTTTCGAGCTTTTGACGGAGAACAACGTTCCTACTACGCTCGGTGCTGAATTCGGCGAAACGGAATTCACTTATACGGTATCACTTCCCGCCATCAGTTTTGCGGATATCGAAATCGACGCTTCACGCATTTTTGTCTACGGGATTCCCGCAGACAGTAATCTCATCGCGGAGGCGATCAGAGATATTACCGTTCGCATTCTCGGTCCGTATCAAGAAGTTTTGAATTATAACAGCGAGCTTATGACTGTTATGGTCAACTACAACACCATGCAGAAGGATACGGCCACCGGTGATTACATCGGTATCGCCGAGATTTCTACCGGCAATAACCATATTTGTGTGGTTGGAAATTATACCGTTTCCGTGGCAGAGATGACCTTGCAGGTTGTCGAAAACATGATTCCCTGATGATAAAACAGAAAGGAGGCGGAGTCAAATGACAGAAAGAAAATGGGTTCTCCGGGAGCTGAACGAAACCCTGTGCAGCCGTTTGCAGGCAGAGCTGGGTGTTCTTCCCCTGACCGCTAAATTGCTCTCCAACAGAGGGCTTGACTCAGCCGATAAAGTCAAAGCATTTTTAAACAAGGATGAGATTCCTCTCCACGACCCCTATCTTCTCAAGGATATGGAGCCCGCCGTTGCCAGAATCCGTCGCGCCATCGAGAACAAGGAGCGTGTCTGTATCTACGGCGACTATGACGTAGACGGCGTTACCTCTACCATGATGCTGTACGATTACCTCACAGGCAGAGGTGTAAAGTGCGAGTATTTCATTCCTGACCGTATCTCCGAGGGCTATGGGCTCAGCCTCCCTGTGATCAAACGCATGGTTGGCAGAGTAGATATGATCATCACCGTAGATACGGGTATCACCGCCATTGACGAAGCTCTGTATGCAAAAGAACAGGGAATCGACATGGTGATCACCGACCATCACAATTGCCGCGAGGTAATTCCGGAGGCTGTTGCGGTGGTGAATCCCCACAGAGAGGATTGCCCCTATCCCTTTAAGAATCTTGCCGGTGTTGGCGTGGTGTTCAAGGTGCTTTGTGCTGTGGACGGGGATACCAAGCGGATCTGTGATCGATACGCGGACATTGTCGCCATCGGTACCATTGCAGACGTTATGCCTATTGTTGATGAAAACCGTCGTATTGCGGCAATGGGACTTAAGAAACTGGAGACTGTCCGCTCTCCCGGTATTCTTGCGCTGATGCGTCATGCGGGCATCATCAAGCATGGCAGACAGGTGAAGAAGGTCACTTCCTCCACCGTCGGCTACGTGTTGGCTCCCCGTATCAACGCTGCAGGCAGAATCGCCTCCGCATCTCGTGCTGTGGAATTGCTGGTCACTAAGGACGAGCAAATGGCAGATCGTATTGCCGGGGAGCTTTGCGAGACCAACAAGCTTCGCCAGGCTATGGAGCAGGAAATCTACGAGCAGGCTCTTGCCCAGATTGAAGCATCCTGCAAGGACGATTGCTTCTACGTTCTCGGCTCCGAGGGCTGGCATCAGGGGGTTATCGGTGTGGTAGCTTCCAAAATTGCCGAGAAGTTCTCTTTGCCATGCATTCTATTCTCTTACGATGGGGAAGTTGCCAAGGGATCTGGCAGAAGTATCAAAGGTTTTTCTCTCATGGATGCTTTGTCCTCCTGCGAGGAGCTTCTGTGTGAGTACGGCGGCCATGAGCTTGCCGCAGGTCTCTCCGTTTCCAAGGATCGTATCGACGACTTCCGCAAGCGGATCAACGAATACGCCAAGCAGTATCTGGTGAAGACCGATTCCTCCCTTCCTTTGGAAATCGAATGCAAGGTGGATTTCAACGATATCACTCTTGAGGGTATCCGTGAGATGCAGACTATGGAGCCCTTCGGCTTGCAGAATCCTCAGCCCGTGCTGATGATGAAGCGTGTTGCGGTTACCGATCTGGTATACCTTTCCGGCGGTAAGCATTTGAAGTTCAAGCTCCGTCCTCATGACCATAAGTTTGGAGGTAGCGAGGTTGGGGCCATCTGGTTCTCCGTTCCCGCTGATCTCAAACTCAGCGAGGGGAATATCTGTGATGTTGTCTTTACCGCAGATATCAACGAATACATGGGTCAATGCACCCCCCAGGTTACCATCAAGGCTCTGCGTCTGTCCGATATTGAAAGTGAAGACACCGCTGAGGGTGAGGTCACCTATCGCCGTCTGATAGATCCTGCCGATCACAGCGACGTTGCACGCAGCGATGTTCCTACCCTGGCAGGCTTCAGAGACGTCTACAAGTTCCTGAAGCGCGACGTTCTGGAAAGTAGCAAACATATGGCTATCGCCGCCACCTGCCGCGCCTTGGAGCAGGAGGATATTCATATTTCCTATTGCAGCTTCAAGGTCATTCTGGACGTTCTTGCGGACGAGGGACTGATCAGTCGTACCTACAGCGACGGCGGCAAGGTTGCCGAGGTCAGCATTCTGCCCGTGGGTAAAAAGGTCAATCTGGACCAATCTCCCATCCTGCAGATGATTCGGGGGAACCACCGTCAAATTTAAAAGGAAGCCTCTATGGAATACGATGTAAACGAATTGCTTGCCAGATGTGATGCAAGCGGTTGTTACGACATAGACAAAATAAAACGCGCTTATTATCTGGCCGAGGAATTACACCGCGGCCAGAAGCGTATTTCCGGGGAAGATTATATCATTCACCCCATCGCAGTTGCCACCATCGTGTACGAATGCCAGTTGGATACCGATTCCATCTGTGCCGCTTTTTTGCACGATACGGTTGAGGATTGCTCCGATCGGGTCACCTTGGATGACGTTCGCAAGCAGTTCGGTAACGACGTTGCCGACATTGTGGACGGCGTTACCAAGCTGAACATCCCCTTCGAGACCAAGCAGGAAGCCAGCATCCGTAATCTGCGCAAGATGTTCCTGGCAATGTCCAAGGACTTGCGCGTTATTTTCGTCAAGCTTGCCGACCGCCTCCACAATATGCGTACTCTTGACGTCCGCTCTCCTGAAAAACAGCGTTCCATCGCTTTGGAGACCATGCACGTCTACGCACCCTTGGCTCACCGTATCGGTATGCAGCGTATCAAGCTGGAGCTGGAAACCCTGGCTCTGTCTTATTTGGATCCCATCGGCTATGCGGAGATCCAGAAGGATACGGAAAAGCGTTACGGCGAAAGCAAGGACTTCCTGACCCAGGCTACCAAAATGGTTGCACAAAGTCTGGATTCCTACGGCGTGCATTATCGACTGGAAGGCCGTGTCAAAAGCACCTACAGCATCTATAAAAAGATGTATAACCAAAGCAAATCCTTTGATGAGATCTACGACTTCTACGCTCTGCGTGTTCTCGTGGATACCGAGTTGGATTGTTATACTGTGCTGGGCATCATCCATGAGAAATTCAATTCCGTGCCCGGGCGCTTTAAGGACTATATCTCCACCCCCAAGCAGAACCTCTACCGTTCTCTCCACACCACCGTTATCGGCTCCGGCGGTATTCCCTTTGAGGTGCAGATCCGTACCTGGGAAATGCATTCCGTTGCGGAATACGGCCTTGCGGCTCACTGGAAGTATAAATCCGGCGAGCGTGCCACCCATGGCTTGGACGAGAAGCTCCGTTGGATCCGTTCCCTTGTGGAATCCGACAACGAAGGGGGAGATCCCGACGAATTTTTCAATTCTCTGAAGATCGATCTGTTTGAGGACGAGATCTTCGTCTTCACCCCCAAGGGGGACGTGATCAACCTTCCCGCCCGCAGTACCCCTGTAGACTTTGCCTATGCCATTCACTCCGGGGTAGGTAATAAGATGGTAGGCGCCAAGGTCAACGGCAACATCGTTCCTATCGATACGGAGCTGCAGACCGGGCAGATCGTGGAAGTCCTTACCAACCCCAATTCCAAAGGCCCCAGCCGCGACTGGCTCACCTACGTTCGTTCCAGCGAGGCCCGCAACAAGATCCGTATGTTCTTCAAGAAGGAAATGCGGGAAGAGAACATTCTCTTGGGCAAGCAGGAGATCGATCGTGAGTTCAAGCGCTACGGCGTTCGTTATACCGAGGCTCAGCGTGATAAGATCATGCAGAGCCTGGCTTCCCGTATGGGCTTTGCAGAAGGAGACGACCTGTATAACAGCATCGGCTTCGGCGGAATGGATATTGTTAAGCTGGGTACAAAGCTGAAGGAAGAGTTCAACCGCCAGGTTGTTCCCGAGCAGGAGCCCGCTCCCGTGAAGCCCGACATCGTAGACCGCCCCGCCAGAGAGGACCGCAAGAGCAAGAAATCCTCCGAAAGCGTTATCGTGGACAACGTGGAAGGCTGTGCCGTGAAGTTCGCAAAATGCTGTTCTCCCTTGCCCGGGGACAATATCATTGGCTTTATCACCAAGGGCTACGGCATCTCCATTCATAAATACGATTGTATCAACGTCCAGAACGGCCTGAAACGGGAGGAAGACCGCGACCGCTGGGTCACCGCCTCCTGGACTGCCCGTGCGGAAAGAAGAGCGCTGGGCGGCTTTGAAATCCATCTCAACATCTTTGCAACCTATACCCCCAGCATTATCGCAGACGTTTCCATTTTGCTGAGAGATATGAAGGTGGAGATCACCTCCGTTGCCACCAAAGAAAACGGAGACAACATCGTTTTGAATTTCGGTATCCGTTGCAGCAATACCGAACATGCCAATACCATTATCGGCGCTTTGCGTAAGATCAAAGGCGTCTATGAAATCACAAGAGGTACTCAGTAAGTATGAAGATCGTGGTTCAGCGTGTCAACAGCGCCTCCTGCGTGGTAGAAGGAAAAGAAGTCTCTCGTATCGGGAAAGGCCTTCTGGCCTTTGTTGGCGTGGCTGACGGTGATACGGAGGAGGATCTGAAAAAGGGCAGTGCCAAGCTGGCAGGCCTTCGGATCTTCGAGAATGAAGAAGGGAAGATGTCCCTCTCCGCCACCGACATAGGCGGAGAGATCATGATCATCTCCAACTTCACACTGCTTGGCAGAGTGCAAAGAGGCTTCCGTCCCGATTGCACCCATGCTGCCCATCCTTCTGTGGCAGAACCTATGTATAACGCCTTTTGCGATGCCGTTGCGGAAACGGTTCCCGTCGCCCGAGGCATCTTCGGCGCGGATATGCAGATTTCTGCTCATTTGGATGGCCCTGTGAATCTGATCCTTGATACTGCGGAACTTTTGAAGAAATGAAACTGACCATTCAAAACAAAACCGAATATCTTAACGATTACTATTTCCAAACCCTTTGTCTGCTGTATTTCCCCGGGGAAAAGTTTCACGAGGGTTTTGATAGCCCTGCAGAGGCTTCTTTCCTTCTGGAACAGCGTGAGGACGGCTTTTATTGCCACACTGCGCTGACTTTGGGAGATCGTACCGCGGAGGGTTGCTTCCATACCGCAGGATATACCCCCAATGTCACCATGACGGAAAGCGATTTTGCATCTCTGGCCTTGGGCAAAGCGTATCTGCAGGCAGGTGAGGCCTTACTTGGATTCCCCCTCCCTTGGGGCTATCTTCTCGGCCTTCGTCCCGTCAAACGTGCAAAATATTATCTGGATCGCGGTTATTCTCCCGAAACTGTGGAAAAACTCTTTACCGAGGATTATAACGTTCTGCCCTCCAAGGCACACCTTGCGGTGAAGACCGCCATGACGGAAAACCTCATGCTGAAAGATGTGGGAGAATTTGATTGCGGATTGTATCTTTCAATTCCGTTCTGCCCCACCAAATGTGACTATTGCTCCTTTATCTCCTGCGCAACCCCTCGTCTTTTCTCTTTGATCCCCGCGTATTTAGAGCGCTTGAAGAGAGATTTCGTAAACACCTACGCCATTATAAAAGAGCTTGGTCTCCGTCTCAGAAGCGTTTACATCGGCGGCGGAACACCATCTATCCTGACAGAAGAACAGCTTTCCGACCTGCTGTCCTGCATGAACGTGCATCTTCCCAAGGAGCATCTTCTGGAGTTTTCCTTCGAGGCAGGCAGACCGGATACCATCACAGAAGAGAAGCTGCATATCCTGAAAGCAAACGGTGTTGACCGCATCAGCGTCAACCCCCAAACCACCAACGACGAGGTGCTGAAGGCCATCGGCAGAAAGCACTCCGTTTCCGATTTTTTTGCCGTGGCGGAAAAAGCCTTGTCCATGGGCTTTGATACCGTCAACGCGGATCTCATCGCAGGTCTTCCCGGGGATACCCGCGAGAGCTTCGCAAAAAGTCTTGCCGACGTGATGGAGCTGGGCTTTGAGAACATTACCGTCCACACCCTATCCGTGAAGAAATCCGCCTCGCTTCGCTTCCGCGACGGGGAAGTTTACGACCCTGCCGGAGTTTTGGCAAGGGAGTGTGTGGAGTACGCCTGTAAGACTTTGCATGATGCCGGTTGGGAGCCCTATTACCTCTACCGCCAGAAGAACATCATCGGCAACGCAGAGAACGTGGGCTATGCCAAGGAAGGCACCGAGAACCTTTACAACGTTTTAATGATGGAGGAATACTCCACCGTCTTTGCCTGCGGCGCAGGTGCTATCACCAAGCTGGTCTCTCCCGCAAGAGACGAGATCTGCCGCATTGCATTCCCCAAATATCCCTATGAATATCTGGATACCGACAACGGCATCCGTGAGTCGGAGATCCGCGAGTTCTTTTCACACTATCAAAGAAAGGATCGATGATCAATGAAAGAGGAACTGTATGAACAGCGTCTGCTTGAATGTGCCGACGAGATCTGCAAAAACGAGAAGTTAAAATTGGTTCTCATTGCAGGCGGTTCCTGCGCAGGGAAAACCACCACCACGAAAAAGCTGGCACGCCTCATCGAAAAAGGCGGCCGCCACGTGGACACCATCTCCCTGGACGATTATTACCGCAACCCCGAAAACGCGGTTTTCCTCCCCAACGGCAAGCCTGATATCGAAGGCTTGGGAAGCCTTCGACTGGATCTGTTGCAGGAGACCATGCACCTCCTCTCCGTTGGAGAGCCGGCGCCCATCCCGTTTTACGATTTTACCTGTAAACGACGTACCGACGCTTACCGTACCTTAAAGCCCGTACCCGGTGGCATCACCATTGTGGAAGGTCTTCACGCCTTGAATCCCGCCATCTGTGCCAAGGGGACGTCTGAGGAGACTTTATACCGTATCTATCTGTATTCCGAGGCGGAGGATGGCATCGACGGCCGTCTTTTGCGCCGTTTGGTGAGAGATTCCCGCTACCGTGCCGCAGACGCGGCTCAGACCTTCGACCAGTGGGATACCGTCCGCAGCTCTGAGAAGGAGACCATCGAGCCCTTCGTGTACCTTGCGGATGCCAAGATCAACACCTTCTTCGATTACGAACGCAGCATTTTGGCAGATGATGCCATCGAACTGCTGGAACAGCTCCCTGCGGGTCATTCCCACGCTAATCAGGCAAAAGAGCTCATTGAGATCTTAAAGCCCATCCCTCTGTTGCCGGACAGCGCAGTACCGGAGGATTCTTTGTTAAGAGAGTTTATTTGATTTTTTATGTCTGAATTGGAAAAAGCACAAGGACAAAAAAAGAATAAAAGTTTTTTGGTGGAAGCGGGGATCATCTCCGTTTCCAGCTTTGTTGTGAAGATCATCGGGGTTCTGTTTAAGATCCCCCTTGCCAATATCCTTGGCGAGCACATGGGCATCTTCAGCGCGGCATACTCCTTGTACGCTATGCTGTATATGGTCTCTACCAGTGGTTTGCCGGTGGCCATCAGTCGTATGATCTCCGCATCTGCCAAGCAGGGCAGAGAAAAGGAGGTACAGCGTACCTTTCGTGTGGCCTTAACGGTATTTACTCTGCTGGGTTTTGCAGCCATGGCGGCCATGATCCTGCTGGCCAAGCCCTTCTTCGGAGCTACCGGGCATCATGACAGCGTTCTTGCGGCTTATGTAATCGCTCCGACCTTGCTGTTTGTCTGCGTTTGCTCTGCCTTCCGTGGGTATTACCAGGGTCTTCACAATATGTATCCCACCGCCATCGGCCAGCTCATCGAAGCGGCGCTGAAGATGGGCTTGGGACTTGGTGCTACTGTCTGGGCGGCCAATGCGGGCTATTCTCCTTACGTGCAGGCGGCTTGTGCCGTCAGCGGTATTACGGTAGGGATGTTCTTAGAGATGATCCTCCTGTTCGTCTACCGTTTTTTCACCAAAAGAAAACGCACTACAGGAACGGATGAAGGCTGTGAACGTACCACTGCACTCACCAAAAAGATACTGATCATCGCATTGCCGGCTACCATCACCTCTTCCGCGCTGTATCTTTCCACCTTTATTGATACGGTACTGATCAAAAAGTGCTTGATGATCGGCGGCGCCACCGAAGAGGTTGCTCAAGACCTTTACACGGCGTATACCTCATATTCCACCGCCATTGCGGATCTGTTACCTTCCACGCTGATCTATCCCATCGCCATCAGCGTGTTACCCTTGGTTTCCGCCGCGTTGTCCGTTAAGGATATCAAGAACGCCAACAACAGCATCGTCCAGTCCATCCGCATCAGCGCAATTATTGGCTTGCCCAGCGCGGCCTTCCTGATCGCTACAGCGCCCTCCTGCCTTTCCATCCTGTATCAGGGTGCTTTGAATCAATACACCCGCATCGACGCCTTGACGGTTTCCTCGGGGACTTTGATGATCCTTGCCGTAGGTATTATTTTCATGGCCATCGTTTCCACCACCAACGCCCTTTTGCAGGCGGTGGGGAAGATCTGGTTACCCATGGTCTCCGTGGGTGTAGGCGTGGTGTGCATGGCCTTGATCGAATATTTCGGCGTATCGGGCTTCCTTGGTATTTACGGCGCCCCCATCAGTTCTATCAGCTGCTACTGCGTTGCCGCAACCCTGAACCTGTTCTTCCTTGCAAGGTATACCACTGCACAGCTTTCTCCCGTCAAGCTGTTTGCCCGTCCGGCTTTGTGTGCTTTGCTGACTTGCGGAGGCGCGACGGTTGTCTATCGTTTGCTTGGTCTGGTGCTTAACGGCACGGGACGACTTCACGCTTTGATCCTTTTGCTTGTTACGGGGATTGTCGCCGTCGCCATTTACGTCATCACCATGCTGTTGTTCAAGGGCATCACCGCCGACGAGGTTCGATTGCTCCCCATGGGGGGCAGATTGGCCTCCTTCTTGGTGAGAAAGGGCTTGTTACATGAATCGAATTGAAACCCTTTGCAATAAAGAACGCTATACCTTCGAAGATCTCCGCACCGTGGTGGAGATCCTCCGCTCTCCCGAGGGGTGTCCCTGGGACAAGGAACAGACCCACGAAAGCATCCGAATGAACTTTCTGGAAGAGGTTTACGAGACCGTGGAGACCATCGACAACAAGGATCTCATCGGTATGCGCGAGGAGCTTGGAGACGTTTTGTTCCAAGTGGTCTTCCATTCCCGTATTGCGGAGGAGGACGGTTGGTTTGATCTGGAGGAGGTCTGCGACGAGATCTGCCGCAAAATGATCATCCGCCATCCTCATGTGTTTGGTGATCACGTCTTCGACAGCGACGGAAAGCCCTTAAAGGATTGGGAAGCCATCAAGGCCAAGTCCCACAGCTTCACCACCGCAACCGAGACTTTGCAGGCCATCCCCCGCACCCTCCCCGCGTTGATGCGGGCGGACAAGCTGGGGAAGAAGTCCCGTAAGTTCGGCTTCGATTGGGAAGCAGATGAATCCCTTTCCAAGATAGACGACGAGCTGGCGGAGGTTAAGGAAGCAATTTCAGAAAATGACTTCGCTCATATCGAAGAAGAATTCGGTGACCTGTTGCTTTCCACTGTGAATGCCGCCCGTCTTCATGGCGTAGATCCCGAGCTTGCACTGACAAAGGCTTGCGAAAAATACCTCCGCAGATTTGCTTCCGTAGAATCGCAAAGTTTGGCGGCCGGGAAGAAGATTGTCGATAATAGCAGAGAAAACTTATTGACCTATTGGAAAATTGCTAAAACAGATGTTACATAGTGACAATATTTCTGTATTTTTGTGGAAATATTCTAAAAACCCCCTTGCAAATTGTAAAATGATGTGATATAATATCCTCAAGACTTATGATTATTGAAAAGGAGTAATCAATCATGACGAAAACCACTTTGATCGAAATTGTAGCATCCAACACCGGTCTCAAGAAGAAAGAGGCTGAAGCAGCTGTGAATGCAGTATTTACCGCAATCGAAGATGAGTTGGCTACCGGCGGCAAGGTTCAGGTAGCGGGCTTTGGTACGTTCAAGGTTAAGGAGCGCGCAGAGCGTAGCGGCCGTAACCCCAGAACCAATCAGGCCATCACCATCAAGGCAACCAAGCTTCCTTCCTTCGTACCCGGCAAATGTCTGAAGGATGCAGTTGCAAAAGACTGATTTCATTTGAACAATGTATTACCGGGTGAGTATATCACCCGGTAATATATCTTTTTTGAGAGTATGCGATTAGATAAATTTTTAAAGGTTTCCCGCATCATCAAGCGGCGCACAGTAGCCAACGAGGCTTGCGATGAGTCTCTCGTTTTGGCAAACGGCCGCCGTGCAAAGGCTTCTTACGACGTAAAGGTTGGGGATATTCTGGAGATCACCTTCGGAAATCGTACCACCCGTCTGAAGGTTTTATCCGTCAACGATCACGTCGGTAAGGCGGAAGCCGCTGAGATGTACGAGATCCTGTCATAAATTCCATTCTTCCTTCATAAGCTGAAACCGTAGGATCATTTCAAAAATGTGAGAAAGGTTTTGCCTATGAATACACAAACACCCATCCACAGCTTGTCTCTAACCGATCGCCGTGTTTTGAAGATCACCGCGGTGCAGGAGGTTTTGAGTTTCGACGAAACCAACGTTACCATGTCCTTGGGGGATACGGTATTGAGTGTTGGGGGAGCCGATCTTTCCGTCAGCAGCTTGTCTCTGGAAAACGGCGAGATCACCGTTTGCGGCTGTGTGGAGACGATCCTGTACCTGGATGACTCCAAACCCCGCAAGAAAGGCTTGGGCAGATTCTTCGGCGCATGAGCACCAACTATCTTCTCCATAGTCTGCTTGCTCTGTGGTCTTTGCTTCTTGGGGCGTTTCTGGGCTTTGTGTACGAATTTTTTCGGATCTTTCATCGTTTGCACCCGCGTACTGCTTGGCTGATCTGCATTGAGGATCTTCTCTTTGCCTGTATCTGCTCGGTATGCATGATGCTGTTGTTTTTCAATCTTTCCTTCGGGAGGATGCGGTTCTTCGCTTTTCCCGGATTGATTTTGGGGTTCGTCATTTGGTACTTTACCTTGGGCAGGCTGTTTCGTCGGATCTGTTTAGGCCTTTCCCGTCGGCTCGGTCCGCCTGTTCGGTATATAAAAGGGTTTGTACGTACTTGGATGCGTACGTACGTTATGTCCGTCCACGCCCGTAAGGGGCTTGGCACAAGAAGTCATTTCAAAAGGAGAACGGAAGATGAAACGTCAAAGAACCAGTCTGGCGGTTAAATTCGCTTTGGGCGGGATCCTTGTGGTCCTGTTCATTTCCGTGATCAATATGCAGTTGAGTCTCAATACCCTCCGCAGAGAACGTGCACAGCTGGAAAGCGACATTGCCGACCTGCAGGATGATATCGAGGAGACCAAGTATCGTTTATCCGAAGAAACCAATGCGGCTTATATCGAGCGCTATGCCAGAGAGAAATTGAATTACCGTTATCCCAACGAGATTCTTTTCTACAACGATATCGCCGAATAAACGCTAACCCGGAAAGGGAAGGGGGCAGTCCATGCAGGCGGAAGCAGGCAGGACGTGTAAAGGCAAGGTCACCGGGATTACCAAGTTCGGTGCTTTTGTCAGACTTGAGGATGGCAGCAGCGGTCTGATCCATATCTCCCAAGTCTCGGATGTTTATGTTTCCGATGTGGAGGAATACCTCACCGTTGGGCAGGAAGTAAAACCCCGCATTCTTTCCGTAGATGAAAAAGGCAGAATTTCCCTGACGTTGATCGGTCCCAAGGAGGCTCAGCCCGCCTTGTTCAAAGCGCCTCCCCGCCCTGTGGGGTTTGAGGAGATGTTAGATCGCTTCAAGAGCGTCAGCGACGAAAAGCTGGGGGAGCTGCGCAGAGTGCGCTCCCGCAGAAAATAGTGTATCCATAGAAATTAACGGGTGATACCCGTTTTTTTCAAGCAAACAAAGAAAGGATAAAGAATCGATGAGAACCATAGAAGCCTCTGCCATCACAGAGGCCGTCAAGAAACTCTTTATCAAAGCCAACTACCATCTTCCCGAGGATGTTTTTCGTTGTCTGGCATGCCACAGCGAGCGGGAAAACCAAGAGCCTGCCGCCACCATGCTGGGCATCCTTTGCGAAAATGCCAAGGCCGCAGAAGCAGGTGTTCCGATTTGCCAGGATACGGGAATGGCTGTTGTTTTTGCTGAGGTGGGCCAAGAGGTTCATATCACAGGCGGACTGCTTCGGGATGCTGTGAATGAAGGCGTCCGCTTGGCTTATGATCAAGGCTGCCTTCGGAAATCTGTGGTATCCGACCCCCTCGTGCGCGTAAACTCGGGGGACAATACTCCTGCGGTGCTGTATACCGACCTCGTCCCGGGGAACAGCATTCGTCTCTACGCCCTTCCCAAGGGCTTTGGAAGCGAGAACATGAGCCGCATCAAAATGTTTAATCCTACTGCCTCGCGGGAGGAAATAATCTCTTTCGTTACCGAGACCGTAAAGCTTGCCGGTGGCAATCCTTGTCCCCCTCTTGTGATCGGCATTGGAATCGGCGGTACTTTTGATCACGCCGCTTATCTTTCCAAAAAAGCCCTCTTGCGTTCTCTGGAGGAGCATCATCCTGTCCATGGCGACCTGGAGGAGGAGATCCTCGCCGCCGTCAATCAAAGCGGCGTGGGCGTACAGGGGCTTGGAAAAGGCGTTACCGCCTTGGGAGTTTCCGTCGAGACCTATGCAACCCATATTGCAGGGCTTCCCGTGGCGGTGAATATTTCCTGCCACGCCACCCGCCATGCAACTGTAATTTTGTAAGCAAAAGGAAATGTAATTATGATCCAACTTGTAGCGACCTGCCTGTTTGGGCTGGAAAAAGTTTTGGGAGAGGAGATCGACGCACTGGGGTATCAGCGGATAGAGACCATCGACGGCAGAGTGATCTTTTCTGCTCCCGAGTCCGCTATTGCCGTGTGCAACATCCGTTTGCGCTACGCAGAGCGGGTGATGATCTTACTGTCTCGCTTCCGCGCCACCACCTTTGAGGCGCTTTACCAAGGTACCAAAGCCATCCCTTGGGAGGATTACGTGGGCAGGGAAGGAGCCTTTCCTGTAAAAGGCCATTCCGTCCGCTCCGCTCTGTATTCTATTCCCGATTGCCAGAAGATCACCAAGAAAGCGGTGGTGGACAGGCTTGCCTCCGTCTATCACATCGCCCGCCTTCCCGAAAGCGGCCCGTTGTATCAGATCGAGTTCTTCATCCTTAAGGACGAGGTACATCTGATGATCGATACCACAGGCACTACCCTCCAC
The DNA here is from genome assembly GCA_045589515.1 of Eubacteriales bacterium. GTDB lineage: Bacteria > Bacillota > Clostridia > Oscillospirales > CAG-382 > Coliplasma. The sequence goes on along the minus strand of JAZNPH010000025.1, from coordinate 2,457 downwards.
AAGCGAGGCTACCGTCCCGTTTCCAACGCTGCCCCCTTGCGGGAGACCCTGGCAGCAGGCATGGTAAAGATGTCCCGCCCTCGCGAAAACGTTCTGTTGGTGGATCCCCTTTGCGGATCGGGAACCATCGCCATTGAGGCCGCCTTGCTCACCGGCAATATAGCCCCCGGCCTGAGACGCTCCTTTGCCGCAGAGCAATTCTCCATGCTTTCCTCATCCGTCTGGAAGGAAGAACGCGCCAAGGCTTCAAGTGAGATCCGTCCCTGGGAATCCAAGATCTACGCCTACGATATCGACCCCATGTGCGTGGCCATGGCCAAGGAAAACGCTCGCCGCGCAGGTGTAGAAGATCGCATCGTCTTCCGTGTTGCGGACGTGCGTAGCTTCCGTTCTCCCGAGCCGGAGGCCAGAGGCACCATCGTCACCAACCCGCCCTACGGAGAGCGTCTGCTGGATCTTCAGCAGGCAAGAGAATTGGCATCCGCCATGGGTAAGGCCTTCCAAAAAGAAGTTCCCTCCTGGCAGCTCTACATCATCTCTTCCGACGAGAAGTTTGAGCAGTTTTTCGGCAGACGTGCCAACAAGGTGCGTAAGCTCTACAACGGCATGATCCGTTGCGGATTCTACCAATTCTTTAAATAAGTCTGTTTTGGCAGAAGAAAAACACAAGTGCCAATATGAAGACCCTGAATTTTCAGAGGAATCTTAAACCTTTCCAAAACAGTTTTTAGCACTTGATGCTCGAGAGTGCTAACAGTTTACAATTTGTTCACAATTAACTCTTTCCTTGTTCACGAAGGTTGGATACAATATACCGTGCAAGGTAAGTTTCCTTATTTTGCCAACCGAGACATTCATCTTTTTCATACTTATGAGGAGGTTCTATTATGAAACTGAAACCCTTGGCAGACCGTGTGGTCATCAAAATGCTGGAAGCGGAGGAGACCACCCGCGGCGGCATTATTCTCACAGGCGCCGCAAAAGAGAAGCCCCAGGTAGCCGAAGTTCTGGAAGTCGGCCCCGGCGGTAACGTTGACGGCAAGGAAATCACCATGTTGGTGAAGAAGGGTGACAAGGTCATCTGCAGCAAATATTCCGGCACGGAGATCAAGCTGGACGGGGAAGAGCTCATCGTCGTCCGTCAGAGTGATATCCTGGCCATCGTTGAGTAATTTTTGGAGGTAATCTACCATGGCAAAAGAAATCAGAAACGGCAACGAAGCCCGCGAAGCGCTGATGCGTGGCGTGGATAAGCTTGCCAACACCGTAAAGATCACCCTTGGCCCCAAGGGCAGAAACGTAGTTCTGGATAAGAAATTCGGCTCTCCGCTGATCACCAACGACGGCGTTACCATCGCCAAGGAGATCGAACTGGACGACGCATTCGAGAATATGGGTGCCGCTCTGGTACGTGAGGTCGCAAGCAAGACCAACGATGCCGCAGGCGACGGTACCACCACCGCAACTCTGTTGGCACAGGCCTTCATCCGCGAGGGTATGAAGAACGTTGCCGCAGGCGCAAACCCCATGATCATCAAGAAGGGCATCTCCAAGGCTGTTGATGCCGCTGTGGAGGCTCTCATTGCTTCCTCCAAGCCCGTTAATGGCACTGATGACATCGCCCGCGTAGGCACCGTTTCCTCCGCAGACGAGAAGGTAGGCCGCCTCATTGCCGATGCAATGGAGAAGGTTACCGCAGACGGCGTTATCACCGTTGAGGAATCCAAGACCGCAGAGACCTACTGCGAGGTAGTAGAGGGTATGCAGTTCGACCGTGGCTACATTACTCCCTACATGGTTACCGATACCGACAAGATGGAAGCCGTCATCGACGACGCTACCATCCTGATCACCGATAAGAAGATCTCCAACATCCAGGAGCTTCTCCCCGTGCTGGAGCAGGTTGTTCAGAGCGGCAGAAAGCTGGTCATCATCGCCGAGGACGTGGAGGGCGAGGCTCTGTCCACCCTGATCGTCAACAAGCTGCGGGGCACCTTTACCTGCGTTGCCGTCAAGGCTCCCGGCTTCGGTGACCGCCGCAAGGAAATGCTGAAGGATATCGCCATCCTCACCGGCGGTCAGGTCATCTCCTCCGAGCTGGGCTTCGAGCTGAAGGAAGCTACCATCGATATGCTTGGTAACGCCCGTCAGGTCAAGGTCACCAAGGAGAACACCATCATCGTCGGCGGCGCTGGCAACCCCGAGGAGATCAAGGGCAGAATCGGCCAGATCAAGGCTTCTATCGAAGTCTCCACCTCCGATTTCGACAAGGAAAAACTCCACCAGCGTCTCGCAAAGCTTTCCGGCGGCGTAGCCGTGATCAAGGTTGGTGCCGCTACCGAGACCGAGATGAAGGAGAAGAAGCTCCGCATCGAGGACGCCCTCAACGCTACCCGTGCCGCTGTTGAAGAAGGCATCGTAGCAGGCGGCGGTACCGCTCTCATCGACTGCATCCCC
>JAZNPH010000024.1:0-8566 GCA_045589515.1 Eubacteriales bacterium | reverse complement strand
GCGATGTCCACCAGACCCTTGGCGATGCAGGGACGGGCGTGGCTGGTACCCAGGAGGTATTCCTCGTAGACGGCACCTGCCTTGACACAGGGGATGATGTACTCATCAACGTACTCGTCGGTGAGATCCAACACGTACAGCTTGGAGGCTCCGGTCTTGAGAGCCTTTTCCTCCAGGCCCTCCAGCTCGTCTGCCTGGCCAACGTTACCGGAAACGGCGATGACCTCACAATTGTTGTAGTTTTCCTTCAGCCACGGAATGATGATAGAGGTGTCAAGACCGCCGGAGTAGGCCAGGACAACCTTCTTGATGTTTTCTTTGTTCATTTTTATTACCTGCTTTTGCATAAATATTCTTGAGTTTCGGTGTTGTATGCATTATACACTTATTTTTATACATTGTCAACCGTCATTTTTGAATAAATTAACGTTTTTCACGGGGCTGACAAGTGCATTTTGCACAAAGGATTCCCGAAAGTCGGCATATTATAGCATAAACGGATTGTATATGCAACCCCTTTTTGCATTTTTTCTTCCATAAATATATGCAAAAAAAGACCCGCGGGCCTGCCGTGGGTCTTTGGTGCTATTAATGGTGGAAGAGGCGCATACCGGTGAAGGCCATGGTCACGCCGTGGCGGTTACAGCACTCGATGACGTCGCCGTCGCGCTTGGAGCCGCCGGGCTCTGCGATATAACGAACGCCGCTCTTGCAAGCGCGGTCGATGTTATCGGAGAAGGGGAAGAAGGCATCGGAGCCAAGAGCAATATCGGTGATCTGAGACAGCCAAGCCGCCTTTTCCTCCTCGGTGAGAGGATCGGGACGGACGGTGAACACGTTCTGCCAAGCGCCGTCGCGAAGGACGTCGTCTGCGTCGGTTGCGGAGATATACAAGTCGATGGCGTTGTCGCGGTCGGGTCTGCCGATGTCGGAGCGGAAAGGCAGGGACAGCACCTTGGGATGCTTACGCAGGGAGTAGTTGTCTGCCTTGTTGCCCGCCAGGCGGGTGCAGTGGATACGGGACTGCTGGCCTGCGCCGGTGCCGATGGCCTGGCCCTGATAGGTGTAGCACACGGAGTTGGACTGGGTGTACTTCAGGGTGATGAGGGCTACGATCAAGTCACGTACCGCAGACTCGGGAAGGTTCTTGTTCTCGGTGACAATATTCTCGAACAAGGTCTTGTCGATCTTATACTCGTTTCTTCCCTGCTCGAAGGTGATGCCGTAGATCTCGCGGGTCTCCAGTGCGGCGGGAACGTAGGAGGGATCGATCTGAACGATGTTGTAAGCACCCTTACGCTTGGACTTCAGGATCTCCAAAGCCTTGGGGGTATAGCCGGGAGCGATGACACCGTCGGAGACCTCCTTCTGGAGGAACAGAGCGGTCTCTTCGTCACACACGTCGGACAGAGAGACCCAGTCGCCGAAGGAGCTCATACGGTCTGCACCGCGGGCACGGACATAAGCCGTTGCCAAGGGAGACAGGTCGTAATCGGGAGCGAAGAGCATCTGCTTTTCAACGTCGTTCAAAGGGTTGGCCACGGAGGCACCTGCGGGGCTGACGTGCTTAAAGGAGGTTGCGGCGGGAAGGCCGGTGGCTTCCTTCAGCTCTTTTACCAGCTGCCAGCCGTTGAAGGCGTCCATAAAGTTGATGTAGCCGGGACGGCCGTTCAGCACTTCGATGGGGAGGGCGCCGCCCTTGACGTAGATCTTGGCGGGCTTTTGGTTGGGGTTGACCCCGTATTTCAGTTCCAGTTCGTTCATGTTGCTACCGTCCTTATTGATTCTTGTTGTAGATGAGAGTCTCCTCTTCCCCGTTTTCCAAAGAGATGGCGCGGGCAAAGAGAGATACCTTATTGTCTGCATTCAAAGCGTTCCATACGCCGTCGGCAATGGCCTTCAGGTCGCTGCCCACGCCGAAGGCTACAGGCTCGCCGCAGAAAGAGGGGATGGGGTTGCCGTCGCCCATATACGTATGGATGATGTGGCCAACGCCGTTTGCGGGGGTGGCGTATTCATAGAACATACGGTCGCAACCGTCGCAATAGGGAGATTTCTTCAGAATGGAAAGCTTGTAGGACATCTCTCCCCCTTCGGTGTGCAAAATTCCGCTGATACGGGGAGTGAAGTTGGGAGCATCCGGCTCAAACTCACGGGTACGCAGGCCGTCGGCAAAGGTTTTGCCGGCCAGCAACGCATCTCTTACGGTGTCGGTCTGGTCGCCGTTGGTGACCACGGTATCGTTCCCCACCTTGCGCACGGGGGCATAGATGATGAGAGAGGGATCGGAAAGCTTGGAGGGATCGAAAGCACGGGTACGGATGCCGTCCTCGGTGGTTTCGAAAATACGGTTGCGGCTGTTGACGCTTCTGCCCATGATGAAATACAGGATCACGGCCTTGCTGCCGTCGGCAGTTTTACCGATGGCGACGCCTCTGCCGGGATAGGCATTGGCGGAAAGGTATTCATAGATGCTGACCATATGCAAAAATTTCTCCTTATACTCATTTATACTTAGAATTTACCATACTTCGACGGGAAAGTCAAGAGGTTTTGAAAAAACCCTTGCATTCTGCGGTGGTTTTTGTTATAATGTGGTCTGCAAAGTATTTGGAGACTGTTTTATGAAGTACGATTTTCTCTTATTCGATATGGACGGGATGTTGGTGGATACCCGGGAAGGAATCCTGAAATGCGCCAAGCACGCCTTGAACGCTTTTGGGATTGAGGTGGAGGAGCTTTCCTCTCTGACCAAATTTGTCGGTCCTCCTTTGAGCTATTCCTTTATGGAATTCTACGGTTTTTCGGAGGAGGATGCTAAGAAGGCGGTGGCGATTTACCGCCAGCGATACAGCGAGAAGGGGCAGTTTGAATGCTACGTCTTCCCCGGTGTGCCGGAAATGCTGGAAGCACTTTTGGACAAGGGATACCGTATCTGCATTGCCACCTCCAAGCTGGAAAGCTATGCGAAGACCATGCTGGAGCGCTTGGGGATCGGGAAGTATTTTGAGCTTGTTATCGGTGCCACTCCCGACGAGTCTATCAGCACCAAAGACGAAGTGATCGAAGTATCCTTGAAGCGGATGGGGATCACCGACAGGCGCAAGGCTTTAATGATCGGCGACAGGAAGCACGACGTTCTGGGCGCACGGAAGTGCGGTTTGGATTCTTTTGGAGTCTACATGGGCTGTGCGGAGCCTCTCGAGCACGAGACGGCGGGAGCCACCTACATTGCAAGCAGTATTGAAGAACTGAAAAACGCTTTGCTTGCTTTTTAACTAAAAAAACAGTGAGTTCGTAACCATCCTCACTTAAAACAAAACTAAGGAGAAAACGCAAAAATGAAAAACAAAAAGCTTCGCTCTCTTACGGAGAGTGCCATGATCGCAGCCATTTACGGGGTTTTGACCTTAGTATTCTGGCAATTCTCTTCCATGCAGATCCAGGTGCGGGTATCGGAGGCGTTGTGTGTCCTTCCCCTGTTCACGACTGCGGCGGTGCCCGGGTTGACCGTTGGGTGTTTTCTGGTAAATATCCTTATGGGAAACATCTGGGATGCGATCTTCGGCAGCATGGCTACCTTTTTGGCGGCTGCGGTTGCTTACAGGCTAAAAGAAAAAAAAGCTGCCCTTCATTGGTTTGCGCCTTTGGCTTGTGTGGTATTCAACGCGCTGATCGTGCCTTTCGTGCTCTACTTCGGGTACGGGGTGACCACCTTCGGAAACGAGGCGGGTATGTGGCTGGTGTTGGGGTTACAGGCGTTGTCCATTGCCATCGGGCAGGTCATTGCCTGCTACGGGCTGGGGATGCCCTTGTATTACCTGCTGAAGCGGACAAGGCTGTTTGAGAGGTAATGCATAATCGTTCATAAGGACCTTTCTTTTTCGAAGAAAGGTCCTTATGTATCCCCAAAGAAAATCGGTTTTTGAGGCGAGAGCACGAGAGAGGATCTTTTTACTAAAAAAGATCCTCTCTCGTATTTTATAAGCATCATACCCTGGGCGGCCAAAGCTCGGCGGCCAGGTAACAGCGGATGGTGTCCTCCAACCAGTAGGTGTACTCGGTGTCAGGAGACAGATGCTCCAGCTCTTTCATTTGGAGGTACAGCTCCCTGCCGTCTCCCACGTCGTGCCAGATGTCCGCGAAGACGAAATCGTAGTGCTCTGCGGGCATTTGCTTCTTGGCATAGTCGAAGGCGTCGGCACAGATCACCCGAATCTTGTCTTTGTGGGGGAACTGAGGAAGGATGTGCTCTTCAAACAGCTTGATCACCTCGGGACTGCGTTCCACGATGGTGACGGAGGCGACCTCCTCCTTGCGGGAGGTCATGAAGGGAAAGTAGCCAAGTCCGAGACCGTAGGTGAGCACCTTACCCTTGGCCTTTGCCACAGCGGGCAGAGTGGTGACGGTCTCATTGGGCATAAGGGTCATCCATTCCCTGCCGTTTTCCAGCACGGCGGGATAGCGATAGGTGCGAGGAAAGAAGCCGATCTGCGGAAGCATCCTGCCGTCGGGGAACACCCGAAAATCGTTGCATACAAAGGCTTCGCAGGGGGCAAGCTCCATGGTCTTCAGCTCCCATTTCCCCTGCTTCCCCTCGGGAAAACGGATGGTTTGGTAATAGGGATCGTTTTCAAAAAGGGCAGGATCAAGCTCCCGCACCATGGGGACGATATAGGAAGCGGTAAACTCCCGTTCGGCGCGGTCGGTGCCTACCTCGCACAAAGCGGCAAGACATTCTGCATAGGCGCGTTCTCTCGGGAGATCGCAGGAAACGGCGATGTCCTCCAAGGCTTCGGGGGTGATGGCCTTCGGCATAAAGTTGAGATACATGCTCATCAGGCTGACGATCCGCCCGTTGCAAAAGCGGGTGTGATCCGAGGGGATGCGGTTGCTTCCCGTAAGGCGTTCCAATTCTGTCATAAAAGAGCTCCAAGTAAAACGACTGCCCGTTTGAGGGGCAGTCGTGTTTGCATTTAGTCGTTGCCCTTGGAATAGTTGGGGGCTTCTTTGGTGATGTATACGTCGTGGGGGTGGCTCTCGCGCAGACCTGCGTTGGTGATGCGGACGAACTTGCCGGTCTCCTGGAGAGTCTTGATATCGGGAGCACCGCAGTAGCCCATACCGGAGCGCAGACCTCCCATGAGCTGGTAAACGGTTTCGGAAACCAGGCCCTTGTAGGCAACGCGGCCTTCCACGCCTTCGGGAACAAGCTTTTTGTTGGTAGCCTGGAAATAACGGTCGCTGGAGCCCTGCTGCATAGCGGCAATGGAGCCCATGCCGCGGTAGGTCTTGAACTGTCTGCCCTGGTAGATCTCCAATTCGCCGGGAGCTTCCTCACAGCCTGCCACCAGAGAGCCAACCATGACTACGCTTGCACCTGCGGCAATAGCCTTCACCAGGTCGCCGGAATACTTGATACCGCCGTCGGCAATGACGGGGACGTCATACTTTCTGGCAACGGAAGCGGCATCGAACACAGCGGTGATCTGGGGGACGCCGATACCTGCTACCACGCGGGTGGTACAGATGGAGCCGGGGCCGATACCAACCTTGATACAGTCGGCACCTGCCTTGATGAGCGCCTCTGCGGCCTCTGCGGTGGCGATGTTACCGGGGATCAGCTGGACGCCGGGGAATGCGCTCTTGACGGCGCGGCAAGCGTTCAGGATACCCTCGGAATGGCCATGAGCAGAGTCCAGAACCAAAGCGTCAACACCTGCGTTGATGAGCGCTTCCGCACGCTGAAGAACGTCCTTGGTAACGCCGATGGCGGCGGCGCAGAGCAGTCTGCCCTGGGAGTCCTTGGCGGCATTAGGATACTTCTTGGCTTTTTCGATATCCTTAATGGTGATCAGGCCCTTCAAGTAGCCCTTTTCATCCACCAAGGGGAGCTTTTCGATTTTACGGGCGCGGAGGATGGTCTGTGCCTCCTCCAAGGTGGTTCCAACCTTACCGGTGACCAGGTTTTCCTTGGTCATGACCCCACCGATGGGTATATCGTAGCGATCCAAGAAACGGATATCGCGGTTGGTCAGAATGCCTTGCAATTTTCCCTCGGCGTCACAAACGGGAACGCCGGAGATGCGGTACTTGTTCATCAACGCCAAAGCGTCGGTAACAAGATGCTCGCCGGAGAGGGAGAAGGGCTCGTTGATAACGCCGTTCTCACTGCGCTTAACGCGCTGAACCTGATCGGCCTGCTCCTCGATGGACATATTCTTGTGAATGACGCCGATACCGCCTTCGCGGGCGATGGCAATGGCCATACGGGTCTCCGTTACGGTATCCATTGCCGCGGTGATCAGCGGAACGTTCAAACGGATGGAAGCCGTGAGCTGGGTGGAGGTGTCAATGTCTGCCGGCAGAACGTGGCTCTCTGCGGGGATCAGCAGTACGTCGTCGTAGGTAAGACCTTCTTTTCCGAACTTTTCGTTGAAATCCATCATAGAATCCTTTGCTCCTTTATGTATCCTGTCTTTATTCTTCTCTTGTAATATCTCTCAAAAACGCGGTGTAACGCTTCTTCGCCCAAGGGGTGGGAATGGCCAGAAGGATCATCAAAGCCGCGAAGATGCCGCAACCGATCATACCGCCGGGCGTCAGATCCCCCAATAGGTACGATCGAAGGGCGAAGGCGATATCCAGTCCCAAAAACAGCGTCAAAAAGACGTAATCAAAGGCACGCTTGGTAAACTTGCCCTCCAGAACGCTCCCCTCTCCGTCCCCGGAGATCTTCCCTCTGAATACGGTGGTGAAGGGATCGACGGAGGAGCTGCCTTTGCGGATGAGAAACACCCGCTCTTCCTCGCGTTTGGCACGGTAAACGGTATCCAACACATCGTCATTGCCTGCGAAACGGGCAGGAGAGGTGCGTTCGTCCCAACGGGCGATCAGCTGTGAAACGCTATGGGCACTTTTCAATGAAAGCATGGGCTTGCTCCCCTTTCCGTTTGAATCATGGCTGAGAGATTATTTTGCCCATTGTATCACATTTTTTCGACGTTGTCAATTATATTTTCGGTATTAATAGAGTATAATATTTTAAAATGCGGGGCGGTTTCTGTTTACATTTTGCACAAAGGGCAACTATATGCGAAGGAGTGAAGATAAAATGCTGTTTGCATGGAACTATTTTTCCAGAAAAATACGGGCTCATCACTTGGATGCTTATGCCGCGCAGGCGGCTTTTTTCCTGTTGTTTTCCATAGTACCCCTGCTTCTTTTGGGAATATCGTTGTTTCGATTTCTTCCTTTGTCTCCCGAAGGAATCTCCCCGGGATGGAAGAGGATGTTTCCCGCTTCCGTAACGTCATTTTTGGAGGGGGTGCTGGCGGAGGTGCCGAGAACAGGTGATTCCATGGTCACCTCCGTTTCGGTGCTGACATTGCTTTGGTCCGCCTCCAAAAGCGTTTATTATCTGATGGGAGGGTTGAACTCCGTTTTTGAGGTCAAGGAGGAGCGGGGATTTCTGAAGGTACGGTTGCTCTCCATGGTCTACACCTTGGCACTGATCCTGGCTGTTGCGGGAGCTTTGGTTTTGATGGTATTCGGCGGAAGCTTGGCGGAACGTATGGGAGACTGTTTTCCTCAAATGCGGGGACAAATGCGCTTTCTGTCTTCCTTTCGATATCTCATCGGTATTTTGTTTTTGACCGGCGTCTTTTCGGTGGTCTACGCAGTTTTGCCCGACAGAAAGGCCTCTCCGATCAGTCAGCTCCCGGGCGCATTGGCGGCCTCGGCGGGATGGTTGCTGTTTTCTCTGCTGTTTGCCATGTACGTGGACAGGTTTGCCGATTATGCAAGCCTTTACGGCGGTCTTTCCGCCATTGTGGTGTTTATGCTTTGGCTGTACGTTTGCATGTATATCCTGCTGATGGGGGGAGAGATCAACCTGCTTGCGGGGCGGGTTAAGAAGCTGTAAAGAAGATTGTGACGGAGGTGTAAAAGTTTTGCCGATTTCCCTTTTTGCTATTGACTTCACGGGCCATTTCAGATATAATAAACTGAATAAACTTGTGGACGTTTTTAGCAGTTATCGGAGGCTGATTTTATATGAATTTTGCGGAGATACCCTTCTTATTCGTTTTCTTCCCGCTGTGCGTGGGATTCTATCTGTTCACCAAGGAGGTCCGCTACCGAAACGCCGTTTTGTTGGCCTTCTCCCTGATCTTCTATGCATGGGGCGAGCCGTTAAAGCTGGTGCTTTTGCTTCTCAGCGCCATGGTGAACTTTTTGCTGGCCAGATCCATTGCCGCCAACCGTGAAAATAAGCTTGCGAAAACCTCGTTGATCGTTTCGCTGGTCTTCAACATCGGGATGCTGGGCGTGTTCAAATACACCGATTTCCTCACGGGCAACCTGAACAGTCTTTTAGGGCTTAACATTCCTGCGGCGAACATCGTGCTTCCCTTGGGCATCAGCTTCTACACCTTCCAGATCATGTCCTACGTCATTGACGTTTACTGGGACAACGTGGCGGTGCAGAAGGATTTCTCCAAGCTGCTTTTGTACATTTCTCTGTTCCCCCAGCTGGTGGCAGGCCCTATCGTAAGATATTCCACCA
>JAZNPH010000023.1:0-4848 GCA_045589515.1 Eubacteriales bacterium | reverse complement strand
ATGGGGAGAGAAGGACACCGCCACCCCCCTTTACATGGCAAAGATCATGGAAAAGCAGATGCAGGACGCAGGCTTGTTCGTGATTCCCGAAGCAGGCCACTTTTCCTTTGCGGAACAGCCCGGAATTGCCTTGGCGGCGATGAAGAATTTTATTTGAGGGTTTGAAGAACGCCGGTTTCACGCAAGAAAAACCGTGCAGATCCGCCTCGTATTTTGGCGTATGCGGGACGCCCTGCCGCCGCAGGCGGTTTGGCGTCTTGTCCCCTACGAATACGCAGGGAATATTGGTTAAAACCGTACCGCCTCCCACGCAACAAGACAGGTAAAAAATTTTCACTGTTCCCCATGCGGGACAGGAGAGGTAGCATTTACCCCTTTCTTATTTCGGGTTTGTAGGGGACGACGTCCACGGCGTCCCATTTCCAAGGCATTGGATTATTTGTTATCACAACAAGGAGTGTCCCACATGGACATTGTACTTTCCATCCTGTTTTACCTGCTGTACCTGACGGCGGCGGTTTTCGCCTGCCTGCGCTGGGTGCATAATTTACAATTGAATTCCTACCAAAACAAGACCCAACTGCGGAGATTCCGCTCCGCGCCGGAGAAGCTGTTCTGTCTCCTGCCCCTGCTCCCCGCTTGGGTGTTCTCCTTCCTGCCCTTTGTTTGGGCAAAGATCGTCACCTTGGTATTCCTTGCCCTTTCCTGCCTGAGCCTGAAGCCTGTTAAGGCCAAGAAGCCCTTGGTGTTCACCGCCCGTGTGAAGCGTTTGCTTGCCGTGACGGCGGTGCTTCTTTTGCTGTTTGCCGGCGGCGGATGGTTTATCCCCGCTTTGTCGGTGGGTGCTTTGTTCCTTTCCCCCTTGGTGATCCTCCTTGCCAACCTGCTGTGCGCCCCCATGGAAAAGGCGGTGCGGAATTGGTATATCAACGATGCAAAGCGGATTCTCCAAGCCTGCCCCGACCTGAATATTTTAGGGGTTACCGGCTCCTACGGCAAGACCAGCGTGAAAAGCTATCTGGGTGCCCTTTTGAACGCAGGGTTTGACACCCTCATCACCCCCGAAAGCTTCAACACCCCCATGGGTGTGGTGCGCACCGTGCGGGAGCATCTCCGCTCCACCCACGAGATCTTCGTGTGCGAGATGGGTGCCCGCCACGTGGGGGACATCAAGGAGCTTTGCGACCTGGTTCACCCCAAACACGGCGTCATCACCGCGGTGGGGAATCAGCATTTGGAGTCCTTCCGTACCCACGAAAACATCCGCAAGACCAAGTATGAATTGGCAGACGCCCTTCCCGAAAGCGGCAAGCTGTTCGTGAATTGGGACTGCGAGGCCATTCGGGAGAATCCCCCCGCCCGTCCCTATCTCACCTACGGTCTTTCCGAGGGCTGTGATTACCGTGCCGTGGATATGGAGCTGACCCTTTCCGGCACCTCCTTTACGGTGGAGTTTCCCGACGGCACCCGTCAAGGCTACCGTATGCCCCTCATCGGGGAGCATTCCGTGCTGAACGTCACAGGCGCCATTGCAGTGTGCCACGCCTTCGGCATCCATCCCTCCGCCTTGGTACCCGCCATGCGGAAGCTGAAAAGCGTTCCCCACAGAATGGAGCTGCGTCCCGGCCCCATCACCTATATTGACGACGCCTACAATTCCAACCCCGCGGGATGCAAGGCGGCCCTGGACACCCTGGCCCGTTTTGACGCCTGCAAAATCTTGGTCACCCCCGGCATGGTGGAATTGGGCAGTGCATGGGAAGCAGAAAACAAAGCCTTCGGCAGACACGCCGCTCACGTTTGCGATCTTTGCGTGCTGGTGGGCATCCGTGAAGCGGAACCCATCAAGGCAGGCCTTTTGGAGGCCGGCTTCCCCGAGGAGCGCATCGCCGTGGTCAGCTCCCTGCAGGAGGGCCTTGCCCGTGTGAACAGCTTTTACAGCGAGAAAAAGAAGGTCGTCCTGTTGGAAAACGACCTTCCGGATAATTATTGAGTTGAGACGCTATTATCCATTTTCGGTTTGCGGAAAGAGGAAGCGGATGGAGCTGTAAGTCCATGCCGTCACCCTGAGCGAACACGAAGTGTGAGTCGAACTTTTTGTAGTCGAGGCGCTTGCGCCGAGCATCAAAAAGCGCCGAAGGCGGGGTCTCCTCAAAGTCCGATCTACCCCTACACGGGGAAAGTTACATTTTCTTTGGCAAAAAAGGTACATCAGACTCTTAGTAGATCCTCTTTCGCTGCAAAGCAGCTCAAGACTTCCGTTCGGGTTTACACCACTCACGGAAGTTCGACTCGTCGGGGCTGTTCTGCAGTGCCTCTGTCACAGCGTACTACTCCCTCCTCGCTCAGAATGACGTGCTGACATGAGTTTTGCCGTCATTCTAAGCCCCGCCAATTCCCAAGTCCTTATAAAATCGCACCCTCGAAAGGAGTCATTCCCATGAAAATCCAGGTTGCCGTTTTGTTCGGCGGTAAAAGCGTGGAGCACGAGATCTCCGTGATCTCCGCTTTGCAGGCCATGAACAGCATTCCCACCGAAAAATATGACATCATTCCCGTATACATCACCAAATCCGGGGAGTTTTACACCGGTGCCTCCCTGCGGGAGATCAACCGTTACAGAGACATCCCTGCCCTGCTTGGGGACTGCGTGAAGGTGGCCTTCGTCCCCCAAAACGGCAGGACCGCCATCGTCCGCACCCCGGGGAAGAAGTTCGGGAACAACACCGTCGCCATCCCCGACGTGGCCTTCCCCATCGACCACGGCACCAACGTGGAAGACGGCAACTTGCAGGGCTTCCTTGGCACTTTGGGTCTGCCCTACGTGGGGTGTGACGTGCTGTCCTCTGCCGTGGGCATGGACAAATACGTGATGAAATCCGTTTTAGCGGCGGAGGGCATCCCCGTATTGCCCGCTCTGCGGTTCCGCGCCTCCGTTCCCATGGAGGAAATTGCGGAAAAGGCAGAAGCGCAGATCGGCTACCCCCTCATCGTGAAGCCCGTGAACTTAGGCTCCTCCGTGGGCATTTCCAAGGTGGCAAGCAGAGAAGAGCTGTTCACCGCTTTGGATCTGGCCTTCACCTTTGCAGACGTGGTGCTTTTGGAGCGCGCCGTGGTGAAGCTGAAGGAGATCAACTGCTCCGTGGTGGGCGACGAGGACGGGGCGGAGGCTTCCGTGCTGGAAGAGCCTGTTGCTCAAGACAAGATCCTCTCCTACAAGGACAAGTACATGGACGGGGGCAAGGGCGGCAAGACCGGCGGCAAGTCCTCCGGTATGGCTTCTTTGAAGCGTAAGATCCCCGCGGAGATCCCCGATTCCGTGGCGGCGGAAGTGAAAGACCTTGCGGTGAAGGCCTTCCTTGCCATGGGTTGCTCCGGACTTGTCCGCATTGACTTCATGCTGGACATGGCAGAAGACAAGGTATACCTCAACGAGATCAACACCATCCCCGGCTCTCTGGCCTTCTATCTGTGGGAGCCTGCGGGTGTGAAATACCCCGTACTGTTGGACCGCCTCCTTTCCCTGGCCGTCAAGCGTGCCAGAAAGCAGAGCGAGCTGACCTACTCCTTCGACACCAACGTGTTCGCCATGGGCGGCGGCTTCGGCGGTGCCAAGGGCGCGAAAGGGTAAGAGAGAACGATGTAGGAGTACGTTGGGGGGTACGTTTGGGGGCCGCTTTTTGAAAAAGCGCCCCCAATCCCCCCGAAAAACATTTCCGAAACGCAAAATCTGCGTTTCGTTTTTTTGTTTGGGAAAACTGAAACATCATTCCAAAGAGAAAACGACATCTTCATCCCAAAAAAACAGGAACCTCATCCCAAGTCGGCGCATAACTTTTGGTTTTGTGCTCAGCTTTGTTTCGCCGACGTCAAAAACGATAAATCGTTTTTGGAACTTTGGGTTCAAGACCTGGGGCGTTCAGTTTTTGGTTTATGCATAGTTTTGTTTCGCCGTGACACCTTCCCCAGAGGGGAAGGCGAGAGTCCGCCTTCGGCGGACGCTCAAAAGCCTTCAATCCTTCGTTGCCAAAGCTATAGCGAAATTCTTTACCCGCCCCGAAGGGGCATACGATCATTCTCAACTCCCGCAGGGAGTTCTCGCCTTCCCCTCTGGGGAAGGGGGACCAACACGAGACGGAAATGCCCACGTCTGTTTGCTTGGCACTCTCTCGTGGTGGTGGATGAGGTTCCTCTTAACAAAAACACCCCCGCTGTTTTTGATGTCGGCATAGCAAAACTACGCTTAATTTTGCCGACTTGGTCACGGCTTCTTGTCACCCTGAGCGAGGAGGGCGTAATATGCTACGACAAGCCACCGCAGAATAACCCCCGACGAGTCGAACTGACAATTGTGGCGTTAGCTCAATTGTCAGGCAAAAAATGCTCGCGTTTTTTGAGGGTATGGGAATCTCTTTCGATACAGCCGTTTCCCGTTCTGCCTGTTACTAATAAACAGTTCTTCCCCTTTGGCAGGGTTCATCAGACTCCCCTCATATCCCTTCGCCCTGCAAGCAGGGCTTGGTTTTGCTCCGAACGGCGTAAACGCCTTTTCTTCTCCGCAAAACTTCGACTCGCCCTTCGGGCTCCCTCAGGATGACACGCTGACGTTGGAACTGCTTTGGCTACTTGTCACCCTGAGCAAGCGCGGACGGTGACCATTGCGGCTACGTATTACATTCATTTCCGCGCGCGTCGAAGTTTTGCTTTTTGAAATTGCCCATTGTCTATGGATACGTAGTTCTTTTTGCGGCAATTTCTAAAAAGCAAAACCGCAAGGGATCTCCTCAAAGTCTGATCTACCCCTACACGGGTAAAGTTATATCCTTTCCTCTTCACTTCTTTCCCTCT
>JAZNPH010000022.1:0-29457 GCA_045589515.1 Eubacteriales bacterium | reverse complement strand
ATGTTCAACACGTTAAAGAGCTGGTGTAACGATGCTTCGGTTAAGACTTTGGCACAGACCTCTCAGATAGAGATCTACACCAAAGAAGGCGTCTACATCTATGACATCTTCAGCTTCTACGTAGACGACAGCAACGAGTTTGCCAGAACGGTATTTACCAGCGAATCGGATTATTTGAAATTCCTGAAGCGGATCGCCAGAAGATCCAACGTGAAAACGAATCGGGAATACAATGCTGAAAGCAGAATCTGCACGCTAATCACCTGTACCAACGGCTCCAACGCAGATTCCCGTTACGTCGTACACGGAATTTTGAATCAATTCATCCCCTTTGATCCCGAATCATAAAAATTACCGTCGGTGTTTTGCACCGACGGTTTTTTTACAGCTCTTCGCGTTCGAAAAGAGGGCTTTCTATCTCGCAGACGTGAGCAATGGGGATCTGCGTGCCGTTCGTTAGTATCATAAGCCCTTCCAAAGGCTCAATCGCAAGGACGTTCCCTTTTACGGTTTGAAAAGAACCGCCCTCCTTGGTCTTGTCCGGCAAGAAGCACAAAAGCTTTGCGGGAGGATGCTCCTCTTGTGCAGCATAGAGAAGATTCAATTTTCGCTCCAGCTCCGCTTGCAGATCTTCTCCGGGCAACATACGGAAATCCGTGAAACGGCAAACCTCCCGGATCTCCTCGTCATAGCCCGTCAAGGCGGCAAAGGGTGCAAACTGCGCGGCACGGTTTTCCGCCGGCATGGGCTTCCGCCGCGAAGAAGTCGGCCGCGGAAGGGTAAATAGAGTACTGCTGTATTTCATGGTGATTACGCGCGATGCCCTCCGATCTGTTGGTTGCGTTCTCTGGCAGTGGCTCCCTCTTGGAAATTCATTCCCTTGAGAAGAATATTCTTGCCGTATTTTTGCTTCATGGACAAAACAGCGTTTTGGAGACGGTTTTCGGTCTCCAAGGCCTCACGTTCCTTGCGGCGGCGTTCCTCCATGGCGGCGTAATCCACAAACATCTCCAGCTGGTATTCTCCCGAGGGCTCCTCCGCTTTTTCCGCAGGAAGGATTCTATTGGCGCACAGAGTAATCCGCCGGACCAGCAAGGCGGGATCTGCCACACGGCGAAAAATATCCATCATAGCGTTTATGATCTGCCTCCCTGACGAAGTATAGCCCGAGAGGGTTTCCGTACCATGAGCATGCTTGGGTACGGGTCTTCCGTAGTGATCCCAAATGACACTTCCATGATATTTCGCTGCTCTGGCAGGATCGGACAGATTTTCCACGTCGTAGCCGATGGTCAACGTAACTTGATCGGTCACAACGCCTTTTTCCACCAGATCGTAGGCCAGAAGGTCTGCCATCTCACGCACGATCAGCCGTGCACCGTCCCAATCATAAGGGCGGGGCAATACCTGCCCGGTGCTCAGACTGTTGACGGAGGGCTTATAGGCCTTGATCTGTGCCATGGTACAGGGCTCAAAGCCCCAAGCGTGGTCGATGAGAAGCTCTGCATTGACGCCGAACAAGCGATACAGCAAATCTTCCCCATCCTTGGTAAGAGAAGCCACCGCCACGTCTCCCATGGTATAAAGGCGGTTAGCCTCCAGCTTCTTGGAATAACCGCCGCCGATACGCCAGAAGTCTGTCAGCGGGCGATGTTCCCACAACGTCTTGCGGTAGGTATATTCGTCCAGCTCCGCAATGCGAACCCCGTCCTTATCGGCGGGAATATGCTTGGCGGTGATGTCCATGGCAACCTTGGCAAGATACAGATTAGTGCCGATGCCCGCGGTAGCGGTGATCCCCGTTTCGTCGATGACCTCCTGCAACAGCTTGCGGGTGAACTCGTGAGGTGTCGTCTTGCCGTATCCCAGATACGGCGTCAGATCAATAAACACTTCGTCGATGGAATAGGCGTAGATATCCTCCGGGGCAACGTGGCGCAGGTAGATGGAAAAGATCCGACTGCTGTACTGCATATACTTGGCCATGCGAGGCTTCGCCACGATAAAATCCAACGCCAAGGTAGGGTTGGCTTTCAGCTCCGTTTCGTTGCAGGACTGCCCTACCAACAGGCCTTCCGGCGCTTTTCTTGCGCGGAGCTGATTGGCGGCTTTCACCTTGGGGAACACCTCAAAAAGGCGAGGTCGCCCGGGGACGCCTTGGGCCTTCAGGGCGGGAGAAACGGCAAGGCAAATGGTTTTGTCAGTGCGAGAGGCGTCAGCCACCACCAAGTAAGTGGTCAAGGGATCCAAGCCCCGCTCTATACATTCTACGGAAGCGTAGAAGGATTTTAAGTCGATGCATACGTAAGTTCTTTGTTCCATAGCGCGAACCTCTGTTCGATTTCTGATTTCATTATACTCCTTTTGAGGGAGTTTGTCAAGAGAAAAATAAACAAATGTTCTGCCCCCCCAAAAAAAGAAAAACGGCGAATCGAGAGAAAATCGATACGCCGCTTATTCTTAACTTGCTTCGAAGGATGCGGATTGAGAGCCGATAGTGATGGTGTAGGTATCCCCTTTGGCCATATCGGGAGAGCTTAAGATCACAAGCCCGAAAGACAATTCGGGAGTATAGGAAAACAAGGTATTCCCTTTTTCGTCCTGTAAAAGAATTGCCGTATCTGCCGTTTGATTTCCAACGGTCACAGCGATCACCCCTTGATCGGATCCGCTGAAGGTTTGCGCCATGCCGCCGGAGGCTCCTGTGCCAATGAAGGTACCTCCTGTGATCTCGGCGGTTTTATCGTAATCCAAGATTGCGGTATCCCCGCGGGTGGGTCCGCAAACCGTGGTATAGCCACCGGTAATGGACAAGGTGCCGTTGGCATCAATCCCGTCGCCGGAGGCATTGATATAAAGTGTTCCACCGGAAATCAGGATACTGCCGTTGCCGGAAGACATACCGCCTCCGTTTCCTCCGGGACCACCGGGACGCCCGCCTCCCGGCCTGCCTCTATCTCCACCAAAGCCGTCACCGCCGCCGAAGCCGCCTCCAAAGCCGCTGGAATCGTTGCCTCCTGCGGCATTCAAGCCATCGTCTGTGGCATACAGCTTGATCTCCCCTCCGGAAATAGCAATGTCCAGAGCCTCCAGGCCTTCGTAGCTTTTTGAGATATCGATCTTACCTCCGTTGATGGACAAGGTCTCATCGGCGTGAAACCCATCGTCTCCGGTGGCAATGGTGAACTTCCCTGCCGTCATGACAACAGAAGTATTGGAATGCACCGCATCATCCGCAGAATCAATACGGAGGACGCCGCCTGCAAGAACCATGCTCCCCGCGGCCTTCAATCCTTTCATACTTTCCTGCGAAGAGGATGCGCCTGCTCCTCCACCGGCGGTGATTTTATAGTCTCCGTTTTGGATCTGCAGGTAATTGCTTGCGCTGATGCCGTCTCCGTCGGATTGGATGGTGAAAGAACCGCTTTCCAAATAGACAAACCCTTTTTCGGTATCCTCCTCGTTGTCCGCTTGGATGCCATCCTTCCCCGCTTTAATGGAAAGGGTACTGTTGGTAATGCGGATGCTGTCGTTGGCGGAAAGGCCGTGGGAAGCACAGCTGATATCAAAGCTGCCTCCGGTCAGCACTAAATCATCCTTGGAGACGATTCCATGGCCTGCAGGGGAAGTGACGGTAAGTGTTCCCTCTCCGTTGATGGTAAGATCCTGCTTGGAAAACAAAGCGCCGTCAATATTATTTTCATCAATGGACACAAAAGTTTCTCCGCTTGAGAGAACGTTTTCACTGCCGTCTGCCAGGGTCAGAAAAATTTTATCTCCGGAAAGAATATAGAGTGCCGCAGATGTCTCACTATGAATACTGACATTATCAAAAACGATTTGTATCTTGGCGGTGTCGGGAGGATTGACGATGAGCATACCGTTTTCCATGGTGCCGGTGATATAATACGAGCTGTCTTCCGTTAAGGTGACGGTACCGCCTTGGATCTTAACGGCATCCGAGCTTGCAATTGCCGTATCACCTTCCAAACGGACGGTGATGCACTCCTCCGTATCATAGTCATACTCGTGATCTCTGTCGGTAAACATATCGGAGCTGTTTTCTGCAAAGCTTATATCCACGGACACGGCTTCAGGTGGTTCGTAACTGACGTCTCCCGTAGGAAGTGCAGACATTTCCCCGCAGCCGCAAAGAAGAGCCGCGCAAAGCAAAAGCAACAGATAACGAGGTGTTTTCATAAGTTTTCCTTTCTTGAACAAACAACCGGATTGATTACACTTTACCTCGGAAAACTTAAATCAACTAAAAAATTTTAAAGTCAATTTAATGTGCAGATGATAAGTTTCTCTATAAAGATTGCATTTTTCACAAACGTGTGATACAATGTGGTATAGAAGGAAGTGAACGAGATGAGAATCCTGCTTGCAGAAGACGAGCGCTCTTTGGCGAAGGCGCTTGTGAAAATCTTTGAAAAAAATCATTATTCCGCAGACGCCGTTTACAACGGACAGGATGCCTTGGACTATCTGGAAAACGGAAATTACGACGTGGCCGTTCTGGACGTGATGATGCCGGGAATGGATGGTATCTCCGTTTTAAAGAAGATTCGTGCCCAAGGCAATCGTATTCCTGTGATGATTTTAACCGCCAAAGCCGAGATCGACGATAAGGTGCTCGGACTGGACAGCGGCGCAAATTATTACCTCACCAAGCCCTTCGACACCAAGGAGCTTTTGGCGGGGATTCGCGCTATCACCCGCAGTACCGTTGAATTTGATTCCAAGCTTACCATGGGAAATATCTCTTTGGACAGAAAAACATTCACCATATCCTCTGAAACGGGTAGTTTCCGTTTGGCCAACAAAGAGTTCCAAATGATGGAAATGCTGATGAACAATCCCAAGAGGCTGATCTCGGCTGAAATGTTCATGGAAAAGATCTGGGGTTATGACAGCGATGCGGAGATTAATGTTGTCTGGGTCTATATCTCTTATTTGCGCAAAAAGCTTATTGCATTGAACGCCGATATCGAGATCAAAGCCACAAGAAATGCAGGATATTCCTTGGAGAACATTTTATGATCAAAAAAGTACGGGTCAAATTTATTGTGCTTTCCCTGGGGGCAATTTTTATCTTGCTGACGATTATGCTGCTGGGAATGAATCTGCTGAACTTTCGAACAGTCGTAAAGGACGCGGATATGATCTTGAACGTGCTGTCCGAGCACAAAGGGCGTTTTCCCGGTAGCGAAGATAAAGGTTTTCCCGGACTTCCCCCGAATATGTCTCCGGAGCTTCCCTATGAGGCAAGATATTTCTCGGTCCAGCTGAGCAACAACGGAAAAGTCGTCACCGTTGAGACAAGCAAAATCGCTTCAGTCGACAAGGAAAAAGCTGTAGAGATGGCCAACAATGTCTTGTGCGGAAACAAAAGCAAGGGCTTCATCGGGAAATACAGATATCGCGTCATAATCGAAAAGGATTCGGAGCTGATCGTTTTTCTGGATCACGGCAGAAAGCTTGACGACTGCTATGACTTCCTGTTGACCAGCATCACAATCGCCACGATCGGATTTCTGTTAGCGGCCATTGCCATCGTATTTTTCGCAGGAAGGATCATCCGTCCTATCACCGAAAGCTACGAAAAACAAAAACGATTCATCACAGATGCGGGACATGAGATCAAAACACCGCTGACCATTATCAAAGCTAACGTCGACCTTCTTGAAATGGAGGTTGGCAGAAACGAGAGCCTGGACGAGGTGAAAACGCAAAGCGAACGTCTGGCGGCACTGACAACCGATCTGGTTCATCTTGCCAAAATGGAGGAAACGGATCGTAAACTGCAAATGGCGGAGTTTCCCGTTTCGGACACCACCGACGAGGTTTTGGCCTCTTTTAAGAAGCTGATACTTTCGCAAGAAAAGAAGATGAGCGCCGATATCGTCCCCATGCTGACAATAAAAGGTGACTCGAAATCCTACAGTCGGCTGGTTTCCATTTTACTTGACAATGCGGTGAAATATTCCCCTAAGGGCGGAAACCTCTCTATGAGCCTTGTAAAGCACGGTAAAGGGGTGCTGCTTACCATAGAAAACGAAACGACGAATCAGGTGGATCCAAAAAACTTTGAGCATATTTTCGACCGCTTTTATCGGTTTGATTCTTCCAGGAATTCGGAAACGGGCGGCCATGGCATCGGCCTTTCTTTGGCGCAAGCCATCGTAATCGCTCATGGGGGGAAAATCACCCCCTTCTCCAAAAAGGAAAATAGCTTTGGGATCAGCGTTTATTTACCGTAAACAAAAAGACAACGGCATTTTTGTGTCGTTGTCTTTTGCTTTTACAGAAGAGAAGCCACCGAGGGAAAGAGCTCCACTGAACGTTTTAAGATCCCGTTCAGATGTGCCAATAAAATACCGTAATTGGTAACGGGAACCCCTGTATTTTGGCAAAGCTCAAGGCGGTACTGCATTTCCCGTTCCGTAAGAGTACAGCCGCCGCAATGGATCACCAGGCGGTACTCGGAAAGGTCGGCAGGAAACTCCGTGCCTGAAACAAAGTGGAACTTTGGCTCGATGCCAAGCTTTTTTCGAATAAGACCGGGAATCTTGACCGTGCCGATATCCTCGCATTGGCGATGATGCGTACAACCTTCGGCAATCAGGATCTTATCGCCATCCTTCAAGGTGCTTACGGTGGAGGCACCTGCGGTTACCAAAGGAAGGTCGCCTTTATATCTTGCCATGAGGATGGAAAAAGAGGTCAGAGGAATCCCATCGGGGACAATCTTACCGACAGATCCAAAAACCTGGCTGTCAGTGATCACCATCCGGGGCGGACCGGAAAGCTTTTGCAGGGTAGTTTCCAGCTCGCTGTCACGGCAGACCATTGCAGTAGCACCCGCATCGATAATATCTCGGATCGTTTGCTGCTGCGGCAGGATCAGCCTACCTTTGGGTGCGGCTTTATCGATAGGAACTACTAAAACCGCTACATCTCCGGTTTGCAAGAGGTCGGAAACAATGCGACGTGAAGAAGCGTTTACCCGCGCCATCTTGGCCACACGCTCCTTCAGCTCATAAATACCTTCTCCGTTTTTTGAGCTTGTCAACACTATATTTTCCTGTTCTTCGACGGGAGCGTGAGGGAGATCGGATTTGCTGTAGGCGATGAGATACGGAACATTCTTTTCATTTGCGCTTTTAATCAGGGTTTGTTCTTCCGTTCCCAATGGTTGGGTGCAATCGGCAACGATGATGGCGAAATCCGTTTTATGGAGCACCTGCAGAGCTTTTTCAATGCGTAGCTTACCAAGCTCGCCCTCGTCGTCGATGCCGGGAGTATCGATGATCATCACAGGACCCAATGGGAGAAGCTCCATGGCCTTATACACCGGATCGGTGGTGGTACCCTTAACGTCGGAGACGATTGAGAGGGATTGTCCCGTGAAAGCGTTGACAAGGCTGGATTTCCCGGCATTGCGCTTACCAAAAAAGGCGATATGGAGACGTTCGCCCTTGGGCGTTTCGTTCATTCCTGCCATAAAAGCACCTCTTCAGAAGCGGAAGTCGCGCTGACCGTCTGCGATCTTATCCAAACGATCAACGACGATCTGACGGATGTTTTCTTTGGGAATCCCAGCCAACTCCTTTTGAATGAGAGCTTCCCCTACCGCCTTCGTTTCGGGCGCTGCATAGTCTTCCAAATACTCCTTTAAAGTCATGAGAGCGTTGGGAAGGCAACAATTGTGGATTTGACCAGATTTGCACAGTGCCATAAAACGGTCGCCTGTACGCCCTTCGCGATAACATGCAGTGCAGAAGGACGGTACATGACCAAGCTCCATCAGCCAACGGACCACCTCGTCCAAGGTACGGCGGTCGGAAAGGTCAAACTGGGAAGAATTTTCTTCCTCGGGCTCGGGGGTAACGTAGCCGCCCACGCTGGTGCGGGAACCTCCGGAGATCTGAGATACGCCCAGCTCCAGAACTCTTGCTCTGGCCTTGGGTGATTCACGGGTGGAAATGATCATGCCGGTATAGGGAACTGCCACGCGGATACAAGCCACAAGCTTGGCAAAGGTATCCTCGGAAATGCCGTTATCAAATGCACCGGGATCGATATCGTCAGCGGGACAGATACGGGGGACGCTGATGGTGTGAGGCCCAACACCGAAGACGGCTTCCAGATGCTCAGCGTGCATCAGAAGGCCTGCAAATTCATAACGGTACAGCTCCAGCCCGAAGAGAACGCCGAGACCCACGTCGTCAATACCGCCTTGCATGGCTCTGTCGTGAGCTTCGGTATGGTAGGCGTAATTGCTTTTGGGACCGGTAGGGTGAAGCTTTTCGTAACTTTCTTTGTGATAAGTCTCCTGAAACAGGATGTAGGTACCGATACCTGCTTCCTTCAGCTTACGGTAATTCTCAACGGTGGTAGCGGCGATATTGACGTTGACACGGCGGATAGCACCGTTTTTATGCTTAATGGAATAGATGGTCTTGATAGATTCCAGAATATACTCCAAAGGATTGTGGACAGGGTCTTCCCCTGCTTCCAGAGCGAGGCGCTTGTGCCCCATGTCCTGGAGAGCGATGACCTCCGCCTTGATCTCTTCTTGGGTCAACTTTTTTCTGGCGATGCGCTTGTTTTTCATGTGATAAGGACAATATACGCATCCGTTGACGCAGTAGTTGGACAGATACAGGGGGGCAAACATCACGATTCGGTTCCCATAGAATTGCTGCTTGATCTTCTTTGCAAGGGCATACACCTCTTGGTTCTTATCCTCAAGCTCGCAGGCAAGGAGAACGGATGCTTCTCTGTGGGAGAGGCCCTTGTACGCCTTGGCTTTTTCGATGATGGAGGTAATCAGCGCTTCGTCGGTCTTATGGGCATCGGCATAAGCAAGAGTTTCAAGGATTTCTTCGTGATCAATAAACTCTTCGGCCTTCATGGACTTAGGATTATACATAGTTACATTTCCTTTCGTAATTGTTGGGATATATGGTCTCCCCGATGGGTAACCACACGGTATCCGATGGCCTCCATACGGGCGGATAGTTCTTGAAGTGCACGGGCAGATTCAGCACCCGTGTGAAGCTTATTGTTATAGAGTGCGTATTTGTCCCGCACATCTTCGGGAGAAAGATTCGGCATACAAACGTTGGCGCCTGCTAAGATCCCCAGCTCCCGTCCCGTGGGATGAATGCTTCCCAATGCAGTTGTGGCCGGAAGGAGAGCCTCAGGCAAAATCAATCGGGTCAAGGCTACCATGGTAAGAGTCAACTCCAAAGTCCCGGCAGACTCCCCTGCAAAGGGGGTATCCTTATGAGGGATAAAGGGACCGATACCCACCATATGAGGTTGAAATTCTTTGAGAAAAGCAAGGTCTTTGGCAAGATGGGCGGAAGTCTGAAAAGGAGAACCCACCATGAAGCCGCAGCCAACCTGATAGCCAAGCTCTTTCAGATCGTACAAGCATCGAATGCGATTGGAAAGAGTCAGCTTTTCGGGATGAAGTCTGCCGTAATGGGCGGCATCAGCCGTTTCGTGACGGAGGAGGTAACGGTCGGCACCCGCATCCTTCCAAAGACGGTAAATCTCTTTGGAATACTCGCCGACGGAAAGGGTTACGGCGCAGTCGGGATAACGTTCTTTGATGGCAGACACCAAGGATGCGATCCGCTGCGGCGTATATCCCACATCCTCTCCGCCCTGCAACACGAAGGTACGGTAGCCCGTTTGGTAGCCGTCTTCGCAACAGGCAAGGATCTGCTCTTCCGTGAGCCGATACCGCTCTACCAAGCGATTATCCGCACGGATGCCGCAATATAGACAATTATTCTTGCAATGATTTGTAAATTCGATCAGCCCTCTCACGTAGACCTCATTGCCGTAATACTGCTTTCGAACCGCAGAGGCGTCATCAAACAGTTCTTTGCGGAACAATTCGTCAGAAGAAGCAATGATTGCGATCAACTCCTCCGAGGAGAGCATTTCGCCACATAAAAGGCGGTTTAAAAGTGTTTTCAAGTTTTCCCTTCTCCTACTTTTGAATACAGGGCTTTGGCGGTGACGCCCTTCAGCATTCCTGCCTTGCCGGTCAAGGAGCTGATAACATCCTGGGGCGCGTCGATGACGATGCTGATCAGGTTCACACCACGCGAGCGGTAAGGAATGCCCATTCGCCCTACAATATAGTCTCTGTATTCGGAAAGAAGCTTATTCAAAGGTTCCGCGGAAGCGGGTTCATCCACCACGATGGCCAAAAGCGCCACTCTGTTTTCCATACGATCCTCCATCCCTTTTTGACAAAACAAAAGCTCCCGAAAAGGGAGCACAAAACGAGCCTACGGTAAGCAGGCGCATAAACATCGTATGGCATCCCTTCCGCATCAGAAAAACCTTTTGCGTCAGCAAATACATTCTGTAGCCTCAGTATACCATATCTTTTTCAATTTTTCAAGAGGAAATCCCTTCAGTTATATAAAATATCTTGTCGCAGAAGTGCCTTTTGATTGACATTTCACACAAGATGTGGTATAGTGATGGAAACGAATGATAAGGGGATGTTCTTATTTGAAAAAAACGCTTGCTTATATTTTGATTTGTATAATGCTCCTGTCGATATCGCCGACTTCCTTGGCAGAAGACGCAGTTTTTGTCAGTTTGCAAGAAGGCGGACTTCTTGCAGGCACGGCAGAGGTAATCGTGTCAGGAGTTGAAATGCCCGAGGTACTGGTGGATGACGCCAAGATCAATACGCGATTGGGAAATTGCGTTTTGGCTTTCTCTGCCGTTGGAATGGATACCATCGGCGGGACGTTGCACTGCGAGGACCAAACCTTCACAACCATTGAAAAAACCGGTTCAACCTACGGCATTGAGTTTGAAAAACGCCGGTTCAGCGGCGAAGACGTGGTCCTGACTTACGTTCCGTCCTCCACGGGATTTACTTACGGTGAGGAGCTTGTTTACGGTCAGTACAATCTGGACGACCACAATATCTCTAAAGTCACCTTATCATTGCCGGACGGCTCCAAGATCACCCCGGATCACGTAATACTCCATTACCCCGTTGTAGAATCCTCCGAGATCACGGAGGTACGCGAGGCCTATTCTCCTCAAACTGTCTATGCCATAGGAGACGGGTGGGACGCGGAGACCAATCTGGGCGGAACAACACCCGAATCCCCTATCTATATTTCCTTTGAATTCACAGGACTGGCAAAACGACTGTTTAAGGACGACAGCTACGTAGCATCCTTTGATACAACCCGCCTTGCAGACGGCACACACACCTTGTCTGTTATGAAAGGCGAAACTCTTTTGAAAGAGGTTTCTTTCACGGTAGATAACACCGGACCGGAAATCACACTTGATCTTACCTTCGGTGAAGCGCTGGCAGAAACGGATTGCATTCAGTTTTCC
Organism: Eubacteriales bacterium; assembly: GCA_045589515.1. Taxonomy (GTDB): domain Bacteria; phylum Bacillota; class Clostridia; order Oscillospirales; family CAG-382; genus Coliplasma. The sequence goes on along the minus strand of JAZNPH010000022.1, from coordinate 18,060 downwards.
GCAGTCGATCCCTCCGGTGATGTAAAGCTTTTTGGCGACATTGATGGCGAGCGATATTTCCCGGGAGACGATCTTACCTACGTCTACCAAGGAAATCATTTGCTAACCGTAACCGCAACGGACGTTTGCGGAAATATATCCGTGATTTGCAAGGAATTCCGCATTTGCAAAGAAGCGGAAACGGTAGACGATGCGCTTGAGAAGCAAGTCGCAGACGCAGTGATGGATGGAAGCAAAGGAATCTACACCTACAATATCGGAAATGCAAAGAAATTTGTATTTGAATATCTTGGCTCTACAAACGAAAACGGAGCGATCTCCGTATCCGCATACGATCATATCGCAAATGAATACGTGGAGATCGGTGTTGCGGAAAGCGGCGTCAGGGCAGTATTCAACGTAGAAGAAGAACGTTTTATCCTTGGAGGCGCGGTAAAAATTGCCGTTTCTCCCAAGCTTTGCGTTTCTGTCTCCGATACGGTTGTATGGATCACCGACACGCAGTATTATTCCAATTTTAAGGATCTGAATCACGTATACGAGCTGATGCTCAATTATAGTGTAGATCTTTATCAAAAGAGCAAAGCCGGCTATTTGATTCACACCGGAGATATTGTTGACACCCATTACGACAGCCAAAAAGCTGCAGAGGAATGGTTGTTTGCCCACAACGTTCACAAGATCCTGGATGAATCCGGCATGCCCAACGGCGTTTTGGCAGGTAACCACGATACGGGAAACACGCCTCCCGTGCTGGATAATTACAAGCGCTACTTCGGCAAAAGACGGTATTATCAGAACTCTTGGTACGGCGGAACTCCGGATAACAATGGGTGCCATTATGATTTGCTGACCATCAGCGGCGAGGACTATCTGTTCCTGTATCTTTCCAACGGTGTGGAGGCAACCGATCTGACCGTTGCCTGGGCGAATGCCGTATGCCAAGCGTACGCTCACAGAACGGTGATCCTCTGCGTACACCCATATCTGGATGTAACCGGAAACTACGTATACAACCATAACGATACGGGAGCGTATAATCACTCCAGAGCCTATGAGATTGCGGAAAAGATCATTACTCCCAATCCCAACATTGCGGCAGTGCTGTGCGGACACGTACACGGCGCAAAGCGTGTACAACGGGAGTTCGGGGAAGGCAGATACGTTTGGGAGATCCTTTCGGACTACCAATACGCCGAGGTCGGTGTTGACCCAAAACATGAAGAAAACGGCTGTTCTTTGGATGGCGAAGGGTATTTACGTTTGATCACCTTCGGAGAAAGAGGCTTTATGGAACATACAACCTATTCTCCCTTACACGATGATTACAATTTCTTCGAAGACGAGGAAGACTCCTTTCACGTGATCTTGCAAACCGCCGAGGGCGGCGTTGTCTTGCAGACGGATACCGCTGCAATCTACTACGAAGCGGCAAAGCCTGTGATGGTGCAACCCGAAACCAAATCCGGGTTGCCTGTGATCCTTTTGATCGTTGGTGTTTTGGTTGCGGTGGATCTGGCGGGAACGTTGATCGTACTACTCGCAAAGAAACGAAAACAGCTGAAACAAATGCTGGAAAACAGAGAATCATGATGACAAAACGGCCTCTTTGATATCGAAGAGGCCGTTTCTTTGGTCTTTGGATAGATCAGAACGCATATAATATTTCGTCGGGAGGTGAACAGTATGAAAAAACGAAGATGGATTTTGATTCTTTTGGTATTCTTTCTAACTGCGGGAATTATCATAGCATATCTTATAAGCAATATGGATCGTGAGATGAAATTATTTGCAGAAACGAAAGGAAAGACGACCCTGGCTCTGGTTCTCCAGAATGCTCTGTACGATTATATGAAAAACGAAGATGGGAATTATGTTGAGATCGCAAAAGACGCTTCTAACCGCATCACATCCATTCATATACACTCTATACCCTTATCATTACTTGCTTCGCGACTGACTGTGATCCTTTTGGAAGAGCTTGAAGAATACAAAAGCGACGGATTCGGAATCCCGTTGGGGAATCTGACGTCCGTCGCTTATTTTTCGGGAAAAGGCCCTGTGATCCCCGTGACAGCCGTCACTTTGGGAACTGTGGCCCATACGGTAGATACGGAGCTGACCAGTACGGGAATCAACCAAACCCTGCATAGAGTGTCAATTCGTTATGCGGTAACGATACGATATCTTTCTCCGTTGCACGAATACGTGGACTCTATGACGCTGGAAGTGTTGATTGCAGAGACCCTGGTGGTGGGAGACGTACCGATCTACAAGGATTGATTCAACGCTTATACTCGTTCAATTTTCTTCCGATCTCAAAGGAAAGGATGGAGATTGCACTGCAGGCAGGCAAGGAATAGTGACAATTGCGGGGATATTTGATCTTAACGACCGCATCGCACTGCTCCATTACACCTGCGGAGATACCGCGGCGCTCTCCGCCGTAGATCACGCATAAGGGGCGGCGGAAATTGGTGTGGAATACATCCTTTGCTTTGTCGTTTTTGGCTGTGGAAACCAGCTTAATGCCGCGAGACTTGATCACAGCGCAAGCTTCTGCCAGATCGGGAACCGTACAGCAGGGCAAAAGCTCTGAAGCGCCTGCAGAGGAACGAACAACCGTCTCTGTTGCGGTGAAGAAATTACGCTCGGGAAGGATAACACCGTCTACACCTGCGGCATAGAGAGAGCGAAGGGCGTATCCAAAATTGAAGGGATCTTCGATGCCGTCGAGGATGGCAAAATAACCGTTCTTTTTACCTAAGATCTCCTCCAAGGACAAAAACTTACGTTCTCCAACCTCTGCAGCAATGCCACCCGCGGTAGAGCCTTGCACAGCTTCAGAAAACTCCTCGGACGTGAGATATGTAACGGGAATGCCGCAAGACAGCAGCATTTCGTATTGACGGCGCTCTGCGGCGCGAAGAGTGGAGCTCATGACGGAATCAAAACGTTCCTTTTCCAGAAGAATACGGAAGAACTCGCGACTTTTGGATTCCAAAATACTTTTGACCGACACGAAGCCCGCTACGATCTGTTTATTCATCTGCCTGTACTCCTGCCATAGCTTCAAGGTGAGCGGGATAGTCGCCCTTGACAGCGTTGGTTGCGTAAGTCATGAACAACGCGTCGGTGAATTGATTCTCGGCGATCAAAGCGGAAAGATCCTCATTGTAATATGCCGCATCGATATAGTGGATCTCGGAATAGTTGGCGATAAGGTAAGGAAGCATGGCAGCTACGCTACCGTCACCAACAATGAGAAGTTTCTTTCCGGAGGAGCAGGGAGATTTGATGGTGAAATAAGGCGCGGTGGTTCCGAGGTAAACAGAGTAGGCCGCAGAAGTGGAATTCAAATCATTGGCCGCAAGATTGTATTTCGTGGAAGAAGAGCCGTTTCTGTACACAGTGACTTTACAGGCATCGGTATCCGCATTGCGGTAGTAACGGAAGACGTCTGCATTGTTTTCCAGATGCTCGGAGAAGGTGGCCTTATAGAAGCTTCCCAGAAAGCCCTGCAGCTCCTTGGATTCGTATGCTTCGATGGTGATAGCCGCATTGCCGGAAGCGGCACAGAACTCCTTATATGCAATATATGCCGCATCGGAGGTCCAGTTCAAGTCTGTATTGAAATACAGAGCGGTGCCTCTATTGTAGTTTTCGGAGAAGGGTGCAAATACGTCAACGACGTTCATTTTACCGGAGAGAGAAGAGGCAACGTCGTCGATAAACGCCTCCTGATAGGAATTGAAGAAGTTATCCTGATTCTTGATCTCGTTGCTGATCTGCCCGTAAAGGAAGCCAATATGGGTAGGAATGGGCATACAGAACAAATTAGTTCCTGCGGGAAGCTTTTCTGCAATAGCCGCAATGGAATCGGTGTACTTACCAAGAGTCTTGTTGCTGTAATTGAACTGCTCTACACCTACACCGTAATAGAGGTAGGTATAGCCCATGTTGTTGATGATCCAGCCGTGGAAGGGCTCCTCATCCGGCTCTTCCCCGCTGACATCACTGCTGACGTCGGAAGAGATATCCTCGGAGGACTCTTCGGGAAAAGATTCGTCAAGAGAGATCTCGATATCGTTGTTGCTTTCTTCGATGGAGTTTTCCAAAACGGATTCTTCTGAAACGGTGGGTACAGAAGTATTTTGAGAAATTGCTTCCTCGGAGGATGCACCGCCTTCATCCTTTTGCATGGCGATCATCATAAAAGCAATAACACCAACGGCAAGGATCAGAATCAAAGCAAGAAAGAAGATGTTTTTGCCGCCGAGACCGCCTTCAGTCTCCTCATCCTCACCATCGTCTTCGTCGTCTGTATCGTCCTGCAGAACGATCTCCTCATCGCTCAGGGATACCAGCTCCTCGTCCTCGGAGAACAGATTGTTTTTGTTTTCTGCCATAGTTATGACCATTCCTTTCTTTCAAACGCGGTTTGAGAAAAGTTTTGACAAGCCAACGGAATATGATTCAAAACAGGAGGTAATAGTCTATCACCTCCTGTTTGATTTTTTACGAAAAGTCGCTATCGTCCTCGGGCTCAACAGAAGCAGTCTTCCCCTCGGGGGCAATGACTTCGGGAGCAGGCTCAACGATCAGCTCGGGCTCTGCAGGATGAAGAGCGGAAACCTGTTCTTCGGTAACGCCTTCGGTAAAGCAAAGTTTAAACTGCTCTGCATCCATGGTCTCGTGCTTCACAAGGTAATCCGCTACGAAGTGCAGGATCTCCATGTTCTCCTTCAAAAGCTTCTCGGCAAGCTGATACCCTTCGGTAACAATGCGGTAGATCTCCTTGTCGATAGCGGAAGCAAACTCCTCGGAATAATCGATGGAGAAGCCGGAGCTCTTGCCTAGGAATACGTTTTCGTCAGTCTTGCCGTATACGATGGGACCAAGCTTATCGCTCATACCGTAACGAGTGACCATCTTACGTGCGATCTCGGTAGCACGCTGAATATCGTGAGAAGCACCGCCGGAGATGTCATCCATCACCAATGCTTCGGCGACTCTGCCTCCCAGAAGCATGGCGATGTTCTCCTTCATCTCGTTGCGGTAAACGCTGGTCTTATCATTCTCGGGGAGTGCAAGGGTATAACCCAAGGCGTGTCCGCTGGGAATAATGGAGATCTGATGAACGGGATCCTGAGTGGGCAACAAATGGCCTACAATGGCATGTCCCGCTTCGTGATATGCGGTCTTGCGCTTATCGCTTTCGGAGATCACCAAAGAACGCTTCTGAGGACCTACAATGACCTTCAAAGTGGCATCCTCGATCTCCTTCATGTTGATAACAGTCTTCTTGCGGCGGGCGGCAAGGAGAGCCGCTTCGTTCAATACGTTGGAAAGATCAGCACCGGTCATACCAACGGTGGATTTTGCAACGGTATCCAGATCCACGTCGTCGCCGATGGGCTTGTTTCTGGCATGGACACGGAGAATAGCCGCTCTCCCCTTCAGATCGGGGAAGTTAACGGTGACCTGTCTGTCGAAACGACCCGGTCTCATCAACGCAGGGTCAAGAATATCGGGACGGTTGGTGGCGGCGATAACGATGACGCCATCGTTCACACCGAAGCCATCCATTTCCACCAACAGCTGATTCAAGGTCTGCTCACGCTCATCGTGGCCGCCGCCCAGACCTGCACCTCTGTGACGTCCTACAGCATCGATCTCATCAATGAAGACGATGCAAGGGGCAGTCTTCTTTGCAGTCTCGAACAAATCGCGAACGCGGGATGCACCAACACCCACGTACATTTCCACAAAGTCGGAACCGGAAATGGAATAGAAGGGTACGCCGCTTTCTCCGGCTACCGCCTTGGCGAGCAAGGTCTTACCGGTACCGGGAGGGCCGATGAGCAAAACGCCGCGGGGAATTCTTGCGCCCAGATCAGAGAACTTCTTGGGATTCTTCAAGAACTCAACAACCTCGCGAAGCTCTTCTTTTTCTTCATCGGCGCCTGCAACGTCTTTAAAATATACTTTGTTCTTCTCGTCGGATCCGAGCTTGGTGCGCGCCTTGCTGAAGGAATTCATCCTACCGCCCAAGCCGCCGCCGGATGCACCGTTTTTGGAGGTCTTGGAAATGAACAACCACCAAATGAGGCAGAAGGCACCGATGACGATAATATACGGGAACAATTGTACCCAAAGAGAAACGGCGGTGGATTCGTAGTTAAATTCCTTAAGCGTTCCTTTGGCAAGCTGACGGCTGATCTCGTCTCCCAGATCCTCGTAGAACAAGGCTACGTCGCGGAGAGGATGATAATAAATCGTTCCGTCTGCGGTTTCGAAGGTCAAGGTGTTGTCCTTGGCAACCTCAAACCGAACGACCTGTTCACCGCGGAACATTGTCAGCATCTCGCTATAGTTGACCTCCTTGGCGCCTGCTCCGGAAAAGAGCACGCTTACCAGCAGAACCGTTGCAACAATAACCACGATCCAGACAATAAAAGACTTACCGTTATTCTTCATAGGCATTCAACCACCTTTCATATGCCGTTTTCGGCAATATAGACTCGAATGACCGCATCCTCTTCCCCGTCTTTGACAAAAACTCGGTCAGCAACACCTACAAAGGGAATTGCAACGATACCGTTGTCATCGTAAAAGACAGGAAGCATTTCTCGGAGAGAAATGGGAATACGTGATTCGGACATAAGTTTTTTGACACTACGGTTGACACCGCGAAGACGCAGACGGTCTCCGGGACATCTTGACCTATAGCGAATCATGCCATAAATTCCCTTGGAAGACAAGAGAATCTCTGTTGATAAATTGTAAACAAATTTTTGCGGGATCGCTTCCTCTGTGGAAATTAAGATCCTTCCACTACACAAGAGCAATTCCTTGCTGCTTAACACGCCGGATGTAAGCGGTTCGGAAGAGGTTTCGGCTTTTTTGCAAAAAGAAAAAACATTTTCGCAAACAACGCATTCATATCCCCCCGGAAGAGTGATACGCGTGTTATGACCGGAGGAAATCGCCTCCATTATTGTATCCAAATGTTGATAACATAATCCCGTTCCCGTAACAATTTGATGATTGCGGGAAACTGTTCTTTGCAGGATCGCCGGATGTAATCCGCTGCAGTCCTGGAACGCCGAAAAAGGAGGAAGCATGCTTTCGATAAAGTCATTATCCGTTGCGGCATACACGGAAAGCCTGCTCAGTGCGTCTTTTACAGCGGGATTCACCTTTTCCATGGCAGGTAAAACCGCATGGCGCAGATAATTGCGGGTGTAGTCGAAAGACGAATTGCTGCTGTCCTCCACAAAGGAAAGAGAAGCTTCGGAAGCATAAGCCAGGATCTCCCTTTTAGTAACCGACAAAAAAGGACGAATAAACTTTCCCCGAACCGATGGAATTCCGGAAAGCCCCGATACGGTGGTGCCGCGGATAGCGCGGAACAAAACGGTTTCTGCATTGTCATCCAAATGATGGGCGGTTGCGAAGCGTTGGATGCCATGCTGTTTCTCCAAGGAATCAAACCACCGGTACCGCTTCTCTCTGGCAAAAGCCTCCATGGACATTCCGCTTTGAGGCTGAAGTGCGGGAAGATCCGCTTTTTCTGTATAAAACGGGATATCGTAGCCATCACACAGCATGCAGCAGAACTCTTGATCTCGATCTGCTTCTTCCCCACGGATTCCATGGTGAAAATGACAAGCGGAAAGCTTGATCCCGAGCTGTTCTTGCAAGGAATACATCACGTGAAGCAATACAGCAGAATCTGCGCCGCCAGAAAGGCAGACGCAGACGTGCATGCCCTCAAGAAGCATTTGCTGCTTCTGCAGGGCTTCTACGGTTTTATTCAGCAGGTGCTTCATCGCGATCATCGGAGGTTACAAAGCGGAAATGTCTGCCGTACCAAGCAAGCTTCACGGTGCCTGTAGAACCGTGACGGTTTTTTGCGACGATACAGTCGCAGATCTCATGGTCGGACATTTCGTCGGTAGAGCGCTCAGCGGCGGTGTAATATTCGGAACGGTACAGGAACAGAACGATATCTGCATCCTGCTCGATGGCACCGGAGTCACGCAGGTCGGTAAGCGCGGGTTTTTTGCTTTCCTTCTGATCCTTGGGGCCACGGGAAAGCTGGGAACACAAAATGATCGGAACGCCAAACTCCTTGGCCATGATCTTAAGGGAACGGGTGATATTTGCCACTTCCAAAACGCGGTTGTCGGTGGATTTGTCACCATGCATCAGTTGGAGGTAGTCAATCACGATCAAGCCAAGATTCTTGAGTTTACGCAACTTGGATTTCATCTCCGCAACGGTGATCTCCGAGGTATCGTCGATCCAGATATCTGTAGCGGAAAGTGCGGATGCGGCTTCGGCCAGACGCTTCCATTCGTCGGGATCCAGCTTGCCGGTACGCATGCATTTACTGTCAACCAGGGCCTCAGAGCAAAGCAGACGCGAGGACAGCTGTTCGGAGGTCATCTCCAGGGAGAAGATGGCAACCTCTTTGCCGGAATTCTTGGCAACGTTGCAGGCAATGTTCAAGCAGAAGCTGGTTTTACCCATACCGGGGCGAGCACCGACGATCACAAGGTCGCCTGCACCCAAGCCAATGAGAACTCTGTCAAGCCCCTCATAATTGGTACGCAGTCCGGTCAGAGACTCAGGGTCATTTTTGAGAATGTTCAGGGTATTGTAGTTCTGCAAAATAGCATCCCGAACGTGTTCGAAATTCTTGCTGTATTTATTATCGGAGATCTCGTAAATGCGGCGTTCCGCCAGCTCCAGAACCTCGTTAACTTCGCCGATCTCGCTGTAAGCACGATCGGAGATATCTGCGGAAGCATCAATCAGCATGCGCAACAGCGCTTTGTCACGAACAATCTTGGCATATTCAGCCACATTGGAGGCTCTGGCGGCAAGGTCTGCAAGCAACTTGATATACTTAGCGGCGTCCCCTTCCGTATAAGTCCCCATTTTGGTCAGGGTCTCAATAAGGGTCACCAAGTCGATATCCTTGCTGGCGAGGAACATAGAGTGCATGGCGGCAAAAATCTGCTTATGCTGTTCCAAATAAAATTCCTCTGCGGAAAGATAGGAGACCTCGTCATACTTCTGAGGATCAACAATCACAGCACCAAGGATAGCTTGTTCCGCCTCAATGGAATAAGGCATTCTTCGAATGGAATCCAGCTCTGCCATGAAACTCTTCACTTCCTCTTTTTTGATATTCCGGAATGATTATGCTTTTACAATGATCTGAATGGTAGCGGAAACGTCGCGGTAGATCTTGATATCCGCGGTGTATTCACCGGCAACCTTAATATTGCCAAGCTCGATCTTCTTTTTGTCAATCTTGATCTTGTGCTCGGCTTCCAGCTTTTCGCTAATATCCTTAGTGGTAATGGCACCGTACAGTCTGCCGTCCGCGCCGCCGGTAGTCTGGAAATTCAAAACCACTTTGTCCAGCTTTGCCTTCAGCTCCACGGCAGCCTTACGGTCTTCCGCTTCACGGAAAGCGTTTGACTCTTCGCGGTTCTTCAACTCGGTGAGCACCTGCGCGTCGGCAACCTTTGCCAGATTCTTGGGGAAGAGGAAATTACGGGCGTACCCATCGGAAACGTTGATCACATCCCCTTTTTTTCCCTGTGCTTTTACGTCTTGTAACAAAATTACTTTCATGGATAAACCATCCTTTCTGAATGGGTTAAGTATTCAAATAGTCTTCGATTGCTTCTTCAAGCATCTTGCGTGCCTCGTTCATATCGCTGACCGGTTGTCCGTCCTTGAAAAGACGGGCGCCTGCAGATTGGAAGTGACCACCGCCGCCCAAGCGGCTGACGATGTTAACGACGTTGAAGGTACCGTCGGAACGAGCGGAAAGGCTGATGCCGGAATCCAGGGTATAAAGAACGAAGGAGGCAACAATACCGTTGATGTTCACCAAACGCTCTGCGGATTTTGCGGCGGCAACCATATTATTCTGATCCGGCTCGCCGTCGTAATAGGAGATCATAAATTCATCTCTGAACAGATACTTCATCTGTTCAAAGCGATCGATACGATCAAATTCTGCAAGATCGGTCTTGAACAACAGCTTGGCTTTTGCGGGGTCGGCCCCGGCCATACGTAAATAGGAGCAGGCACGGAAGGTACGGGACCCGGTATCTCTGGCAAAGAATTGGGTATCCAGCAAAATACCGATGAGCATCAACTGGGCTTCCTCCGCACGCAAATATCCGTCCGGAACAGAAAGCTCCAAAATTTCACAAACCAGCTCGGATGCACTGGATGCATTGGGGTCAATGTTAGTGGGAGTCAGGACATTCTCATCCAGATGTTTGTCCAAGGTATGGTGGTCGATAACGATCACACGCTGAGCACTGCGATACAGATCCTCGGAGAAGAAATTGCCGGGGTTAGATGCGTCCGTAATGATAAGCAGCGTATACGGAGTCATCAGATCCATACCGCGTCGAGCATCCACGAACATGGTTTCATATTCCGGCAAGGGCTTCAGCATATTGAAAGCGGAAGCAATGTTCACCTCGTCGATATCGGTGACAATGTTCACTTCCTTCCCCAGGAAGGACGCAAGCTTAGCGATGCCGACGTTTGAGGCAATGGAGTCAAAGTCGGGTCGTCTGTGTCCCATAACCAGAACGTTACTGCTGGTACGGATGTTATCTACAAGCAGATCGCGGCAAATGCGGGAACGGATAGCCGTTTGCTTCTGGACAGATTTCGTCTTGCCGCCGTAGCTGAGATAGCCGTCGGCAGTTTTGACGACTGCGGTTGCTCCGCCCTTCTGGAAGGCGATTCGCAAAGCGGACAGGGCGCTGTTTTCTTTTTCGGCCAAACTGCCGCTTTCCTCGGAAACGCCGATGGAAATGGTAAGAGGCAACGTATAGTTACCGGAAGAAAGCTGGGAAACCGTATCGATAATGGAGAACTTATCCTCTGCCATTTCTGCAATATAGCGGTGATCGAACAGCATGATAAACTTACCGTCTTCATACTCCATAAGAATGGCGTCGATGCTCTTAGCCCACTCCGTAAGGGCAAGATTGATCTTTGCGGAGGTTAAACGGAAGGTCTCGTCACTGTTCTGAGAAAGCTCGGAGGCGTTATCCACGGCGATATACGCAATGCGCACATTGCCATCCTTCAGCTGCTGTTTCAATGCAAACTCACGAGAAGCGTCCATCAGGAATGCAGCGTAATACTTCTTGCTCTTGGTGTGGAGCTCGATGATACGTACATGGAACAAGCCGTCTCCATTTTCGAACTCAAAGGTTTCGTTTTCGGAAGCATAGGCATTCTCCATACGCTCAAAGGTAAAAACGCCGTCAAAGATCTTATCGCTGGAGGGTAGGGTGACGTAAGAGGAGAGCTCCTTTAAATTCTCAAACCGTTTATTCGCCCAGATGATCTTGTCCCCCTCTCCCACCACAAGGACAGGAGCGTCGATGGATTTCAAAATATTGGGCAGCACGGTGGAAATCACACCGGTGCGATAGCGGAACAGGTGAAAACGGCCTCCGGGGGTACGCAGGATCACGAAGATGCCATACAAAACACAGATCACGGAAAAGAACAGGCCCAGCATAAAGGAAAACCTGAATATAGCCAATGTAGCAAAAACAAGAATGACAAAGGCAATGATGGAATCGAGCCATTTTTGCATTTTACTTTTCACGATCGTAGCCGCTCCTTTCATGGAAATTCCGCAGCAAATCTCTGCGGTAGGATCTTAACATGTTATTATACACCAACAGAGGAGATTCTGTCAAGGTTAATTTTGGTTTTTTTCTGCCAAGCTACAAGCTACACCCGTGGCGGGCAGGTTGGATTTACGGTATCGTCCCGGCTTCTCCAAGAGTATTTCCATGGGATCGTACACAGAGGCAGAAATCAACCTTGCGCCCTTCTTCAAGGTAAATACGGAAGAGCCGGAGGAGGAACGGGTGGATTTTTCCACAATTTGCTCTTCTTTCACAAGCAACGCTCTGCCATCATCAGACTGCAGGAAGTATTCCCCACCCTTACGGGATTGGAACACACCCACGGCGCGGATACCCGAGGCCAGGGCATTGGTAAGCTTCTTGCGGTTGGTCTTGGTCTGATAAGAATCGAGAGGAATACGAACAGCTTTGCCGTTTTCATAGAAGACTACAAGGTTGCCCTCGTAGGATTTCAAGGGCACAACCGCAACAACTTTTTCGTTTTGTTCAAAATTCAAAACTGCGGGAACGTAGGCGCCCAAGGCGGAAGCCTTGCAATCGTCAAAATCGTTCATACGGGATTTATATACCTGCGCGCAGTCTGTGAAGAACAGTAATTCATAGCCATTGGAGACGTCCTGCTTATACAAAAGCCCATCGTTTTCCTTAAACTTCTGTACGTCGCTTCCGCGAAGAGAGGCAGGGGTACACTTCTTGAAGTAACCTTCACGGCTCAAGAACATAACGCAAGGATAATCCTCAACAGTCTCAGTCAGATCAACCTCTTTCAGCTCGCTCTGATCCAGAATGTGAGTCTTGCGGGGCTGGCCGTATTTGTCAGCGATCTTAGCAAGCTGTTTGCAAATGACGGTCTTGATTCGTCTGTCGCTGGAGATCAAGGCTTTCAGCTCTTCAATCTCCTTTTCAAGATCCTCAATCTCGTCGATGCGGTTGATGATGTACTCTCTGTTCAAATTGCGCAATTTGATTTCTGCAACAAACTCGGCCTGAATCTGATCGATGGAGAAACCTGCCATCAAATTGGGGATAACGTCCTTTTCGTTTTCCGTTTCACGAATAATACGGATGGCCTTGTCGATATCCAAAAGGATCTCGCGAAGACCGTACAGGAGATGAAGCTTGTCGCTCTTCTTGGAAAGATCAAAAATAAAATTACGGCGCAAACATTCCACGCGGAAGGCAACCCACTCGTCAAGGATCTCCAGGATCCCCAAAGTCTGAGGAACCCCGCCTACGAGAACGTTGAAGTTGCAGGAAAAATCACATTCCAAGATATGGGCCTTGTTCAGACGGGCGATAAGCTTTTCCACATCGGTATTTTTCTTCAGATCGATGGCGATACGGAGACCGTTGATGTCGATCTCGTCGCGGATATCGTTGATCTCCTTGATCTTGCCGCTTTTCACCAGATCCACGATGGCGTCCTTGATCTTCCCAGCTGTGGTGGTATAGGGGATCTCGGTAATCTCGATGCGGTTGGCCTTGGGGTCAAATTCAAAGCGGGAACGGATGGAGACGGAGCCTCTGCCATTGGTATAAATATCGCGAAGCTTATCTCGGTTATAGATCAACAAACCACCGGTGGAAAAGTCAGGGCCCTTTACAACCTCCAACAGCTCTTCCACGTCAAAGCTTGGATCCTTGATAAAACGGATGGTAGCTTCGCAGATCTCCCGCAGGTTGAAGGAGCAGATGGTGCTGGTCATACCTACGGCGATGCCATTGTTGGGAGAAACCAGGATGTTGGGGAAGGAGGTGGGCAGGATAGCGGGCTCCGTGGTGGTATTGTCGTAGTTTGGAACCATATCCACGGCATCTCTGTCGATGCCGTCAAAGATCTCTTCGGAGATTTTTGCAAGCTTACATTCGGTATAACGAGATGCCGCAAAGGCGTCGTCGGAATACTGCTTGCCAAAGGTCCCCTTGGATTCGATAAATGGATGCAGCAAAGTCTCACGTCCCGTGGTCAGGCGGACAAGAGTCTCGTAGATGGATGCGTCGCCGTGAGGATTCAGCATCATGGTCTGACCGACAACCTTGGCACACTTGGTTTTTTGACCTGTCAAAAGACCCATACGATACATGGTATAGAGAAGCTTTCTGTGAGCGGGCTTGAAGCCGTCGATAGCCGGAATAGCGCGGGAAACAATGACGCTCATGGCGTAGGGCATATAGTTGCTTTCCAGCACCTCGGTTATTCTGACGTCTATAGGATCTGCCGCGACAATGGGAGCTTCAGTATTCTTTTTTCTCTTTGCCATACTTCACCTCTCAAATCACACGTCTGCCAGATCGTAGTATTTCGCGCCGTAGGTGGCAATCATTTCTTTTCTGCCGGGGAGGTTATCGCCAAGGAGAACGTCAAACATTTCGTAGGTCTTTTGCTCGTCCTCGGGCATGATGCGAATCAATCTTCTGGTGGCGGGGTGCATGGTAGTGCGGGACATCATATCCGGCTCGTTTTCACCAAGACCCTTGGAACGCTGAATACTATACTTCTTCCCTTCCAGCTTGGAAAGGATCTGCTGTTTTTCAACATCGTTATATGCGAAATAGGTTTCGTCCTTACAGTTGATCTCATAAAGCGGGGTTTCTGCAATATAAACTCTGCCTTCGCGAATCAGCGTAGGCAAAAGGCTGTAGAACAACGTGAGGATCAGTGTACGGATCTGATAACCGTCTACGTCCGCATCGGTACAGATGATGATCTTGTTCCAACGGAGTTGATCAAGATCGAAAGTGGATAGATTTTTCCCGCGCTGGGGCTTCATTTCCATGCCACATCCGATAACCTTGATCAGGTCAAGGATGATATCGCTTTTCATCACCTTTTCGGGAGAGGCCTTCAGGCAGTTCAATGTCTTGCCGCGGACGGGAATGATGGCCTGGAATTCCGCATTTCTCGCCAGCTTACAGCTGCTGAGAGCAGAATCGCCCTCCACGATATAAAGCTCGCAAACATCAGGATCCTTGGAACGGCAGTTAACAAATTTCTCCACGGAATTGGCGAAATTGTCAACCGGTGCGGTCAGCTTCTTTTTGATGTTGGTGCGCATCTGGTCAGCAGATTCTCTGGAGCGTTTGTTCACAAGAATCTGCTGGCATACCTTATCCGCAAAGGCGGGGTTCTCGGCAAAATAAGCGTCCAGAGATTGCTTGAAGAACTCCGTCATGGCCTTGGTGATGAAGGGGTTATTGATGGCCTTTTTGGTCTGGTTTTCGTAGGAGGTCTGGGTGGAGAAGGAGTTCACCACCAAGACAAGGGAATTTTTGATATCATCAAAGGTAGCCTTGGTCTCGTTTTTGGAATACTTGCCCTTTTCGGAGCAGTATTTGTCCACGGCGTAGACAAAGGCGGCCTTTGCAGCCTTATCGGGGCATCCGCCGTATTCCAAGAAGGAGGCACAGTGGTAGTACTCCAGCAGGTTCACTTCGTTGGAGAAGCAGAAGGCAAAATCGATCTTCAGCTTGTAATCCGCCTTATCGGGACGGTCTCTCCCCACGCGCTCACAGGAATACTGCTGGATGGGGGTCATGCCCGTATCCCCCACAAGCTCGGACATATAGTCGCAAATGCCGTTTTCATAATAGAAGCTTTGTTCCTCTACGTTTCCGTCGGGAGATTCCCAGCGGAGATTCAAGGTCAGACCGGCGTTGACAACAGCCTGCTTTTTCATGGTGCGGTAGAAGAAATCGTAGGGAATGGCAGTATCGGTGAATACCTCGGCATCGCTCTTCCAACGAACGACGGTGCCGCTCTTGTTTTTGGGACATGTGCCCTTTACCAGCTCACCTACGGGCTCACCCTTGCGGAAGGAGATGCTGTACTGAACACCCTTCTGATAGGAAATGACCTCCATAAACTCGGAGGCATACTGGGTAGCGCAGGCACCCAGACCGTTAAGTCCGAGCGAAAACTCGTATGCGCCGCCCTCGGCGTTGTTATATTTACCGCCGGCGTACAGCTCGCAATAAACAAGCTCCCAGTTATAACGCTGTTCCTTTTCGTTCCAATCCAAGGGAACGCCTCTGCCGAAATCCTCCACGGTCATGACACGGTCGGCGTCTATGGTTACATTGATCACCTTGCCGTGACCCTCGCGGAACTCGTCTACGGAGTTGGAAAGGATCTCAAAAAAGGAGTGCTGGCATCCTTCCAAACCGTCCGATCCGAAAATAACAGCGGGACGTTTCCGCACGCGGTCGGCACCTTTCAGCATGGAAATGCTTTGACTGCCGTAATCTTCTGTCTTCTTCGCCATAAACCAATCCTTTAGCTTTCGAAAATTTTACTTCGTGGGATCGTAGAAGCCCACCTTACGGTAAACCTTGGACAAGGTCTTGCGGGCGATATAGGAGGCTTTCTCCGCGCCCTTGATGAGAATATCGTTGATATAAGCCTTATCGGTCATGTAGCGCTGATATTCACCCTGGAGAACAGCCAGCTCGTCTGCCACAGCTTCACCCACGGCGAGCTTGAAGTCTCCGTATCCCTTGCCGACAAACTCGGATTCGATCTCTTCGAAGGTCTTGCCGGTAACGGCGCTGTAAATACTCATCAGGTTGTTGATGCCGTGCTTGCCCTCTGCGTAGCGTACTTCCCCATCGGAATCGGTAACAGCCTTGCGGATCTTGCGGATCACAACGTCCTTGCTGTCCAGCATGAAGATGGTGCCATCCCCTGCCTCGGACTTGCTCATCTTCTTGGTAGGATCGGAAAGAGACATGATACGGGCACCGGTCTGGGTGGTCAACCCCTTGGGGATCTTGAAGGTCTCGCTGTAGGCGTGATTGAAACGGATAGCAATGTCGCGGGTAAGCTCCAGATGCTGAAGCTGGTCGCTGCCCACAGGAACCAAGTCTGCCTGATACAGCAGAATATCCGCCGCCATCAGCACGGGATAGGTATACAGACCGCCGTTGATATTATCGGCATGGCGGGAAGATTTATCCTTGAACTGGGTCATACGGTTCAACTCGCCCATCATAGCGTAGCAATCCAACACCCAGGCAAGCTGGGAATGAGCGGGAATCGTGCTTTGAAGAAACAGCGTGCTCTTTTCGGGATCGATACCTGCGGCCAGGTAGATGGCGGCGGTCTTAAAGCAGTTCTGGCGCAATTCCGCGGGGACCTGACGCACGGTGATAGCGTGGAGATCCGCCAACATGTAATAGCAATCGTATTCATCCTGAACCTTCACCCAATTGCGGAGAGCACCGAGATAGTTGCCCAGAGTCAGAGTGCCGGAGGGCTGAATGCCGGACAGGACGACTTTTTTCGTTTCGTTCATTTCCATAAATTGAACACCTCATATCTGATAGGCGCAGGGAAGCTCGATCTGCCCAAAACAACAAAAAGTAGCCCCTGCGGCCATTTTATATTACTATATTTTGTATTATAACACATAAGAAATGAATTTTCAATAAAAATTTTATAGAAAAATATATTTACTTTTTCGTTTTCTTGTTGTATAATCAAAAAAGAAAAATATGGAGGTATTGTTTTATGAAGAAAGTTATTGTCGAAACTTCTGCAAGACACGTTCATCTTTCCGAAGCGGATCTGAAAATCCTGCTGGGCGAAGGACAGGAACTGACCATTAAGAAGATGCTCTCCCAGCCCGGGCAGTTTGCCAGCAACGAGAGAGTGAATCTGGTGGGCCCCAAGAAAGCTATCAACAACGTTTTGATCCTCGGACCCGTTCGTAAAGAGACTCAGGTCGAGATCTCCCTCACCGATGCAAGAACGCTGGGCGTGAATGCCGAGATCCGCGAGTCCGGTGACATCGACGGCACTGCAGGCATCAAGCTGGTTGGCCCTGCAGGCGAGGTTGAGATCACCAAGGGTGTGATCGCTGCCAAGCGCCACGTACATCTGGATACCGCTACCGCTGAGGAGATGGGTCTGAAGGACAAGCAGATCGTTTCCGTAAAGGTTGAGGGAGAGAGAGGTCTGACCTTCGGTGAGGTTGTAGTTCGTGTGAACCCCAACTTTGCTCCCGCGGTTCACCTGGATACCGACGAAGCAAATGCGGCCGCTCTTTCCGGCGAAGTCTTCGGTGAGATCATCGCGTAAGCAATTATTAATCGATACCAAAATAAAAGGAGATATACAACATGAGCAATGAGACTTACGAGTACGCAGTCAGCCATGAAGTGGCTGAAATGTGTGTAGTCAAGAATGGCCCTAACCACGGCCCCGCTCCTCTGCCCGAGGAAGGCAAGTGGATCCAGGCAAGACAGATTGGCGACATTTCCGGCTATACCCACGGTATTGGCTGGTGTGCTCCCCAGCAGGGTGCCTGCAAGCTGTCCCTGAACGTTAAGAACGGTATCATCGAGG
>JAZNPH010000021.1:0-24375 GCA_045589515.1 Eubacteriales bacterium | reverse complement strand
ACTCTGCCGTTGTTGGCAAAGTTCTGCAGGGACTCCAGTACGAAAAACAGCTCGGTCTTGTAAGCCTTCAGCCCGATTACCGTTTCGACGAGGGTCTTGCCGGAAAGGAGAAGCTCTCTTGCCTTTTCCGCCATCATGGCGATCTCGGGTCCTGCGGAGAGGGAGTCGATGACCTCCACCCGCCTGCCGGGGTGGACTTCCTCGTAGTGCCGTTTTGCCACGCAGGCGGAGTTGTAGGAGCCGGAAAGCCCGCCTGTGATGGTGATGCACAGGATCTCCTCGGCGTCGCCGAAGGCCTTTAGCCAGTCCTCCACGTTGGGGCAGGAGGTGGTGGAGGTGCCGCGGTAGTTGTAAAGGGCTTCCGCCATAGCCTCAACGTCCAGATGCTCGTCGTCAATATATTGGATCTCCTTGGTGATCACCTTCAAGGGGGCAAAGGCAAAGGGGATGCCCTCCATTGCCGTCAGATCGGCAGAGGAGTCCAAAACGATTTTTACGGAAGTCATAAACACTCCTTCAGCACACTGTGTGCTGTATATATTTTTTCGGAGCGGAATACCGCTCCGAGAGATGGTAAGAGGGCGCTGCAGAATTCCCGGAAATGAGGCTTTCCGTTGGGGGAGGAATCCTGCAGCAAAAAAAGGGGGGATGAGATGAGCACACCGTGTGCTGCTCTCGGGAGATATTATAGCACACCGTGTGCTGTTTGTCAAGAGGGGGAGAGAAAAACTTTTTTCAAAACGGAAAAGCCGCCCGAAATTTCTTCGGGCGGCTCGGAATCCTCTTATTTCTTGGTGAATTCCGTTTCTACGGTCTTCAAAAGCTCGCGGATGGGCAGATGCTGTGGACAGCCCTCCTCGCAAAGCCCGCAATCTAGGCAAACGGAGGGAGGATTGTTCTTCTGCACGGCGTTTTCGTAGTTGAAGCCTGCCATCCAAGTGTTCCACAGCTTGCGGTCGTTGTAGCAACCGAACAGGGTGGGGATGGGAATGTTTTGGGGACAACGTTCGGTGCAGTAGTTGCAGGCGGTGCAGGAGATCTGCTCCAGGGAACGAAGCACCTCGCGCACCTTCTCGATGGCGGCGGATTCTTCCTCGTTCAAGGGACGGAACTCCTTCATGTAGCTGACGTTGTCCTCCATCATGGCCATGTTTCCCATGCCGGAAAGCACCATGAACACGCCGGGTTGGCTGGCGGCGTAGCGGATGGCGTACTGAGCGCAAGAACCGCCCAAGGGGGCAAATACCGCCTTGGCTTCCTCGGGAAGGTTCACCAAAGCGCCGCCCTTCACGGGTTCCATGACGATCACGGGCTTGCCGTGCTTGTTGCAAACCTCCAGGCAGGCGCGGCTTTGGATATTGGGATCCTCCCAATCGGCGTAGTTCAATTGGATCTGCACCACCTCCAAGGCGGGATATTCCGTGAGGATCTGATCCAGCACGTCGGCGGTGTCGTGGAAGGAAAGCCCTACGTGGCGCACCTTGCCCTCCGCCTTCAATTCAAAGGCGGTCTCGTAGGCGCGGCAGGCTTTATACTTGGCAAACTTGTTCCGATCTTGGGCGTGGAGAAGATAGAAATCGAAATATTCCACCCCGCAGGCTTCCAATTTTTCCCCAAACAAGGGACGGATATCCTCGTTTTTCTCAAAATGGTTGGAGGAAAGCTTGTCCACCAGCAGATAAGACTCCCTGGGATGGCGGGAGGTGAGGCAGGCCTTCAAGGCCGTCTCGCTCTTGCCGCCCAAATAGCCGTGGGCGGTGTCGAAGTAGTTGAACCCGTTTTCCAGAAAGAAATCCACCATTTTGGAAAACTCGGTGGTGTCCACCTCGCCGTCCTGCATGGGCAGACGCATACAGCCGAAGCCGAAATTCTTTTTTACCTCATAAAACGGATGATTGGTCATGTGAGAAAGCCTCCCTGTTTTTGAATACGTTCATTATATCACAGCTTTCCCCAAATGTCAATCTTCCTCCCCGGGCGGTTGACTTTTTCGGAAAAACTTGGTATACTAAAATCACAAATCATTTTTTGAGGGGTTTTTATGAGCAGCTTTGAAAATCTTCGCATCGTTGACAACTTTTATCAGACATCCTTGTTCTTTCCCATGCCCACGGTGATCATCAGCACCCTGTGCGAGGATGGAAGCACCAATTTGGGACCTTATTCTTTGGTTCAGCCCTATTACGTAGCGGGGAAGGATTATTACGCTATGCTTCTCTGCTGTCGTAATTCCTCCAACACCGCCCAAAACATTCTGAAGAACGGGAAATGCACTTTGAACTTCATCGACGACAACCCCAAGAGCTTCAAGGAAGCGGTAAAGCTTTCCTGGCCCGGGGACAAGCCGGAGGAGAAGATGCCCAAGTGCAAGTTCAAGTTGGAGGCAAGTCTTTTGGAGGAGGAGACGGGGGAGAAGCGTCCTATGGTTCTCTCCGATGCCATCCAGGCGGTGGAATGTACCTGGATGCGGGAGCTGGACGGGGCGGACAAGGATCTTCCCGGGGAGCTGAACGGCTACGAGGGGCCCTACCACGACTTCAACGGCATCACCAGCAAGTTCGGGGCTCACTTCATCCTGCGGGTGGATAAGATCCTGATGAAGAAAAAATACCGCGACGCCATCATCAACGGCGTTCGTGCAAAGGATTTCCCCGCGTTGCCTGTGGATTACGGTTACAGGGACAGCAAGAACTTCTGGTTCCACCGCAAGACCAGGATGCGCGCAGAACTTCTGCAGGCGAGAGAGGCTTCCCTTGCTTCCGTGCGCTACGCCGCGGACAGAGCGGACGACAAGGTGAAGTTTACCGACGACGCTTTGAGAACCGTGCTGGCGGTGCCCAGAGTATTCCTCCCCTTGGTGCTCAAGGGATGCGTGGAATGGGCCAGAGAGAACGGCGTGGAGCTGATCACCGCAGAGCATATGCAGATCATCAACGACAAGCGCGCCAAGGAAAAGGCCAAAAAGAATAAGTAAAGTAAAAACGGCTCTCGTAATGAGAGCCGCTTTTTTATTCCGCCTTCCACTCTGTGATCACGTAGCGGTAGAAATCCACCGCCTTGGGAAGGCAAGAGAGACTTACGTTTTCATCCTCTCCGTGAACGCTTCCGTACTGCTGTTTGTCGATGAAAAAGGGCACGAACCGCAGACA
Source organism: Eubacteriales bacterium (assembly GCA_045589515.1). Taxonomy (GTDB): domain Bacteria; phylum Bacillota; class Clostridia; order Oscillospirales; family CAG-382; genus Coliplasma. The sequence continues at coordinate 21,226 of JAZNPH010000021.1, read as the reverse complement.
ATTCTCCGAAAGCTTACCGAAATAACGGCAATCGCTGGCTCCGGTGGTGACGTAGGGCACGGGGATGACCCCGGGGAAGACCTCCTCCACGGCCCCCGACAGGAAGCGGAAGCCCGCCTTGTTATGGTCGGTGATGGGAGATTCCCCGCCGTCGGTGAGGATTTCCGTCTCGATATCGTACTGCTTTGCTAGGCGGGTGACAGCCTCCAGGGAAGCATCCCGTCCCTGGTGGTGGGAGTAACGCATATTGCCCACTACCCAAGCCTCTCCGGGAAGAACGTTGGCTCCCTCGGAGCCGCTACACATGGTAAAGGCCAACGTAGTGTGCAGCAACGCGCCCGCCGCAGGGGACAGAGCAGGCATCACCTTCCGCAGAACGGGGCCGAACAGCCCGGTATGCCCGCAGGCTAACTTCATGACCCCCTTCATGGTGGGGGCGAAGCGGGAAAGCATCTCCTTCACCGCAGGGGAGATCTCCACGGGGAAAATATCCCCTTTTTCCACCTCTGCCATAAATTTTCCCAGCCGTACCAGAGGGGTATCCTTTCCCGGCGCGGAGGCGTGGCCACCCTTGGAGCGGGCAGTAAATTTCAAATTCAAAAAGCCCTTTTCCCCAACGCCGATCATGGCGAACACCCCGTCGGCACCGCCGATGGGATCGTGGAGAATCATGCCTCCCTCGTCTAAGATCAGGCCGAAGGTAAGGCCTTTTTCTTTTAAGTAGGCGGCGATCTTCTCCCCGCCGTAGCCGTCGGTCTCCTCCGTACAGGTGGAGACGAAATACACGTCCTGCTTAGGCGTAAAGCCCTCTGCCAACAGCTCCTCCGCCGCTCCCAGCATGGCAGAAAGGCCGCCCTTGGTGTCTAGGGTGCCTCTGCCCCAAATCTTTCCGTCGGAGATGGTGCCGGAAAAGGGAGGGTATTTCCAAGTTCCGTTGGCCTCCACCACGTCGTGATGGTTTATCAGCAGAATGGGGGCGCGGTCTGCATCCGTACCCTTCCAGTAAAGCAGCAGGCTGCCTTCGAATTCCAGACATTCCGCCCCGGCAAACAGCAACGGGTATTCCTCCGCAAGCAGCTTATGGAAGGCGGCGAATTTCTCCCCGCCGTGCCGTCCTCTCTCGGACACCGTTTCCATGCGGATCAGACGGGAAAGCTTTTCTCCGTAAAATTGTTCGCGCTTATCTGCCATATCCTCACTCCTTGTCTCTTTGGTTGCAGTATACCACGAAGAAACATAAATTGCAAGAGCAAAAAGCTCCCCCGGCCAAAGCCGGGGGAGCAGATCGATCAAAAGATCAATTATTCAGCCAGAGTCAGACCAACGTATTCGCCGAAGTTCTTGTAGCCGTTGATACCAGCGCCGAAGCAAACGTACTTCGCGTTGGGGTCGGTATCCTCGGTGATGTCAACTTCTTCTACGCAAGCTACGAAAGCGTAACCGATCTTCTCGCCAACTGCGGGAGTGAAAGCTGCGCCGCCGTTGAGAGCTGCCCACGGAATCTTCTGTTCGTAGTACTCGAAGTCGTACTCGGAAACGCCAACCACGAATGCAAAGTCAGCAGAGGTGGTCAGAGCGCCGAAGTGGTCAGCCTTGATGGGGGAGCCGTCGGGCTGAGCGGACAGAGACCACTCGGTGCCCAGACCGGAGTTGTAAGCATCACCCCATGCCCAGGACTCGCCGTTAGCGGGCTGATACTGGGGCAGGCAGGGATCGTCCAGAACGATCGCAGACATTACGTGACGACGATCGAAGATATAAGGACGGTTTGCGGTGAAGTCGGTGTTATCGTAGGTTCTTTCGCCACCAACGATAACCTGTACGCAGGAGTACAGATACTCTTCGTCCCAGCTCAGGTAAACGGCAACCTCATAGGTGTCCAGACCTTCGCCGGAGGAACCGATGTTCCAATGGGTCTCCAGCTCGTCGTACTCGATAACGGTGGTGTACTCGTCGTCGCCGAGAACGCCGTCGATTACGGGAGCGGTGGTAGCCTTGCCGATCTCGAACTCATCGTAGGGGTTTTCTACGGGTTCAACGGGCTCTTCGGAAGACTCAACGGGCTCTTCGGAAGACTCAGCGGGTTCTTCGGAAGAAGCTTCGGGCTCTTCGGAAGAAGCCTCGGGCTCCTCGGAAGAAGTTTCGGGAGCTTCGGAAGAGGTAGCGGGTGCCTCAGAAGAGGTAGCGGGTGCCTGAGAAGAAGTCTCAGCGGGGTCGGATGCGCATGCGACCAAAGTGAACAGCATCATAACTGCCAAGGTCAATGCCAACAGTTTTTTCATCTTGTTTCCTCCATAAATTTTTTCGGAGCGCACACCAAAAACAAGAAAGCGGCATACGTCCCTTTTTGTGATACCATATCATACCACGAAACAGAAACTTTTTCAATCGTCAAAATGGCATAATGTTGCACCCGCTTTTCGTGCGTTTTGCCCAAGGGATGTTATGGGTTTGTAAAGTTTATGACCAAATTATTTCCGATTGCGTGGCGGTACCTCGGGAAGCTGCGTTACAGGTAGCTGCGGATGTCGATGGCCAGCTTTTCCTCCAGGTTGATCAGCCGCTTGGCGATATCCTTGGAGACCTCGTCTGCGGCCTTGTATTGGTTCAGGTAGCGGTTTAAGGATTTGACCCCCATGTTGCACCCGTCGGTGATGAGATCCGCCACGGTGGCGTCGGATTCCTCCAGCCCCAGCTTCATCCCCGTTTTCATTTTGGACATCCCCTTGGCGATGGGATTGGGGGCTTTCCCCTCGTCCCCGTATTTGTCTAGCAGGGATTGAAGCTCCCCGTCCAGCTTGTCGTGCTGTGCCCGGCAATCGGAGAGCAGGGTCTTCAGGTTGTGGGAGCGGACAGCCCCCATCACGTCCTCGATAGAGGAGACTCCCATTTTAATACCTGCGTCGCATTCCCGCAGCAGTTTGATCGTATCTTGTTCTACCATAGCCAAAAGCATCCTTTCACAATGTTCTTGTGAATAGGATGCCCTGCTTTTTCAATTTTTAATCATTCCGTAACGGTAATGTCAACGGTAATCGTCTTACTGCCGCCTTGGCCGTCGTAAAGGGTGATCTTCACGGTATCCTTGCCTGCGTAGCCCCGCATGGCCAGATAGGTCAGCTTGCCGTCGGAATTCAGACGTACCGTGCCGTACACGGGGGTCAATGCAAACTGCACGGCGGTTTCGGGGAGCTCGCCCAGCTCGATGATCACCTTTTTGCCGTTTTGCACTGTGGCGGTGTGGTCGGTGAAGGCGGAAAGATCTGCCGTTTCCGTGGTGCGGGGATCTTTTTCCAATTTGCCCTGAGCAAACAGCACAGTTTCCTCGTAAATGGTCTTGTTGATGGGATCTTTGTCCTCCCGGAAGGTCACGAAGGCTCCGGGAACGGCGCCCTGGTAATAGGCGTTGATGCCGTTCATAAAGCCGTATTCGTAGCCTGCCCCCAGATACTCTCTGTATAGGGCCAGAACCTCCTTGCTCTGACGGCTGGCCTCGAACTCGATTTCAATGCCCACGCCGTAAAGCTTTGCCAGCTCCGCAATGGTATCCATTCTGGTGGGCTCTGCGGCGGAGAAGACGTAGTTGGGCTGCCAGCAGGTGATGTCAAAGCCGTAATAATGGCTGTGCCAGATGCCGTTGAGGTAAGAATAATAAGGAAGCCACAGGGAGAGATATCCCAGCTCGTGGACGTATTCGTTGAAGGCCTTTGCGGTCTCGATATCGTGGGCGGCTCCGGGAGCCCAATGGTTGGGGCGGAGGTTTTCCACCTGCCAATAGAAGCCTGCCAGGTACACGTTTTCGTAGTTTTTGGCGTTGAAGGCTTCGATGGCGCTGTCCGCCATCCATTTCATGCAGGCAATATAGTCCTCCTCTGTTTGGATGGTCTTGCCTTCGAAGGTATCTCCGATCACGGGGCAGTTCACGGAAACAAAGGCGGGAGCCTTGACACTTGTGCCCTTTTCCTTGTTGATCCTGCCTTGGGCGGCGTCCAGGGCGTCCATATTCACCCCGTCGCGGAACACCTCGGAAAGATACCAGGTATATCCCTCCGTGCGGTCGGCGTACCAGCTGAGAGACCCGCGGGAGGTGAAGCAGAAGGTATCAAAGAGGGGATCTGCCGCCTTGCCGTTTTTGTCTACGGTGGTGAGGTAGTGGTAGGCGGTTTTCTCGGTGATCACGTGGTAGTCCTCGCAGACGACGCCGTAGTCGTCGCCCACCCCTGCCCACAAAATGTCGGAGATGCCGAACTTCTCGGGGTCGGGGTATTTGCCGTAGGGAGTGTCCTGCTCTTCCACCGCGGGAACCGCCCCTGCGGGATCCTTGGTGCCGTAGATCTCAAATTCTCCCATATACACAGAGCTGGAGATGCCGTTGTCGGGAACGGTGGGGAAGGTGACTCTCACGTATCTTGCCAGATAAGCGTCGGCAAACACGCACTCGCGAAGGTCGTTCACCCTTGCGGATACGCCGTATTCCGGGTTATGCTCCGCGTATACAGTGACCCAGTCGGTACCGTTTTCGCTGAGGCTGATATAGTACACAGGCGGCGTTGCGATGCCCCAGGAGGGCTTATCCCAGAAGGACAGCGCACACCCCTCCACCCGCATCACCTTGCCAAGATCCGCGGTCAAATGGCGGCCGGTGCCTCGGTAGAAGATGAAGTAATCCCCTTCGGGATCGTCACCGTGGCGGACGCCGTCGGTGAGCAGGTGCAATTTGTCTCTGCCGCTGTTGGTGTGTCCCACGAAGAAGGGATCGAAATGCTGGATCTGGAAATCCACCCCGGGAATGGTGGCCAGGTTGCGGTAGGTGCCGTAATCCTCGTCGGAGGGGCTGACCTGCACGTCGGATTCTCCCAGGTTCAGGTTATATTCGTAGAAATCGCTGATGGGGTTGCGGTAATCCGCCTTTTTGTACGGACCTACCTCCAGAAGACCGTCTTCACAGTATTGGTAGGCGAAGATCTCGTCGGTGACCAGGTAGCCGCTGCCGGCGATGGAGAAGACGATACGCAGGTACTCTGCCTGCAATGCCTTGGGGAAGGCGAAGTAATAGGTATATTTCGTGGTAGGAGGGAGATCCTGGGGTGTGGAGATCTTCCCCACGTCGGTGAAGCTCTTGCCGTCGCGGGAGGCCTGTACCGTGACGGAGAGGGGAAGGTTCACTCCGTAATCCATAATGCGGGCACAGCCGATGGCGATGTCGCCTATGGCAAGGTTCTTTCCCGTCAGATCAAAGGTGACGGTGACCGGCTGCCCTCCGTCCCAACCCACGTAGGTATTGCCCCCGTAGACCACGTCCATGGTATCGCAGTTGGTAAGCTTTTCCAGGTTGGTATCGGGGTATTTGTCATTTGCGGGACGGTTGAGGGTGTAGGGGAGATCCATAAACACGTTCTTTACCTTCAGCGTGCGGTCGATCTCTTCGGTCATAAAGCTGTCGATCAGTGCTACGTCCTCGCTGATAACGAATTCCTCGGGGACGCTTTCCTCGGGAACCGAGCTTTCCTCCGCGGGAACGGAGCTTTCCGAGACGGGCACAGAGGTCTCCGACGCAGGGGACGCACAGCCCCACAGGAGAAGTGCCGTTAAAAGCAAAGCGGTCCATCGTTTCATAAAAAGTTCCTCCTTTTTTGCGAAGACATATTTTTTCTTAAAGTATATCACGTTTTTTCAAATAATGCAACCCCCTCCTGTTTCGCAGAAGTGCAAACCGTTTGTTGCTTTATGGGCAAAAGAAAAAACACGGGTTGGAAATATTTATGTTGACTTTTTGAACAAATTGTGATATAAGTATTGCGAAAGCGGCAGGATTTGCTTGGGGGCAAATGCTCGGGATACGTTTTCGAACACAACCGCCCGCCTTTGTGCGGGCTGCGAAAGAAACGGACACAATTTATGAGCGTTACCCTCCGAGAGGTACAGACCAAAAAGGATTTGCAGACCTTTGTGCGGTTTCCCAACCGTCTGTATCGGGACAATCCCTATTTCGTTCCCTTTCTGGGTGCGGACGAGATGGAGACCTTCACCAGGGACAAAAACCCCGCTTACGATTTTTGCGATACCAAGCTGTTTCTGGCCTATAAGGACGGCAAGGTGGCAGGCAGGATCGCAGGGCTGATCAACCGCGCTTACAACAAGAAGTGGAAGCAGAACGCTCTCCGCTTCACCCGCTTTGATTTCATCGACGATTTCGAGGTGTCCCGCGCCCTGTTCGAGGCCGTGGTGGCCTGGGGCAAGGAGCTGGGCTTCACCCGCATCATGGGGCCCATCGGCTTTACGGATATGGATCATGAGGGGATGTTGGTGGAAGGCTTTGAGGAATTCAATATGTCCATCACCTTCTACAACCATCCTTACTATCTTGAACACATGGAAAAGCTGGGTCTTGTAAAGGATATCGACTGGATCGAGTTCCGCATCTCCGTGCCGGAAAAGCCTGACGAGCGTATCCGCAGAATTGCAGAACATCAGGAAAAGAAGTACGGCTTACAGCGGGTGGTATATCACGACCGCAAGGTGCTTTACAAGGAAGCCTTCGAGGCCTTCGGGCTCATCGACGAGGCCTTCTCCGTGTTGTACGGCACCGTGCCCCTCACCCCCGAGGTGATCAAGCACGCCGTGGACGGCTACATCCCTCTGGTAAAGCCGGAATACATCTGCTCGGTGAAGGATGCCTCCGGCAAGATCGTGGGCTTCGGTGCCTTGGTGCCTTCCATCGCCAAAGCCCTGAAGAAGTGTGACGGAGAACTGTTCCCCTTCGGGATCTTGCGTTTGCTGAAGGCTCTTAAGGGGAAGAACGATACCCTGGAGATGTTCTTCGTGGCGGTGGATCCCGCCTACCAATCCAAGGGCGTACCCGCCATCATCATTGACACCCTCACGGAGGTCTTGATCCAAAACGGGGTGAAGTATTGCGAGACCGGGCCCCAGCTGGAGACCAACGGCGCCGTTCACAGCCTGTGGGGGCAGTTCGAAAAGATCCAGCATAAGCGCAGACGTTGTTACGCAAAGGAAATATAAAAGGAAGGGCTGAGTTTCGCGACTCAGCCCTGTTTTCATATTATCCCTTCGTTTTCTCCACCCAGGCCGTCCAGCGGGGATCGGCTTGGATCTCCTTCGCCACCAGGTTGTATTCCTGGACGCTCCACCAGGGCCAATCTTCCGCCAGACTTTCGCAAAGACTGTAGTCAAGGGGCTTTTGGCACCCGTCTACAGCTATCAGCCTCAGCAGGGGCGCGTGGTAGGAAACGTTCTCCTTCCCGCAAAGGGCTTCGTACTTCCGTCCGTGCTCCAAGGCGCTGTCCAGAGCCTCGAAGGTCTCCTCCCGTCTGCCATCCATCCAAAGGTACAGGGAAAGCAGGGTGTAGATGCGGGCGATATAGGCGTGGTATCTTCCGTAGATCCCGCCGGTGCATACCAGGTCAAAAACGCGGATGGCGTTTTGCAGGCTTTGGGCCTTTTCCCCGGGGGTCATGTTCTGCTCGTAGGAAAGCACCGTGCCGATGATCAGCCCCGCAAAGGCGTCGGCGGTCTCCAGCAGAGCTTCACTGCAGGCCTTGGCCTTCTCCCGCCCGTCCCGGGCGTTGATCTTCAGAAAAGGCTTGGAGCCTCCGATATCCGGGGCAGCCTCCGCGATGGCAAGGGCTTTTTCGTGTTCTCCCGTGTTCAGGTAAAGTTGGGTCAGTTCCGTAACCACCTTGTGGCGAAGCTCCCCCTCCTGAAGGGTGGTCAGGAGCTTTTCGTAAAGCTTGATGGCCTCCTGCCATTCTGTGTATTCTCGATGGCGTTTTACGTCGTAAACGTTGAAGCCTTCTTCGTCAATGAGGTGGAATTCCCCGTACCGCACGTAGCCTGCGTTGTACAAAACGGAAGCCAGGCAGTGCATCAGCCGCTCGTTCCCGGGGAATTCAATGAGGGCTTCTCTCGCCATACGGATGCATTCATCCATGCATACGTCCACGCCGTTGTTCTCTCGGTTTTTGGCGGTGATCTGCTCCGCCAGGGCGTTGATCTTCTGCTCCCGCCCGCTGTCGTAGCCGAAAAGCAGGTCGATGGCGACACCGAAATAATTTGCCATGGAGGGCATCAGCTCCATATCCGGGTAGCAAATGCCCTTTTCCCAGCGGGAAACCGCCTGGGCGGTCACTCCCAAGGCGTTTGCCAGGTCTTCTTGCGTCCTGCCGTCCCTGCGGCGGAGGGCTTTGATCTGTTCTCCCAATTTGATCTGCATAGTTTTCATTCCTTTTTGATGTTTACATATATTCACCGGTGTGCTTTTATCATAGCAGAAAGGGATATGGAAATCAAGAATCAATTTGTTGTTTGGTTTTCAACAAATTGTTGAAAAGGAGCCCGCGGGTTGTAAAAACTCCAACTTTTGCGTTCTTGCATTCCCTGCTGCGGTGTGGTATGCTGAAAGGGCAAAGAAGAAAGGAGTGCTTTTTGATGCTGTATCTGGCGGAAAACCTGAGAAGCTTGCGTTTGGGAAAGGGGATGACCCAGGAGGAGCTGGCGGAGGCGTTATGCGTCACGTCCCAAAGCGTTTCCAAGTGGGAACGTGGGGAGACCTACCCCGACATCACCCTGCTGCCGGGGCTGGCCAACCTGTTCGGAACCAGCTTGGATTCCTTGGTGGGGATGGACAAAATGCGGGGAGAGGAGGCTTGCTACAAGATCCATCACCGCGCCAACCGTCTGATGAAGGAAGGGAACCTTTCGGAAGGGGAGCAGGTGTATCGGGAGGCTTTGAAGCTGTTCCCGGATAAAACGGAAATGCTGTTGGGCCTTGCCGCGGTGCTTGCCATGGAAGGGAAGGCGAAGGAGGCCATCCTGTTTGCGGAAAAAGGGTTGCCCCGCTCCGAGAACGAAAAGCAAAAGGCCACCCTGCGGGCGGTGCTGTGCTTTTTGTACCTGCAAAACGGAGAGGGGGAAAAAGCCCTGGCTTTGGCTTCCTCTTTGCCCCATACCCGGGAAAGCCGCGAGGTGATCAAGCCCAAGATAGAAGGGGAGCTGTCGGCAGAAGAGCTCCATCGAGAGATCCGCTATCTGATCTTGGGAGAATGAAACTCCCCCGACGGGTGAGCTTGCTCAAACACCCGTCTCTTGCAAAAAGGACGGATTTGGGGTATACTGTGTTCGTCGGCCGATGAACTATCTTTTTTCGGAGGAATTGCTATGAATTTACAGATCGGAACACAGATCAAAAATTTACGAAAAGAGCGGGGCTTGACCCAAGAGGCCGTGGCGGAAGCGGTGGGGGTCTCCTACCAGGCGGTGAGCAAGTGGGAGACGGGGGTCACCACCCCGGACATCGGGTTGCTCCCTGTCCTTGCCTCTCTCTTCGGCGTCAGGATCGACCGCTTGTTTTTGGTGGACCGCACCGACGAGCTGGCGCGGGTGGATCACGTTCTCTATCACGAAAGGCTGACGGAGGATTCCTTTGACTACGCAAAAGGGGTGCTGGAACGCATTTTGGAGGAAGAACCGGGAGATGCAGACACTTTGAAGCGCTACGCCGAGCTGCTGTTGAAACGGATCAACAGGGACACTTTGGAGGCTCGTCGTATGGCAGAGCAGGCTCTTTCCGCCTCCCCCGAGGACGTGGAGGCCTTTTCCCTGTGCCGCCGCCTTTGTCCGGGAGAGCGGGAGACTGTAAGGAGCGGGAACGACACCTTCCTGCGGGTGTGCAAGCCTTACTGCAATAGAGAAAAGCAGCGTGAGATGCTGGCAGAGGCTATGATGGATATGGGGGATTTCTCCGCGGCGGAGGAGATGATCAGCGCTATGGAAACCCCTTGTATGGGGGAGATCTTCCGCGGGGAACTGGTACTTGCCAAGGGAGATCGGGCAGGGGCGGCCGCCATCTGGCTGGCTATTCCCGAGGACGATCCCAAGGGGCAATACGAGGCGGGGGAGCGGCTGAAGGCTTTAGGTTGTTACGAGGAAGCGATTGCTTGCTACCGCAACGCTTTTCGGGCAGAAGTGTTCCCGAGAGATCTTTCCGCCTTGTATTCCCTGGCCTTTTTGCTTGCGGGACTTGACCGCGCGGGAGAGGCGGCGGACGTCTGGCGTACCATTCTGGAGGTTCTGGCGTCCGACCACGGCATCACCGAAGGGGAAACGGCGGCGTGGGCGCGGCGGGAGCTTGCCGCCTTGGAGGAAAAGTTGAAATAACCTATACGGGGAGCCCTTTCTTTTACCGAAACGGCTCCTTTTCCTGTTGCTTTTTCCCTTGGAATATGGTACAATACCCCCTTGAAGGGAAGGGAGGGATCTCCGTTGAAAAACAAAACAGAGGAAATGTACGCCACTATGAAGCCTTGGCGGCTGTTTTTCGTGGTTGCGCTTCCGGGGATGGTGAGTATGTTCGCCATGTCCGTATACAGCATCATCGAGGGTGCCTTTATCGGGCAGAAGCTGGGCGAGGGGGCATTTGCCGCCGTAAACATTGCCTTTCCCATGGTGATGATCAATTTCTCCCTGGCGGATCTCATCGGCGTGGGTGCTTCCGTACCCATTTCCATTGCCCTGGGCAAGGAGGACAAAAAGACCGCCAACAACGTGTTCTCCTGTTCGGTTTTGATGATCTTCATCGCTTCTCTTATCATGGGGAGCATCATGTTCTTTGCGGCGGAGCCGCTTTGCCGTATGATGGGGGCGGACGACGTTCTGCTGGAGACCTCCGTGCGGTATCTCCGTACCTGCGCGCTTTGCAGTCCTCTTTCCTCGGTATTCTTCGCTATGGATAACTATCTCAGGATCAGCGGGTACGTGAAGACCAGCATGGCCATCAACATCGGCTCCAACCTGGCCACCGTGGGGCTTTTGTCCTTCTTCTTGCTGGTTTTGGAGATGGACGTGGTGGGCTCTGCCTTGGCAACCTCCATTTCCATGTGTCTCTGCGCAGGGGTGGCAATGATCCCTTTCCTTGCCAAAAAGACTTTGCTGCGGTTCGTCAGACCCCGTTTCCATTTTGCTATGTTCAAGGAGATCGCCGCTTGCGGCTCTCCCGTGTTCTTGAATAACATCGCCGGGCGTGTGACCTCCATTCTCATGAACATTTCCCTGATGACCCTGGGGGCAAAGACCTTCGGGGAAGGGGGCGGCACCACCGCCGTGGCGGTGTACGCGGTGCTGATGTATTCCAGCGATCTCTGCTGGCCCTTGCTGTACGGCATCAGCGATTCTCTTTCCCCCTCCATCGGCTACAACTGGGGTGCCGGGAATTACGACCGTGTGAAGTCCATCGTAAAATGCGGCTTCATCGGCAACTTCACGGTGGGAATGCTCTCCACCGCGCTGCTGTTCTTCTTCCCCGGCGCGGTGGCGTCTCTGTTCGTGGACGCAGAGGACGTGCATCTTTTGGAGCTTTCCACACAGGCGATCCGTCTGTTCTGCTTTGCCTATCTGTTCCGCTGGCTGGCGGTGGCCACCCAAAGCTTCTTCTCCGCCATCGAAAAGCCTGTGTTTGCCACTGTGATGGCAGTTACCGTGGCCTTGGTGTTCCCCGTGGCGCTGTTGGGCGGGTTGTGGCCCTTGGGGCTGGACGGCATCTGGCTGAACTTTGCAGGCGTCAACGCTTTGGCGGCGATCCTTGCGGTGTTCTTGCTCCGTAAGGTGGGAAAAGAGATCAAAAAACGACAAAAACGGCAGGCAGAGCTTGCCGCAGAAAAGGAATGATCCTATGAAACGGAACTGGTTGGATGCTTTGGGACTGCCCGCTGTCCGGGAGACGGCGGGGGACGCGGTGCTTACCGCCACCTACGACTTCCCGGATTACACCTTGGAGGAATACCGTCAGCCTCTGGCAGACGGCACCTTTCAGCGAGTGATGATGTCTGTTCCCAAAAACGTGACCTTCCCCGCGCCCGCCGTGGCCACACCCTTCTACCACCCCGAGGGGATGTTGGGCTTTGACCCCAAAACGGGGGAGGAGCTGCCCTTCTTTGAGGGCATTGAAATGATGGTGCATCTGGCAAAGCGGGGTTATATTGCCCTCTGCGGGGAGGCGTACCACCTTACCTATCTCCAAAGCGATAAAGGGCGGGACGATTTTACCCGCTGGAAGGACGCCGCCGCGGCGCTGAAGCGGGATCACCCCGCTCTGACGGGCATGGGGAAGCTGACCTCCGACACCATGCGTTTGGTGGATCTGTTGGCCTCCGATCCCCGTGTGGACGCTGACCGCATGGGCATCGCAGGGCATTCTCTGGGCGGGAAGATGGCTTTTTACGCAGGCTGTCTGGATCCCCGTGTGAAGGCGATCTTAGCCAGCGATTTCGGCTTCGGCTGGGAACAATCCAACTGGGATGATCCCTGGTATTGGGACGGGAAGACCCCCTCTCTGGCGGAAAAGGGCATGGATCACACCGCGTTGCTGTCCGCCTGCGCCCCCAAGCCTTTCTGTTTGCTGGCAGGGGAATACGACGATGCTTCCTCCGGGGAGCGGATGAAAAAGGCAAAAGGCTACGAAGCTCACCCCGAGCATCTGCTGTTGGTGCACCACGGAAAGGGGCACCGCCCTCCCGCAGAGGCTTTGGCGGTGGGGTACGACTTTTTAGATCAATGTTTGAAGTGAGGCTTTTATGAGAAAGAATTTCGGCGCAAAGACCTGGATGTATCCCATGCCCGTTCTGATGGTGGGCACCTACGATGAAAACGGCAACCCCAACGTGATGAACGCGGCCTGGGGCGGTGTTTACGACACCGATCAGGTCATGGTCTGCCTTTCCCACGACCACAAGACTACCGAGAACATCAAAAAGACGGGGGCGTTCACCCTCAGCTTTGCCACCAAGGATACGGTGATCCCCTGCGATTTTGCGGGCATCGTCTCCGCCAACGATCTGCCGGATAAGTTTGCAAAAGCGGGCTTCCACGCCGAGAAGGGGGAATACGTCAACGCTCCGCTGATCAAGGAGCTTCCAATGGCCTTGGAGTGTAAGCTTCTGAAGTTCAACGAGGACGGCATCTGCATCGGGGAGATCATCAACGTCTCCGCAGAGGAGTCCATTCTGGACGAAAAGGGCGTGATCGATGCGGGAAAGCTGAATCCCATCTCTTACGACGGGGTCACCCACGCATACCGCGTTCTGGGAGAAAAGGTAGGGCAAGCCTTCTCCGACGGCAAAAAGCTGAAATAAGTATGTAGCCCCGCGGCAAAGCGGGGCTTTCTTTTATGCCAGGCGGAGGATGACCAAATGGGCGGAAGCGGGGAGATTACCGCCGGCATAGGGGGTCAGGGTGAGAGAGGTGGTGTTTTCCGCGGGGTTCCGCAGGGTCAGCACGGAGTTGTCCTCGGTGGTGGTGATCAGGACGGTGCCCGTCATGGGAGAGGTGCCTGCGGAACGGCCTGTGAGGGTGTAATCCAGCTCTTGGTCGTTCAGAGTAAGCACCAGCTGTCCCGCCTCGGTGACGCTTGCCTGATACAGGATCAGATAGGTGCCCGCCTCCGACAGCAGGAAGACGGAATCCTCCACTCTGCCGATGTCCGTGTTGGCGATGACGCCGTTCCGGGGGAAAGCTACGTCCTCACCGGGAGGAATGGGGAGGGGGTTGTCATCGGGCATGACGGCGTAGAAATCCGCGTAGGAGATGGCACCACCGGGTTCTCCTGCCGGGCCTTGGGGGCCTGCGGGACCGGTTTCCCCTTGAGGACCCTGAGGACCAACAGGACCTTGCACGCCTTGAGGGCCTTGTTCACCTTGAGGGCCGGCAGGACCCTGTTCGCCCTGCTCACCTTGAGGACCTGCAGGACCTTGCTCGCCTTGCGGGCCTTGGGGACCTACCGCACCGGTTTCCCCGGCGGGACCCTGGGGGCCTGCGGGACCTTGCTCGCCTTGTTCACCTTGCGGACCTTGAGGGCCTACTGCGCCGGTTTCCCCTTGGGGACCCTGGGGACCAACGGGGCCTTGAATGCCTTGGGGGCCTACGGGGCCCTGTTCACCTTGCGGCCCTTGGGGGCCTTGCTCTCCTTGCGGCCCTTGGGGGCCTCTGGGGCAGGTGACGCAGAAGCAGGTCTCGCTTCCGCACCCGCAATTGCAATTTTCCTGCTCCGCCGCGCCGGAGGGCGTGTTACAGCAACAGCGGGTGTTTCGCTGAAAAGGATTTTGTCTGTTCAAAAGAATGCCTCCTAAAAAGTTTTCGGGACTCAATACAGGATATGCCGCAGGAACGAAAAAGGACGATTGACGAAGGGAAAAGAATGTGGTATACTGTCAAAAAAGCGGCAGGGAGGCAAAAAGTTTGAAAAAGGGATCCTTTTTCAAACATGAGCCCGCCCCGGCGGGCTACGAAAGGAGTGGTCATAAAGATGAAATACGATTTTGAATCCATCATAGACAGACGGGGGAAGGATGCCCTTGCGGTGGACGGTCTGGGACAGGGTTGGGCACCGGGAAGCCCCAAGGAAGGCTTTGACCCCATTCCCATGTGGGTGGCGGATATGAATTTCCCCACGGCACCCTCGGTTTGCAAGGCCATGGCGGAGCGGATCGATCATCCCGCCTTTGGGTACTTCGATCCCCGCGGGGAGTACTTTACTTCCATCATAGACTGGCAGACCCGCCGCAACGGCGTCAAAGGCCTTGCCCCCGAGCACATCGGCTACGAAAACGGGGTGCTGGGCGGGCTGGTCTCCGCCATGAACACCTTTTGCTCCAAGGGAGACAATATTTTGGTACACGCTCCCGTTTACATGGGCTTTTCCCACGCCCTGCACAACAACGGCTACAACTTAGTGCTGTCGCCCCTGGTGCGGGATGAGCAGGGCGTGTGGCGGATGGACTTTGCGGATATGGAGAAAAAGATCGTGGAGAACAACATCCACGCCGCGGTGTTCTGCTCTCCCCACAACCCCACGGGGCGTGTCTGGGAAAAATGGGAGATCGAAGCGGCCATGGAGCTGCTTCGGAAGCACGACGTCTACGTGGTGTCCGACGAGATCTGGTCGGATCTGATCCTGGAAGGCCACAAGCATATCCCCACCCAGTCTGTCAGCGAGGATGCCCGTATGCGGACGGTGGCTCTCTACGCCCCCTCCAAGACCTTCAACCTGGCGGGGCTTGTGGGTTCTTACCATATTATTTATAATAAGAGACTGCGGGACAGGGTGGAGAAGGAATCCTCCCTTTCCCATTACAACGCCATGAACCTCCTTTCCATGTACGCCCTGATTGGCGCGTACACCCTCGAAGGGGAGGAATGGGTGGAGGAGCTGCGGCAGGTGCTGACCCGTAACGCCGCCTACGCTTTGGAGTTCATCTCGTCCCGCTTTGAAGGGGTTTCCGCCGCCATGCCCCAGGGCACTTATATGGTGTTCATGGATTGCAAGGAATGGCTGGCTTCCCACGGGAAGACCTTAGACGAGCTTTTGAAGATGGGCTGGGACGTAGGCGTTGCCTGGCAGGACGGCAGACAGCACGGGGGAGACACCCATATCCGCCTGAATCTGGCTCTGCCCTTCTCCCGTGTGGAGGAGGCCTTTGCCCGCATGGAAAAATACGTATTTTGAAAAAATCGTTCGAATGAATTTAAGATTCAATCAGCAAAACAGCCCTTGATTTTTGGTCATCGGTTTGCTATAATACCATCTATAAGATTTTGCTGTTGAGGATTTGGAGGTGCGAATCAATGCGTTTGCTATCGACGTTTGGAACAAAATGCTTGCTCTGCTTGCTGGCGGTTTTATTGCTTCTGCCCGGCAATTTGCTCGCTTCTGCCGAACCCATGGGGACTGTAATGGGCGAATGGGGAAACATCACATGGACTTTGAAGTATGAAACAGGGTTGATGACCATCAGCGGCGAGGGCCCCGGACCGGACCTTCCTGCCGTGCCCAATTTTTGGGATTTTCTTCCGTGGTATCGATATCGTGATTACATTAAGACGGTTGTCATCGAAGACGGCATTACCGATGTCCGTGATATCATGTTTTTAAACTGCCCCAATCTGACTACCGTGCATATTGGCGCCGACGCTTTTGCAATAGCCGCCGGTACCTTTGAAGATTGCAAATTCATTGAAGAATTCGTGGTATCCCCGGAGAATGAACATCTCTCTTCCGTCGACGGAATCCTCTTTGACAAGGACCACTCCCGTATTTTGCGGTATCCACCTGCAAAAGCGGGACCGTATGTGATTCCCGACACTGTTGTGGAGGTTTGGGGCAGTGCCTTTAATTGGTGTGCAAGCTTGACAAGTATTGAGTTCCCTCCCAGCGTCACGACCATTGGCCCATATGCATTCGCTTCTTGCAGAGCGTTGACCGAATTGTACATTCCCGATACGGTTACCAACGTTCATATCGGTGCATTTTCCGGTTGCAGAAGTGTTCGGGAACTGTATATCAGCAGAAGCCTGGACAAGATCTCCGCATACGCATTTTCCAATCTGGACAGTATCACACACATCGATATCCCGCGGAACGTTACCAAGATTGAGGCTCAGGGTTTTGGCGACTGTAAATCACTGACGAGTGTATCTATGTATAGGAATGTTCGCAACGTTCACCTTCCTTTTGCAGGTAGCGAGAATTTGGAACATATTTATTACGTTGGGTCAGAAGCGGATATCTATCGTCTCAACATCCGAGCGGAATACTTTTTCTTGCTCTATGATATGCATTATGGCACCTCCGGCACTCTTCCCAACGGCATCGCATGGGAATTGAAATCCGACGACGGTGCATTGTGGCTGGCTGGTTCGGGAGCTTTGACGGGTGAAGAAAGCGTTTGGGAGGAATTCGACGAGTTTTACAACGGTGTCTATGTGCCGGAAGGCATTACGGGTATCCAAAACTGCCTCGATTCTCAGTTTAAGTTCTGCGGCACCGAGATCAAGGATGGAGTGGCATATCAAATCTACGGAAGGCCGTGTACAATTTCCTTTGAAACAAGCGAAGGTACGGGCCTTCCGGAGCCTTTGACGAAGCAGTTTGGCGAAGATTTGATTCTGCCTAACACGATTCCGACCTCGGATCGCTACAGCTTTTTGGGGTGGGGGTATTATTCCTCTGCCCTTGAGCCTGCATACCGTTGGGGAAGTACTTTTGAAAAAAACACCGATACCGTATTGCATGCGTTATGGGGTTTTTTGAGCACTGTGGGAATTGAGATGGAAAAACTTCCCGACAAGACGGTATACCAACAAGGGGAAGCTTTAGATATGACCGGTGCCGTCGTACGGATCAATTATTCGGATGGAAGTTATTATTTAGAGGCTGAAGATTTCAAGGTCAGTGGATATGATCCCTCTAAACCGGGGCGTCAAAAGATAACAGTTAAGTGCGATTCTAAAAAAACATCCTTCTATGTTACGGTGTTGGAGAAAACTCCAGAGCCCGTCTTAACCGGAATACGTCCTATTGTTACCAAGACGGAATACGCAGTCGGCGAAAAATTTGAATCGTCCGCGCTTTCCCTCGAACTGACGTTTAGCGACGGTTCTACGCAAATCATCACAGAGGGATTTACTGTTGACGGTTTTTCCTCCGAAGCGGCAGGGGAAGTGGCGGTAACAGTTGTCTACGGAGATATGAGCGCCCAATTTCAAATCGTTGTAAGCGCTAAGATCACCGGAATACGACCTATTGTTACCAAGACGGAATACGCAGTCGGCGAAAAATTTGAACCGTCCACACTTTCTCTCGAAGCGACGTTTAGCGACGGTTCTACGCAAATCATCACAGAGGGATTTACTGTTGACGGCTTTTCCTCCGAAACAACAGGGGAAGTGACGATAACGGTGAAGTACGGAGAGATTACCGATCAATTTGTTGTATTGGTCAATGAGCTGCCGTCTCCTCCCGCGGATGATGAGTCACAGGAAGAGAATAGTGCCGATGCAGAGAGTGCAACGGATACGGAATTATCCCAAGTTGAGTCCTTGCCTGAAAATTCCGTTGTGTCAAGCGTTTCGCAAGAAACAACCTCCGACGGCGCTCCTATATCGTCCGGAAGCAGTTTTTCTGCATGGTGGTGTGTGTTTGCGAGTGCACTGGCAGCGGGTGGCGGACTTTTGCTAATTCTTAGAAGACGGCGGTCAAGAAAATGATTTGAGAACTCATCACGCTTCTTAATTTGTGAAAAAGTAGCGATTATAGCCCGCATGGTGCGCGGTGATGAGAAAACAATGCCATAGAACAGCCGATGAGATGGATTTTACTCTGTCTTATCGGCTTTTCATTGCTGTAGGTTTTTCGTTTCGACATACAAAATGTTATTGCAATTGGAGAAAAATAGTGATATAATGCAAGAGAGAAAATCTTTGAAAGGACAATTTTATGGCAATGAAAATGTGTTTCCGCTGGTATGGAGAGGGGAACGACCGTATCTCCCTTGCCGATATCAAGCAGATTCCAGGAGTAGACGGCATCGTTTGGGCGCTCCACCACAAAATGCCCGGTGAGATCTGGGAGGTGGAGGAGATCGCCGAGGTGAAACGTCAGCTGGATGCATACGGCTTCAATATGGACGTGGTGGAGTCTGTGAACGTCCACGACGACATTAAGATCGGTCTGCCCACCAGAGACAAGTACATCGAAAACTACAAGACCTGTATCCGCAACCTTTCAAAGTTTGGTGTGAAGGTGATCTGCTACAACTTCATGCCCATCTTCGACTGGACCAGAAGCAATTTGTTCCACCCCGTTGGGGACGGTTCCACCGCTTTGTTCTATGAAAAGAACATGATCCAGGACGATTACAACGCCATGGCGAAGTACATTCTGGATTTCACCGAAAAGTACAATATGTCCTTCCCCGGATGGGAGCCGGAGCGTATGGCAAAGCTGGACGAACTGTTCAAGGCCTACGAGGGGATCGACCACGAAAAGCTGTGGGCAAACTTGAAGTACTTCCTGGAGGCCATCATGCCCACCTGCCGTGAGTGCGATATCAAAATGGCCATCCACATGGATGACCCGCCCTGGGATATTTTCGGCCTGCCCCGCTTGTTGGTGGACGAGCCCTCCATTGACAGATTCTTAAAGATGGTGGATGACGAATACAACTGCCTCACCCTTTGCTCCGGCAGTCTCAACGCCAATCCCGATACCAACGTGGCAGACATCGTCCGCAAGCATTGCGACCGCATCGCCTTTGCCCATATCCGCAACGTCAAGCATTTTGAAAACGGCGACTTCTCCGAGGCCAGCCACAGAGATTGCGACGGGGACACGGGGATCATCGAGATCTTAAAGGCTTACCACGATTGCGGCTTCGAGGGCTACATCCGCCCCGACCACGGCAGACATCTTTGGAATGAGGGCCCGGGCAACGTGCGTCCCGGCTACGGTTTGTACGATCGCGCTCTCGGCATTATGTATATGCTGGGGGTTTGGGATTCTCTTGAAAAGTACTGTAAGCAGGAGGTATCACAATGAAAAACCTTCCTTTAAATATTGATTACAGCGGTAAAGTGGTTGTGGTCACAGGCGCAGGCGGCTTGATCTGCGGTGCTATGGCCAAAGCCTTTGCACAGTCCGGCGCCAAGGTAGCGGCACTTGACCTCAACGAGGAAGCGGTGAAAAGGCTTGCCGCAGAGCTGACGGCGGAGGGCTATATCTGCAAGGGCTACAAGGCCAACGTCCTTGATCCCGAGGGGCTGGAGCAGGTGCGCGCACAGGTTCACGCCGACTTGGGAGAATGCGACATTCTGGTGAACGGCGCAGGGGGCAACAGCCCCAGAGCTACCACGGACAACGAATACCAGCACGAGGCCAAGGAGGGAGGCAAATCCTTCTTCGATTTGGACGCCTCCGGGGTGGATTTCGTGTTCAAACTGAACTTCCAGGGCACTTTACTGCCCACCCAGACCTTTGCCAAGGACATGGTGGAAAAGAAGGCGGGCTGTATCCTGAACATTTCCTCCATGAACGCATACACTCCCCTCACCAAGATTCCCGCGTATTCTGCGGCCAAGGCAGGCATTTCCAACTTCACCCAGTGGCTTGCCACCCATTTCGCAGGGACGGGCATCCGTTGCAACGCCATTGCTCCCGGCTTCTTGGTGTCTGCACAGAACAAGGCTCTCCTCTTCAACGAGGACGGCACCCCCACGGCCAGAAGCGCCAAGATCTTAAAGGGCACTCCCATGGATCGCTTCGTGGATGCGGAGGAGCTGTTGGGCGCTACCCTGTTCCTGTGCGATGAACGGTCCGCATCCGCCATTACCGGTGTGGTGCTTCCCATCGATTGCGGCTTTGCCGCTTATTCCGGCGTTTAGGTTGGAAAAAGGGGTCCTTTTTCCAACACGATTTTGTGGCTTCGCACACAAAATCCATAGCAACCGCCCGCAAAGCGGGCTGCAAAAGTAAAGGAGATTTGCAGATATGGAAAAATTCATTCCCGTGGTGGTGATCAAGGAGCTTTCCGAAACGGATAAGATCCTCACTGCCCTCAAAAACAACAACATCAACTGCGCGGAGATCACCTTCCGTACCGCTTGTGCGGCAGAGGCCATCCGCTACGCAGTGAAGAATTACCCCGATATGGAGATCGGTGCAGGCACCGTGATCAACGCAGAGCAATGCAAGGCGGCCTTGGAAGCAGGGGCGACCTTCATCGTATCTCCCGGCCTTTCTATTGCCGTGGCGGAGGTGTGCAAGGAGCATAATGTTCCCTATTATCCCGGCTGTGTGACTCCCACGGAGATCATGATGGCGCTGGAATTGGGCATCACCACCGTGAAATTCTTCCCTGCCAACGTTTACGGCGGTCTGAAGGCCTTGAAAGCCCTTTCCGCACCCTTCCCCCAGGTGAAATTCATTCCCACCGGCGGCGTGGACAGAAGCAACATCGACGAATTCCTTGCCTTCGACAAGATCGCCGCCATCGGCGGAAGCTTCTTCGTCAAGGAATCCTTGGATAAAATGATG
Source organism: Eubacteriales bacterium (assembly GCA_045589515.1). GTDB lineage: Bacteria > Bacillota > Clostridia > Oscillospirales > CAG-382 > Coliplasma. The sequence goes on along the minus strand of JAZNPH010000021.1, from coordinate 348 downwards.
GAGGAACGCAAATGAAAACGGTTATCACTTTCGGCGAGCTGATGCTCCGCCTTGCCCCCAACGGGTATTACAGATTCTTGCAGAACGACCAGATGCAGGCCACCTTCGGCGGCGGCGAGGCCAACGTGGCGGTGTCCCTTGCCAACTTCGGTCTGCACAGCACCTACGTAACCAAGCTCCCGAAGCACGCTATCGGTCAGGCGGCTGTCGACTCTCTCCGCTATTTCGGAGTTGACACCGACGAGATCGTTCGCGGCGGCGACAGAGTCGGCATATACTTCCTTGAAAAGGGCGCATCCCAGAGAGGTTCTGTATGTAACTACGACAGAGCTCATTCGGCAATATCCG
>JAZNPH010000020.1:0-27386 GCA_045589515.1 Eubacteriales bacterium | reverse complement strand
GGGGACGGGGGTATACCCTTCCGCGATGTCTCCCACGGCGGGATCCACGTCGCCGCAGAGGTTGCCTTCTACCACGTGGATGCCCACGTCCACCACGGATTGCCCGGGGTTGATATGCCCTTTGCCGATCAACCCCGCCTTCCCCGCACAGACCACCACCAGATCCGCCTGCTTGCAAGCGGCGGCAAGGTCACGGGTCTTGGTATGGCAGATGGTGACGGTGGCGTTGCGGTGCAAAAGCAACATGGCCAAGGGCTTGCCCACCACGGCGCTTCTCCCCACCACGGTGACGTTCTTCCCCGTAAGGTCGTAGCCGTAGAAATCCAACAGCTCCAAAACCGCCTGCGGGGTGCAGGGCGGATAGCCGGGAACGCCATCGATGGCCTTCCCCGCATACACGCAATAGGCGTTGGCGTCGGTGAGGCAATCCACGTCCTTGGCAGGGGAAAGCAACGATCTGGCGCGGGCTTCGTTCAAGGATTTGGGCAAGGGGGAAAACATGAGAATCCCGTGAACGTCTTTTCGTCCATTCAAATCCCGAATACAGCGTTCCAATTCCTCCTGGGTCACGTCTGCGGGCAAGGCCGCCGTCTCCACCTCCGCCCCTGCGGAAGCGAATCGCTTGGTCAGCCCCCGTTCATAGGAGAGGTCGTCCTCTCTCTCCCCAACACGGATCACCGCCAGACGGGGGGTGATGCCCTTTTCCTTTAAGGCTTCCACTTGGGGGATCATTTCCTCCACAATGGCTTTCGCCACGGGAGCGCCTTTCCAAAGCGTCATTCCAATCCCTCCTTCACCGTTTGATAAACCTTCTCGCAACGGGTGCGGATCTCCTGCTCCAGCAAGACGGCCCTTCCGTTTTGCTCCGAAGCGTAGGTCTTATCCGCCATGAGACGGGTATTCACAAACAGATTCAGCAACGCCCCCTGTGCCGCGGAAGCGCAGAAGGTGGCGGCACAGCCCACGTCGCTGACGGCAAGACGGCTTCCCTTTTCCAAAAGCTCTTCTAAAATGGGAGGCAGCTCTGCAAGAGCGGCAAGCATCTCCATAGGCGGCTCTGCGGCGATGCGCAAAGCGGCTTCCAGAACCTCGCCCCGTGCGGGATCCTCCTTGGGAATTCCGTAAGCCTTGGAAAGAGGCAGAAACGCCTCCTCGTCCTTTTTGATCAGAGCGTAAAGCCTGTCCGTCAAAACGGCAGTCTCTTCCAGAATTCTCTCGATCTCCTGCTGATACGCGGCGTATTTCTTCTTCCCTGTGGTGAGATTTGCCACCATGGAGCCCAAAGCCGCCGCCAAAGCACCCGTCAAAGCGGAAGCACCTCCTCCGCCGGGTGCGGGAGAAGAGGACGCAAGGTCCTTGACCCAATCGTATACGTTCATACTTTAATCCTCAAACAATTTATAGAAATTCTTGATCCGCAAAAGCTGTGGGGATTCCTCCTTGCGGGTAACGTCGGTGTACAGAGGCAATTCCGGCAGGATCTCCAAGCCCTCGGCACCGTCCTTCCGTGCCTCCAACAGAAGCAGGGAGGGCGACTCCCCGTGGGCAGGCACCACCAACTGCAGCCGCTTAGGCTCAAGACGGTTTTTCTTCAAAGCGTCCATCAGCCCCGCCATACGGGAGGGCAGGTACACGCAGAAGAATTTTCCTCCCGTGGAAAGCCCCCAGGCGGCAGCCTGCGCCAAGCTTTCCGCGGGCAGGGTATCGTCATGCCACGCAGTTCGTTTTTCCACCGTCAGATTTTGCTTGCCGCTCCCTGCAGGCAGGTAGGGCGGATTGCTCACCACAGCCTGCAAACTCCCGGCGGGGAACAGGGTGCGGTATTCCCGCAGGTCTCCCGGCAAAACGGAGATCTGCTCCCCGAAGCCGTTGGCAAGAGCGTTCTCCCTTGCCAGAGCGGCGTATTTTTCCTGTAATTCCACCGCCAGGAAGTCGCATTTGCATCCCGTGGCGGAAAGAAGCAAGGGCAACACTCCGCTTCCCGTGCCGAAGTCGGCGCAAACGCCCTTCCCCAGCCGCTCCGAGGCAAAATGGGCAAGGAGCAAAGCATCCGTACCGAAGCGGATGCCCTCGCGGTATTCTTTGATCGTCAGCCCGCCGTTGACGGCGGTTTCCACCAATCCGTATTCCATGGTTTGTTTACCTTTCCCCGCAAACAAAAGACGCTCCCGGAGGAGAACTCTGGGAGCGCATTTCGCCGTTTGGTTGTAAGAGACTTACGCCTTAGCAGCGCCAACGGGGCAAACGCCTTCACAAGCGCCGCAATCCAGACAAGCGTCTGCATCGATCTCGTACTTGCCGTCAGCATCAGCGTGGATAGCACCTACGGGGCACTCGCCCTCACATGCGCCACAGCCCAGGCATGCATCCTTATCAATAGAGAAAGCCATTTCGAATACCTCCAATAATTAGTGTACCTATACTATAGCACAAAGATTTTCATTTTGCAAGAGGGATTCTCACTTTTTTTCGACGCTTTTTACGGGAAATCCTGCCTTATCGATCCGCTTCTTTAATGGCCTTCAGCGTTGCGTCTCTGGTGGTATAGGGAATCTCCACCTTCTTGTAGGTCTCATACTTCATGAGAAGCTCGCCCCACTTCTCCAAAAATGCGGCGTCCATATTGGTATTCATACCGGAAAGAGCGGAAGCGAAGCGGGCGGGATCCGCCAGCATCACCGTCTTCTGCTCGGTTCTCAGCTGGGTAAAGAAGGAGCTCAGCATAGAACTTGCCAGTGCGGCGTAGCTGCCATGGCCGTCGGAGCCGTCACACAGACTGTAATGCTCCCGCAGAATGGCCAAAACGTCCCCCGTCATGGTGATGTTGCCTGCATCCACGTGCTTCCAATAATCCGCAGGGACCTTGCCCCCGGGGAAGTCCGTAACCCCTGCGTAGATGGGATTGACGTAATTGATCTCCTGAGGGATCAGGAAATGGGGTCTTGACATATGAGTCACCAAAGCATCCAAGGCGTCAGGAGAGACCTCCGCGTAAAAATCCGCGTGATATCCGGTCAGCGTGGCGATGGCCGTGGAGGCGGATTCTTTGTCGTAGATCCGCAAATAGTCCCGCAAGGGCACAAGCGCCCCCACGTCGTTATACAGCACCGCGCTGAGGGGCAATTCACAGGAAAGCACCGCCTTGCGGTCGGAATTCAACCGCAAAAACAGGGCCTTGTTGACTTCGCCCTTGTCGTTCTTGGTGACGATCAGACCGTTGAGGATCCCAAGATCGTCCCCCTCGCCGCCGGGAAGCAAAATGCTGCCGGGACCGGATTGCTCCTCAGAGGAGGATTCGTCACGGGAGGTTTCCTCGGAGACAGCCCCCTCGGTAGTGGGGAGTAAGGCCTCCAATTCGTCGTAATATTCAAGGCCCAACCATCCGAACAGCGCCAGCGCCAGCACGAAGGTCAGGAAAAAGTTTCTGAGAGAGACAGCCACAGCGAGCATCCTTTCCATTCCGTTATGGGAATCTGTTTTTATATTATACACCGTTTTTTTCGTTTTGTCAATCGCTTTCTCCCTTGACAAGCAATGCAAAATGTATTATAATGTGAACAATGTAAGAAAGACTTGCAAAATATTATCGAATAACAGGAGAAATACACACATGGCAAAAAGACTTTTGGTGCTCTTGCTGATCTGCGTAATGGCACTCCCCCTGCTGGTGGCTTGTCAGGAAACTTCCACCACCACCTCTACCCCTTCTCAGGGTAACACCTCCGTGGGCGGCGAGATCTCCGAGGACGTTTCCGAGGATACCAACATCTACCCCGACATCATCGACCTGGACGGCAGAGAGATCAACGTCCTCCAGTGGGGCTGGGGTATCGACTCCGCTTCCATCAAGGGCTACACCGGCGAGATCGTGTACAGCGAGGAATCCGAGCCCAACTACTCCCGCGTGGACGTAGCGAAGAAGGAAGTGGTAGACTATATCGAGGCTACCTACAACTGCACCATCGGTGAAGGCTACCGTATGACCACCGGCAACATCCTGGATGAGGTCCAGCAGATGGTCTCCTCCGGTACTTACACCTACGACATCATCTTCGCAAGCTCCAACCAGGCGCTGAATATGCTGGCCAACGATCTGTTGACCGACCTGAACACCGTTCCCACCCTCCATTTTGAGAACTCCTGGTGGGACCAGAATGCCGTAGAGGATCTTTCCATCGGCGGCCGTCTGTTCCGTGTTTGCGGCGACATCAACACCTACGACAATCTGGGTACCTGGTGCGTTCTGTTCAACAAGAAGATGAAGGACGATCTGGGCATTACCGACGACTTCTATCAGAAGGCAAAAGACGGCGAGTGGACCATGGATTACTTCATGGAGGTCTGCGAGGGTATTACCGTGGATCTGAACGGCGACGGTCTGAACGAATTCGACCAGTGGGCCTGCGGCACCGAGACCTTCAACATCTACGCCCATCTGGTAGGCGGCGGTATCCGCGTAGCGGAAAAGGACCCCACCACCGACCTGCCCTATCTCACCGTTTCTCTGGATACCGAGCGCACCTTCACCGCATTGCAGAAGGTTCTTGACTTCTACAACGGCGGCGACGTTATGGTTGCCAACGGCGGCAAGTACAATCAGTATTCCAACCCCTGGGAATCCACCATCATCAAGGCCTTCGAGGAAGGCAGAGAGCTGTTCTACGTTTGCGGTCTGATCAGCCTTGCAGGCTTCCGTAACATGGAGGATCCTCTGGGTATCCTGCCCATGCCCAAGCTTTACGAGGAGCAGGACAGATACTACCACACCGTTTCTCCCGATAACTCCTCCTACATGCTGCTCCCCTACGGTGTTACCGATATCGAGGAGCTGGGTACCGTCATCGAGGCCATGGCGATGAAATCTCAGGAGATCGTTACTCCCGAGTTCTATGAGGTACAGCTGAAGGGCAGAGACGCCCGTGACGACGAATCCGAGGATATGCTGGACATCATCTTCGGCTCCCGTTGCTTCGATCTGGGTGTTTGCTACAACTGGGGCTCCATCATGGGTTGCTACTATGACATCAACCCCGATAACGTTGCTTCCCGCTTCGATTCTATCATCGATAACGCAGAGCTCGCCATCGAAGATACCATCGAGGATCTGGAGGGCTACGATCCCGTCCTCAACTAAAGTTTTCCCAAAAAGGAGCTGAGCCAACCTCGGCTCCTTTTTTCATCCCGGTTTTCGCTTGACAAAAAGGGCGGAACATGGTACAATGCTTCATATAAAGAGAAACCCGAGAAAGGATACGTTTATGAAACAATTCAAATGTTTTTTTGTGATCCTCATGGCATTTGCCCTGGCGCTCCCCTTGCTGGTGGCCTGCAGTGATACGGCAACCACGGTTTCCACGGGAACCTCCCACACGGAAAGCGGCGAGGCCTCCCTCCCCGAAGAAAGCGTGCGCGAGGACGTGGCTCCCGAGGTCAAGGATCTGGGCGGAAGAGAGATCAACGTGCTCTGCTGGGACTGGAGCGCAGGAAGCGCCTCCATCATCGGCTTCACCGGCGAGATCATCTCCAACGCCGAAGGTGAACCCAGCCGCGTTGACGTGGCAAAGAAAGCAGTGATCGACGCCGTAGAGGCCGAGTACAACGTCACCATCGGCGGCGAGGTCACCAACAGAAGCTCCTTCTCCTCCGACGTGAAGAACATGGTCACCGGCGGCACCTACGATTACGATCTGGTGTTCACCGGGGCAGGCGGCGCCCAGGATTATGCCGTCAACGGCGCTACCATGGACCTGAAGACCATCAAGACCATCAACCTGGAAAACTCCTGGTGGGATCAGAACTGTGTGGCCGACGTTTCCATCGGCAACCGTCTGTTCTGGGTCTGCGGCGATATCAATACCTACGATAACCTGGGCACTTGGTGTGTTCTGTTCAACAAGAACCTGAAGGACGATCTGGGCATTGCCGACGATTTTTATCAGAAGGCGACAGACGGCGAATGGACGTTGGATTACTTCATGGAGGTCTGCGAAGGCATCACCGTGGATCTGAACGGCGACGGCCAGGACGAATTTGACCAGTGGGCCTGCGGCACCGAAAAGTTCAACGTGTTCGCCCAGGTGGTAGGCGGCGGACTCCACGCCATCTCCAAGGATGAGAACGATATCCCCTACCTCACCATCGAAAACGCTACCGAGCGTACCTACGCGGCACTGGACAAGATCATCAACTTCTACCTCAGCGACGAAGTCATGGTTGCCAACGGCGGCAAGTACGACGGCAAGGGCTACTCCAACGTTTGGGAGGCTACCGTACACAAGGCCTTCATTGAAGGCAGAGAGCTGTTCTACATCTGCGGCCTCATCAACGTAGCAGGATTCCGCAACATGGAAGACGAATTCGGCATCCTGCCCATGCCCAAGACCTTCGCGGATCAGGACGGCTATTACCACACCGTTTCCGCGGGCAACTCCTCCTATTTGATGATCCCCTACGGTGTTCCCGAGGTGGAGGATCTGGGTCTGGTGGTGGAGGCACTGGCCATGAAGTCCCAGGAAATGGTCACCCCCGAGTTCTATGAAATGCAGCTGAAGGGCAGAGATGCCCGGGACGACGAGTCCGCGGCAATGCTGGATCTCATCTTCTCCACCCGTTCCTTTGACTTGGCGCCCATCTTCAACTGGGGCGGTATCATGGACTGCTTCTACACCCTGGATACCAACTACGCCTCCCGCTTCGAATCCCTTGCCGACGGCATCAAGCTGGCCATGGAAAGCTGCGTGGAGAATTTCGATTCCTACATAGATCCCCAATAACGTTCTCATAAGAGGAGCTCTGCCCACCGCGGAGCTCCTTTGTTTTGCCGGAAAAAGTTGACAAAGAGAAAAATATATGTTACAATGCTTCGTAAAAACAAAATCAAAAAGGAGAAAAGCATGAAAAGAATTTTAATTTTTCTGATGGTGCTTGCCATGGCAATGCCGTTGCTGGCTGCCTGCAACAATACCGCCGGCACCTCCTCCACCCCCTCTCAGGGCGGCTCCGCCGGCACCGGTGACACCTCTCTGCCCGGAGACACTTCCGAGGGGAACAACGACGTCGCCCCCGAGATCAGAGATCTGGACGGCAGAGTCATCAACATCCTCTGCTGGGACTGGAGTGCAGGCTCCGCTTCCATCCTTGGCTACACCGGCGAGGTCATCTCCAACGCCGAAGGCGAGCTGGGCCGTGTTGACGTGGCAAAGAAGGCCGTGGTAGACGCCGTTGAGGCTGAATACAACGTCACCATCGAAGGACAGGTTACCAACAAGTCCACCTTCTTGGACGACGTGAAGACCATGGTTACCGTTGGCACCTACGATTGCGACATCGTCTTTGCCAGTGCCCACTACGCGCAGAACTTTACCCTCAGCAACGCTCTTACCGATCTGAAAACGGTGGAGACCATCAACCTTGAAAATTCCTGGTGGGATCAGAACTGTGTGAACGACGTTTCCGTGACGAACAGACTGTTCTGGATCTGCGGCGACATCAACACCTACGACAATCTGGGCACCTGGTGCGTGCTGTTCAACAAGAACCTGAAGGAAGACCTGGCCATCTCCGACGACTTCTATCAGAAGGCCACCGACGGCGACTGGACGTTGGATTACTTCATGCAGATTTGCAAGGGTGTGACTACCGATCTGAACGGTGACGGTCAGGACGAGCTGGATCAGTGGGCCGTTGGCACCGAGAAATTCAACGTGTTCGCACAGGTGGTAGGCGGCGGTGTCCACGCCATCTCCAAGGACGATTCCGATATACCCTACCTCACCGTGGATAGCGCTACCGAACGTACCTACGCAGCGCTGGATAAGATCGTAAACTTCTACCTCAGCGACGAGGTTATGGTTGCCGACGGCGGCAAGTACGACGGAAAGGGCTACTCCAACATTTGGGAAGCCACCGTACATAAGGCTTTCATCGAGGGCAGAGAGCTGTTCTACATCTGCGGTCTCATCAACGTAGCCGGCTTCCGTAGCATGGATGACGAATTCGGCATTCTTCCCATGCCCAAGACCTTTGCGGATCAGGATGCCTATTACCACACCGTTTCCCCCGCCAACTCCTCCTACATGATGCTCCCCTACGGCGTTCCCGAGGTGGAGGATCTGGGTCTGGTCATCGAGGCCTTGGCTATGAAATCTCAGGAATCCGTCACCCCCGAGTTCTATGAAGTGCAGCTGAAGGGCAGAGACGCCCGTGACGACGAATCCGAGGCAATGCTGGATATTATCTTCGCTTCCCGTTCTTTCGACCTGGGTCCCATCTACAACTGGGGCAACATTATGAACTGCTACTACACCATCGACACCAACTACGCCTCCCGCTTCGACTCCCTCTCCGATGCTGCAAAGCTCGCCATTGAGGATTTCATCGACGACATGGAAGGCTACGTGGAAGCAAACTGATCAAGCTTTTCAAACAGAGCTCCGCAGACGCGGGGCTCTTTTTTGAACCCCGCATCTGCGAAGGTTTTCACAGCTTGAGGGAAATTATTTAACAATTTTCCCTATTGCCAAGCGGGGATTTCTGTGGTATAATGGATGGACTTCAATGCGGAGGCGTTTTTTATGCGTGACTATAAACAAATGAAAGAGGTTCAAAAGCTCCGCGCTCAGGCGGAAGCAGAAGGCTCCTCTCCCGAGGATACCCGGGACGAGCAGGAAAAATACCAAAAGCGGGGCCCGGGCTTCAAAGGCTGGATGGAATACATTGCGGAATACTACAAATGGCCCATTCTCATCGTAGGCGTCATTGTTATCGGAATGATCATCAGCATTTCCCAGATGTCCTCCACCGCCAACCCGGATCTTTCCATGATGTACGTGGGTCCCTTCTACATGAACTCCACGGAGAAGGATCATTTGGGCGACAGCATCGCCTCCCTCTCCGGAGAAGCGGCGGGAGATTACAACGGGGACGGCCACTTCCGTTTTGACTTCCTGGATCTCACCGTGTCCCATCTACAGGATTCCGAGGGGGTGGAATACACCTACGACGACCAGAACACCACCTACACCCGCTTCCAGACGGAATTGCGGGCGGGGGACACCCTGCTGTACTTTCTGGAGCCCTATTTCTACCGCCAGGCCTTGGCAGAGGACATTTTGACGCCTCTGGAGCAGTTAGGGATCGATCCCTCTCTCAGTCTGGACGGCTACGGAATTCCCATCGGTAATCTGGATTGCTACGAGCTTCCCGGCTTTTCCAAAATGCCCCCCGAAGCGGTGGTCTGCCTGCGGAGAAGCCCGGAGAACGACGCCATCGCCTACGGCAGAACCATGGAGGAATGGGGCTACCACAGAGACCTGTTCGTTGCCATGGCGGCTTACAAAAGCGAAAACCGCGTCATCGATACGGTAACCCCTCCCGACTTCACCCTGCTTTACGTGGGGGAAGAGCCCATCTATAAAAGCGTCCGTCTGCCTGTGGAGGCGTTGCTGAACAAGCTGGCTCCCGATGCAAACGGAGACGGGGCAAAGCGGGGCGTTCTGGGAGACGTCACCCGCAGCGGAAACGGTCTGACGGCGGAGATCACGGTCAAAACCATCCGCACCCGCTTGGTTACCGGGAAAGAGTGTCTGTTCCTGCTGGATCAAAAGGCCTACGACTACGCCAAGGAAAAGGGCTTGCTTGCCCCCCTGCCCGAAGCCCTTGCAGAGCTGGAGGGCGCGGTGGACGGCGTAGCCTTGAAGCTGAACACCCTTCCTATCTATAATACCGAAGGCTATCACGAGCTGGGCGCGGTGTCCTATCTGTGCATGCGAAAAGCACCTGCAGAAGGAGAAGAGACCTACGGCAGAACCGAGGCGGACTTTGAACTCGCCTTGCAAATGCTGACCGCCTTGGCCAAGCAAAAATGATTATTTCGCAGAAAAATGAAATACCCCTTGCAATTGTCAACTTTTTGTGGTACAATAACCCATTGAAATAAAGAATTCTCAAGTTTCGGAGGAAACAACATGGCATCTATCTACAAGACCAGACAGAAAAAGCAGTTCTGGACTGCGGTGATCTGTTGCGCAGTGGTGTTTATCATGCTGGCAAGCACCATCGTGATCAGCATCTCTCACAGAGCATCCTTCTACCAGGACTTCAGCGATAAGGGCTTCGCTTCCGCCATCGCAAACGCGCTGGGTCTCTCTTCCCAGTATGACCTCACCCAGGAGGATCTGGACCGTTTCGAGGGTCTGATTTACTTCTGCAGCGTAGGTGTGGACACCACGTCCAGCTACCAATCCTACGCATACCCCGTGGTCATGCTGTGCGATAAGACCTACACCGACGCTCTCATGGAGCAGACCGACCCCGATTACGAGGGTGACGACGAAGAGAGTGCCGATTATTCCCAGAACATCACCCAGGTGATCTACCAGCTCTCCGATCCTGCGGACCTGAACCTGTTCCGCAACCTGCGTATGCTTCGCGCATTCGACATTTCCGAGCTGTCCACCATGTCCGAGGGCTGTTATCAGACCCAGCTGTACAGCATGTACGGTCTTGGCAACAACCCCTACTCTCTGGAGACCATCGTGGAAATCACCAAGCTTTCCCAGCTCACCAGCCTGAGCCAGATCTCCGGTCTTACCAAGCTGGAGCAGCTCTCCGTTTGCTACACCGGCATCACCTCTTTGGAAGGCATCGAGAACTTCCCCAACCTGAACAAGCTGGACGTGACCAACACCGCCCTCACCGACATCTCCGCTCTGGAGAAGGTGCCCGGTCTGACCTACCTGAGCCTGAACAGCCTGAACGTTGAGGTTCCCGAGAAGGACGAGGATCACGACCACGATCACGATCACGACCACGACCACGATGATGAGACCTCCGGAGATACCTCCTCCGATACTTCCTCCGATACCTCTTCCGACACTTCCTCCGACACCTCTGAGGAAGAAAAGGAAGAAACTCCCGAGGAAGAGGAAGAAAGAGAAGAATCCAAGGAGACCGCTGTTGAATACAACACCACCGGTCTTACCAACGAGGATCTGGCAGTTCTGTCCAAGCTTCCCAACCTGAAGTATCTGGACATCTCCAACAACAACGTTACCGAGCTTTCCGCTCTGTCTTCTCTGAAGAACATCAAGTACCTCTCCATCGCCACCAACCCCATCGAGTCTCTGGCAGGCGTTGAGGGTATGACCGAGATGAAGCTGCTCCACGCTTTGGATTGCGCGCTCACCGATATCAGCGCCGTGAAGGGCTTCTCCAAGCTGGAAAGCGTTTACCTGTCCGGTAACAGCATCACCGACATCTCCGCGCTGTCCTCCGCAACCGAGGTAACCTACCTGGATGCATCCGACAACAAGATCACCGATATGTCCGCCGTCAGCGGCATGACCAAGCTGGTCACCCTGGCGCTGTCCGATAACAACATCACCGCCATCCCCGATCTGAAGGGCTTGGATCGTCTGGGCTCTCTGGATCTTTCCGACAACGCTTTGGAAGACGCTTCCGGTCTGGCTTCCTTCAACCCCACCTATCCCGGCATGAGCGATGATGATATCGAGGCCGACAAGAAGGTTGAGAAGGAAGACGACAAGGCGGTCAACAAGAACACCGTTGCCATCAACCTGTCCGACAACTACATCGAAAGCATTGCACTTTCCGCCAAGAAGCTGGGCTCCCTGGATCTTTCCGATAACAAGCTCACCGCAGGCGAAGAAGGCGCTTTGAAGTTTACCGACTGTGCAAAGCTTGAGACCCTGACCCTCACCGACAACAAGACCCTGACCTCTTTGAAGGGCGTTGAAACGCTCACCGGGCTGAAGACTCTCACCGCCAACAAGACCGGCATCACCGAGATCCCCGATCTGAAGGAGCTGAAGAACCTCACCACCGTGAACTTGTCCGACACCGATCTGGAAAGCCTCAGCGGCCTGAAGGGCAACGAGTCTATCACCACCCTGACCATGACCGACTGCGAAAAGCTGAAGGACATCAAGGATCTGGTAACCCTGAAAAAGCTGACCACCGCTAACTTCACCGATTGTACCGCTCTGGACAACACCTCCATCAAGGATGCCTTCGGCACTCCCAAGCTCAGCGACAAGGAAGCTGAGTTGGTGTTCGATGCGAAGTCCAAGCTGAACCTGACCTTGAAGGGCTGCACCAAGATCACCGAATTCGTCATCTTTGAGGAATACGGCAACATGAAGGTTTCCTACGACAAGGTTTCCGATAAGTAATTCCGTTTCTAAGGAACAGAGACACCGCCGTTTTGCAGAAGCGATACGGCGGTGTTTTGCATAAGATTTTAAGGAGGATTTTCCCCATGCCCGATATGCTCGTCAAGCTTTACAACCTGCCCGACACCAAGCCCTTCTACGACAGAGTGGCTGCCAGAAACGTACGCATCATCCGTCCCATGACCCCCAACCGCGACAAGGTTCTGAACTGGATCGAGGAGAGATTCGGCATCGGCTGGTCCAACGAGATCGCCGCCGCCTTCACCAAGTCTCCCGTTTCCTGCTTCATCGCTTACGACACCGAGAAGAAGGAGATCCTGGGCTTTGCGGGCTACGACTGCACCGCACCCGATTTCTTCGGTCCCACCGGCGTAGCGGAAGAAGCGCGCAAGGGTGGTATCGGCGGTGCACTTCTGATGGCTTGTATGGAAGCCCTTCGCGAGGAAGGCTACGGCTACGCCATCATCGGCAGTGCAGGCCCTGTTGATTACTACAAAAAAGTCTGCGGTGCGGAGGTCATTGAAGGCTCCGTTCCCGGCATTTACAAAGATCTGATCTGACCCCCGAAAGGAAGCATTTACCATGGCAAACAAACTGAGAGCCGGTATCGTCGGCGCTACCGGCATGGTTGGTCAGCGTTTCATCACGCTGATCGCCGATCATCCCTATTTTGAGATCACCGCATTGGTGGCAAGCCCCTCCTCCGCAGGCAAGACCTACGGCGAGGCGGTGAAGGGCAGATGGATGATGTCCACTCCCATTCCCGAAGGCATTGCCGACATGGTGGTTCTCAATGCCGAGGACATCGAAAGCGTCAAGCCCCACGTGGATTTCGTTTTCTGTGCCATCAACATGGACAAAAAGTACGTTGCAGCGCTGGAAGAGGCCTACGCCAAGGCGGAGATCCCCGTGGTCTCCAACAACTCCGCACACCGCGGCACCCCCGACGTTCCCATGCTCATTCCCGAGATCAACTACGCTCACACCGAGGTGATCAAGGCCCAGAGAGAGCGCTTGGGCACCAAGAAGGGCTTCATTTCCGTAAAGCCCAACTGCTCCATTCAGAGCTACGTGCCCGCTTTGGAGCCTCTCCGTAAGTACGGCATCAAGGCTGTGAACGTCACCACCTTCCAGGCCATCTCCGGCGCAGGCAAGAACTTCGACACCTGGCCCGAAATGGTGGACAATGTGATCCCCTACATCGGCGGCGAGGAAGAAAAGAGCGAGAAGGAACCCCTGAAGGTTTGGGGCACCGTGGAAAACGGCGTGATCGTAAACGCCACCTCCCCCGTGATCTCCGCACAGTGCATCCGCGTGCCCGCATCCGACGGACACCTGGCGGCCGTTTCCGTGAGCTTTGAGAACAAGCCCTCCATCGAACAGATCAAGGCAGATTGGGCAGCCTTTGAAGGCGAAGCACAGCGCCTCTCCCTTCCCCACGCTCCCGAGAAGTTCTTGACCTACTTCGAGGAGGACAACCGCCCCCAGACCCGTTTGGACAGAGATCTTTACGGCGGCATGGGCATCTCCATCGGCAGACTCCGTGAGGATACCATCTTCGATTACAAGTTCGTCTGCCTCTCCCACAACACCTTGCGCGGTGCCGCAGGCGGCGCCGTTCTGGGCGCAGAGTTGCTGTATAAGCAGGGTTATTTGGGATAATAGAATACGCGTTTTCATGAGAGAGGGACTTTCCACAAAAAAGTCCCTCTCTCAAACTCTCTCCCCAAAAACTTTTCCTTTGAAAGAAGAAAAGAAAATCATCTTTTTCCTTTCCGAAAACGACGGTTTTCGGCGCTGAGTTTCTTTGAAGATTCTTAAGAAACTTTCTTTTCAAAGAAAGTTTCTTAAGCGTATCCCTTGACAAAATCATAACGAATGTGATATGATACACGTAGGATCGGTGCTGACGGATATGTGAATCAACACAGTGTGCCGAAACCGCGTTATTGCAAGCCGACCGTCTGGGCAATCCTTTTGAACACAAGGGATTGTCCTTTTATTTTTTATGAACGAAGGAGCGTATCCAATGAAACCGGACGTAGAAATTGCCCAGGAAGCGAAGATGCTTCCCATCACCGCAGTAGCGGAAAGCCTGGGACTTTGCCAGGACGATATCGACCCCTACGGTAAATACAAGGCAAAGCTGCTTCCCGAGGCGGAAGCCCGCTTTGCGGACAAGGAAAACGGCAAGCTGATCCTTGTTACCGCCATCTCCCCCACCCCTGCGGGCGAGGGTAAGACCACCATGACCATCGGTCTGGGCGATGCTCTCCACCGCATGGGCAAGAACGTGATGATCGCCCTCCGCGAGCCCTCCTTGGGTCCCGTGTTCGGCATCAAGGGCGGTGCCGCAGGTGGCGGATACGCCCAGGTAGTCCCCATGGAGGACATCAACCTCCACTTCACCGGCGACTTCCACGCCATCACCGCGGCAAACAACCTGCTGGCCGCTATGCTGGATAACCACCTCCAGCAGGGCAACGCCCTCCGCATCGACCCCAAGCGGATCATCCATGCAAGATGCGTGGACATCAACGACCGCGTCCTCCGCGAGATCACCGTTGGCTTGGGCGAAAAGAAGAACGGCGTTACCCGTCAGGACAAGTTTATGATCACCGTTGCCACCGAGATCATGGCCATTCTGTGCCTTGCTTCCTCTCCCGAGGATCTGAAGGAGAGACTGGGCAATATGCTGGTGGCCTACGACTACGACGGCAATCCCGTATACTGCCGCCAGTTGAACGCCGCCGGTGCTATGACCGTGCTTTTGAAGGACGCCATCAAGCCCAACCTGGTGCAGACCCTGGAAAACACCCCCACCCTGGTTCACGGCGGCCCCTTCGCCAACATCGCCCACGGCTGTAACTCCATCATCGCCACCCGCACCGCATTGAAGATCGCAGACTACACCGTTACCGAGGCAGGCTTCGGTGCCGATCTGGGTGCAGAGAAGTTCTTAGATATCAAGTGCCGTGCCGCAGGCTTCCATCCCAACGCCATCGTGCTGGTTGCCACCGCCCGTGCGCTGAAGTACAACGGCGGCGTGCCCAAGGCAGAGACCGGCAAGGAAAACCTGGAGGCTCTGCAGGCAGGTATTGCCAACCTGGGCGCTCACATCGACAACCTGAAGGGCTTCGGCATCCCGCTGGTGGTGGTGATCAACCACTTCTACGCAGATACCGAGGCAGAGCTGGAGCTGATCCGCTCCTACTGTGCCGAAAAGGGCGTGAAGGCCATCGTTTCCAAGGCCTTTGCGGAAGGCGGCGCAGGCAGCCTTGCCCTGGCAGAGGAGGTCGTCCGTCTCTGCGAACAGCCCACCGACTTTAAGTTCACCTATCCCGCCGAAGCTTCCATCACCGAGAAGATCGAAGCCGTGGCTACCAAGATCTACCACGCAGAAGGTGTTGACATCCTCCCCGCCGCCAAGAAGGCCATTGCCGACATCGAGGCGCTGGGCTACGGCAACCTTCCCATCTGCGTGGCAAAGACTCAGTACTCCCTCTCCGACGATCCCAAGAAGCTGGGCGCACCCTCCGGCTACCGCCTCACCGTCCGTGAGGTCCGTGTTTCCGCAGGCGCAGGCTTCGTGGTGGTGCTCACCGGCGAAGTGATGACCATGCCCGGTCTGCCCCTGCACCCCGCCGCCGAGAAGATCGATCTGGTTGAGGGCAAGATCGTAGGACTCTTCTAAATGAAAGAATTTTATTCCAAAAATCTATCCGACACCGACGCCGTTGCGGCGGAGATTGCTTCCCTTCTGAAGAAAGGGGACGTTCTTGCCCTGTACGGCGAAATGGGTGCGGGTAAAACCGCCTTCGTGCGGGGGCTGGTGAAAGCCCTCTGCCCGGAGTGCCTGCCTTTGGTGCATTCCCCCACCTTTGCCATCGTCAACGAGTACGAGGGCAACGAGATCACGGTGTACCATTACGACCTTTACCGCATTGCGGACGAGGACGACCTGTATTCCACAGGCTACTTTGACCGTCTGGGCGGAGAAGGCATCGTGGTGACGGAGTGGAGCGAGCTGATCGACGGAGCAATTCCCGCCGATGCCCACCGCTTACGCATTGAAAAGGCAGGAGAAACGGAAAGGAAGTTTACGTTATGCTGATCTTAGGCGTAGATTCCACCGCGGTGACTGCCTCCGTATCCATTGCGGAGGTGAAGGAGGGAGAGCTGATCTCCCACAGCCTGTTCACCGTAAAAAACAAAATGACTCACAGCGAGAACCTGATGCCCATGATCGACCACGCTTTGCAGGTCTACGGGGCAAAGGCCTCCGACCTGGAGCTTCTCGCCGTCAACGCAGGCCCCGGCTCCTTCACCGGGGTGCGCATCGGCGTCGCCACCGTGAAAGGACTGGCCTTCCCCAAGAGCCTTCCCTGCGCTCCGGTCTCCACCCTGGATTCCCTGGCGCAAAACTTAGAGGGGGTTCCCGGTACGGTGTGCGCCTTGATGGATGCTCGCCGGAACCAATTCTACTATGCCATCTTTGAAAACGGCCTCCGCCTCACCCCCGATTCCTGCGGGAGTGCGGAAGAGATCGCAGAACAGCTGGCAGGAAAGGACGTCACCCTTTGCGGAGACGGCGCCTTGGTGTTCGCTTCCCACGCCCACGGAGGCTACGCCGTGGCCAATCCCGTGATCCGTGAGCAAAACGCCCTGTCCGTAGCCCTGTGCGGCTACCGTATGTATATGGAAGGGAAGGCGGTTTCCGGCAAGGAGCTGCGTCCTGTTTACCTCCGCGTACCCCAGGCAGAAAGAGAACGTTTAGAAAGGTTAAAAACTGTATGAAAATCGCATTGGGCTGTGACCACGGCGGCTTGGAGATCAAGAACGCCATCATCGAAGATCTGAAGAACAAGGGCGTGGCGTGTATCGACTTCGGTACCACCACCGCGGATTCCGTTGATTATCCCGTTTACGCCAAGAAGGTTTGCGCCGCCGTGCAGAGCGGTGAGTGCCTGCTGGGCATTCTCTGCTGCGGCACCGGCATCGGTATGTCCATGACCGCAAACAAGCAGAAGGGCATCCGCGCCGCGGTGCTTTCCGACGCCTTCTCCGCAGAAATGACCCGCCGTCACAACAACGCCAACGTGCTGTGCCTGGGCGGCAGAGTCATCGACAGCGCAAAGGCGGTGGAGCTGGCAAACATCTTCTTAACCACCCCCTACGAAGGCGGCCGCCACGACAAGCGCATCGCCATGATGGAGGAGTGAGCGCACCAAGCGCTCAACACGTGCGAAGCACGTATATCACACGCCGCAGGCGTATATCACGCACCGCAGGTGCATATCACGCGCCGCAGGCGTATATCTCTGTGCAATTACTTCAAGATGGGGCACGCCGCAACCGGGTCGCGCCCCATTTTTTTCAATTTTCTTGCCAAAACCTATTGACTTTTCCGCAGAAAGGTGTTATACTGACCCTACCTCTGCGCGAGAGGTCTTTTTGTTGTGGCGTGAGAAGCCTTTTCGATTTCCGCTTTCCACCCTCACCAAAGAGTCCCCAAGCAAGCAGAGGGAGGTAACATTTTATTTGGAGGTGCCGATAACATGAGAGTTAAGATCACTCTGGTTTGCACTGAATGCAAACAAAGAAACTACGACACGGTCAAGAACAAGAAGAACGATCCTGACAGACTCGAAATGAAAAAGTACTGCAGATTCTGCCGCAAGCACACTCTTCACAAAGAGAGCAAGTAAGGGGGCAGCTCATGTCTAACAGACTTTTGAAACTTCTTCCCATCCTGTTGGCGTTCGTCCTGGTTTGTTCCATGTCCGTTTTTGCAGTGTTCGCAGACGAGGCTTCCACCGAGGCTTCTACCGAAGCTTCCACCGAGGCTTCCGCTGAGACTTCTGCCGAAGACGAGCACGATCACGACCATTCCGGTGAGACTTCCGGTACTACTTCCGGAACCACTTCCGGTACTACTTCCGGAACCACTTCCGATCCTCACGCAGGTCACAACCACGGTTCTGCCACCACTGCCGGCGGCCTGACCGCTCTGACCTGGCAGTTGATCATCACCGGTGCAGTTCTGGTGATCCTGGCAGCCGTGCTGTTCATTCTGTCCCGCACGAATACCAAGATCGGTCTGAAGATCGCGAACTTCTTCAAAAACTACAAGAGCGAGCTGAAAAAGGTTGTGTGGATGCCTAAGAACGACCTGATCAAGAGCACGGGTATCGTACTCCTGGTTCTGGTTGCAGCTTGTATCCTCATCGGTCTTTTGGACTTTGCCTTCTCCGGGCTGTTGAGTCTCGTTTCCTCCATCGGCTGATAGGCTGGGTGAGATCGAAATGAGTTTACCGCAGGAGAGCAAGCCCCTTTGGTATGTGGTACATACCTACACGGGGTACGAAAACAAAGTTCTGCAAAGCCTGGAAAAGATCATTGAGAACCGAGGCATCGGCGACTTGATCCAAGCGGTGAAGATCCCCACGGAGATCGTGGTGGAGATGACCGACAAGGGCGAAAAGGAAATCGAAAGAAAATTATTCCCCAGCTACGTCTTCGTCAAGATGGTTATGAATGACGAGATGTGGCACATCATCCGCAACACCACCGGTGTTACCGGCTTCGTAGGTCCCGGATCCCGCCCCGTTCCCCTTTCCGATGCGGAAGTGGAGCAGTTGGGCGTTGAACCCAGAGTCATCGAGGTACGTTATGCCGTGGGCGACAGTGTGCGTATCTGCGCAGGTCCCCTCTCCGGCTTTATCGGTATCGTGGATGAGATCTCGGCGGATATGAAATCCGTCAAAGTCACTGCTTCCATGTTCGGCAGAGAAACCAAGGTGGAGCTTGGCTCCATGGAGGTTCGTTCTCTGGAGGACGAGCAGTAAAACAAGAAAACCCGTTTCTGTGCGGTTGCCACGCACAGCGACAGAATGGATCACGGTGAAGAAGACCGCGATCTGGTGGGAGGGACATTGATCCCGAAAAACTATTTTTACCACATTTGGAGGTGTATTTCTCATGGCAAAGAAAATCGTAGGCTATATTAAGCTTCAGATCCCCGCCGGCAAGGCTACTCCCCAGCCCCCTATCGGTCCGGCACTTGGTCAGTACGGTGTGGCTATTCCTATGTTCACCAAGGAATTCAACGAGCGCACCAAGAATGACATCGGCTTGATCATCCCCGTTGTCATCACCGTTTACGCTGACCGTACCTTTACGTTCATCACCAAGACTCCTCCCGCAGCAGTTCTGATCAAGAAGGCTGCAGGCATTGAGAGCGGCTCCGGTGTTCCCCAGTCTCAGAAGGTTGGTAAGATCACCACCGAGCAGGTTCGCAAGATTGCAGAGACCAAGATGCCCGACTTGAACGCAGCTACCATCGAGAGTGCAATGAGCATGATCGCAGGTACCGCACGCAGCATGGGCGTTGTGGTTGAAGACTAAGGAGGCCTCTTAAGATGAAGAGAGGCAAGAATTATAACGCTGCCGTTGCCGCTATCGACAAGGCAAAACTTTACGAAAGCAACGAAGCTCTGGGTCTGATCTGCGAGATCGCCAAGGCTAAGTTCGACGAAACCGTTGAGCTTCACGTTCGTCTGGGTGTTGACTCCCGTCACGCTGACCAGCAGGTCAGAGGCGCAGTTGTCCTCCCCAACGGTACCGGTAAGACTGTTCGCACCCTGGTTTTCGCTAAGGGCGACAAGGCTGCTGCCGCACAGGCTGCAGGTGCAGATTACGTTGGTGCTGAAGACATGGTTCAGAAGATCACCGGCGAGAACTGGTTCGACTTCGACGTTGTTATCGCAACTCCCGACATGATGGGTGTGATCGGTCGTCTCGGTAAGGTCCTGGGTCCCAAGGGTTTGATGCCCTCCCCCAAGGCAGGTACCGTGACCATGGATATCGCAAAGGCAGTTACCGAAGCTAAGGCAGGTAAGATCGAGTACCGTCTGGACAAGACCAATATCATCCACTGCCCCATCGGTAAGGTAAGCTTCGGCAAGGAGAAGCTGGCTGAGAACTTCGACGCTCTCATGGGCGCAATCGTCAAGGCTCGTCCCGCTGCTGCAAAGGGTCAGTATATCAAGTCCTGCGCAGTCAGCTCCACCATGGGCCCCGGCGTGAAGATCAACACCGCAAAGATCTCCGGCTAAACATTTTTTGAAAAAAAGCGGAAAACCTCTTGACAAAGGGCATGGATTGTGCTATATTGTTTGAGGTTTTCAAGCAAATCCGCAGACAGCAGGCGCCTTTATGGTGTAAATGCGTAGACACGACAGTGTTATATGCCGCCCGCCGAGGAGAAGCAAGACACATTTTTGTACGTCTTTATGCTCCTTCGCTCTGCGGAGGAGCATTCTTTCTTATAACTTAATGGAGGTGAAAGTTTTGGCAAACGCAAAAATCATCGAGCAAAAGCAACAGATCGTTGCCGCACTGGCAGAACAGATGAGAAATGCAAACAGCGGCGTACTTGTGGACTACAAGGGCATCACCGTTGAGGACGATACCAAGCTCCGTGCCGACCTGAGAAAAGCAGGCGTTCAGTATGCAGTCGTTAAGAATGCACTGTGCGCACGTGCTTGCGACGAGTTGGGCTACACCGAGCTGAAGAGCGTTCTGGAGGGCAACACTGCTCTGGCACTCTCTGAAGACCAGATCGCTCCCGCAAAGATCCTGAACGAGTACGCCAAGGGTCACGACAACTTCGTGATCAAGGCAGGCTTTGTTGACGGTAAGATCCTGTCCGCCGCTGAGGTTAAGGCTCTGGCAGAGATTCCTTCCAAGGAAGTCCTTATCGGACGACTCATGGGCTCCCTGCAGTCTTCTCTGTACGGCTTCGCTTATGCAATTCAGGCAATCATCGACAAGGCAAACGAGGGCGAAGAAGCCCCCGCAGCAGATGCAGCTCCCGCCGAGGAAGCTCCCGCAGCGGAATAATCAATTTCTAAAAAAATTTCATTACATTGGAGGAATAATAAAATGGAAAAGATCCAGCAGATTCTCGATATCATCGATACTCTTACTATTCTTGAACTCTCCGACCTGGTTAAGGCTCTGGAAGAGAAGTACGGCGTTTCCGCAGCTCCCGTAGCAGTTGCAGCAGCTCCCGGCGCAGCAGCAGCTCCCGCAGTTGAGGAGAAGACCGAGTTCGACGTAGAGCTCACCTCTTACGACGAAGCTAAGAAGCTGAAGGTCATCAAGGAAGTTAAGGACGTTGCAGGCCTGTCCCTTGGCGAAGCTAAGGAGCTGGTTACCAGCTGCCCCAAGATGGTCAAGACCGGTATCTCCAAGGAAGAAGCAGAAGCTCTCAAGAAGCAGCTTGAAGAAGTTGGCGCTACCATCACCATTAAGTAAGTTTTGCATTCATGCAGAAATTCACCCCGAGGGTAACCTCGGGGTGTTTTTTTCGTCTTGACAAATCTTTCGGTTCTATGCTACAATAAAAGCAACAAATGAAAAGGAGTTTTTTAATGAAAAAGATATACAAGTACCTCTTACCCCTTTTGATTCTGGCGCTGTGTCTGGCCGCCTGTGCGGAAGAAACTGCCACAACTTCCGACAGTGAGGCTCCCTCCGCGGCCGTGTCCTCCCAAGCGGAATCCCTTCCCGAAGAGACTTCTTCCGAAGAGTCCTCTGACATAGAAAGTACCCCCGCAGAGAGTGACCCTGCAGTAAGTGAGCCCACGGAAAGTGGCGGTGGCGAAGAGCTGGCTCAAATCACTCCCGAGGAGCTTTATACCCTCTATACCCAAGCAGAAAGCAGCAGTTTTGTTATGGAGATCGAGATCCCGGGAGAACGGGTGGCTACCGCCATGGTGTACTACCAAAACGGGGTCTACCACATCGTTTCTGTCATGGAAGCGGGTACTTACACCAAAAGGGAATCCTACCTCCAAAAGGACGGGGATACCGCTTATATGTATTCCCAAG
Source organism: Eubacteriales bacterium (assembly GCA_045589515.1). Classification (GTDB taxonomy): domain Bacteria; phylum Bacillota; class Clostridia; order Oscillospirales; family CAG-382; genus Coliplasma. The sequence goes on along the minus strand of JAZNPH010000020.1, from coordinate 5,298 downwards.
ATGAAAACGGCAATTGGATCAAAGAAGAAACCGAGTTCCCCGAGGACGTAGTGGGCATCGACGGCTCTCTTGCCCCCCTGTTCAAAAACGAGAACTACGACCTTGAAACCATGCAAATGGTGGACTCCTTCTCCGTGGATATTCAGTTTATCCTCTTCGGCGGGGGCAGTCTGGAATGCACGAACGGAACCTACACCATCCTGGCCAAGGACGTGGGAGAAGATTCCGGCGCACGGCTGACCATCGGTATCTACGATCTGAACAAAACCACCGTCACCCTCCCGGAGATCACCGAATAACCCCTCTCCCGAAAACGGCAGTTTTCGGCAATACGTTTCTTTGGAGTTCAAAAGAACCTTTCTTTTTTGAAAGAAAGGTTCTTTTTCGTTCTCCGACCTTATCTCTTCAGCGCCATGGCAAGGGTCTTGTAGACCTCTTTTGCCATGATGAACTGCCCAAGATCGTTGGGGTGGAGGGCGTCCACGGTACAGAGGTCACGCATCTGCCCACGGAAGAAGTTGGTGCCGTCGATGAAGTACACGTTCTTGTCCCCTGCGGCGATGGCTGCGTCGTAGGTCTCCTTGACGATCTTCACACGGTTGAAGTCCGTTTCTCTGTCCTCAAAGGACCACACATGGGTCATGAGGATAATGGGCAGCTCGGGCTGCATTCTGCGCACCGTCTCGAAGAAAGGACGGTGGGTGGAGCGGAGATGCTCTTCGGAGGGGGAATTGTAGTCGTAATCCATGACGAAGGCGGAAAGCTCCAGAGAGCCGATGTATTCCGCCACTACCTGTTCGCCCATGGCAGAGCCGGAGAAGCCCAAGTTGCGGCAATCCGCATCCAAAGCCCGGCAGACGATATTGCAGTAGGAGTTGCCCGGTCTGCCCACGCACCCACCCTGGGTGATGGAGGAGCCGTAGAAGGCGATGGGCTTGTAGGCGCGCTTGGTGGGGTACGCCACCTTGCTCCCTGCGGGGAAGCCGAACTTTACGGACTCCACACCGCCGTACAGGGGGAAATTCACCTGCACTTCCTTGAGTCCCTTGGGGAGATACATGGTGTCCTTCAAGACATCGTTGACGCCCACGAACATCTGCATAATGTTGCCGGAATACTTGCGGTCCGTACCGCTGCCCACCAGCATATCAAAGCCGTAAACCCCGCGGTTGCAGAAATGGCTCATGCCGTAGATCACCCCGCGAAGCTTGGCGTCGATGGTCACCGTCTCCGCATCGGTGATGAAGCGGGCAGAAGCCCCTGCGGTGCACATGGAAAGCCCCCTGTTGGGACCGGAAAGCTTGTCCTTCTTGGTCACGTCAAAGCGGTAGTATTCCCCGCCGTTTTCTGCAGGAGGGGTAATGCCTCCCAAGGCGATCACAGGGCTGTTCGCCGCATCCGCGTAGAAACGGCCGTCCTCGGCGGCTTCGGAAAGCTCCTCTGCGGGAGTGAAAACACGATCCTCCAAGGATTCCATGGAGGGCTTGGGAGGTGCAAAAGGCGTGCTGTACATCATATCAAAAAAGAATTCCTTTCAAGGTTGTTGTGCTTCGCTCTCATCTTATCACATTTTCCCTCCTAATGCAAGAGAAAAGTTGTTTCCGTTCATAATTTAGCAAAAAAATTCCCATTGACAAGCGGGTGTAAATTTGATAGAATGGCAGGTATGAAAGGGGGTCATTTCATGACCGGAAAAACCTTACTTGTCATCAATCCCATCGCAGGGAAGGGCGCGGCCAAGCGGCATCTGCTGGACATCGTCACCCGCCTGACGGAGGGGGGCTGTACCGTAACGGTGCTTCCCACCCAAAAGGGAAACGCCACCGTGGAGCGCATCGCGGCTCTGCTTGCGCAGGAAAAGGCCTTTGACATGGTGGTGGCCTGCGGCGGAGACGGCACGCTGAACATCACCGTGGAGGGTATGGTCCGCAGCGGCAAAAAGCTGCCCTTGGGGTATATCCCGCTGGGCTCCACAAATGATTTCGCCACCTCTCTGGGAATCTCTTCGGACATTCCCGCCGCCATCGAGGGCATTCTGAAGGGAACGCCCACCCCTCACGATCTGGGGAATTTCAACGGACGTCGGTTCACCTACGTGGCTTGCTGCGGTGCCTTTGCGGACACCTCCTACAGCACCAGCCAGTCTATGAAAAATCTTTTGGGGCATACGGCGTACCTGATCAACGCCATCCCCTCCCTGGCATCCATCCGCCCGTTGAACGTCACCATCGCCGCTGACGGGGAGACCATTCAGGGAAAATACATCTTCTGCGGGGTGGGCAATACCACCATCATGGCAGGCACGGTGAAGTTGGGGAACGAAAATGTCAACTTCAACGACGGCAAATTCGAGCTTTTGCTCATCCGCTTCCCCAAGGATCTCATTGAAGCGGGCAGGATCGCCACCAAGCTTTTGGCGGGAAGCATCGACGACCCTACCATCAGTATCCGCCAGGTACGTTGCTGCCGCATCCTCTCTGCGGAGCCCATCGGTTGGTCTCTGGACGGCGAAGAGGGTGGAAAAAGCAAGATTTCTACTATTTCTGTAGAAAAAAGTGCCATCGATATTTTGAAATAACGAAAAAGCTCTTGACGGAAAGGGTTTTTGCGTGTATAATAGGAATGTTAAAGTAATCTCTCGGAGGTAAGTAATACGATGAACTTTACGAAAGCGACAAGTGTTGCCCGTTTCATCCTGTTGCTTCTCGTTATTGCGACGCTGTTGGCATTTTCGATCTGCGGCGTTTATATAAACGACGATGCACAGTTGCACGGCATTTTTGACGAAGGAACCATCCGACTGGGTCTTGACCTGGCAGGCGGTGCTTCCATTACCTATCAGGCTAAGAACGAAGGCGGCGACATCACCTCTTCCGGCATGAACAGTGTGCAGGAGGTTATGAGAAACCGTTTGGATAACGCAGGCTTTACCGAAGCGTTGGTCTATCTCTACGGCGAGGATATGATCGTCGTGGAGCTTCCCAGTGTGGAGGATCCCTCCAAGGAAGCCATGAACTTCATGCAGACCGCAAAGCTGGAGTTCAGAATCAACGGCCAAACCACCGCAGTTCTCACCGGTGACGACGTAGCCAACGCTACCGCAGGCTACGACACCAATCAGACTTCCGGCGAAGCGGAGATCGTGGTATTCCTGGAGTTCACCATGGACGGCGCCAAGAAGTTTGCAGAGGCTACCAAGACCTGTGCTTCTACCAACAAAACTCTGGATATCTTGGTGGACGGCCAAGTCATCTCCTCTCCCACCGTTTCCTCCCAGTACGCATCCACCGGTATCACCGGCGGTACCGCAACCATCAGCGGTGGCTTTACCACTTTTGCAGAGGCTGAGGCACTGGCAAACAACATCGACGCAGGTGCTCTGCAGTACGACCTGGAGCAGGTAAGCATGGAATCCGTTAAGGCTTCCCTGGGCGAGGACGCTCTGAAGATCTCTCTGCTGGCAGGTGCCGTAGGTCTGCTGCTGGTTATGGTCTTCATGTCCCTGTACTACCGCATTCCCGGCGTATGGGCTTCCATCTCTCTGGTTGCCTACACCGCCATCTTCTTCCTGGTGCTGGCCATCGGTCAGTTCAACCTGACCCTCACCGGTATCGCAGGTATTATCCTTTCCATCGGTATGGCAGTTGACGCAAACGTAGTCATCTTCGAGCGTATGAAGGAAGAGCTGAGAGCAGGCAAGAGCGTGAAGCTTTCCATCAAGAGCGGCTACAAGCGTGCTCTGTGGGCAATTCTGGACTCCAACATCACCACTTTGATCGCCTGCGCGGTGCTGTATATCTTCGGCTCCGGTACCATCAAGGGCTTTGCTACCACCCTGGGCATCGGTGTTGCCATCTCCCTGTTTACCGCACTGCTCGTATCCCGTGCGCTTCTGAACCTCGGTGTCGGTATGGGCCTCATCAACGTAAAGGCTTATATGCCCATTGGCGGAGGTAAGAAAGATGCTTAAGAATTTCCATTTTATCAACAACAAAAAAATCACCCTGATCATCGTAGGCGTGGTGCTCCTGGTGGGCATCCTGTCCTTCGTGATCCGCGGGTTCAACCTGGATATCGACTTCACCGGCGGTTATGAATTGACCATCGACCTGGGTGAGGCTACCTCCAACCAGACCGCTTCCGATGTGAAGTCGCTCATCGAGGGCGACAAGGAGCTGGGCAAGGACTACGTCTCCTCCGTCACCTACAGTGAAAACTCCGTGAAGATCGAGAGCAAGAACGCAATGACCACCGAACAGCAGAACCATCTGCTGGAGATCATTTGCGAGAAGTATCCGAACGCCAGCACCGAGGTGCAGATGAACAACATCTCTCCCGTCATCGGTACCAGAACCCTGTACACCGCCTTCATTACCGTTATCATCGCGGCTGTGGCAATGCTGATCTACATCGCATTCCGCTTCCAGTTTGCATCCGGCGTGGCTTCCGTTGTATGTTTGCTCCACGACCTGTTCGTGATGCTGGTGGTCTACTCCCTGTTCCAGATCCCCCTGTCCTCTTCCGTTATCGCGGCATTCCTGACCATCCTGGGTTATTCCATCAACGCCACCATCGTGGTATTTGACCGTATCCGCGAGAACAGAAAGAAGAACGACAAGGATCCCTTCGGCGAGGTCGTGAACACCAGTATCCACGAGACCATGGGCAGATCCGTCAACACCACCATCACCACCCTGCTGACCATCGGCGCGGTGTTCGTGGCTTGCGCGGTTGCCGTGATCATCTTCCCCACCTCCAACCTGGATACCCTGCGCGACTTTGCAGGCACGCTGATCGTCGGTATCTTTGCAGGTCTCTTCTCCTCCGTGTTCCTGTCCGGTATGGTCTGGAACGCACTTTCCGGCATCAAGCTGGGCAAGAAGGCGAAGTAAACCCAATTCACTCCCACGTATTTTCAAGCGGGACGGATTCGAACATTCGAACCGCCCCGCTTATTTTCTGAATTTTCAAGGATTTGATCACTATGTACGACATCAAAAAGATCCGCAATTTCTCCATCATCGCCCACATCGACCACGGCAAAAGCACCCTGGCAGACCGTCTGCTGGAATATACCGGGGCCGTGGAAAAGCGGGATATCGAAGAACAGCTTTTGGACAACATGGATTTGGAGCGTGAGCGCGGCATTACCATCAAGGCACGTGCCGTGCGCTTTGACTACAAGGCCGACGACGGGGAGATCTACCGGCTGAACCTGATCGACACCCCCGGCCACGTGGACTTCGGCTACGAGGTGTCCCGTTCCCTCACCGCTTGCGAGGGTGCCGTTCTCATCGT
>JAZNPH010000019.1:0-37553 GCA_045589515.1 Eubacteriales bacterium | reverse complement strand
CCATGGCGTGGGGCAGACCCAAAGCCTCGCCTACCACGCGGACCTCGTCCTTAAAGAGAAGCTTCAGAGGCTCTACCAGCTCAAACTGCAGATCCTCGGGCAAGCCGCCCACGTTGTGGTGGGACTTAACGGCTTTCTTGCCCTCTGCCTGCTTGAAGGACTCCAGAATATCGGGATAAATAGTACCCTGTGCCAAGAAAGAAATGCCCTCCTGCTTGCGAGCTTCTTCGGCAAAAACGGTGATAAATTCCTTGCCGATGATCTTGCGCTTCCGCTCGGGATCGGACACGCCTGCCAAAAGATCCAGGAAATGATCGGTGGCGTCTACGTAGATCAGGTTGGCATCCATGCCATCCTTGAACATCCGGATAACACTCTCGCTCTCGTCCTTGCGCATGAGACCGTGGTTCACGTGGACGCAGATCAGCTGTTTACCGATGGCTTTGATGAGAAGAGCCGCAACGACGGAAGAACCCACACCGCCGGACAGGGCAAGAAGGACCTTCTTGTCACCTACCTGGGCACGGACCTCCGCAATCTGCTCACGGATAAACGCTTCCGCCAGCTCGGGGGTGGTGATGCGTTCCATGGATGCGGGACGAACATTGCTTTGCATAGAGATTCCTCCAAAATAAAACGTCTTTATGCCCTACATTATACTGCAATTTTTTCCGTTCGTAAAGTATTTTTGCAAAAAATTTTCAACAAAATTCAAGTTTTCTCCCGTTCGATTTTTGATCTTGCTCTCATATAGATAGAAAAAACGTCAAAGGAGAACCTTTATGAAAAAACTGTGTGTTCTGCTGTTAACACTCTGCCTGCTTTTGATGCAAGGCGTCCTCCCCGTCCTTGCCACAGAGGAGGCCAAGCTGTACCCCTATGAGTTCGCTTTTGAGGCCTTTTGGTATGAGGAAGCTTCCCCTGCCGCTTCCTTCGAAAGCAGTCTCCCTCGAAAAAGCTGTCTGCTGATGGAGGCCTCCACCGGGAGGATCCTTTTCGCAGACAACGAAAATGCCCGTCTCCCCATCGCCAGCGTCACCAAGGTGATGGCCACCCTTCTGATCATGGAAGCGCTGGACGGCGGTAAGATCGCTCTTGAAGACACCGTCACCGTCAGCGAACGGGCGGCCTCTATGGGAGGCTCCCAGGTATTTTTAGAGCCGGGGGAGCAGATGTCCGTGGACGATCTTTTGAAATCCGTTATCGTGGTGTCTGCCAACGACGCCACCGTTGCCCTGGCGGAGGCCATTTGCGGAAGCGAAGAGGCTTTTATCGCCGCCATGAACCAAAAGGCCAAGGATCTGGGGTTGGAAAACACCCATTTCGTGAACACCAACGGCCTGCCCGCAGAGGGACATTATTCCTCCGCGCTAGACGTAGCGGTCACAACGAGAGCGCTTTTGAAGCATCCCACGGTGCTGAACTACACCAACATCTGGATGGACACCATCCGGGACGGCGCCTTCGGCCTGGCCAACACCAATAAACTGGTGCGGTTCTACAAGGGAGCCAACGGCATGAAGACCGGTTTCACCTCCGAGGCGGGGTACTGTCTTTCCGGCACGGCCTTGCGGGATGGGATGCAGCTGATTGCCGTGGTGCTGGGCTCCCCCACCAGCGAGGACCGCTTCGCCTTGGCAAAACAACTTCTGGATTTCGGCTTTTCGGGCTACCGCATCGTCACCCCAACCGTAGATCTGCCCCACACCATTCCCATTACCTGCGGGGTAACGGAGCAGGTAAAGCTGACCGCCACACCTCCTTCCTTATTGTTGGAAAAAGGGATGGGCGGTGCCTTGACCCAGACCCTCACCCTCCCCGATTCCGTGGAGGCCCCCGTGAAAAAGGGGCAACAGCTGGGGACGGTGGAATTTGCCCAAAACGGAGTCTCCTTGGCGGTAGTTCCCGTTCTTGCGACAGAAGATGCAAAAAGAATGGACTTTCTGACCATGTTAAACAGAATTTTAACAAACATATTCAGCTTTTTATGATTGACAAGTGGCAATGAATCGTGTATAATGTAGGTGCATACAAATACACTCGAGCGAAAACGAAACGGATTTACCCCATGATTACATTCCAGCATTCCCATATCAAGTCGGTAAGCGATGCCGACGTCGCCGCTTTTGACATCCGCATTGCCGCGGTGGATTCTCTGATCCGCAACAAAAACGGCAAGGGCAACGACTTCCTCGGATGGATCGACCTGCCCGTAAACTACGACCGCGAAGAGTTCGCACGGATCAAGGCCGCAGCCCAGAAGATCCGCCGCGACAGCGATATTCTGTTGGTCATCGGCATCGGAGGCTCCTACCTGGGCGCACGTGCCGTGATCGAATTCCTCCACGGTGCTTACTACAACCAGCAGAGAAAGAACACCCCCGACATTTACTTTATCGGCAACTCCTTCAACGGTGAGGAACTGAAGGACGTTCTGGAGCTTTGCGAGGGCAAGGACGTCAGCGTCAACGTGATCTCCAAGTCCGGCACCACCACGGAAAGCGCCATCGCCTTCCGTATCGTCCGTGAATACATGGCGAAGCGTTACGACGAAGAGGAAATGAACTCCCGCATCTACGCCACCACCGACCGTGCAAGAGGTGCTTTGAAGAAGCTGGCAGACGAAAGCGGCTACCAGACCTTCGTGATCCCCGACGACGTGGGCGGCAGATTCTCCGTGCTGACTCCCGTGGGACTTCTCCCCATCGCCTGCACGGGCATTGACATCGAGGCTTTGATGGAAGGCGCCGCCAAGGAGCGTGAAGTGCTCTTTGCCGCAGGCCTTTCCAACGATGCATACCGTTACGCCATTCTGCGGAACATCTACTTGGAACGCGGCCGCAAGGTGGAGGTTTTGGCAAGCTACGACCCCGCCTTCCGCTTTATGGGCGAGTGGTTTAAGCAGTTGTTCGGCGAGAGCGAGGGCAAGGACAAAAAAGGCCTCTTCCCCGCCTCCGTGGTGTATTCCTCCGATCTGCACTCCTTGGGGCAGTTCGTACAGGACGGCTCTCCCGTTCTGTTCCAGACGGTCTGCACCCGCTCTACCCCCGAGGAACGAGATATGAACGTGCCTTACGAGGAGGCTAATGCCGACGGGCTGAACTTCTTGGCAGGCAGCTCCCTTTACAAGATCAACAAGAAGGCCATGCAGGGCACTCTGCTTGCCCACGAGCAGGGAGGTACGGAAACTCTGCTGATCAAGTACGATCGCAAGGACGCCCGCACCCTGGGTGAGCTGGTCTACTTCTTCGAAATGGCTTGCGCCGCCAGCGGCTACCTGCTGGAGGTCAACCCCTTCGACCAGCCCGGTGTAGAGGCTTACAAGAAAAACATGTTCGCATTGCTGGGCAAGCCCGGATATGAGGAACAAAAAGCTGCTTTAGAAGAGCAGATCAAGAAAATCTGATCAAAAAACGCGGTACTGACCCCGCATAAATAAAACCTAAAGGAGATACTATTTATGAAACTGTTAGCCGGTGTAAAAGGTACTGGTAAGACCAAGGCACTCATTCAGGAGGTCAACAAGGTTTGCGGCGAGTCTCACGGCTCCATCGTTTGCGTAGAAAAAGGCAAGAAGCTCACCTTCGACGTTAGCTACCACGCACGTCTGGTGGATACCGAGGATTACGGCATTCTGGGCGCAGATATGCTCTACGGCTTCCTTTGCGGCATCCTTTCTCAGAACTATGATATCACCGAGATCTTTATCGACAACGCATTTGCAATCTGCGGCGGCAAGCCCGAAGAGCTGGAGGCTTTCCTGGTGAAGGCTGACGAGATCACCTCCAAGAACAACGTTGCCTGCCTGATCACTGCATCCGTTGATCCCGCGCTCCTTTCCGAAAAGGCTCGCGCTTACCTGGCATAATGGCCACCCGCCCCGCGGCGGATCAAAAGCCTGCAGGCAAAGCCTGGTTGAAGCAATTCTCCCGTGAAGCACTGTTGCGCTCTCTCATCTGCTACGCTGTTTGCAGCTGGTTGGAGATCGCTCTCATGACGGTGCGCACCTCTTCGGAGACCCAGGTGCTGGTTGGCTTGGCGGACGATCTGCTGTTTAAAATGACGGTGTTGCTGGCGGCATCCTTCCTGTTCGGATTCTCCTTCATCGTGTTCCGCTGGAAGGGCGTTCCCTCTGCGGTGAAACGCTTCCTCCACATGGTGGTGGCCTTCCTCCCGGTGGTGATGATCTCCCAGTCTCTGGTGAACGACGCAAATCTGGACACACAGGCCTTTGTGGCGTACTACTTCTTTGCCCTGCTGGTATACCTGGCAATTTACGGCATTTGCATGGTAGTCTCCCACTTCCTGCGCCGCAAGGTATAACTGCAACAAAAGAGAAAGAGCATTCGCTTTGAATGCTCTTTTTTCATTGCCTTATACCAGGATCCCGTCGGACATACGATACCGCACGTCCGCCTCGGAAGCGATCTCTTCCGAATGGGTCACCAGGATCACGCATTTTCCCAAGCGGTGCGCTAGATCCTTCAAGATCTCCACCACCATGCTTCCCGTATCGCTGTCAAGATTTCCCGTAGGCTCGTCTGCCAGAATGATGCAGGCGTCGGAGGCCAACGCCCGTGCGATGGCGACCCGCTGTTGCTCGCCTCCGGACAAATGGGAAGGTTTTTTGCGAAAATGGGCTTCCTCCAGCCCCATCGACCGCAAAAGGGCCTGCGCTTCCGACGGAAGGCGCGGTTTCTTGCCCCCTGCCCCCAGCAACACGTTTTCCACAGCCGTCAGGTGGGGGATCAGGTTGTAGGCCTGGAAGATCATCCCTATCTTCTCCTTACGGTAAAGGGAGGGTTTGACGGTGGAAATATCCTCCCCGTCCAGGGTGATCTTCCCCGCCTTCGGGCGGTCAAACCCTGCCAGCAAAGAGAGCAGGGTGGATTTTCCGGAGCCGCTTCTCCCTGTCAGGGCGTAAAGCTTCCCGCTCTCAAAAACGCCGTTCACCCCCTTCAGCGCATGGGTGACTCCATAGCGTTGTACGTAATCGTAGCATAGGTTTTGTACTTCTAAAACGGACATACTCATCCCTCCTTTTGCATCATATTCCGTTTGGCGATCCCCCTTGTCAACCCATAGGCGTAGATAGAGAAAACCGCCGCCGTCCCCAAAAGGATCCCGTAAATCGGAAAAGGAACCCCGTAGGCCAAGGAAAGATCCGTTTCCAGATACCTGTCTACGGCACTTTCCAATTGGGCGCGGAGGGTCTCGCTGTTTGCCATGCTCTGCGCCACGGGGGACAGGTTTTCCACGGCGCTCCGTGCGTTTTCCATAGCCCTTTGGCTGATCATGCCGCAGATCCCGTTGCCGAACAGATAGGCCGCCGCCACGCCGCATACCAAAGCGCCAAGGATGGCGGTCCCAAACTCAAAGGCAAAAGACAGCGCGATCCCATGCTCTCCGTATCCCAACGCCCGCAGGATATAGATCTCCCTTTGCCGTTTGCGGACGGCGTAGGCAAGGAAGACCGCAAGGAGCAGAAGTCCGAACAGGACGGCGGCGCAAAGGATCACCAAGGAGAAATTTCCCATACTCTCCATCTGTGCCAACACGAACTTATACTCGTAGTCCGAGGCCGTGATCAGGTAATCATCCCCGCCCAACCCCGCGTCCATCAGGCCGCCGATGATAGAGGCGACCTCTCCCGGACAGGCCGTGGTCATTCGGATCTTGGCAAGCCCCACCTCTCCGAAGGGGTCTGCATCGGGTCTTACGAAGGTTTGCCTATTTTCCTGCAGGGTATAATAATCCTGCGCCCCGTAGATGCTCTGCCAATACTTCTCATTGGCCACCATCACCGCGGCGGCTTGGTCGTCTTCCCCGCAGGTATAGTAACCGCACACGGGAACGGAAAGCGCGGGAGGCGCGGGCTTCCCCTTCAACTCCTCAAAATAGGCAAGCAGGTAGTCGGGGAGCGGGGCGTCAAACCGGAACCCGTAGCCTTCCGCCTTGTACCATCCGATCAAGAACGCCTCGGGCTGTCCCAAGTCGTGGTAAAGCTTTTTGGGGAGAAGCACCCCGTCCTCCAAGCCGTTTCCCGCAAGGTAGGTGACGGTCAGATCCTCTTTCGGTACGCCCAACGTCTCCGGGAGCAAGTCCTCCCGGGTGCATCCCGCAACCCCCACCTCGTAGAGCCCAAGCTGTGTATCCCGTGAAAAGGAGCCTCCCTCCGCCGCGGCGGCTTGCAGATCGGCGTATTCCGCCTCCGTGCAGAGCAGGTCTGCAGGGAAGAAAAAGGTGTTGCAGATATAGTACAGCTCCGAGATCCGTGATTCCATCCTCAAAAGCTCCAACACCTGCCCGTCCAACAGCTTATGGTTCAGATCGACGATCTCGTATCCGCCATCCTCCGTTTCCACTCGGGTGAGCCGTTCCTTCAGGGTAAGCTCCATGGTGACCACCGTGGTTTGGTTCAACGTTTCCTCGGCAGATAAACAGGAGCGATAGACGGAAGCGCACAGCAGGAACAGCACCGTACACAGGAAAACCACCAAAAAGACGGTCACAAACACGTTGGGCAGGCGGATAATGTTTTTCAATGAAGCTTTCATATGCCCTCCTGTCTGCTCAGCAGTTGCATGGGCTTCGCCCGCAGGATGCTCCAAAGGGAAACGCTCACGGACAGAACCGCCACGGGGAGAAATATCCCAAGGGCGTTCCCTATGCAAGCGCCTATAAATCCGCCGCCAATGGCAGTGTCAAAGGCCTCCGCTTCCAAAAGCATCCCGCCGACGGTATCGGAGGTGGTGACCGCCAAGGCCTCCGCGGATACGTTTCCCGCAGTTGCCGTCAGAAGCGCCGTGGCGGCAGGCTTTCCCAAAAGCATCAGGAGCCCCACGGACGGCAAACCCCCTGCGGCGATACAGCAGAAAAGCTCCACGCAAAAGCCGACGGCAAGGAAACCCTTGGAATGTCCCGTTGCCAGCAAAACGCCGTATTCCTTCCTGCGGGATACCGCCGCGGAGCGTACGTAAACCACGATCAGCAACGTGGCAACGGCCATGAATACCCACCGAACGATCGTAAACGCCTTTTCCAAGGACCGTACGCCGCGGTTGTTGGCCTCGTACAGATTCGACACCTTGATGAAATAGGCGGGATAGCCCTCGCACATCCCGTATTTGTTCACCAAGGCCTCCACCTCGCCGATCAACGCGTCGTCGGTGAGCTTGATCTGATAGTTGTAGCATCCCGAGGAGTAGGCGCGGTCAAAGGTGGAAAGAGGCACGAAGATCCGATTTTCGGGCAGATCGTAGCTTAGGGTCACGTTCAGATTGGAACGCCGAACGTGATCCTCGTAGATGCCCACCACGGTGTATTCTTCCATGGTTTCGTCCTTCATTTCGATCTCGATCACGTCCCCGATGCTTACGCGGTTGGCGGATGCGATGTCCTTGCTCAACAGGCACACCCTTGTATCCTCTCTGCGGTCCCGTTCCGTCAGAAGCCGCCCCTCCGTCAAGGTCAGCTCCCCCTTGGCAAAGGCGGAGACCTCCATGCAATCGGTGACGCCGTAGAGCAAAAAGTATCCCTGATCGTCGCACCAGGAAGGAAGGTAGGGCTGCAGACTTGTTTTCGCCTGTCCGTACACCTCTGCCGTATAGTCGGTGATATCAAGGAAGTATTGGTGGATCTTTTGCAGGCGGGGCCACCATCCGGCGTACATTTTATCCATGGATTCGTGACCTGCATTGAAGGCGGGGTTCCTTCTGTCCACCAGCAGGCGGTAATAGTCCCCGTAGGGATTTTCGTTGCGGGCCTTGTAGATCCCGCACACCTCCACCACGATGACGGACAAGGTCAAGGCCGCCACCACCAGGAAGATCAGCGCCGCAAACAAAAAGGATGACTTTCCCCGACGGGAAAAGCTTTTCCAGCCGTATTTGACAGCATTCATTCTCCGCCGCCTCCCATCCCTTCCGAAAGGGGTTCGTACACCCTTTCCACCACCGCACGGCATCCGCACAGGTGTCTCGTCACCACGTAGACCTGCTCCCCGATCACCGTGTAGCCGTCCTGCAAAACCGTGGACGGGGTATGCTTTTCGGGTTGGGAAAGGACGTCACCGCAACGCTGGCAGATCTGCAAATGGGTCTCCCCCAGATCCTTCCACGCCGCCGTATGCTCTCCCATGCAGTCGTACCCCGTGTCCTCCGGCAAAAAGAAGGTGGGCGGGGAGGGGTCTCGGTTCTCCAGCTCCTCCTGCATGGAGGGGTTGGTCTGCAATTCTTTTTCGCCGCAGGCTGTCAGCATAAGCAGGAGGGCCAGGCATCCCAACAAATGAGCGGCAGTTCTTTTGCCCTTAAAAAACGTTGTAGAAGCGGACGCAGTAATAGCTTTTTGTTTCATCGTAGGCTTCCCCCAAAAACTCCTTGAGGTCTTTCAGACTGTTTTGCACGGTGGTGTCGTCGGGCCTCATCGGCGTATACAAGCAGATCTCGTAGACCTCGGAAAGGATCTCGCCGTTTTCTCCCCTGACGGGGTTCAGAGAGATGAAATTTTCCCCCGCGGGCGTAATGATGGCCATTCCCAGAGGATCGAAGAAATAGGGCGCCTCCTCGGCCTCAAAATAGATCACGTCCCCCTGCCGCTTTGCGGAATACACCACCAGCTTATAGCCGTTGCCGTCGTCAAACAGGGTCAGCTCGGGGGAGTAGGTGATCTTCTCCCCGTCGGCGGGAAGCTCGATCTCGTAGAATGCAATCTCCAGCCCTTCAAAGATCTGTTGCTTGCTCTCCTCGGAAGCCTCGGAAGCTTCACTCACGGTGCTTTCCGCCTTGCTGATCTCCTCCCCGCCGCCACAGGCGCACAGGCAGACCGTCAGCAGAAAAATCATCAAACACGAATACACTTTTGACATACAGGATCCTCCCATTCGTTTTCTGACTCCACTCTACCTCCCGAATGTTATCAAGTTATCATCGAAGCTCTTTTTTTCAAGGGAAAACAAAAAAAGATCCCCTTCCCGGCGGGAAGGGGATTGGTTTGCAATCGGATTAGTCGGATACGATGAAGGCGTCGCCCAGGTTGGACTCGGAAACGAAGACGATGATGAAGTCAACGATGGACTTGCCCTCTTCCTTGTCGCGGTACTGGCCTGCGTCGGTCAAACTGACGTTGAAGTCGCCGCATCTTGCCAGCACGGTCTGATCCAAGGAGTTGGCCAGCAGCAGGGATGCGCCGATGGCGTTCTCGTCACGGTAGATCAATACGTTGGGCAGATTGGTGCGCTCGGTCTTGATCACGCTACGCTCCGCGCCGCCGGTGTAGGCGTCGGTGGAGTTGATGGTGGTATAGTAGGAGTAATCGCCGTTCTCGGTATCCATGTAAACGCGGGTATTGGCCACGCCGTCGGCATAGGAGAATTTGGGCTTCAGCAGAGTGATGGTCTCGCGGATCTCGTCTGCATCCAGCTCACGGTAGCTTACCAGGTTGCCGCCCATAACTTCCTTGGTCACCAGATCAAAATCATCCAGGGTGTAAGCGGTTGCATCTGCATCCAGAGCGGAGATATGCTTCATAACCTCGCGGTACATCAGATAAGAGGTATACTCGGTGGGGTGGCTGTCGGTCTGACGGTACAGATCGTAGATATCCTTACCGGCATCCAGCTCAGCCTGCAGAACGGTCTGCATATCCACAACGCTTGCCATGGTGCCGCTGACGGCGGTAACGATCTGCTGATAACGGGTCAGCAGGTCATAATCCTTCTGTGCCAGATCCTCGTCGTGGAGGATGGAGGGATCCATGGTGGTCAGGTCGGGCAGGAACACGTAGATCAGGTCGATCTGGTTACCCTTTGCACGGGACAGGAACGCCTTGTAGGTAGAAGCCACGGTGGACTTGATCTCACCTACCTGAGAGGCGGTGTAAAGCACCTTGCCCAGATAGTCGTTCAGATATGCGGTGAGGTACAGTCTGGAATCCTTACCAACGGAAACGGAGTTGCCGTCCAGACGCTCCTCTGCGGTTGCGTCGTAGGGAGCGGAGAAGGTCAGGGGATCGCCCACCTCTTCCTCGCCCTTCATGGCGGTAGCCGCGAAGGTAGACGCGGTGGTTCCGGGCAGATCTACTGCGATGATGAAATAATTGCCTGCGCACTTCTCGTGAGCGGAAATATCCACACCGCCGGTGATACGAACGGAATCGATGCCCTCAGCCAGAGCCTTTTCGGTCAACTGACCGAACACAGCCACGTTGGTGGGGGTAACACTGACCACGTCATTGATGGTCATGTACTCATTCTCGGCCAGGAATTCGCTGTCGAAAACGATCTCCTCATCGTCGCTGGGGTTCAAGGAAACCAGCTTACGGTCATCCGGCGCCTCGTTGGGCACGCAAGCGCCGAACAGCATTGCCGTGCAAGCCAGCAAAGCGACGGTCAGAAGTGCAATTCTTTTTCTTTCAAACTTCATAAAGAACCTCTCTTCTCGGGCAGGTTGCCTGCGAATGCGGGCAAAAACCCAAAGTATCCATATACCGTTATTATAAAGGATTTCGCAAAAATATGCAAGAGCAAAACCGATTTTCTTTCTTGCCGATACAGAGAATTATCGCTTCGGTTTTTGGTGCTTTTCCACAAACTACACCGCAAGGAAGGACAAAAGCCAAACGGGGATCAGCCAGCAAAGCTGGAAGATGGCCGCTTGCACCGCACCGAAGGAGCTAAGTTCCCCGGTAATGGCCAAAAAGCCCACCGCCAAAGCGGAAAGCACGGCGGCAACCGTCATGATGATGGCGTTGCACTTGGTCACGTGGCGCACCTTGTCGCAAAGGGAGAACATACGCAGGAAATTGTGCAGGGAGGAATTACACACCACGCCGCCGGAGGTAGAGGCGGTCTCTCCGGAGATCTCCTCGGGAGAATCCTGCTTCAGCACCGCCACGGGGCACTTGCGGAACTTGATGGCTCCCTGGATCATCTCGTTGGTGATGTTGGGATCCATGGTCTTCACGCCCAGGCAAAGGTTTGCACGGTACATATCCTGCAAAAGCTGCTCGAAGCGGGGGTTGATGCGGTAGCGGACGTAGAACTTGGCCGCCAGCTGCTCGTCGATGACCACGTACATCACGGAGCCCACGCCCTTTTCGTAGCCCTCGTCTCCCTGATCCACGGGAGCCTCAAAGCGGTAACGGCGGAGATAACTCCGCTTACCCAGGAAGATATGCCGTCCGTCGATGGCCACGCAGATGCCGTCCTTGGCGTTCTCGATGACCCGGGCGGCGGTGGGCTTTTCCACGTTGCCGTCCATCATCCGCTCGGTAACCTTGGCAAGAGGGCCGCCCAGGAAGGAGAACACCTTTGCCACATCGGGGATGACCTTATCGATACGGTAATCGCCGTAGGTACGCACGCTGGTAACGTTCACTAAGGATGCGGGATACACCTCGGTATCCGCAAAGGAAAGGGCGGAGGCCATGGAATACTCCTCAGCGATGCAATTACCGATGAAGGCGCCGGAACATTTCCTTCCCTTGCGGTTGGCCGCCGTCAAGGGCAGGTTGATCACAAAGAACGCGGAGGAGGGCAGGGCGAAGGCCACCAAGGCCGTGAAGGCGTTGAAGGCTTCGTACGCGGAGTTCCCCAGCACCACCATGGCCACGAACAGCCCGCACGCCAAAACAAACAGCAAGGGCAGCAGGAAGCGGTACAGATCGTCGTACTTGGGGCGCTTCACAGAGCGTTCGGAGAATCCCTCCACAAAGCCCGTACGGCAAACGGTGTAAAGCTCGCTGTCCTCATAAAGATATCTGCCGAATTCCTCGGATTCCTTCACCGCGTTCTGCAAACGCTGTGCAATGTATTTCGGCCGTTTGGTGGCGATCATGCGGAAGGCGTGGCGGTTTCTGGCGGCGATCTGCAGCTCGGAAACGGCGGCGCATACCACCGTCACCGCCAAGGGCAGACCGTACAGCCGCAGGTCCTCCATGCCGGGGCAGACCACCGCGGTGACAAAGGAATACAAAGCGGCAAACAGGAAGCCGAACACCAAAACGCTTTCCGGCACGGGCTTGGCGGAGAAGAGTCCTCTGCCGCCCCGCACCATGGCGGGCAACACGGTAAGACCGCAGAGACAGAGGATCTGCAAGTCGATCATTACGTACAAACGGATTCCCGCAGAGCCTTCCTTCAGCAGGAAGCCGAACATTCCGTCCGCCCCGGAGGTTTCAAACCGCCACAGGAACAAAAGCAGGATCACGGAAGCGATGACGCGGAAGAAAGCGCCCTGCTGTGCCTTCCGCAGCTTGTTATCGATCTCCCCGTTCTGGGAGCGGTCGTTATATCGCAGAATGGGGGTATCCGCCTTCTGCTTGGGTTCTTTCTTCTGTTTTTTCGGCTTGACGCGGGCTTGTTCCCCTTCCGCTTCGTCCTCCTGCATCATATCGAAGGCCAGACGGAGGTTCACCTCCGTCTCGTCCATCACGTCGGAAACAGGCTCTACGTCGGTCTCCTCGGGGAGGAAGGCGATCTGATCGTCGTCTTTTTCATCCTCGTCTTCAAAGCCGTGCTCCACCACCTTGCTTCCCAAGACCTCGTAGTCCTTGTCGAAGCCTGCGGGACGGGGCGTTTTTTTCTGCTCCTTCAGGGTCATGCCGTCCCCCAAAGGGAACATTTCCGCCTGCTCGTAGGATTCCTTGGCAGGAAGATCCGCCTCATCGGAGAAGCGATCGGCGGAAGCCGCCATACGTTTTTCCATTTCTTCGGCACTGATCTGCCCGGATTCGCGAATGATGGTACGGAGATTGTCTGCCTTGCGGGCACCGCCGTCGGGCTGGTTTTCCAGATATCCCAGCAGCTTATCCCCCTGCAGCTTCCGCGCCAGGGTATTTTTCAGCTCCAGGGTATCACTGCGGCGATCGGGGATCTCACGGGTGCTGTATTGATCGATGAGCTCGATGGTCTCAGCGTCCAGATTGCGGCGAGGCTTGCTTTCCGCTTCCTCGGGAGGGGCGCTCCCCACGGGAGGCATCACGATGGTCTTGGTAAGAGCATCCTCCTCGGCGGCGCGCTTTTCCTGCAACGCAATGGCACGGTCGTTTTCTTCCGTGGCCTCCTCCAGGAGGGCAGAAATATCAAAGCCGTTCTTTTCTTCTTTCAAAGCTCAGGGCACTCCTTTCGGATTACTTTGCGCGTTGCTTGGCGGCCTCGAACATCAAAATCGCCGCCGCGTTGGAAACGTTCAGGGAGTTGATCTTCCCGTACATGGGGATCCCTGCCGTAAAGTCACTTTCTTCCTTCAGCAAGCGGGAAACGCCTTCCCCCTCGCTGCCCAGGATCAGCGCGATCTTGCCGCGGAAATCCTGCTCGTAATAGGGTTTCCCCCCTGCTTCCACCGCCCAGATCCACACCCCGTTTTCCTTCAGGGTACGCACAGCGGAAGCCAGATTGGGCACCCGCGCAACGGGAACGTGGAACACCGCTCCTGCGCTGGATTTGGCAACGGTACCGTTCACCCCCACAGCGTGGCGCTTGGGGATGATCACCCCGTTTGCTCCCGCACATTCGGCGGAACGGATCATGGCCCCCAGATTGTGAGGGTCGTTGATGTCATCGCAAATGAGATAGAAGGGCAGTTCTCCTGCCGCTTCCGTTTTATCCAAAAGCTCCCGGACGGAAAGATAAGCCGTCTCCGCGGCGATGGCCGCAACGCCCTGATGAACGCCGCCCCCTGCCAGGGAATCCAGCTTGCGGATATCCGTTTCCAGCAGAGGCACGCCTTTTTCCAAGGCCAAAGCGCACACCACGGACAAGGAGCCGTCCCGTTCTCCCTTACGGATGAACACACGGTCCACCTCTCTGTCGCTGCGTAACAGCTCGATCACCGCATTTCTGCCGATGAACAGCCCTTCAACAGGCTCGGTGTCATGCTCTTGGTTGCGGGACTGATCCCCGCCCCGATATTTCTTGTAAGGCTTTTCCATAACGGATATCTCCCAAATTGCATAAACTCTCTCGTAGAAGTATACCACACCGCGCGTCAATTGTCAATCGGAAAACGCAGGAAAATGAAAATCCGCCCCGGCTTCCCGAAGGCGGATTCTTCCCTTAGTCTTTGAATACAAACGCCCCGCAGATCTGATGGGTAAAGAAGCGTTTTTTGCCGTTTCTCCCTGTGATGTGCAGGTAAAAGGGGGTCTCGTCCTTGAAGAAGGAGGGCGGAACCTCCGCCGTCCCCGCCGTCAGAGGTAGCATCACAGGCTGATCCCCATCCCGCCAGAACGTGGCGTACTTTTCGGGGAAGCCCGCCCAACGGGAAGAAAAATGCACCTGCAGAGTTACTCCTTCGGTGTCCTCGGAAAGAGGCGGAAGCGACAGCAGGGAAAGCTGTTGCCCGCGGACGCTTGCGGCGATACAGACGTTTTTCATGGTGATGGTCATTCCTTTCGTAGCCCGCTTTTCGCGGCTTTTTTATGATCCCTTCAGGCCGAAGGTGGAGCAGGCCGCTCCTGCGGAGACATAGGCCCCTTGGGTGATCAGCCCCACGCGGGAAACGGTGCCGCCCCCCGCCTTGGGGACGTAGGTGCCGGAAATCGGCTGTCCCGCCGCGTTATGGGCGGTAACACCTTGGTGTAAGGTTTCCGGGGTAACGGTATCGCCCTCGGTGTTGGCGTTGTACGGGTTTACGTAAGTGCCTTGGATGGGCTCGCCGTCTGCATTATGAGCGGTGATACCTTGGTGCAAGGTTTCCGGGGTGACGGTGTCCTGCTCCGTGTTGGCGTTATACGGGTTCACGTAGGTGCCTTGGATAGGCTCGCCGTCTGCATTATGAGCGGTAATGCCTTGATGCAGGGTTTCCGGGGTGACTGTATCGCCCTCGGTGTTGGCGTTGTAGGGGTTTACGTAAGTGCCTTGGATAGGCTCGCCGTCTGCGTTGTGGGCGGTGATTCCTTGGTGCAGGGTTTCCGGGGTGACGGTGTCCTGTTCCGTGTTGGCGTTGTACGGGTTCACGTAGGTGCCTCGGATGGGCTCGCCGTCTGCATTATGAGCGGTGATACCTTGGTGCAAGGTTTCCGGGGTGACGGTGTCCTGTTCCGTGTTGGCGTTGTACGGGTTTACGTAGGTGCCTCGGATGGGCTCGCCGTCTGCGTTGTGAGCGGTAATTCCTTGGTGCAGGGTTTCCGGGGTGACGGTGTCGGCAGAGGTATCCACGGTGAACACGTCCACTGTCAGATCATCCGCAAGCACCATGCTTTCCAAGGGGTAAGTGCCGTTTTCCGTGAGGGTATAAGGGCCTTGGTATACGGGGAAGGAGGCCGCCGCAGAGGAAGCCCGCAGGTCGCCGAAGGAGGCACACAGAGCATTGGTCTGCAAGCAGGTCTCCCCGTTTTCCCCGGTAAACCGCAGGTAAAAGGGCTTCTCCGACAGGGTGAAGACGGAGGGGATCAACACCTCTTCCCCATCCTGCAACCGGAATTGGAGCATCACCTCGTCATCCCGCCAAAGGGTGAGCTTCTTCAAGGGGAAATCCGCCCAGGCATCGTTAAAAGAGGGAGCAAGGTACACCACGCCCCGAGAGCCTTCCGACACCAAGGGCAGCTCTTCCGCCAAGGCGGTTTCTCCCTCTACCAGAACGCGAAATAAAAATTTCATAAGGGTTTACGTTCCTTTCATGAAAGAATCCGGAGGAGCATTCACAGTATACACCCTCACCCTCTCCCTTGTCATCCCGCAAAAATCCCACGAAAATCCCGCAAAAATCCAACAAAAAAGCACCTGCCTTACAGCAAGTGCTCTTTTTCAAGGATTATTTCTTTTTCTTCTTGGGGGCGGTCTTTCCTTCCTTTTTGGGGGAAGCCTCTGCCAAGGCCTCTTCCGTATCCCCTGCTTCGTAGTAGGTGCCGTCGAAGAAACGGTAGTCCGCCTTGTGCTTTTTCTTGTAAAGAACGGTCATATACACGGCAAAGCCCAGGATCGCCACAACGGTGATCCCCGTGCCCAAGCCGGAGCCGAAGGTCTTGTAGGTGAACACGATCTCAACGTTTTCCCCTGCGGGAACCTCCACGGCCATAAAGCCGCCGAACACCGTGAGGATGTCTGCCTCCTTGCCGCCTACGGTAGCCGTCCAGCCGCCGGTGGAGGTGAGAAGCCCGGTGATCCCTTCCCCGGAATCTCCGTACCAGCTGCCCTCTGCGGGAACGGAGAAGAACACGATGTCCGTCTCCTCGGAGCTGTACTTGGCAGAGAAACCGTCGGAATCCCAGGTAAAGTCGGTGCAGGACATGGTCTTGCGCTCCGCAACGGACTTCTGGAAGGTGGAGTAGTTGGCCGCCTTGCGCTTCAGCTTGCCCTCGCAGCCCTCGTCGTTGGGGTTATCCACGTATTCGTCCATGAACTGTGCGTAGTAATCCGCCATCTCGTCGGGAACCACCAGGTAGGTGCATAACAGCACGGAACGCTGGAAGCCGCCGGAGATTTTCTTGAACTCGGTTTCCGTCATGAAGCCGTCGTAGCTGAAGCCCATGGTGAGGTAGTTATCGTTGTGATAGATGTCGAACTCGTTCTGGGTACCGTAATAGGACCAGCCCTTGTCCAGCTTGAACTTCTCCGTGGAATAGGTGCGATAGCCTTCCTTGTCCTCCACGGCGGTCCAATCGGGATTGTTTTCGTATTCCTCCAGCTCGCTGTTGTAAAGAGAGCCTACGGAATAGATCTTTTCCCCCTTGTTGCCGGCAGAACGGGTACGGCTGTATACGCGGTGGGCTTCATCCACCAAAAGCTCCGTCCAATCGGGATGGTTTTCGTAATATTCCAGATCGTAAGCGTCGTCCTTGGCCACCAGGCGATAGGTCTGCTCCTCTGTGTTGGAGGCGAAAATGCGGTACATGGCCTGCGTCCCCACACGGGTGAAGCCGATCCCCTCCTCGTAATGGGCAAGGGATTCCAAAGCGGGGATCTCCAAGGTCTCGTATTGGATTCCGTCGTCGGTCTCCTTGCAGAAGATCCACAGATCCTCCGAGGGAATTCTCTTTTCCCATTCCGGGGTTGCCAGAAGGGTCTGCAGCTGGTCGGCATCCTCTTCCTCGGAAAGGAGACGGTACTCCCCGGTCTCCTCATTGAAGACCAGAACGTAGCCCTCGGGCTGTTCCCATCTGCTGAAGGAGGGATCCTCCAGATACGTCTTCACCTCGGGAAGCGCGGTGACGTCCACCTGCTCGTAGAGAATCTTGGTGCCGCCCTTTTTGTCCTTGGCGTACAGACGCACGTAATCGGAAAGGGTGATCTCCTTGGCGTCGGGGTCGTTTTCAAAGCGAGCAACAGCCTCGGCGTCCTTTTCGTCCACCAAACGGTACATGGTGGTCTCCATGCCGTCGCTGCCCACCTCCAAAACACTGAAGAGACGGTAGCCTTCGATGGATTCCACCCGTTCCCAAAGGGAATTACCCTCAAAAGAGGAGAGTGCGGAGGGATCGTAAAGCTTGATCTCCACCACGGTGTCACCGTTTTTGTAAACCCGCACACTGTCCTTGCGGGTCAGCAGAGTCCAATCGCTGTCCCCTTCCATCTCCACGATGTCCTCCAAGCCCTTCAAGGTGCCTTCCCAAAGGGTCTTTTCCTCACGCTTGTTGCTGGAGGTGCGGATGAAGGAATACTCCGTGGAGGTCATGGCGCGAAGGCCGTACCAGGAGCTGTAGGTGCGGGAACCCACGGAACGGTTGTACCCCAGCAGATCGTAGAAGGTCATCAAAGAGGGGGGGACCACCGTGTGGAAGCACTCGATGGAGGGATAATGCCAATAAATATTCAGATTATCGATGGTGGAAAGGTTGGAGGTGCGGTAGAAATCAATGCGGTAGAATTCCTTCTCCGCGTCGGGCAGAACCACGTCCTCCCCATTAATCACCTGATGCACCATAAAGTCGCTGGTATGGGAATGCTGCTTGCCGTTGGTGATATGGACACAACTGTATACCACGATGCAGAGGCAGGTGGTCAGCAAAAGCCCCTTGGCGAACACCTTGGTGCCCCGATAATGCTTGATCACGTACCAAAGCAGGGCGATCCCCGCCACGGCAATGGCGGTATAGATCCAGAAGCGCACAAGGAAGGGCGCTCTGCCCAGCTGGATATCCACCGCATCGGTGGAGGGCTCGTCATACCACAAAAGCCCCAAGGGTACGGCAATGGCGGCGATGGAAACAAGGCTTGCGGTCAAGGCTCCCTTCCAACGGGAGGCCTTGTTGTCCAGGGCAATGATGGTAGCCACCACCATCATCAGCACCATCAGGTACATCCATCTTGCGTAATAAGAGGAATTCCCCAGGAAGAACACGCTGTTCAGGCCGGGAACGAAGGAACAGATCACCAAAAAGGGAATCAACGCCTTCAGCCAGCCCCGTCGCTTGGTGGTGAAGAAGGCGAACACACCGGTCATGCCAAACAATGGCAGATAGGCGGAAATAGATGCCCAGCGCTCGGTGTGGCCGTAGAAGAAGTTCACGCGGGAGGGGATGTCAGGGGGGAAGAAGTAGGATTCCAGAATCTGCCCGTACCGTTGCCAGTACAAGCCGCCGTTCTTCCACCAGGCCAGAATGTTCTTCAGCTCCGAGAAGGAACGGGCAGTTCTGTCGTTCCCCAACAGCGCCAAGGCACCGGGCAGGAACAGGATCATACTCATGGCCGCGCCGATCACCGCCTCCAAAGCGAGACCCAGGAATTTCTTCCAGGTAACGCGGAAGGAACGGTCGGAGAAGCGGAACAGAAAATAGATGATGCAGAAGGCCACCTGCCCTGCGAACATGAAGTAGTTCACCATGGCGTTGAGGCACACCGCGATGGCAAACACGCCCTTGCGGTTGTTCTGGATGAATTCCTCCATACCGATGAGCAATAAGGGGAACAGCGCCACCACCTCGTGGAACTGGTTGAAGAAGGTGTTGTAGATCTGGAAGCCGCAGAAGGCATACAGAAGAGCGCCCAGAACGGCGTAATCCTTGTTCTTCACCCATCTTTGGAGGTAGGCATAGGCGATGAGGGCGGCCACCACGTATTTGATAATATACATGGGACCCATCAGGTAAGGCGCCCAGGAGGAGGGGAACAGACACATCACCCAGAAGAAGGGGCTGCCCAGCATATAGTAGGAGTAACTTCCCACGAAGTTGGAGCCCATATCCGTAAACCAGTCCCAGCCGAAATCTCCGCTGCGGACCATCTCCACGCAGTGCTTATAGAAGGCGATCTGCTGGGCGTTGTAGTCCCCGTAATACAGAAAAATACCGTGCCCTGTGACCACCCACTCGTAAATAATGAAGGGGATGGTGATACAGCAGGCAACGAACAGGGAGTACCAGAAGGTCTTGCAATAGTAATAATATTTACTCTCCTCCGCCGGCATAAGTCTGCCCTTGCGGATGAGCACGTCTTTCGTCATGGAAGCCACCGTTCCTTTCTTTTCATTTCCCTTTTTGCGCTTTTCTTATCTTACCCCAAAACAGGGCAAATGTCAAGAGAAATCTATCTGTCTCCCCCCGAGGGGAAAGGAAAAGCCCTTTCTCTGCAAAGAAAAGGCTTTCAATCCTCGATTTTCACGTAGGTGAAGGAGGCATTCTCCTTGTCGGGACGTACGCAGATCAGCGTTTCCTTCAGCTTGGCGTAGGCTTCCTCTCCCAAAAGCGCCTCCCCGGAGATCTCTTCCCCGCCGAACAAGCGCACGTACAGCTCGTGAAGCTGGGCATCCTCCCCGGCAAACACGTCCGCAAACTCCCGTACCAGCGTTTCCTCCTCCTCAAGACCGTCCACCTTCAGAGTGAATTGCTCCAGCTTAAGGAATACGGTGCCGTCCTCGTTGCAGGAATAGGTGCCGCTGATCCGCTCCGTCATCACGTAGGGCACGGTGGTGCCATCGTCGTTCTCCCCGGATCTGTCGCTGACGGTATAAGAAAGGAAGGTGCCGTCCTCCTTCAGGCAGAGGATCTCCCCATCCCCCTCCACGGAAAGGTATTCTCCCGGCAGGAAGCAGCTTTCCTTCGCTTCCTCGGAGGGCACGGAGAGCACGCCGGAGACCACGCCCACGGAGGACACGGCAGACCCGGTCCCGTAGGGTTGCATCCCGCAGGCGCAAAGGCCGGTCATCACCACACACAGCACGGGCAGGATCCATTTTTTCACGGCGGTTCACCTCTCCTTCAAAAAGTTTGCGCCATTATTTTACCATAGGAAGAAGGGGGTTGTCAACGCATGGAGCTGCGCCAAATGTAAACTTTTAGCGACAATCCTATTGCGAAAATGAAAAAAGAATGGTATACTACCCTTGAAAGAAGATATTTTCCCCAAAAGGAAGGACGGTGCCCCATGCATATTCTCAACTTCGGTTCTTTGAATATTGACGAGATCTACCGCGTTTCCCACCTGGTCGCTCCGGGGGAAACCACCCCCTGCTTTCATCGGCAGATCCAGCCCGGCGGAAAGGGCTTGAACCAATCTGTCGCTTTGGCGCGGGCAGGGGCTTCCGTAGTCCACGCAGGATGCGTGGGTGAAGACGGAGAATTTCTGCGGGAGGCTCTCTCCTCGGCGGGGGTGGATATTTCCCATCTGCACACCGTGGACGTCCCCTCCGGCAGAGCGGTGATTCAGGTGGACGACAAGGGGCAGAACGCCATTGTTCACTTCCCCGGCGCCAATCAATGCTTAGACGCCCATTACGTTCGTAAGGTGATGACCTTCTTCGGCCCCAGCGACTGGATCCTGCTGCAAAATGAGATCTCCGGCGTAGGGGATATTCTGGAAATCGCCGCAGAGCGGGGTATGCACGTGGCCTTCAACCCCTCTCCCATCACAAAGGAGCTTTCCTCCATGCCCTTGGAGACGGTGTCCTGTCTGCTGGTGAACGAGGTAGAGGGTGCCGCCCTTTCCGGCTCCTCCCGTCCCGACGTGATGCTGGAGATCCTGCGGGAGAAGTTCCCCCGTGCCGCCATCGTGCTGACCCTGGGCAGAGACGGTGCCTTCTACGCCGACAGCGAGCATACCATTTACCAAGAGGCCCTTCCCGCTACCGCCGTGGATACCACCGGTGCAGGGGATGTGTTCACCGGTTATCTGCTGGCCTCCCTTTCCTCCGGGGTGCTCCCCAGCGAAGCCATGTATACCGCATCTCTGGCGGCCGCCTTATCCATCACCAAGCCCGGCGCCTGCGCTTCCATCCCCACCATGGAGGAAGTGATCGAGTTTGCCAAGACCCTTTGATTCAAAAAAAGGAGCTGTTATGACGAAACGCATTTTATCGTTCCTGTTGCTCCTTGCGGTATTGGCGGCTCTGCTTTCCGCTTGTACCGCAGAGGAGCCCCAAGGCTCCTCTTCCGTTTCTACGGAAGAAACAACGCCCATGCAGGTGCCCCGGCGGCTGATGACTGTTGACGGCAAGGAGCTTTACACACGGCTGTATTCCCTGTTCGTGTCCAACGCAGAGGAAGCGGTGATCCGTAAGGAGGCCGCCGCACTGCAGACCATGCTCATGGGAGCCCTACCCCACGACCCGCCCATCGGCGGCGGGGACTTTGACGGGGAGAGCTACACCGACGGGGACTACGTGGTCACCACCGACGACCAGCTGAAGGCCGCCTTGAAAAAGGCCAAGGCGGGAGAAGTGATCTTTATCCCCTCGGGCGTCACCATTGATCTTGCCGACCTGGCAGAAACGGAGAACTTTCGGATCACTTTGAACGAAGGGGTGATCCTGGCCTCCGACAGAGGCGTGGGCGAGGGAGGCGTCCTGCGGTTCTCCCATCCCTCCGGCACCATGATCGCCTGCAAGAAGAATTCTGTGGTCACGGGGCTGAACCTTTCCGGAGTTTCCACCGTCTACGCGGGGAATCTTGCTGCCGAAAAGGATACGGGCATTTCCCTCTACGGGGAAAATGTCACGATCTCCAACTGTGAATTCGCCTTCTTCAGCGAATACGGTATTCACGTTCTCCGTAACGGTGGCGGTGTGGCGACGGATTGCTATTTCCACCACAACGGCGTGGGGATCAAGGACGACAATCAAGTCCTGTTCGTGGAAAAATGCGCTTTCTTCCAAAACGAAGCCCACCGCGTGGCGGGAGAAAAAGCCCTCTCTGCGGGGACAAGTAACGGCATCCTCTCCCCCGCGGAGATCCCTCCCATGCAGGTGGAGCGGATAGCCCCCGATATCGCCGCAGCAGTCTTCCCCGGGGATCCTTTTGAGGTATACACCCTGCTGGGGGAGGTGGCGGGAGGAGACCTTTCCAAGCTGAAGGAGGCTCTTGCCCTCCATTCCGGCACCACGAAGTATTACGACTATAAGGATCGGTTCACCATAGAGCAGGACGGCAAGACCTACGGCATCACCCCCGACGGCTCTCCCCTGGGCGGAGGCGCGGGGTACGAGGACATCGTCACAAGCGGCACCTACACCGTCACCACCCGGGAGGAGCTGAAAGCCGCCCTGAAGCAGGCGAAGGCGGGAGAGACCGTCTTTATCCCGGGGGGAACACAGATCGACCTGACCAGAAGCCCCATCACCATCCCCAAGGGGGTCACCTTGGCCTCCGACCGCGGCGCGGTCTTGCCCGACGGCAGCATCTCCACAGGAGCGTTGCTGTTCACCACGGTGCGGCAGAAGGAGGCGGTCTTCCTTTCGGAAAACGCAAGGCTTTGCGGCATCACCCTAGCAGGCCCGGATACGGAACGGCATATGAGCCACCTGGAAAGAGGGCTGAACGCGGCAGGCAACCAATACACCGACTACTATTACAAGCTCCCCCTGACCCGCGGTGTTTCCGTAAACGGCAAGGGGGCGGAGGTGGACAACTGCGAGATCGCAGGCTTCTCCGAGGCGGGGATCTACATCGGCGGATATACCGACGTCACCGTCCACCACAACTGGATCCACCACAACCAGCGGAACGGCTTCGGCTACGGCGTGGTGCTTTACAAGCAGACCTACGTGGAGGTGTACCGCAACCTGTTCAACTTTGACCGCCACGCCATCGCGGCGGACGGCTCCGCAAACAGCGGGTATACCGCCCACGACAACGCCCATCTGGGCACCGCCATCTACCACATTTTCGATGCCCACGGCGGCGGAGACCGCGGAGACGGCACCAAGATCGCCTGCGAGCGGGTGGATATGTATCACAACGTGTTCCTTTCCGATAAGATCCCCTACAAAAAGAGAGGCACCCCGGAGGAATACTCCCGCTTCACCCGCAACGTCGTGATCTACCCCGAAATGCGGTATCCCTACCGCCAGCTTTACGGGGAAAACTTCATCTGCGAGGACAATTTCTGGGGCTTGTCCCAGGAATTGCCCGACTACGATTTCGAAGGCGGCAAGACCTATGCCCTGAAGATCGGCGGGGATCTGCGGCTCTACGAAAATATGGAGTCCATTGACGCCAAGAATTACAATCTCCGCTACGCCTACTTCCTGGTGTTCACCCCCACGGATACGGGATATTACATCAGCGAATACGGCAATAATCTGGACGACGGCTCCATCAACGGGGAGGTCGAGATCGTGAAGATCCCCGAGGGGGGCTTCGTGCTGGCCTTCACCGGAAACAGCTACAAGGCAAAAGACTTATACAACGCCATTACAAAACGCCACGAGGTGATCTATAACACCTCTCTGGGGCTGGACGGAGACTATATCGCCACCCGTGAGGGGGACACCGTCACCGTGATACAGAGCGTGGAATAAAAAACCAAAGGCCGAGTCTCGCGACCCGGCCTTCGTTTATATTCTTTTACAATCTGAAATCCGGCTCCTCCGGGGTATAGCCGCCACGGCGGGAGCGTTTGCCGAAGAACAGGTGGCACACCGTACCGAAGGCCACCGCCGCCGTGGGAACCCACAGCATGAGAGACAAGTAAGGTACCACGGACAGCACCGACAGGATCACCGTCACCAAGCCCGCCCCCACGTAGGGGCCTTTTTTGCGGAACCACAGCCGTCCCAGAACTGCCGCGGCCACGGAATTGCCGGCGATGAGCACAACGATCATCAACAGCATCAGGATAAAGCCCAAGGACATGGTCAAGGGGTTTGCGATGAGGAACACCGACCCGAAGACCAAGGCCAGAAGCGCGCCGAAGCCCTTCAGCAGGAAGATGATGGGCCGCTCCTTGATACCCTGAGCCGCCTCTGCGGAGGAACGCTTCATCACCCATACCACCACCCAGGTCAACAGCAATGCGGCGGGGAGGGTATAGACCAAAGAGAGCAGGGACACCAGCAGATCGCTGGCGGTGCGGGTGAATTCCACGCTCTTGGCGTAATCGGTCTTGGACAACGCCTTATAGTTCTTCAAGGAAAGATCCGAAGCCACCACAGGCTCGTTGGGGGAGGAGATCTTGGCACTGCCGAAGGTAGCCCCCTCCAGAATGATCACTTGGTCGGCCTCGCAGATCAATTCCCCTGTGATATGACCGCCGATCACCACCTGAGTGGCGTAAATAGACAGGGATTCAAAATTGCCGTTGATCTCCGCAAGCCCTGCGATGATCACCACGTCCTCCGCCTGCAAAGTCTTTTCGGTCTTCAGCTCGGTGGCGGCCACGGTGACGTTTCGTTCCACGGTGCCGCTTAAGGTCAAGGAGTTGGCCGCAACACGGATGCTCCCCTTCACCGTGCCGGTGACCCGCATTTCCGAGGCCAAGCCCAGCAGGTCCCCCTCCACGGTCTGATCCACGATCACCAGCCCCGTATCCGTGACCATCAGGTCTCCGTCGTGCACCTCCGTGGTGGCGGCAAATACCGTCATTCCGCAGAAAGAGCCCACCAAACACAGAAGGAACAGGATTCCCATACCCTTTCTCAAAGCATTCTTTTTCATACAGCAACAACCTTTCCGTTTACGTTACCCCTTCATTATACAGGATTCGTCCGCAAATTGCAAGTATGTTTTACAAAGCTCTTTCATACACATACAACAAAAGACTTTTGGAGGTGTGTTCCCCTTGCATGGTTCCCGTGTTTTGCTGAAGGGCGCCGCCGTGATGACGGTGTTTTCTTTGTTGGGAAAGCTGTTGGGGGTGCTTCTGCGGCTGTTCCTTTCCTCTCGCATCGGAAGCGAGGGCTTGGGGCTTTACCAGCTGATTATGAGCGTTTACGGCCTGTTCGCCACTCTCTCCACCGCGGGGCTGACGGTGGCCGTCTCCCGTCTGGCGGCGGAAAAGGCGGAGCGTTGCTTTTCCGACGGGGTACGAACCCTCCACGCCTCCCTGCCCTTGGGGTTGGGAGTGAGTCTTGCGGCTACCGCCGCCCTTTGGGGATTCGCCCCCTTGCTGGCGGAAACCGCCGTGGGGGACGCAAGCGCCGCCGATTCCCTGCGGATCCTGGCCTTTTCCATGCCCTTCATGGCGGCGGCCGCCTGCTTCAAGGGGTGGTTTATTGCCAGGCGGCAGGTGTTGAGAAGCTCCTCCGCTTCCCTGTTTGAGCAATGCGTAAAGTTTGCCGTCATGGCATTCTTCCTTTTGTTCGTCATGGGGAACACCAATGATCCCGCAACCCTCTGCACGGGGATCGTTCTGGGGGTCACCGTAGGGGAGGCAAGCTCCTTTTGCTATCTGCTGTTGGCCTATCTGCTCTTACAAGGCAGGCAGAAAAAGAAGGAGTTCCGCCCCACCGAGACCTTCGGATACAGCTTCCGCACCCTGACGGCGGTGACCGTCCCCATGGGGCTTTCCGTCATGGTCACCTCCCTGCTCCACACCGCAGAAAACCTTCTGATCCCAAGCGCCTTTGAAAAATATGGCGGCGACCGTGCCACGGCCCTTTCGGAATTCGGAGTGATCCGAGGCATGGTGATCCCGTTATTATTCTTCCCCTTCGCCTTTCTGCAAAGCCTGGTGGCGGTGATGATCCCCGAGATCTCCCGTCTGGGTGCCGCCCATGGGCTGAAGGCGCGGGATGCTCAGATCGGGAAGATCCTTTCCGTGGCCGTATTGTTCGGCATCGGCACCGGCGGGCTGTTCTTCTTTCTTCCCGAAGCCGTGGGTGAGACCTTCTACCCCGGGGAGCATACCGCCTCCGCCTTGCGGGTTCTGGCGTTGGTGACCCCTATGATGTACGTGCAAACCATCTGCGACGGCCTTCTGAAGGCGGTGGACGGGCAGAAATACACCCTACGCTACAGCATTTATAACTCCGTCTTGCGGCTGGGAGTGATCTTTGCCCTGATCCCGCTGTCGGGGGCAAAGGGCTATTTACTGCTTTTGACCCTTTCCAACACCGCGGAATTTCTTCTTTGCTATTACCGTTTAAAGAAATACGCCGCCTTCTCCGCAGGAGGGCTGAAGGGCACAGCCTTCTCCGTCTTCTGTTGTGTCCTCGGAGGGTTGACCGCAAGCCGCGTGGCCGATCTGCCCTTCCTCACCGTCCCCATGGCCCGTGCAGGTGCGGGAACGGCGGTGTATCTGATTCTGTATTTGCTGTTGACAAGGCCTGTCTACAAGTCCCTTTTGCCAAAAAGGGCACAAAGGAGGGCGGCATGAGCTGGATGCAATACCTTCCTCCCCCCTACCTGCAAGCGGTCAGCGGAATGCCCGCCCATCTCCGCCGTCAGATCACGGAGGTGCGGTTTCGATTGGAAAAGCCCTTTTCCGTCACGGCGGAGGGGAGAAACCTCTTTCCCGACAGGGAGGGGCGGCTTGCCACCCTGCAAAACGCTCTGAAGGTCACCCGTGCTCAGATGGAGGACCTGCTGGCACGGCTGACGGAGGGCTCTCTCTACGCCTTTGAGGACGCCATGGCAAACGGCTACATTCCCTTGGAAAACGGTTGCCGTGCAGGGATTGCAGGAGAAATGACCGTCACCCCTCGTGGAACCGTGTTTCGGGAGATCACCTCGGTGAACCTGCGGATCTCCCGCTTTCTGCCGGAGTTTGCCCGCCCTTTGGCCGATCTTCTGCGGGAGGGCGACCCCCAAGGGGTGCTGGTGATCTCGCCGCCTGCAGGGGGCAAAACCACCTTTCTGCGCTCTGCGGCATATCTTTTAGCCAACGGAAGCAAGCCCTATCGGGTGGGGATCGCCGACGAGCGAAGCGAGTTGTTCCTCCCCGCAGGGCTTTGCGACCGCATCACAGGGTGTCCCAAATGGAAGGCCGTGGAGCTGCTCACCCGCACCATGTCCCCGGAATATCTGGTCTGCGACGAATTGGGTGCGGGAGAGGAAGCGCCCCTGCTGGCGGCGCAAAACACGGGGGTGAAGCTCCTGGCCTCCGCCCACGGCAGTTCCCCCGCCGAGGCGGCCAAGCGTCCCTGCGTGAAGGCCTTGCTGGAGGGAGACGTATTCTCCCTGATCGTGGTGCTGAAAAAGAATTTCCGGGTGGAGATCTTCCCCGCGGGGGAGGCGTTTGCATGGCCTTGATAGGCGGGTTGCTCACCGTGACGGCCTTTTTTCTTTGGGGTGTCCGCATTGCCGCAGGGCAAAAGGAGAGTCTGGGGGTGTTAGACGCCATGCTGTCTTTTCTGCGGGAGCTTTCCGCAAGGCTTTCCCACCGCAGGGAAGGTCTGAAGGGGATCTTTGCCGCCTACGGCGACCCCTTGCTGGAATCCTACGGCTTTTTGCCCCTCCTGCGGGAGCACGACGGGAGAGAATACCCCGCCGTGTGGGAGGCGGCCTTGAAGGCCCTTCCCCTGCCGTCGGAGGCGTTGCCGCCCCTGCAGACCTTGGGAAGCTCTCTGGGACGGATCCCCTTCGGAGCGCAGACGGAGCAGATCGTCCTGTGCATCACTCTACTGGAGGGAGTTCAAAAAGCCCTTGAAACGGGTGCCTTCCAAAAGCGGAAAAGCACGGTGGCTTTGTGGACCTTGGGCGGATTGCTCATCGCCCTTCTCTTGCTGTAAAAGGAAAGGAAGCGTGAAGATATGAACATCGCACTCATTGTTAAGATCGCGGGGGTGGGGCTTTTGGTGGCCATC
Organism: Eubacteriales bacterium; assembly: GCA_045589515.1. Classification (GTDB taxonomy): domain Bacteria; phylum Bacillota; class Clostridia; order Oscillospirales; family CAG-382; genus Coliplasma. Next base: position 9,660 of record JAZNPH010000019.1, on the reverse strand, counting down.
ATCTGCCAGATCCTCCAAAAAAACGGGCGGGACGAGCAAGCCACCTTCGTTTCCGTGGCAGGGGTCGTGGTGGTGGCGCTGTTGCTGTTGGGAGAGATCACCTCCCTGCTGTCCTCGGTACGGAGTGCCTTCGGATTATGACGGGGAGGTGGCGTTTCCATCAACGTATTCACCATTTGCGGTTTTTTGTTGTTTGCCCTGTGCGTGAATCTGCTGTTGCATCGGGTCAGCCCGGAGTTCACCCCTCTCACCGCCGCGGCAAGCGGTGTGCTTTTGGGAGTGTACCTGCTGAGAGGATTGCTGGACGCTCTCCTTCCCTTGGCACAGGCGGCGCAGTCCCTGGGGCTTTCCGCCCACATGGAGCTTCTTTTGAAGGCCCTGGCCATCGCCCTGGTGTGCAATTCCACCTCCGCCTTGTGCAGAGATTGCGGAGAATCCGCCCTGGCGGACAAGGCGGAGCTGGCGGGAAAGGTGGCCATCCTCTCCCTGTGCATCCCCCTGCTGGTACAGCTGCTGGAGCTGTTCTGAAAAAGCTATTGCTCCTGCTCCCTCTGCTTTGGCTTTGCCTTTGCGGCTTTACGGGGCAGGAGGAATCCATCGCCGAGGCGGTAGGGACAGACAGCCTTGTCCACCCTGCGGTAACGGAAGAGGAGCTTGCGGGAGAACAGGAGATCCTCCTTTGGGACAAGCTGTGGGAGATCACCAAGGAAGCGGCTCCCGGGCTGTTTTCCGGAGCCGCCGCCACCTTCGGCGGGCTGATGGGGGTGTTGCTCCTTTGCTCTCTGCTCCACGCCCTGCGCCACCTCTCTCCCGAGGGTGCCATGGCAGAGGCCTGTGCCTTCGTCACGGTGCTGGCGGTGTCGGGGGTGGTGTACGGGCTGTTTCGGGAGCTGTTTCTTTATGCGGGACAAGCCCTGGCCGCCTTTACGGAATATCTGGCCGCCCTGCTCCCCGTCTCCACCTCCCTGCTGATCGCGGGAGGGAATACCGCCGCCGCTTCCGTCTCCTCGATGGGCTTTTCCTTGTTTCTTGCCGCTATCAGCCTGATCTGCTCAGGAGTTTTGTTCCCCTTTTTGCAGGTGTCCTTTTCCGTGGGGTTTGCCGCCGCTTTGCCGGGGACGGTGAACTTCGCCCCCATCGGCTCCTGGATCCGCAACACCTCCGCCTTGCTGTTGGCCTTTTTGTTCTCCCTTTTGGGCTTTATGCTCACCATGCAGACCACCGTCTCCGCCGCCTCGGACAGCTTTCTGTTCCGCACGGTACGCTTCGCCTCCGGGGTGTTCATCCCCGTGGTGGGAAACGTTTTGGGAGACGCGGCACGGACGGTGGCGGGAAGCGTTTCCGTCATCAAAGGCACGGTGGGCGGGGTAGGCACCGTCGTCACCTTCGCCATTTTGCTCCCGCCCTTTCTGCGGGTGGCGGTGTACCGCTTTTTGCTTTCCCTCTGCGCCTTGCTGGCAAAGCTTTTGGGGTGTGAAAAGGAGGGACAATTGCTTTCCGACCTGGGCAGTACCCTGAACGTCCTCATGGGGCTGTTGGCAGGGACGGAGGCCATCGCCCTGCTGTATCTCGCCACCTTCATCAAAACCGGGGTGGCGGTTTAAAAAGGAGGATTTATGAAGCATTACCTTACCGTCCTGTTCTGCGGCTCCTTATTGGGAGCCGTCTGCACCGCCGTGGCGGGGGCGAAATTGGAAAAATACGTCCGTTACCTGGCGTCCCTGCTATGCATCCTCCTCATCGTCTCCCCTTTTCGGGAGTTTGAGCTATCCCTTCCCCGGGAAGAGGAGCCTCCGTCCTCCCTGCCGGAGGTCTCCGCTCCCGCCACCCTGGACGGCTTGGCGGAAAAACAGGCGGAGGCAGAGCTTTGCCGCGTTCTCTCCCTGCAACTTTCCCAAGGGACAGGCATAACCCCAACGGAGCTGCGCATAGATATGGATTGGACCTTGGAAGAACCCGTAGTCCTCGCCCTGCATCTCACCCTTTCCCCGGCGGATCGGGAGAAGGCAGGAGAAGTCTCCGCCTGGGCGGAGGCATCCTACGGCGTTCCCTGTTACGTGGCAGAAGGAGAAGCCTCCCCTTGAACCTTTCGGAATACTTCAAAAACCCAAAACGAAAAAATCTGTTGCCCTGCATCCTGTTGGCCTTGGCGGCGGGAGTGATCCTGCTGTTGTTGCCCGACGGAGGAGGGGCGGTGCAGACGGATCCCCTCTCCCCCACACGGGAATATCGGGAGACTCTGGAGGCCGAGGTGGAGGATCTCATCTCCCGCATGGAGGGGGTGGATTCCTGTACCGTGGTGCTGACCCTCTCCTACGGGTTTGAATACCTGTACGCCACGGATCAGCATGTCAACGAGCATTCCGGGGGCAAGGAGACGGACAAAACCATCGTCCTGGCCACGGAGGACGGGGGCGAAGTGCCCATTCTGTTGCGGGAAAAGCAGCCCGTGGTCTGCGGTGCGGCCGTGGTCTGCCCGGGGGCGGATACCGCCACCTGTCTCCGCATTTCTTCCCTGCTTTCCGCCCTGTTCGGGCTGGAGAGCGACGCCATCAGCATTCAAACATAAACATATACGGAGGGATCTATTTATGAAGATCAAGGAGACCTTACGGGATCTGAAGGAAAAGCTCAAAAAGGTGGATGTTCCCAAGCTGTTGGCTTCTCGTGCCTTTTTGGTGGGCGGATGCGTTCTGCTGGTGGCGGTGGCCATCACCGTCAGCGCCCTGCTGGGGAACTTTACCGACGGCACCGCAGAGGGCACAGAGTCGGAAAGCGGCAAGGTGCTGGGAAATTCCGTTTTGGTGGGCGATTTGAACCAAAGCGCGGGAGACAGCCCCGAGGAGGAGACTCCCACGGTGACGGACCCCTCGGATCTGCTGGCTGTCACGGTGCTGAACCGTGAGTCCGTGCGGGAGGACGCCATCACCGTGCTGCAAAGCATCGCCGATAATCCCGACGCCCTTCCCGACGAAAAGGAAAACGCCCTTTCTCAGATCGCCCAAATCATGAAGGACATGGAGGCGGAGGCCAACATCGAAACCTTGGCCCTGGCAAAGGGGATTCCCCAATGCGTGGCTGTGATCTCCGGGGATCAATGCAGTGTCATTGTAGACACCACGGAGATCAGCGAGACCGAGCTTGCCCAGATCGTGGAGATCGTCTATCTCCAAAGCGGCATTGCCCCCACGGGAACCAGAGTGATCTTAAACACCGTTCTCGAGGAAGAGGAAGCGTAAGCATCAAAAAAGAGCCTCCTGCGGGAAGCTCTTTTTCGTTGTCTTACGGGGTCCCCGGATCCAAAAACGGCAGCCCCTCAAAAAATGCTTTTTCTCTCTCGCAAAGGCGCAATTGCATCCCGCGGGCGGGGTCGATCACAACGCCCTCCTTCCGGGCATACACAAGCTCCGTCTCCCCTATCAGAATGGTACGGAAGGAGCCGTACTCCCCTGCGGGCTCCCAGATCCCCGCAGAAAGCAGGGAGATAAGATGCCGTCCCTGGCTGTCTGACAGGAACACGGTACCACCGTCCCCACAGGGGAGGGACACCGTTCCGCCGTAGAGGGCTTTTGCTCCGGTGGCGATCTCCAGCATACGGTCCACCGCCTTCTTGTCCAAGCCTCCCAGCTCCAGATACCGCCGATTCCGCCTGTCAAACACCACGCCGCATCCCGGGTGGTAGGTATATTCCGCCGAGGCGGAGTCGTCTCCCCCGAAAAGGGTGATGGTGTAGGCGGGAATACAATCCACCCCGCCGTCCTTCCAAGATCCTTTTTCCAAGGTCTCCTCCAAGGTCTTTCCCTGCCCTTCCCAAAGCTCCAACGCCGTTCCCTCACGGGTGGCGATCTTCAACTTGCCTTCGTAAAGAACCGGCCGTTGGGATGCAAGCAATGCCCCCGGGAAAAGCCGGGTGCTTCCCAACTCCTCCGTGTCCCAAAAAAGCAACTGCAACCCGGGGCCGCCTGTTGCGGGATCCATTTCGATCTGCAAAAGAGGATGCAAGGGCAATTCGCCTCTCGCCCTCCGCAGACAATCCTCCGCCAGAGCGTCCTCGTAAGCCTGTATACTTTGGGCACTTCCCTCGTCCAGAGAAAGGGTGAGCATACAGGGGGAGGTTCGATCCCAAACGGCAGACACCCGCAGATCACGGCAAGTTCCGTCCTCCCCCGTGGTGTAGTACACGAACCGCCACCCGCTGTCCTGCATATACAGGCGATACAGCAGGATGGCCCGAAGCTCCTCCAGCTTTCGGTCAAAAGCCTTCTGCGCCTCTCCGCAAGCCATGGCCCCAAGCTCCCGCTTCACAGGCTCTACGCACAGATCAAAGGATGCCAAATTAGCGCTGAGATCAAAAATATCCGTTTTGTGGATGGGCAGGGATCTTTCTTCCGTCAAAAGCAGGGCGTCGTAGCTCTCGTAAAGGGTCCGGGTGTCCTCCACCAGGTAAAAAATCTCCCAATAGGTGAGGAAAAACCGCTCTCCCCCCTTCCGCTTTTGCTCCCGAAGGGCCCATTGCTCGGGGGAAAACAAACGCAAGCTCCCCTCTCCCTCCTCCACGTTGTAAATGGAAAATTTCTCCTCCAACAGCTCCGCGGAGGGGGGAAGATCGTCTCGGCGGGAAAAAAACCCTCTGCCGTCGTAGGGCGTTCCTTGGGAGGAGGGCATTCCCGCCGCCACCAACACCCCTGCCAGAACCGCCAGGGAAACTACCACGGAAACGGCGGCCCAAAGAATCGTCCTTCCGTTCTCCTTCTTCATTTCTCTTGTCTCCTTTCAAAAGCCACCCGCACCGCAGTTCCTTCTCCCGGCGCGGAGGTAAAGGAAAGCTCCGCCCCATGGCAAAGGGCGATCTGCTTGCAAAGGGCAAGCCCCAAGCCCGTGCCCCCTTCTCCCCGCGAACGGCTTTTGTCCGTGCGGTAGAAGGGACGGGTGATATGGGCAAGCTGTTCCGCCGTCATACCTCTGCCGTCGTCGGTGACGGAGACCTCTCCCTCCCTGCAGGAAAGGGTTACCCGGGCGGCCCCGGACTTCACGGCGTTGTCCGTCAGATTGTCAAACAGCAAGGACAACAGCAACGGGTCTCCCAAAACGGGGCAAGGGCTTGCTTCCAAGGCGATCTCCACGCCCCGATCTCCAAAGCGTTCCGCCGTTTCCCCAAGCAGGACGTCCGCCTCCACCTCCTGCAGGGTGATCCCCTCCGCCCGCAGATAGGCCGTATCCAGTAGGGTGCGGGAGATCTTTTCCAGCCGTTCCGCCTCCGCAACGATACAGCGGGCGGCCTCCAGCTTCACCTCCTCGGAAGCAGCGGCGCGGAGCAGAAAGTCTCCGTAGCCCTTGATCCCCGTGAGGGGCGTTCGCAGCTCGTGGGCCATGTTGTCCACCAGCATTTGCTTTGCCTCGGCCTCCTCGCGGAGCTTTTCCACCATGTCGTTGAAGCTTTTTGCCAGCTTTGCAAACTCGTCTCCCCCCGTTTCCTTGGCACGGAGGGACAACTCACCTCCTGCGATGGCCTCCGCCGTCTCCTGCAGCGCTCCCAAGGGGGTGGTCAGCCGCTTCAACAGCCAGTACAGACTCACCGCCAAAAGCAGGGACACCAAGGCGGAGATCAGCAAAAACGTACGGGTCAGGCTTCGGAAGGTGTCATCCAGGCTGCTGATATCCTTTCCCAGTACGACGCGGTAAGGCGCCTCCTCCAGGGGACCCTCCGCCAGGAAATACCGCACCCCGCCCAGGTAGGTCTGCAAAAAGGTGTCTCGCTGATAGGGCACGTCCGAGGGGAAGGAGGAATACACCGGTTTTCCCTCCGCATAGACGGCCAGGCGGATCCCGCTTTTCGCGTAATGCTTGCCGAACACGTCCAGGTTCTGCCACGTATGCACCTCCTCGCCCTCCGTTTGACCCACCCCTTCCAAAGTGGCCTCCAACAGACGGGAAAGGTAAACGAACTGGGCACGACAGGCGTTCTCCTCCGCGTTGATCATGCCGCCGTAGGTATAGCGGGCCAGGGCAAAGATCCCCCCGCCCTGGCACAGCAGCACCAGTACCAGGGTAAATAGATAAGCTTTCTGCCAGAACTTCATACCTCCACCTCCAACCGATAGCCCAGCTTATACACCGTTTTCAGCCGTTCTCCCAGCCCCAGCTTCTGCCGCAGCTTTTGGATGTGGACGTCCACGGTACGGAGCTCTCCCTCGTAATCGTAGCCCCACACCTTTTCCACCAGCTGTTCCCTGGAGAGTGCCAGGTTGCGGTTGCGGACCAAAGCCTCGAAAAGCTCGTATTCCTTAGGCTTCAGCTTCACCTCCGCCCCATTTTTCAGCACTCTGCGGCGGGCAAACTCCACGGTGATGCCGTCGAAGGAGAAGGTGGTGTTCGTCCTTGCGGTACGGCGCAACACCGCGTCCACCCTGGCCACCAGCTCCAAAATCTCAAAGGGCTTTACGATATAGTCGTCCGCCCCCAGGTGCAATCCCTTCAGACGGTCCTTCAGTCCGTCCTTGGCGGTGACGAAGATCATGGGCGTACCCTTCAGGCGGGAGGCGATCTCAAAGCCGTCCGGCCCCGGAAGCATCACGTCCAGGATCACCAGGTCGAATTCCGTCTCCTCTGCCAGCTCCGCCACCCCCTCCCCGGAAAATCGCTGGGTACAGGTATGCCCGCCCAGGGACAGGTTCATGCGGATCAGATTGTTGATGGTCGGCTCGTCCTCCACGATCAGGATCCTTGCCACGGTATCCCCTCCTTTGTCTTCTTTCGCGCTTAGTTTACCGCAAAAATGTTAACAAGTTGTCATCAAATGCAAAAAGGAAGCCTCGAAAAGAGACTTCCTTTGCGTTTGCTTTGAGAATTAGTGCTTTCTGTACTTGGGACGAGCGGTGTAGTGGGTATGCAACAGCTCGTGAGCCTTGTGAGAGTTGGGCTCGCCCAGGAACTCCTCGTAGATCTTCTTCACTTCGGAGTTCTCGTGAGACTTACGGACAGCCTTGGAAGCGTCCTCGTTGTACAGAGCCTTAGCGCGCTCAGCCTTCAGGTCGATGTAAGACTTGTCGGTAGCGTTGACGATGGGAGTACCGCCGCCGCATACACAGCCGCCGGGACAGCCCATGACCTCGATGAAGGTGTAGTTCTTCTCGCCGTTCTTCACAGCGTCCAGAACCTTGGCCGCATTCTTGGTGCCGTTGGCAACAGCCACGGTGATCTTGGTGCCGTTCAGGTCGATCTCGGCTTCCTTGACACCCTCGGTGCCGCGGACAGCCATGAAGTTCACGTCTTCCAGAACCTTGCCGGTAACCTTTTCGTAAACGGTACGGAGAGCAGCCTCCATAACGCCGCCGGTAGCGCCGAAGATAACAGCCGCGCCGGTGGACTCGCCCAGGAGAGAATCAAAGTCGCCATCGGGCAGACGACGGAAGTCGATGCCTGCGTTCTTGATCATCTTAGCCAGCTCACGAACGGTGAGAACCGCGTCAACGTCCTTCAGCTCGCCGCTTCCCAGCTCGGGACGCTGAGCCTCGTACTTCTTAGCGGTACAGGGCATAACGGAAACAACGTAGATGTCCTTGGGATCAATGCCTGCCTTCTCGGCGTAGTAGGTCTTGATCATAGCGCCTTCCATCTCGTGGGGAGACTTACAGGAGGACAGGTTGGGGATGAATTCGGGGTAGAAGGTCTCGCAGTAGTTGATCCAACCGGGAGAGCAGGAGGTGATCATGGGAAGCGCGCCGCCGTTCTGGAGTCTGCCCAGAAGCTCGGTGCCCTCTTCCATAATGGTCAGGTCTGCGCCGAAGTCGGTGTCAAATACCTTTGCAAAGCCCAGACGGCGGAGAGCGGTAGCCAGCTTGCCGGTGACGGAGGTGCCAACGGGATAGCCGAATTCCTCGCCGATGGTAGCGCGGACTGCGGGAGCGGGCTGAACCACAACGTGCTTGCCTGCAGCGAATGCAGCGTAAACGTCCTGGATGCTGTCCTTTTCCTTCAGAGCGCCAACGGGGCAAGCCAGAATGCACTGGCCGCAGTATACGCAGGGGCTGTCTGCCAGGCTCTCGCCGTAAACGCAGCCGACCTCAGCCTTGAAGCCTCTGCCGGAAACGCCGATGGCGCCGATGCCCTGCATATTCTTACAAGCCGCAACACAACGGCGGCAGTTGATACACTTGGAGTTATCACGTACCAGAGAGGGGCTGACGTCGTCGTACATTTCGCTGGAGAGAGAGCCGTCGAAACGGTACTCGTCAACGCCGTACTCCAAGCAGAGCTTCTGCAGCTCACAGTTGCCGCTACGTACGCAGGAGGTGCACTCGCGGTTGTGGTTGGACAGAATCAGCTCCAGGTTGGTCTTTCTGGACTTTCTCAGCTTCTCGTTGTTGGTGCAAACCACCTGTCCCTCTGCAACGGGGGAAACGCAGGCTGCCTGCAGACCTCTTGCACCCTGGATCTCAACAACGCACAGACGGCATGCGCCGATGGCGTTTACGTCCTTCAGGTAGCAAAGGGTGGGAATGTTGATGCCTGCTTCTCTTGCGGCATCAAGAACGGTATAAGTAGACGGAACAGTTACCTGTACGCCGTCGATGGTCAGAGTTACCATATTTTCCATGTCTGTTTCTCCTCCCCTTATTTCTTGCTGATCGCGCCGAACTTACAAGTAGCTTCGCAAACGCCGCACTTGATACACTTGGCAGGATCGATGGTGTAGGGTTTCTTGATCTCGCCCGTGATAGCACCTGCGGGACACTTGCGTGCGCAGAGGGAACAGCCCTTGCACTTCTCGGGGTCGATGGTGTATTGCAGCAGGGCCTTACATGCACCTGCGGGGCAACGCTTCTCGTAGATGTGAGCCTCGTACTCGTCGCGGAAGTAACGGAGGGTGGAAACTACGGGGTTGGGAGCGGTCTGACCCAGTGCGCAGAGCGCGGAGGTCTTCAGGTCCTCTGCCAGAGCTTCCAGCTTCTCGATATCGCCATCCTGGCCTTCGCCCTCGGTGATGCGGGTGAGGATGTCCAGCATTCTTCTGGTGCCCAGACGGCAGGGAACGCACTTACCGCAGGATTCGTCAACGGTGAACTCCAGGAAGAACTTAGCGATGTCAACCATACAGTTGTCTTCGTCCATGATGATCATACCGCCGGAGCCCATCATAGAACCGATGGCCATCAGAGAGTTGAAGTCAACGGGGGTGTCAAGGTTGATAGCGGGGATACAGCCGCCGGAAGGACCGCCGGTCTGAGCCGCCTTAAACTTCTTGCCGTTGGGGATGCCGCCGCCGATATCGTAGATGATCTCGCGCAGGGTGATACCCATGGGAACTTCTACCAGACCGGTGTGCTTGATCTTACCGCCCAGAGCGAATACCTTGGTGCCGGTAGAGGTCTCGGTGCCGGTAGCCTTGAACCAGTCTGCACCCTTACGGATGATCTGGCAAACGTTGGCGTAGGTCTCAACGTTGTTGATAACGGTGGGCTTGCCGAACAGACCCTTCACTGCGGGGAAGGGAGGACGGGGACGGGGCTCACCGCGGTTGCCCTCGATAGAGGTCAGCAGTGCGGTCTCCTCGCCGCAGACGAATGCGCCTGCGCCCAGACGGACATGAGCATGGAAGCTGAAGCCGGTGCCCAGAATATTGTCGCCCAGCAGACCCAGCACTTCGCACTTTTAGATAGT
>JAZNPH010000018.1:0-3364 GCA_045589515.1 Eubacteriales bacterium | reverse complement strand
CACCTATGCCCAAGTTCTCCGCAACGCAGAAGAGCTACTATTCCTACGTGCAAGATCAGGTAAGCGGATTTGGTATTTCAACTGCCGTCAGTGATGAAGCCCGGCAGGAAATGTGCGCGGCCGTGTTGGAGGCTATGGCATACCACAGTTACCGATTGGTTCGTCCCTCGTATTATGAGACGGTGCTGTCCGAGCGATACATGCAGGATCCCCAGTCCAACGAGGTACTGGATATGATCTTTGACTCCTTGTATTTCGATTTTTCCTCCACCTGTTCCGATATTTTCCCGAACTGTGAGATCCGAAATAATCTGCGTCCCCTCCTTTCCGGAGAGAGTAACACGATTGCTGCTTCCACTAAATCCTGGAAAAGGATCGTCGAGCACAAATTGGATGATTACAATGAGATTTTGGAGGGGCTTGTGCCCTGATCGGGTATGGTTTCCCGTTTCCCGTGCAAGCATATGTTCTACCAACCATTCTAAACGGTAAGTGAAAGGAGTATGTATACCATGAAACACAATTTTATCCGCATTGTTGCTACGGTCTTGGCACTTCTCATGTTGGTGCCGGCATCCTTGGCAGGGTGCAGGCGCTCTCCCGGTACAACCGAGGGAACGACTGCTCCCGACACGGGCGCTCTCCCCATCGAGACCGAGCCGCAAGGACCCGATGCCTTTGAAAATACCCTTCTTCTGGCTGCCGACGGGCAGACGGAATATACCATCGTTGTCCCCGATTACGCCGCCGCCTGGGAGCTGGAGGCTACCGATCGTCTGGTGGCCACGCTGGCAGAGCTGGGCGTGACGGTCACCCCCACGGTGGATACCTCTGCCACGTCTACCGCCAAGGAGATCGTGGTGGGCTATACCAACCGCAACTCCGAGCTGGCCAAGGATTTCTTTGAGGTGGGCATCCTGGGCTACCACGTGGCCGCCATCGGAGAAAAGCTCTTCATCGGTGCCAACAGTGAGTCGGGTATGACCGAGGCGCTCGCTCGCTTGACCGCCGACCTGATCTCCGACGGCAACCGCTTGGCCCTCAAGCAGGGCTACGTCTGTAAGGCCGTGGGTGAGCCCGCCGCAGAGGATATCCCCACCCTGACTGGCCCCTACGCCGCCAGCATCGCCTTTGCTAACAGCGTGGCCAACGACGTTCAGGGCTACTACACCGACGGCCGTCGCCAAGCCTTCGTCATGACCAACCAAACCATGTCCATTACCCATAACATGGCTGAGGAAGGGAACCGCCAGATCTCCTCCATGGTCAACGAGTACGGCATCCCCTACCTGCGGGATACCATGTCCGCCTACGTGGAGACTGCCAACGGGCGCTTCTATTCCAAGGATTCCGTGGATGTCGCCGACATGAATATCTTCCGCTACGGTGCTTACTTCTACGAGACCCACATTCACGGCGAGAGCTTTATTCCTTCTCTCGAGGTGGATGAGTCGGCAGAGCCCGTGGATATGCTGAAGGGCTTCAAGCGTATGAGCGGCAACGATGCTACGGCCCAAAAGGACGATCAGACGGGCTCCTTGATCATCTCCGTGACGTCCAACAAGGATCCTTATATTACCTTCCCCCGCAAATATAATGTGGATGCCGATACATATGATACCATTCTGATCACCATGAAGACGGAGTCCTCCACTTCGGCACAGTTCTGGCTGGGTGCAGGCCCCCACAACGGCATCAACGCCGAGCAGAACGTTTCCTTCAAGGTGGTCCCCGGTGAGATGCGTACCTATGCCGTATACTTGAAGAACGTCACGGACTACGAGGGTATTCTGAACACCCTTCGCCTGGACTTGATGGGCGGTAAGGACGGAGAAACGGTGGAGGTGAAGGAAATCAAGGCTGTCAAGACCAATGCCTCGGACGCTCCCGCCGTGGTCATGGATCGCGTTCACTACACCTATTCCGACAAGCTCCATTCGGCCGTTCATCTGATCGCTATCAATGATGTCACGGATTTGAAGACCTACGGTATGGAGACCGCCATTGAGAAATCCCGTGTAAGATCTCTGCTGGTGATCGACGGGAGCGGTGAGCATACCTCTCTTGAAGGGGTGGATTGGAGCACCGCCGTAGCCGTGGCCTTTGACGTGGATCGCGCCGGCGTGTTCGGTTATATCCTGACCCTGGATGAGGGCGTGGGTAGCATGACCGTTACCGAAAAGGACGGCTGCTACGTGATCGATCAGAAGGCCGCCGCCAAGGCCTCCTACAAGGCGCATGACGAGATCAACCTCGGCCAGCGCATCTACAACGATTCCACCCACAGCTTCGATGGCTTCCGCAAGGCCGTCCGCGAGGAGCGCAATCCTCTGACGGTAACCGTCACCACCAATCGCTTTAACGGCAAATCCTTGGGCTACGACGCCCTTCGCGGCGCATACCGCCTGGAGCTGCAGGGTACGGGCTTCAACGAGGCCTACTACCAGCATCCCGACCGCCACTACCGTGTTGACGTAAAGGTGGAGGGCGATGCCAACGACCGTAACATCTATATGTACACCTATGCCTATTCGGGCAGCTTGGAGTGCGCGGCTCTTCTGGATAAGGAGGGACGGGTCATGCCCTACCTCTTGCAGGTCTGCAAGAATTTCCAGGGTGAGAACGAGGAGCCCATTATCGATCACGGCGATTCCATGTACGCCGAGGTCTATTTCCCTATGACCGTCAAGAGCGGAGAGAGCGTGGAGTTCTCGGTGCTCAATCTCTACCAGAACTGGGGTATCTTCCCTCTGAAGCAGATCTCAACTGTCCAGTTCGGCTGTCCCTACTACCACCTGTCTACCGGTGTCACCGAGACCAACTGCATTGCCTCCTTCTACGTAAACAACAAGGACAGCTGGTTCCTTCCCGATTTCCGCGGTATGTCTGCTCCTTTGTGGGAGTCTCAGCCCCAGCACCACTCGGGCGGCCGCCTTTACTTCCTGCAATACACCGACGCGGAGGGGAACGATTACGCCTCTGAGAAGACTGTGGACGAGATCCTGTCCTACGGTCCCGTGTACGCTGACGTAAGGATGGGTCACCTTTCCGATGACGGGTGTATCTCCATTGATTACCGTCACATGGAAATGCCCCAGACCGACGAGAACCGCACCTACTACGAGATCCGTATGACGGTGCTGAAGGACGTCTCCTTCAAGAATTTCAGAGAAGACTTCTCCTTCTTCTCCATGGACAGCCACAATGTGACCTACCAAACCCTCGGCTACCTGGACGAGAACAACAAGCCCGTGGTTACCTCGACCAGCAGGTCCGACGAGGTCCGGTACTACACCCTTGGCAAGCAGTCTCCCTTCGTGTCCTTGTCGGACACCTCCGCCGCTGAATACGTCAACCTGGCGGC
>JAZNPH010000017.1:0-15585 GCA_045589515.1 Eubacteriales bacterium | reverse complement strand
AAGGAGAATTATACTTATGAAAAACAAACTTTTGAAGAGATCCAACGGCGGCTTCTCCCTCGTTGAACTCATCGTCGTAATCGCCATCATGGCGATCCTCGTCGGCGTAGCTGTACCCGTTTATTCCAGCTATATCGAGAAGTCTCAGAAAGCGGCTGACATTCAGTTGGTTGACGAAATTAAGCACGCAATGGAAATTGCCAACGCAGGTCAGACCTTGACCGAAAACGCTTACGTAAAGATTGGCGCTGGTGGCGTTGTTGAAGTCGGCGGCGATGGCGCTGATCAGCTGGAGGCGGTTCTGGAAGCTACCTTTGGCACCAACTGGGAAAACGAACTGAAAGTGAAGTACAGCGGTTGGAAGGGCGTTACCTCTACCGTAAATTATAAGGATTCCAGCTACAACGGAAAAGAAAATGAACTGATTGGTGTTGTTGATAAACTGACCTCCGCATTGGGTACTGTTGTTGCTAATGGCAGAGAGACCGGTAATAACTTGATCGGTGGCGGATTTGAAACCTTTATGGGGACTTATGGCGTTGACACTGATAATGGAAAAGCTATCGGTAATGCTGCGGTTCTGTATGTTGCAGAGAACACTAAGGGTAAGGAAACCAATATTCAAAATGCGTTTACCACCGGGTTGGCTGCCACTGTTGATCCCGCGGATCCCGCGGGTAGCGTGGTGAACAATCTTTATGCCTCTTTGCATAACCAAGGCATTGTTGATTCGGCTGCATTGGCGGTGATTTATGCCTATGCAGAAGGTTACGCGCAGGATTCTAAACAGGCAACAGCTTTCCACGACAATACAGACTTTACCGGAGTTACCGATGTTTCTTCTGCCTTGGAAGCATTGGGAGCATCCATGAATTCCTTGGACATCGAGGACTTCACTGCCTATTGTCAGAATCAAGGTAACAAGGATCTTCAAAGCTATTTGGAAATGATGAATACGGTTTATGACAACCGTGATGTTGTTTCCGGAAATTTGAACGCAAATGATTGCTTTACCGACGGAACGGTAGAAAATATGCTGGACGGCTATGCGGCAATGAGCAGTTTGAATGTTACAACTGTAGCTGGCCAAGTTGCCGTGATGTTTGTTGTGGACGCAAATGGCATTGCTTCTGTTCAGGTTGCACCTTTGGATCTGAATAAATGATAGATTCAGCGTGCGACCAAGCAAGCAATAAAACACAGTGGGCAAGATTGCGGGACAACCTGCTTTTGTATGGCCCGTTTGTAATCGCGGTTGCCTGTTTTGTCGGTTGCTTGCTGGTTGAGATATTTGGCGTTGAACTCACTCGAGCGAGCAGAGATGGATTCTACAGCGCCTTCGGCTCATTCTCCTTTTACGGCAGTATTCTGCTTTGCGTAGCATACGGACGCAAATATAGACTTGGATGGCTTCGTTGTCTGGTCTTTACCCTTGCAAGCTTCTTTTTGCTGTTCAATTTAACGTCACAGGCATGGACGTGGATAGAGATTCAAGTATTTGGATCCGGAGCGCTCGCTTCCATCCGTTCCATGATGTTTCTTCCGCTTTTGTGCTGGATTCTTTCCCGCTTTTGCAAGGTAGACACCTTAAATTTGTGTGACTATTTGACCCCTTACTTTGTGTTTCATCACGGCTTCGTGACCGTGGCTTGCTGGATTCAGGGTTGTTGTGCCGGGAGCACTTGCTCCTGGGGTTTGCGCAATCCTGTTTCCGGATTAACCGTTTTCCCCACACAACCTTGCATCATTTCGCTGAGTGTGGGGATTGCATTCTGGGGCTTGCTATACAGCAAAAAGCATGATTACAAAGCCAATGGCAAAGTATTTGCTAATTCGCTGTGCTTTTACGGCGTTGGCCGCTATATCATCGAACTGTTTTCGGATGATCCCCGCGTTTTGTGGATGCTGTCTTGGCTGGCCATTTGCTCTCTTGCGATGATCGCCGAAGGCTTTGCCGTAAGGTATATTGCAAACAAACACTATAAAAACTTCTCGTGATTTCTTGGAGGTTGTTTTGATATGATTCAAAAATTATTGAAAAAACAATCAAATAGCATATTGGCTATAGCAACAGCGGTGTTGTTGGCTGTTGTAACCTTGGTAGTAACGGTTTTGGGTGATGCCGATCTTTCCGGCACCATTGCGGTATCCGGTTTAACGGCGAATAGCTCCGGCGCAAAGGATTGGACTGCAAGTGCAGGTGGGGCGGTATGGGAAGGAACAACGACTTCTTCCGGGGGATGTTCACCCACGTATACGGCTACCAATGGTACGTTGGTTTTCACGAACAATTCCGGCAGCACACAGGTGCTTTCCTTTAGTTATACGCTTTCTCTGAATGGAGGTTCATTTACCATTGACGGTGCGAGTAAGGATGCTAACGGTTCTTTTTCTGCAACGCTTGCCAACGGCGCGACGGTAACGTTGGTAGCTAAGTCTTCTTCTAGCGCTGCGAATACAACCAAGGTGACGCTTTCGAACATCAAGCTGGAAGTGCAGTCGGTAAATATTACTTTTGCGCCTTCTACCAATGGTAGCTATACTTTCAATGGTACAGCAGTGACAGCAAGCACTACGGTGACGAATCCCTCTACCACTACCTATAAGTTGGTTGCAACTCCTGCGGAAAACTATTATTTTGCTGGGTGGTATCTTGGTGATACCAAGGTGTACGATACCGCAACGGTAAACGCAGCGTCCTTTGCTACTTCCGGGACGGTTACAGCAAAATTTTCGCCGGACCCCTTGTATAATCAAGCTACAACTCCAGACGGGTCCACCAAAACAAAAGAGGAGCTTGTATCGATCAATTCTTTCTATTCGCATGATACAACGAATAAGCTGGTTGCAGACGGTACTTTCCCTGCCAACAACTCTGCTTATTCCAAAACGGCAACGTCTAAAATTAAGGATAAAATTGACGTTCAGTATATACCGTCCCAAGTATGGAATAGCAGCATGAGCATTGCATCTTCCGGAACCGCTATGGGCGACTATGTAGATGGAGGCGCGCAAGAAAGCTATGCCTATGCGCGGGTTCTTTCGGATATCATTCGTATTAAAATCAAAGAGAACTGTAACATTTCCTTTAGCTATGAAGGTAGCTTTACGACAGGCGGTAGCACGGCTACCGAAAAAAATGCCAACGCATACTTTTATGTTTATACAAGCACGTCGGCATCTGCAACCGTGGCACAGGTAAAGGGAGGGTCTTGTTATTCCGGCAACGGCACCACGCCGACGATAGCTCTTTCCGAGGGAAGCTATTTGTACATCTTGGCAGAAGGGTATGCCAAAAACAGATATTTGAATGTTTTTGGCTCTTCCCAATTTAGCATGTCTTTCGAGTACTCCGCTTCTATTACCAATTTCAAAGTAGAGTACAACGAGATAAAACATACTATGACAGCCGGTTTCCAAGACAACACCGGTAAAACGTTGGGCTCCGGGCAAATTACTGTAAACGGTACTAACCAAGCGATTGGCACTAATGGCTATATGGCCGACATGGCTTTGGCCGATCAAGCATCGGCTGCATTGTCGATTGGTTCAGTTCCTGCGAACTACGTGCATATCGGTTGGGCAATTACTCCTAAAGACGGTTCGACGACTTACCAGTATACGGCGACTTATACACGTACGCTAACAGAGGATGTGACGATCATTGCATTGTTTGTACCCAAGATGACGATCACCATGGGAGAAAACGGGTATACCGATGCGACCTATAAGCTGCCAGACGGTACGGCAGCAAGCGGCCAATACGTGGCAAGAAATGCAGGTCGCACGGAATACTATACCAGCCTTAAAGACGCATTTGACAAAACGAACGTAGTTGTTCTTTTGGCAGGCGCAACCATCAACGGAGATTGGGAGATTCCCAGCGGAAAGACCTTTGTCATTCCCTACGGGATCAATGACGCGGGCAGCATTACGCCTGTGATGGGCGGGGGTATGGGAGCTGATTACTGTCTTGTTGCTTTTAACGGCAATTTGACCGTAAACGGTACTTTGATCGTCAGTGCACAGCAGAATCAAACCACGGGCGCTACCGGTGGGAACCCCGGCCACTTGAATCTGGCTTCGAATGCCCATATCACGGTCAACGGGTCTCTCTATTCTTACGGTCCGGTTACCGGTGCAGGTAGTATAACCGCCGGTAGCCAGGCGGTGATTCATGAATTTGTGGAAATTTCGGATAATCGGCCTGTTATGTATGTCTATAACATATATGACGAGCGGTCAAGCAAAAAAGTGTTCCCTTTCAATGCCTTCTTCTTTAAGAACATTGAAGTGCCCGTTACTTATCAAAGAGGTGCGGCACTAAAGGGGCATGCTGCGGTGAGATATGACACGGTTTCCACAGCAGAGATCAGTTTGATCGGGTCTTCCGGCGCATTGCTGAATTGCACGTCCGGGTCAATTACCAAGTATTATGATCATAGTGCCGGTCAGTTTGTGATTCGCGTTGACGAGAATTCTGTTGCTGAGACTGGTTCGTTTTCTATTACAATGACTATAACGGTTGCCGGTAGAACCATGGATATTACCATGGACTCCGCAGATTATTACGTTCCTTTTGCGGCACCGTTTCGGCTTGAAGTAGCCGGAAATCTGACGTTCAGCAACAACGATTACAAGTTCCTTCCCGGAGCAGCATTGGATGTGAAACCCAGCGGTAAACTTACTATTGCAAGCAAGTGCAACTTGGTGTTCTATCGCTTGAATGACTACGACTACAGAGGGAAACACGCTAATAGCACTGAGCAGTGGGGCTATGGTGAGCGTGCGTACCCTCTCAATCCTACGAGATTCAACGGTGTAACTTATCCGTTTACGTTTACTGCCGACAACGTTGGCAGCGCAAAATTGAACGTGGACGGCAAACTGATCGTAAATGGCGGTTTGTACGTGACTAATTCGTTACAGACGGCTGGGAACGGAATTGTTCTTCGTGCCAACGGTTACAACGTTCTCACCGGATACGGCACCATCGACATGACCAATGCGAAAAACGATCTCGATTCTATCAACGAAGCTATGACGGCGCAGGGGACCAACGACCTTGCGTGGGATACTGTTGCGGTAGTCCACATGATGGGTTTGAAACCGGATGCTACGGCAGATGAGGCTTCGCAGTATGTTTCTTTGACCGGAAAGTCGGGCGGCGTTACGAACGGCAACGGGTTAAACGTTTGGTTGACAGGCGCTCCCGAACTGAACGTAGCGTATCGTTTGAATGACTACCTGTGGTTCAACGGGTATTTCACGGAAGATTACATAGTGAACCCGACGACATCCATTGGGCTCAGCGGTAACTCATTACAAACAGCAGTGAGTAGCGGGAAACGTTATGTTGTGAAATCTATTCCGGCGGATGAAATTCCTAACGATTTAACGTTTACTTTGACTTTCACAGCGCCCGATGGTGCTACTTACAGTAGAAACTTTACCGTTAATCTGGCAACCTACAGTGCCGGCGACGACGAAGAACTAAAGCAGGCTCTCCTCGCTTACGGCAACGCCGCGAAGGATTACGCTGATAGCAATACGACGCTGGAAAACGGCCACACCGTTAGCGGCAATCCCGTTGAAGAAAGCCAAAAACTTTCCTCTATCTTTAAGCCTCAGGTGTGGAATGGTATCTCTGTTGAGACCACCGGTGCAAACATCTACTTCGACGAAGCGTTGCGTTTGGGCATTTCTTACCAGCTGAGCGGCATTCCCGAAGGCTACACGATCAAGCAGATCGGCTTGTTGGTAGGGGATATCTCCAACACAAATCTTACCCTCGAAAACCGTAACATGGCGTATCTGCTGTTCAATGCGATCCCCAACGACACCGTAGTTGATGGTGACACGATCACAAACGCAGAGATCGGAAAGTATCCCGATAACGGACCTTGGAACACCGATGACAAGATTATCGTAATGCCGGACGGCACCTTTACTGTTCCGACGATATCCGGAAACGGTACTTCGGGTACAATTGTCTTTGATCTGAAAGCGCAGGAATACAAGACCATGTTCTCCTTGCGTCCCGCCATCGTCTTCGAGAAGGACGGCGAGTACGTTTGCGTATACGGCAGACAGATCGGCTATGGTCTGGGAGCGTATATCAACGGCGTATATGATAAAGACTCCGAAGGAAACGCCACAACCGATGAATTCAAGTATCTGTTAGAACAGCTTTGGGCGTTGGCAGGTGTGACTTCTCCCGCTACCGGAGGTTGAGTATGAAGAAAAAATATGAAACTCCGGAATTGGAAGTTGTAATCTTAGAGCAATCCGACATCATCACGGTCAGCGTTTTCAACGGCGCGCAGACCGCTGTAAATGGCGAGAACGCCGGCGTTGAGCATAAGTTTACTTGGACTGACTAAACCAAACAAAAGGAGCCGTTCGCGGCTCCTTTTTGCCCAAAATAAGGTGACTTTATGAGCGAAAAACGAAAAGACAATCGATTTACCCTTTCCTTCGGGAAAAAGGATGACGAGGCGGCAGAGTGGCTCTTCGCGCAGGAAGACAAGGGCGCCTACCTGAAAGCCTTGATCCTGGAAGATATGCAACGTGCAGCTCCCGCGAAGGAGGGAACAGAAATCCGTGAAGAGGTTAAAGTATATCCTGCGGTTCAACCTGCAGGATGAAGCCATCGAAGAGTGGCTCGCCTCCCAGCCCAACAAAGCCGAGTACTTAAAGAAGCTGATCCTGGCAGACAAAGCACGTCGGCAGGCAGGGGAGGGATTCCGCCCGTTAAACGCCCACGACACCGCCTGGGAAAAGCGCTACCGGCTGGTGCTGGAGTTCCTGGACCGCTTCGGCAGACTCCCGTTTTACTACGAGGAATTTCGCGGCGTGAAGCTGGGCCGTTGGCTGGCGGAGCATACCAAACGGGATGCAGACCGTCCCGACCGAATGGAAAAGCTTGCCCGCATCGGCGCACTGGACAAGTGGGAGCGCTTCTACGCCTCCTTAACGGCCTTCAGAGAGAAATTTTCCCGCCTTCCGAGAAAGGATGAGTACCAGGGCGACCTGCCCGTAGGGGCGTGGCTGCAGCGCCAGAGACTTGCCATGCGCAACGGCGAGCTTGCGGACGAGCAAACGGAAAAGCTCCTCGCCTTGGGGGTGACGGAGTCCGATTGGGAGAAGAAATTCGCTTTGACCGTCGCCTTCCGCGAGGAATTCGGCAGACTTCCCAAATTCCAGGATACATACCGCGGCGTCAACATCGGCCGCTGGCTCTACGCACAGCGTAAAGCCCTGGCCGCCGCCCCCAACGAAAACCGCCTCGCCAAGCTCCGCTCCCTCGGCGCCATCCCCTTCGTGCGGCAAAAGAATCAAAGAAAAACAAAGATCTATAAGAAGCATTAAGACGAGCACAATTGCTCGTCTTTTTCATGCTGAAAATCACCTTCAAAAAGGTGTGATTCGAGCCTTGTCACTTTTGACCGAAAATCCAAGCTATATCTGGATTTTTCAAGTCTTGGGGGTGGTTCGGATTTTGGCACTTTTGATTTTCGTTTTCGATCCAAAAAACACGCCCTTCCGCACGTATACGGACCGCCCA
Source organism: Eubacteriales bacterium (assembly GCA_045589515.1). GTDB lineage: Bacteria > Bacillota > Clostridia > Oscillospirales > CAG-382 > Coliplasma. The sequence continues at coordinate 8,018 of JAZNPH010000017.1, read as the reverse complement.
AATAACCAATACTAACCTTAAAACATCACGGGGGAACGAAGCATGATATCCATTTGGGAGAAGGACTTGCCTCAGACGCTCTCTAAGGCGCCTGACGGGGATAAACGCATTCGCGGGAATACAGACGTGCTCATCATCGGCGGTGGAATAGCAGGCATCCTGTGCGCCCATAAGCTGAATTCTGCAGGCGTGGATTGCTTGCTGGTGGAAGCAGGGGAGATCTGCGGCGGCGTCACCAAAAACACCACGGCGAAGATCACCCTTGGCCACGGCCTGCTTTACAGTAAGCTGATCGACCGCTTTGGCCTCGCCAAGGCAAAGCTTTACGCCGAGGCACAAAACGGCGCCATCCGGGAATACGCCCGCCTTTGCGAAGCCAACGACTGCGATTTCGAAAAGCGGGACAATTACGTGTATTCCCTTGACCAACGCGCCAAGATAGAAAGAGAAGCCTCGGCTTTGCGCCGTATCGGCGTTCCTGCAGAGCTGTCCGACACACCCGAGCTGCCCTTCAAGACGGCGGGCGCCGTCCGTGTCAAAAACCAAGCGCAATTTCACCCGCTGAAATTCTTGCACGCCATCGCAAAGGACCTGCCCATCCTGGAGCACACCAAGGTCACAGAGCTGATGCCGGGCAAGGCGATCACCAACTGCGGGGAGATCGCTTACAAAAAGCTGATCATCGCCACCCATTTTCCCATGCTCAACAAGCACGGGCTGTACCCCATAAAGCTCTACCAGCACCGCTCCTACGTCATGGCCTTGAAAAACGCCGGGGCCATCTCCGGTATGTACGTGGATGAAGCCGATACAGGGCTGTCCTTCCGTAGCTATGGCGACCTACTGCTGTTGGGCGGCGGGGGACACCGCACGGGGAAGCAGGGCGGATGCTGGCAGGAGCTGGAAGCCTTTGCCAAGAAGTATTACCCCAAGGCGGAGATCGCGGGCAGATGGGCGACCCAGGATTGCATGACTCTGGACGGCGTTCCCTATATCGGGCAGTACGCCAAGTCCACGCCCGACGTGTTCGTGGCAACAGGGTTTCAAAAATGGGGGATGACCAATGCCATGGTGGCCGCGGGACTCCTTTGCGATCTGATCCAAGGCAAGCCCAACCCCTATGCCGCCGTTTTCTCACCTTCCCGTACCATCCTGCGTCCCCGGCTTGCCGTAAATCTCCTGGAATCCACGGTAGGCCTTCTGACCCTCACTTCGCCCAGATGTCCCCACTTGGGATGCGCTTTGAAGTATAACCACGCCGAGCATTCCTGGGATTGTCCCTGCCACGGCTCCCGCTTTTCAAAGCACGGCCGGCTGCTGGATAACCCCGCCACCGACGATCATCCTTCCATCAAATAAAGATGCCGTCTTGATTCTCCCCTAAGGAAAAATCAAGACGGCAATTTCTTATTCGTATGTCAATACACGCAGTTCCCCGAGCACGTCGCCCGACGAGGCTTGGAGCATCCCCTCGGGACCAAGCCGTTCCGCCAAACGATGTACCAATACAGCACCCAAATAATATCCAACGTCAGAGTGCTCTTCAAAGGCACACCAATCTCCGAAGAAGTCTTGAACGCTTTCGCCCTCCTCAACGCGTCGGAGGTATTCCCGGAACAGCCTGCTCTGATTGTTTTTGCACCAGCCGAGCCACCCGTTTCGATCCTGATGAAAGAAATCAGAATCTCCCCAAAGCAGTTGCTCGAAATACATGGCGACTCCTTCGGTATACAATTGCCACAATCCTCGCGAAGCAGGGGAATCCCCATACGTTTCCGCCTCGCGAAGCGCAAAATGCCAAAGATGCCCTAATTCATGGTAGATCAGTCCTGCCATGGCACGCTCGTCTGTCCAGCCCAATTCTACTATTTTTTCAATTCCCAAAAGGATGACTTTCCGCCCTCCCGCGGTGGTTGCCCAGCCTGCGCCATTGCACAGTCCCAAATATAAGATCACGTCACATTCCGGAAGAAAACCCACAGCCGAGCGAATACGTTCCTCCAGTCCCGCGGTAACCTTGCAAAAGGAATTGTGCAATACCGAGAGCTGTTTTTCTTCCAAAGGAACCCGCTCCAATACGGGCAGTACGTCTTTTTCAAACACGTAAGATGCGGCATCCGCTTCCAATAACTTGCGCATCGGAGAAAGTGAATCTATGTAAGCATCCCACCTTGCTTTGCAAAAACGTCCGTCCTCAAAGCATCCGCGAGCACCGTGAAAACCGTCTATGATTCTCATTTCAAAACGCCTCCTCGACAACTTGCTTTTCTCCATTATAGCATATTCTTTTTTTGATTTCAATCAAGAAAAGGGAAGGGCTTATCAACTCTTGCTTGAATACCGTGTTTTACAACGTGGTTCTTCCGGGAGCATCCCCGCCGCCGATACGTATATACAGCAATTAAATAATATCCAACATCAGAGCGATCTTGCCTGATACCACTTCAAAGAATTCTGTTGCAATTGATGTTGCCCTACGCATCGTACTTGTATTCCGCCGCGGTCACACCGTTAGCATCACAGGGACCAATGGCGAAGTTATTTTTTTCTGGTGAGCCGGGCGGTTAAGCCCGGCTCTTTTGATACCCCTTAGCACTCGGTATTTATGAGTTTGCTAATGTGGCAATCATATTTAGAGATATCATTCAGGACATCTTGTGCTTGTGTTCCAGGAATTGTTCATCGGGTACAAGTTCTTCCAAAACAGAAATGAGTTGGGGATTGTTAGTAAACAAAATGTCTTTATTCTTCCAATATTTTTCAAAGCTTTCCTTGTCGGGCAACGTTGGACCGCCAAAAAGGATTATACAATCTGCCTCTTGGGCGAAATATACTCCTTCCATATAAAAGGAACGCTTGACCGCGCGAATTTCGGAAAAATACAAGTCCTGCAAATGCCTTCCCTTGCGGGAATAAACGGAAACCTTCTCCTTTGTGACAACTGCATATCGCTGGTACATTTTTGGAGAATAGTGAAGTAAAACCGAACCGACGACCAATATAGCCCAGGGAATTAACATCAGCAAGATGATGATATCCATCAACAATGACATAAGGAGTATTCCCAAACCATATAGCGCTAAGAACATAACATAATTTTTGCGAATAGCTTTGTGCTCCGAAATATCCTTGCTCAGCAAGCTGTATTGTACATCTGGTTCTGCGGATGCAATGGGCGTATGCGATACAGCGAGGGGGGATTTATCAATGCTTGATGTGGAATCTCCATCGCCGTTCTTTCTGGAACAAATCCCTAAGTGCCTCTCTAAAATGTGGATCACCTCGGGATTAGTAATAATTAAAATGTTCTCGTTTCTCAAGTATTTTCTCAGAAGCATTCCATCGTATAGCTCCATATTACGATATAAGATCAATGCTTCAAATTCAGTGCCAAAACGTTCATTCCAGACAACATTTTGACGAGAAACTTTCATGTCGGCGAAGAGATATTCTTGCTTGAGCGTCCCTCCTCTGGCATATAGTTGAACACGGTCTTCAAATACAACTATCTGACGTAGAAATTTCCTTTTATATAAGTACGCAATAGTTATATATCCCGCAATAAACAGAGCAAGCGGACTCCATGATAAGTCCTCCGTGAAAAAGGCTGCTGCGACACTTCCTGCAACACATAGGGAAATTGCAATATAGTATGGCACGGCTGCGCGGATTATTGGAACGGTTAAAGTTTTGTGGAATTGGTAGTGCTTTTTCATAAGAAAACCTCAGATATACGTTGGTTTAAAGATCGAATTATCCATTAGCGGGGTAAGGCTCTCTTTAAAACTGCCGTTGAATGGTGGGGTAGGGGCGCAACTAAAACTGTAGCTAGGATGACTTTGCAAGATAGGAACATAAATAAGACCAGTTTGTAGTATATCAATGATAGAATCGACTGGTGCTCCAACTATTACAGGAAGAACTTCATTTAGTGTTGCATTCAAAAGAACAGGAGTGGGAATGCTATTTGCGTAGAACATCGAAAGGAAAACATCAAAGGCGACATCCACGCCAATCATTGCCCAAGCTTCATTGCTTATAGTGCCAGTTTGGAAAAACTCATTGAGCCCCCCGTATACCAGGCTTGTTGCGCCTCTTTGCACAACTAAGCCCAACAAGGTTGATGGAGGACAGAAAAGTGCCATACCACTAGCAACAATTCCAGAAATAAATCCGGCAAAAGCCCCTATCCCAATGTCCTGTCCGGCTTGTGCTGCCGTTATAGCGCCATCTACGGTGCAGAAGAATGTTATTGCGACAAATATTGCAATGCTTGCTACCAGAGTGAAATGCCCACTCGGATCACTGTAATTCACCGGATTATTGCTGCAATACGCATACAAATTGAACGACAGCAAATCTCCGTTGGCGCCGAGCAGGGAGGGATCATCGGGAGAGATGAAACGGCCTACTGTGGGGTCATAGTAACGAGATTGCAGGTAATACCATCCGGTTTCAGTGTCGTAGTAATAGCTACGGTAACGAATGGGATTGATGTCGGCAACGTCGATAATTGAATGATCGTATGCAACGGTGCAAGCACCCCAAGCGTCGTAGGCGTATCCAGCCATTAGTACTCCACTGGCATCGTAGATGCAGAGCACATCGCCCTGTGCGTTTTTGCCGAAGAAATATTGCGAGGCAGTGCCGGAGGAAGGATAGTACGTGAAGCCGATAATCGCGCCGGATGCGTCATATTGATAGACGAGGTTAACTTCCGATTGATCCAGGTTGGAAACACGCTTTTCACGGATCAATCTGCCGTTAGCATCGCGGAAATAGGTGGAGCAGATGTCTTTTCAGAAGAGCCGGGTGTTTTACCACTCGGCTCTTCTGCTCGGTCATGGTGCCACCTTCCTTTCGAAGGCGTTCTACCATGACCTGCAGGTCGAAAACGGTCACAGTGTGCGATAGGGGGGAGCATTAAGGGCTCTTTTTTGACCAGATTAAAGTGCTCATGGGCGCCGTTCTGCTTATTCATTTTCATAATAAAAGAGGTGCGTTTTAATGGAACCGTTCTTTGGGAAATCTTTTGATTTGTGGCTATAATGCCTGCGGTCCACAAACCGAACGTCAGGTATACCCTTGCACAGGGTTAAATCGCCATCCTGGATTTTCACGGTGAAAAACAATGTTTTTAGATTGGGCATGTTCTTAATGAAAGATAGATCGGGAATGGTGTTGTTGCCTGCGATGTGAAGATATTCCAGGTTCTTCAAATTGCCAAGAAACGAGAAATCCATAATTTTGTTGCATGAATTGATTTGAAGCCATGAAAGGGTTTCTGCGCATGCGGACAGTGCAGAGAGATTCTCTAATTTAGAACATACATCCAGTTCCAATCGTTTGAGAGATTTCAAAGATTCAATTCCATCCAATGAGCGCAAGGGTATCTGTGTAAACCACAAATTAACAAGTTCCTCGCAATCGGAAAACGCCGAAAGATTCTCTGACCGATAGGCTCCGGAATGCAAGAACAAGGATTTTAATTTCCTCATGCCGGAGATGCAAAAGGCGTTTTGTCTTCCGTCAACAGATAATCGAGTGAGATTAGGACACCTGCTACCGTCAAATGAAGCTGTCTTTTTATTACCGGGACCAAAAGTAGTTTCGCAGGATAACCACTTTAGATTTGGCATATCATAAAGGGGCGAAAAGTCAAATTTTTCAGCCGAATATGATGGGCTAACAGATAGCTGTTCCAAACTTGGGCATTCGCGTAAAAAAGAAATATCTTCTGCAATAATGATTGCTTTTCTCAAGTTCTTCGATTGTACCAAAGCGATATGATCTTCCAAAGAATAGCTGGAATGAAAATAAGGCCCGGCAGGAGAGCGCGTATCGGGAGGAGAAATAATCACTAAAGCATCTCGGTCGTCTGTATTTAATGCTTTGAAGTAAAACTCATTTGTAGGAATATGACTGTACCATGGATGATTCATAATTGTTTTCCGTTATATTTTTGTATTACCAAGTAGTGTATCGAGTATTTTTTTCCAGGACTCCAAATAATGTTGAGCGACTTTGAAGTGTTTTTGCTTAACTATCGCACTCTCTGCATAAGATATTCTGCAACAAATGCTAAGCTATCATTTTGAACAGGAGCCCAAATAATTGCTTTTACATCCCTCTGGTGTGCAACTGCGGATACTATTGCTCTTCCAAAACCGCCCTTCCCGACATAAACTGCATCATCGGCATACAAAATGATATATGTCCCTACTGCATCTATAAGTTCATCTCTAGCATTGGCTGCGTTTTTTAATGCTCTTGCACTGCCAACAATATCATCGCTCTTGCTAAGTAATCTAATTGTTGTTTTAGAACCTCTTACTATTTCTCCTGTGCCAGAAACAAAAGGAATGACAACGTCCACAACATCGCCCAAAAGCCCAGCCCATGCCCAAACATCGCATGGATTTGCAAGGACTTCTCCGGCGCCCAAAAGCAGAGAAAGAATATCCACTGCTGTGTCTAGTGCATAACCTGTATGATCGCTATAATTCACCGGGTTATTGCTGCAATACGCATACAAATTGTACGACAGTAAATCACCGTTGGCGCCGAGAAGGGAAGGATCATCGGGAGAGATGAAACGGCCTACCGCAGGGTCATAGTAACGAGACTGCAGGTAATACCATCCGGATTCAACATCGTAATAATAACTACGGTAACGAATGGGGTTGATGTTGGCAATGCCGATAGAAGTGTTATCGTACGCGATCGTGCAAGCGCCCCAAGCGTCATAGTAGTATCTTGCAACGGTGGTTCCATTGGCATCGTAGATGCAAATAACGTCGCCCTGTGCGTTCTTGCCGAAGAAATATTGCGTAGCCGTTCCGGAGTAGGGATGGTAGGTGAAGCCGATGATTGCGCCGGAGGCATCGTATTGATATACGAGGTTACACTCCGGCTGATACATAGTCGATGTGCGTTTCTCGCGAATCAATCTGCCGTTAGCATCACAGGGACCAATGGCGGAGATATTTTTTTCTGGTGAGCCGGGCGGTTAAGCCCGGCTCCTTCGTTTGATGTGTTGCTTATAAACCGGCGTGGAGCTTTTCTTGGATGGTTGGCATTTGTTCAAGCAACGAAATAACCTCAGGATTTTGGATAACCAAAAAAGATTCCATGTTATCCAAGGCCATATAAAAAGGTTCGTTTTTGCCGTTGTGCTTTAAGCGGGCAATTTCGCCGTCTATATTGTCTGCTCCGTCATATAAAAGCAAGCATTCAAAACTATGTGTGCTGAACCTCGCGACGTTTATGGTCACACTACGTTTTTGAAATTGAATATGTTCGAAGTACATGACTTTTAAAATTTTTTTGTTGTGACCAAAAATCTCAATATGATCCGGATAAATTTTAACTGCTTTTCGACCGTTTTTTCTGGTTAGCCCCCACAGCGAAAACACAAAATAAGGAGACGTGATGAGAGCTATGCTCCAATGCATACCAAAAAACGGCCATATCATGAAACCGAACGAAGCAAGGAGCAACAGGAACAACCCCACGCGTGTAAAATAAACTATAAAATAATAAAGATCTTTATCAAGAGTTCGATATAATTGCATTGAGCTTTTGCTCCTTTCGTATGGGCTTTATAGGGCTGAACAAATCCTTATGCTCTTGGTCTTTGCGCAAATTCATCATACTTGATTCTAATGTGATGAAACCTATACGTCTCACATTATAATATAAGTTTGACGATTTTTCAATATGGTTGGCCGCTTTTTTGCGGGATTCTCGGAAGTAGTGTGTTCTCAATATGGCCGAGAGAGGTGGTTCGAGTTTTGGCACTTAAAGCCATCGAACAGAAAATTTCCCTGCTTAGAGAGTTTTAACTTTGAAACACCCCTTCGTAAATGAAATATATTTTGACTCCGTAACAGGACACATTGCCTGTCCAAAGAACAAAACCGAAGGTATAGAGATGCCACTCTCTACTTAAGTAATATGCGTTTTTAGTCCAAAAGTCAAGGGGTAGACCCGTCCAAAATTGAAAACATTTTATGACG
>JAZNPH010000016.1:0-25002 GCA_045589515.1 Eubacteriales bacterium | reverse complement strand
GGGCCACCGCATGGGCGTTCTGGTGGAGGCCCGGATGCGGCGGGACGTCTTTGCCCATATGCAGACTCTGTCCTGCTCCTTTTACGACAACAGCCGCACCGGACAGCTGATGACCCGTATAACCACCGACCTTTCCGATGTTACCGAGCTTGCCCACCACGGCCCGGAGAACCTGTTCCTGTGCGTGGTGATGTTCATCGGCTCCTTTACCATCATGGGCTCCATCAACCCCATTCTGGCGCTGATCATCTTCGCCATGGTTCCCGTGATCGTGCTGTTCTCTCTGAAAATGCGGGGCAGAATGCACAAGGCCTTTAAGGAATCCCGGGAGCAGATCGCAGAGGTGAACGCCGAGGTGGAGACCTCCATCGCTGGCATCCGCGTCTCCCGTGCCTACGTTTCCGCAGAGCATGAAAACCAGCGGTTCGACCTGGAAAACGGCAGATACGTCAACGTCCGCAGTAACTCCTACAAGGCCATGGGGCAGTTCCATTCCGGCATGGGCTTTTTGTCCGACCTGCTGTACCTCATCGCTTTGGCGGCAGGGGGTATCTTCTTCTACAACGGCTGGATCGACAGCGGCTCCTTCGCCGCCTTCGTACTGTATATCTCCATGGTGCTTAAGCCCATCAACAGCCTGGTGGCCCTCATCGAGCAAATGCAAAACGGCATGACCGGCTTCCACCGCTTCCGTGAGATCATGGAGGTGGCCCAGGAGACCGAGCCGGAAAACCCCGTGAAAAAGGATAAGGTGGACGGCCGCATCACCTTCGACCACGTTTCCTTCCGCTACGACGGGGAAGGGATGAAGGGGGACAAGTACGTCATCGACGATCTGTCCCTGGAGCTGGAAAGCGGCAAGACCGTTGCCTTGGTAGGCCCCTCCGGCGGCGGCAAGACCACCCTGTGCCATCTGATCCCCCGCTTCTATGAATTGGAAAAGGGTACCATCTCCATCGACGGGGTGGACATCCGCGACTTTAAGCGTGAGGATCTCCGCCGTGCCATCGGCATCGTGGCTCAGGATGTGTTCCTGTTCAATTGCTCCATCCGCGAGAACATCGCCTACGGCAACCCCGACGCCACCGACGAGGAGATCATGGAGGCCGCCAAGAAGGCCAACATCCACGATTACATCATGACCCTGGAGCAGGGCTACGACACCAACGTGGGTGAACGCGGCATTAAGCTTTCCGGCGGTCAGAAACAGCGCATCTCCATCGCCCGTGTGTTCCTGAAGAACCCGCCCATCCTGATCCTGGACGAGGCCACCTCCGCTCTTGACAACGTGACGGAAATGCTGCTCCAGCAGTCTTTGGAGGAGCTTTCCAAGGGCAGAACCGTTGTGGTGGTCGCCCACCGCCTTTCCACCGTGAAGAACGCCGATGAGATCGTGGTGCTTACCGCCGAAGGCGTGGAGGAGCGGGGCACCCACGAGGAGCTTCTTGCCAAAAACGGGATGTACGCCACCCTGTATAACCACCAGTTCAAACAGTAGAAATGAGAATAATTCTTAATTTTAAAAACTTTTAAGAAACCTATTGACAATCGAAAAAATTCTTGCTAAAATGAGCGTGTCAATAAGAGATACCACTTAACACTTTTAAAAAACAATTTGGAGGATTTATTTATGAAGAAATTTGTATGTCCCGTTTGCGGTTATGTTCACGAAGGCGATTCCGCCCCCGAAAAGTGCCCCATCTGTAAGGTTCCCGGCGAGAGATTCGTTGAGCAGGTTGCCAACGAAATGACCTGGGCCGCAGAGCATATCGTAGGCGTTGCCAACGGCGCTCCCCAGGAGATCATCGACGGTCTTCGTGAGAACTTCGTAGGCGAATGCACCGAGGTCGGTATGTACCTGGCTATGGCAAGAGTTGCTCATCGCGAGGGCTACCCCGAGATCGGTCTGTACTGGGAGAAGGCTGCTCTGGAAGAGGCTGAGCACGCTGCTAAGTTTGCAGAGCTGCTGGGCGAGGTTATCACCGACAGCACCAAGAAGAACCTGGAGCTCCGCGTTGAGGCCGAGAACGGCGCTACCGCAGGCAAGTTTGAGCTGGCTAAGATGGCTAAGGAGCTGGGTCTGGACGCTATCCACGACACCGTTCACGAAATGGCTCGCGACGAGGCAAGACACGGCAAGGCATTCGAGGGTCTGCTGAAGAGATACTTCAACTAATTCAACATAGGAGAAACGACTATGAAATACATTTGCCCCTGCGGCTATGAATACGATCCCGCTGTAGGCGATCCGGATAACGGCATTGCCCCCGGCACCCCCTGGGAAGAGGTTCCCGAGGATTGGGTTTGCCCCGTTTGCGGTCTGGACAAGAGCGTATTCGAAGAAGCGTAAACCAAAAATCAATACACCCGACATCGATTAGAAAACGATTTCCAACCCTGCCGGGAAACAAAAAAACAAACCACGGCAGGAGCGGCTATGAGCTGTTCCTGCCTTTTTCTATCAAGCAAAAGAAAGGAAGTCGACCATGTCCAAAAAAATACTGATCATTGTCATTGTCGCCATCTGTTTGATTCTTGCCGCGACGGGTATTATTCTGTATCAAGTGTTCACCCCCGAGCTGACGGAAGAGCAAGCCGTCGCCATCGCCTTGGAGGACGCAGGACTGACCAACGAGCAGGTTTCCTACGTGAACGCCCATTTGGATCACGATGACGGCACGTTGGTATACGAGATCGAATTCCGCGAAGGACGCACCGAGTATGAGTATACCGTCCGTGCTTCCGACGGTAAAATCTTGGATGCCGATTGGGACGATTGATTCCTTTTTATAAGTACGCTTGCGGTTTTACGTAAGCACCAAACAGCCAACGACCCGACAAAAATGGAGGAAACATGATGAAGAAACTTTTTGCCGCTTTGCTGACTGTGATCCTGTGCCTTGGCGGCGTTGCCCTTGCGGCACTCGCCTTGGAAAGCTGGGAAGTCTCTTCCGCAGCACTGACAGCAGAGCAAGCCGAGACCATCGCTCTGGAATCCCTGGGGCTCACTCGTGACCAAGTACGCTTTGACCGTTCGGAGCTTGACTACGAGCGTGGCGTGCAGGTCTGGGAGGTGGAGTTCCGTTACGAGAACACGGAGTACAACTTTGAGATCGACGCCAACACGGGAGAGATCCTGCGGCAGGACGTGGATCGGGAAGGCCCTGCCAAAAAGCCGGAAACCACCCCTTCTCAGCCCGTAGAGACTCCCGTGACCCTCACGGCAGAGCAAGCCGAGACCATCGCTCTGGAATCCCTGGGGCTCACCCGTGACCAAGTGCTCTTTGACCGTTCGGAGCTTGACTACGAGCGTGGCGTGCAGGTGTGGGAGGTGGAGCTCCGGCACGAAACCACGGAGTACGACTTTGAGATCGATGCCACCACGGGAGAGATCTTAAAGCAGAAGAGCGAGCAGGAAAAGCCCGCCAAGCAGCCGGAGACCCCCGCCGTCCCCGAGCCTCCCGCAGAACCTCCCAAGGAGGAGACCGGGGAGCTGACGGAGGAGGAAGCGGTTGCCATCGCCCTCGCCCACGCAGGGCTCACCGGAGAGCAGGTCACCCGCCTGCGGGTGGAAAAGGATATCGATCGGGGCGTCACCCTCTACGAGATCGACTTTGACCACGGCGGCTACGAGTACGAATACGAGATCCGTACTTCCGACGGCAAGATCTTAAAGCAGGAGCTTGACTGGGACGATTGACCTATACAAAAACAAAGAAGACGGTTTTGTGCCGTCTTCTTTTTGCGTTTTATGAGAGAAATTCTTCCAAGTCGATGTAGTACTTATAGTCGCCATAAATGGGGATAGAGCCATAACCGGGGACGTCCACCGAATCCTCGATCTCTGCACCCCAGCCGATGAGCCCGAAGACGCTTCCGTAAAAGCTTCGTGTTTCTTCGATAGAAAAGTTGGTTTTGCTGAGATCGATCCGGTAGAACCCTTTTTTCGTTTCCCCGGGAGTGACCACCAGCTCGTCCCCTTTTTCATCTAGCCACAAGCCGTCGCTATTCCATTGAAACAGCCCGTTGTACGGACGCGGTGTGACGAGGTCGGGAGTGATCAGAAGCAGGAATGATTGGGAAAACGGTTTTTCTCCGGTGTTCTTGCATTCAAATTCCAAGGTTACGATTTGATCCTCACAGGTTACGTTCAAAAGCTCGTAGGTGATCTCCGCATCCCAATAGTCGGACCGTTGTACGTATTCGTCTCCTGCAGATATTTTTTCCGCCTTGCGCGTCGCTTCTTTTAGTTCTTTCCGTACTCCCTGAACGTATTCACGGTGGGCTTCTTCGTAGCTATCGGGATGGTAGAGACGTTTTTTGCCGTTGCGGTAAAATTCTACGTAGAAGGAATCCCCGTCCGGTTCAAAGCGGTGGGTTTCCACGGCACGGCTGTTTTCGCAATAGGACTCGTCGGGGGAGAGGGAATATCCTTCCGGGGGCGTGGAAAGGATCACGTTGGTATAGGTGTCCACGTAAAGACAGCCTTCCTCCGGATCGTACCGCCAGGCCATTTCTTCGTTTTCCCGGCCTTCGAGAATATACTCGCAGGTGCCGTCCTCATAAAAGATCAACACGTCCCGGTGATCTACCCCGCGCCATTCTCCCGCGATCTTTAGATCCTTCGGAGTGTTGTCGCAGGAAGACAAAAGCAGGCAAATCGTCAGCAATGCGGCTGTCAAGAATGCGATTTTTCTCCTCATAGCGTTTTCTCCCTTTTTTTCTTTTATTGTATCATAGCTTTTTTGGGATTTCAAGTATTTTTACCCGAAAACGATAGTTTTCGGCAGTGAAAGTTTTTGGGGGCCGCCCCTTTTTTCAAAAAGGGGCGGAACGTACCCTTCACAAAAAACAAAGAAGACGGCCGAAACCGTCTCCTTTTGGTCGCTCTATCTTACTTCTGGGGGTAATCGTAGCCTTCTGCACAGGCGATCTTGGCACATTCCTTCAGCTTGGCAACGGTGGCCTCGTCCAGACCTGCAGTGTAGGTGCACTTGTCCAGATCCAGATCCAGGAACTCAATGGCCATGACGCAGGCCAGCAGGTACGCACCCTCACCCGCACCGTGGTGGGAGTTGTCGGTGTGGTACAGATTGATCTCGGGATACTTCTCGGTGCAGATCAGGAAGGCGTCTGCGCCGGGAGCCACGCGGTCAACCCCGAAGGTCTCGGCCAGCTTGGAGTAGTTCACCTCGTGACGGTAAGCGCTGTCCAAACGCTGAGCGGGATCGTCGTTGGAGGAGTAGCGCTTGTACAGCAGCATCTCCGCACCGTTTGCCTTGATCAGGGGAAGCAGGATATCGATGGCAGGCTTGGAATCCTCGTAGGAAGCGCCGCTGTTATCCTGCAGAACGACGTAGTCGTATTTCTTGGACGCCAGGTGTTCACGGAAGGGAATGCCGTGGCGTTCGTTGGTAGCATCTGCAAAATAGCTGAGGTAAGCACTGCCCACACAGCTGTTGTCCACTTCCACCTCAACCCCTGCGGAGGCGGCCAGATGCATAAACTTCACGGGGATGTTGAAGTAGTAGGTGGAGCTGTTGCCCACGAACAGGAAGGAAATGATCTCATCCTCACCGGGGAAGGGGATCTCTTCCTCTGCGGTGATGCCGAAGGCCTCTACCTCACAAACGAAGATCCAGTTGCTGTCCCCCAGGAAACGGTACTGCACGTAGCGTGCGGAAACGGCGTACTCCAGCTCCAGCGTGCTGGGGATGGAAGCAACAGTCTCGCTGTCCTCATGGGAGGTGTAGCCCACCTTATGCCAGGTCTCCCCGTCGTGGGAAACGTAAATAAACACGATCTCGGGAGCGTTGATGCCCACGCTGAGATGCTTTTTGGAGGCCACGTGAGCCACAAACTTATCCAGATAATGCAAGCCGCCCAGATCTACAGTGACGGCGGAATAGCCCTTTGCGGTGTAGTCGTTGTGGTTCTTGTTAAAGCCCATGAAGGAGGGGTCGGAATACTTTCCGTCTGCAGGGGCAATGACGCCGTCGGTCATGGAGATGCCGCCTTCGTCGGGGTAAGAGGCGTTATCGTTGCCGGGATGGAGGGTGGTGTGGGTGTAGCTCTTGTTCAGAGCCACGTTGGCGTAATTGGGATCGCCTTTAATGGAGATCATAGGTCTTTCCTCCTCTTGGGAAACGGTTTCGGAAACGTCCTCGGAAGGCTCTGCCACAGAGCTTTCGGCTTCAGAGCTTACTTCTTGGCTGACTGCTGGCTGAGAAGTTTCGGGAGCGGGAGCGCCGCATCCTACGAAGGAAAGCAGCAGGGAAGAGGTGAGAATGAACAGCAATACTCTTTTCATAGTGTGAGTCCTTTCTGTTTTTTGTACTCTCATTATAGCAGAACCTCCGAAAAAGTCAATAAGAATAGGAAGAAAACGACAAAGAATCCCCTCCCTTTGTCGAAAAAAGCCATGTTTTCATGAAGAGTCGAACAAAAATTTACAAAAAACAACATTGACGGGGAATGAAAAGTATGATATGATATCTTTGATTAAGATGGCGGTGATATTTTCTTGTATGGCACCGCCAAAAAGGGGAATGTCCGATCACATCCGTTGCTTCGGCAAGGGATGGTCGGGAAAGGGTATTTTGGAATGAAAAAGTTTTTGTTTTTAACGGTTGCGTTGCTCCTGGTGCTGTTGGCGGCAGGATGCACGGAACAGGGCGGGGAAGTGAGCACCGACGTCTCCTCCGCCGCTTCCGCGGAAAGCAGCGGAGAAAGCTTTGCGCAATCGGAAGCTTCTCCGGAAGAAAGCTCTGATCCCGGCGAGATCAGCATCGACTGGCCTTCCGAGGATGAAAGCGATCCCGAGTCCGCGCCTCCGGAAAGCTCTGAGGCGGAATCCTCTCTTGCGGAAAGCTCTGTGGAAGAAAGCAGTGAGATCTCCGTGGATGACAGCATTTTCCGCGATGAAAGCGAGCCTAAGCTGGAGGACATCGTGATCTCTCCCATCGAGGAAAAAGAATTTGTGTTCAAGCAGACGGAGATGATGACCCTGCTGGGCGGCAAGGTGGAGGTTCCCTACGAGTTTACCCCTGTGGGCACCACCAACCGTACCCTGATCTGGGAAAGCTCCGACCATACCGTGATCCGCGTGGAGGAGGACGGCAGTCTTACCGCCGTCAGCCTGGGCGTGGCCACCGTGACCGCCACCACTCCCAAAGGGAACAAGGCCACCTGCAAGGTGGAGGTGGTGGAGGAGATCCCCATGTCTCCCTTGGCGACCTTGGTGTATAACAAGACCCAGGGCAGCTTTACCGGCTGGGTTTTTGCTCTGCAGGACGTTGATCTGGACGGCACCCCCGAGCTTCTGGCCCGTGTTCACGGGGAAGACGGCTTGCCTTTGATCTATGTGATGGATGCGGCCACCGGCGAGGAGCAGTACTCCTTCAAAACCGGCGTGGATGAGGAATGGGCTGTATGGAAGCGCAAGGACGGCAGTTCCTTCATTCTGGTATCCTATACCCAGAACCTGCAGGGCGGTGTCACCGCCTACGCTATGGATGAACTCACCGCTTCTGCGGAAGGGAAGCCCGTGCGTTCTCCCGTGCTTTACCGTAAGACAAACGGGGAATACAACGCCCGTGTGGACGGTTTCCTTGTGAATTGCGACAAGAATGCCTACAACGCTGTCCGTAACGCCTTTTTTGCCGACAACACCCAGACCGAAGAGCTTACTGTCCGCTGGGTGGGCGGTATGGATGCGGAATCTATCGCCACTGCTTTGCAGAGCGAAAAATAAACCTACAGCAGATTAAGAGGGATTTTTCATGACAACGAAACAACTCCTAATACTTTTGCTTTCTTGCTTGCTGATCGCCTGCCTTGCCCTTTCCGCTTGCGGCGGGGATGAGGAGGAGTCCTCCTCCGCGGCAGAGTCCTCTTTGGAAAGCGCTGAGGGTTCCTCCGAGGAGCCTTCCTCCGAAGCGGAATCCTCCGAGGAAGAATCCTCCAAGGAATTCATCAGCAATATCGAGCTGCCCTCCGAGCCGGAATCTTCCGTAGAGGAATCCTCCGAGGAAGAGTCCTCCTTGGATGAATCCTCCGAGGAAAGCGACGAGAGCTTGGAAGAGCCCTCCGAGGACCAGTCCTCTGAGGGAAGCGATGAAAGCTTGGAAGAGCCCTCCGAGGGTGAGTCCTCCGAGGAGACCTCCGAAGAAAGCTCCGTTCCCGATACGGATCCTTATCGGGATGCAGAAGGGAACTACACTCTGGATGAGCTGCAGATGCCTCCCTTTGAATTCCCCAACACCCTGTTCACCGTATGCGTCTACGGCAACAATTTACAGAAGACCTATTACTCCGAAGAGATCGCTCACGGCGTTTACAATACCCGTATCGAAAACTACGTGAAGATCCGTAACAGCGAGCTGGAAAACAACCTGGGCGTGAAGATCCAAGCCTACCGCGTGGACGACGTGGCAGAAACTCTGCGGAACGACGCCACCGCCGGCACCGTGGAGTACGATGCGGCAATGCCCTTCCTGTCCTCCGCCATCGGGTTGGCACAGGATCAGCTGCTGTTCAATCTGAAGGATTTTTCCGATACCATCCATCTTCAGGCGCCCTGGTGGGAGCAGAACGCCAACTCCGTTTTGGCCTTCGACGGCAAGCAGTATTTCGCCGTGGGTGACGTGACCTTCTCTCACAAGAAGGCTGCCGCCGCCGTGCTGTTCAACAAGACCCTGGCGGCCGATCTTTCCGTTGATCTCTACGCCATGGCCAAGGACGGCCGCTGGACGCTGGATACCATGTACGAGACCGGCAAGCTTCTCAGCGCGGACATCGACGGGGAACCCGGTATGGGATATCTGGATACCTGGGGTACCGTGGGCTCCTACGATCTCGCGCTGTATCACTACTTAGCCTCCGGCAAACAGCTGATCACTACCAATTCCTCCGGCACTCCCAGAGTTGCTTTGGGCGATGCCACGGGGCTGACCAATATTCTGAAGGTGCTCCAGACTCTTCAAAAGGCCGATTCCGTGCTGGTGGTGGAGACCCTGCAGGAGCAGGTGGAGGACGTCTGGCAGACCGGACGCGACGTATTCACCGCAGGCCGTGCCCTGTTCTACGTGGATACCTTGGCTTCCGTTTCCTCCCTGCGCAAGGGAGAGAAGGTGGATTTCGGCATCCTGCCCATGCCCTTGCATTCTGCTAACCAGCAGAGCTACAGCACCCCCGTGATGGGGCAGTACGCTTACGGCATCTGCATCCCCTCCAACGTTCCCGACGCCCGCTTCTCCGCTTACATGATCGAGGCGCTGGCTTGCTATTCCAAGAATTCCGTTACTCCCGAATATGAGGAGGGTCTGCTTCGCAGTACCCACACCGCCGATTGGGATTCCAGACCCATGTTGGAGATCATTTTTTCCAATATGACCTACGATCTTGGTGTGATCCACGGTATGGGCGGGGCGGGCACCCTGATCCCCGACATGTACAGAGAGGGCACCACCACCGTGGCTTCCCGCATCTACGGCACCATTCCGGATATCGAAGCCGCCATCAGGGAATATCAAAACCAATACAGAACCTAACTACCATCGGAACGCATCCCATTTTCGGGATGCGTTTCCTTTGTGAATTTTGCCAAAAAACGGAGCGGTATTTTGGCTTATTCGCAGATTGACAGGGAAGATGGAAAGTGATATGATAGGAATAACTATAAATGTCAGAAAGGATTCTATCATGACAAAAAGACTTTTTGCTCTTCTGCTGGGTCTGCTGATGCTCTGCCCCCTGCTGGTAGCTTGCGGCGGCGATAACGGCGGAACCACCAGCACCCCTGCCACCTCCGGCGGCACCACCTCCGACGGCACCACCTCCGGTCCCGAAGGCGGCGAAGGCTCTATCTACTTGGATAAAAACGACCAGTATACCGTTGACAATCTGGGTATGCCCGAGTTTAACTTCAGCAAGGATACCTTCACCGTTTGCGTTACCAGCAACGTGAAAGAGACCACCTACTTCTCCGAGGAGATCGCTCCCGACCTGTACGACACCACCGACACCGTTCTGAACGATGCGGTCAAGGCTCGTAACGACCTGATCACCGAGAAATACGGCGTTGAGATCGTAGCTTTCCAGGTGGACAACGTTGCTTCCACCGTCAGCCAGGACACCACCTCCGGCGTCGCTACCTACGATGCGGCTCTGCCCTTCATGGGCCAGGCGGCTCCCTTGGCACAGCAGAACATGCTGTACGATCTGAAGCAGTTCTCCGATTACATCCATCTGGATGCTCCCTGGTGGGATCAGGACGCTAACGAAAACCTGTCCATCGCAGGCAAGCTGTACTTCACCACCGGTGATATTTCTATCATGCAGAAGATCGTTTCCTCTGCCATCCTGTTCAACAAGAACATCTACGACGAAGTTTTTGCCGGAAGATACGGCTCCATGTACGACGTGGTTCGCGACGGCAAGTGGACTCTGGATCTGATGGTTGAGATGGGTAGAGAAGTGACCTACGAATCCGATGATATCGCGGGGATGAACTTCGAGGATCACTGGGGCATGATCGGTACCAACGGTATCGGCGGCTTCTTCATTGCATCCGGTAACAAGCTCATCGCAAAGGATCAGAACGACATTCCTTACCTGCAGTTCGGCTCCGAGGCTTCCAAGCTCTACGCCGAGAAGGTTCTCCAGACCTTCCAGGATGACACTTGGTTTGCCAACACCCAGAAGCTCCCCGCAACCTGGCCCGAGAAGAACGTTTGGGAAGGCGCAATGGGTGCTTTCGGTAACGACCGTACTCTGTTCTACCCCTCCGCATTCTCCGCTGTAAAGAAGCTGCGTACCTACGACGTAGCAGGCCACATGGGTATTATCCCCACTCCCAAGGCTTCCGAGGAGCAGGATACCTACTACACCTCCGCTAACATCTTCTACGCATACGGCATCTGCATCCCCACCAACGTTGAGGATCCCGAGTTCTCCGCTTACATGATCGAGCTGATGGCTTGCGGCGGTAAGAACTTCATCACTCCCGCATACTACGAAGTCACCCTGAAGGGCAGAGATGCCAAGGACTACGACTCCGAGGATATGCTGGACAACTACATCTTCAACAACGTGGTTTACGACCTGGGCGTTCTGTACGACTTCGGCGGCATCAACTCCATGTTCACCAGCCTCATGGGCTCCGATTCCACCAACGTTACTTCCCATCTGGAAGGTATCGAGGGTGCGATCCAGGATAAGATCGACGAATACGTTGACGCTTACGAGCTGAACGACTAAATTGTTTTTTGCACAAGGCATCCGAGAGGGTGCCTTGTTTTTTCGCTTTACAAACGCAAAAAAATGTGATATACTGAAAAAAACGAGAAAGGAGACTGTGCGTATGGAGTTGTATTCCCCCCTCACCGCCCTGAAGGGCATCGGCGAGGCCAAGGCAAAGCTGTTTGCCGCCAAGGGTATACACACCGTGGAGGACCTGCTGATGACCTTTCCCAGATCCTACCAGAACCGCGGGGATATTACGCCTCTGCGGGAGTGTACCGACGGGGAAGTGTATTCCGTGGTGGTAAGGTGTACCAAGCTTCCCACCGTTGGAAGAACCTACAGCGGCATCGAATTGCTTCGGATGAACGCCGAGGACGATACCGCCCCCATCACCGTCACCTTTTTCGGCAAGCGCTTTTTGGCGCAAAAGATCAAGCCCGGCAGATACTACCGTCTCTATGGCCGTATCCAAATGGGGCTTTTCGGCGCGGAGGCCACCTCCCCCGATATTGAGCCAATTCTGCCGGAGTCTCCCTTGCAGGACATTCTGCCTGTGTACCCTTTGGGAGAGGGACTGAACCAGAATCTGTTTCGCACCGCGGTGGAAAGCGCCCTGCCTGCCTTGAAGGGGGTAGAGGAATGCCTTCCCGAGGATCTGCGGAAGGCTTACCGTCTCATGCCCTACGGGGAGACCATCTATAAGATCCACCGTCCTGCCAATATGGAGGAGCTGGAGCAGGCCAAACGAAGCGCCGCCTTTCGGGAGCTGTTGATCTTCCGATTGGCTTTGCGGAAGATGCGTCATGCCAAGGAGGACGCCGCCGCCGTTCCCATGGTTCCCATGGAAAGCCGCTTGCTCTCCCGCTTGCCCTTTAAGCCCACCGGGGCACAGACGAAGGCCATCCGTCAGATTACCGAGGATCTGGCAAAGCCCGTTCCCATGACCCGCCTGGTCCAGGGGGACGTGGGCAGCGGCAAGACTATTGTGGCCGCGGCAGCCTTGGAGCTTTGCGCAGGAAACGGGATGCAGGGGGTACTGTTAGCCCCCACGGAGATCCTTGCCACCCAGCACGGGGAAAAGCTGGCTTCCTATTTGGAGCCCTTGGGCATCACCACCGCCTTGCTGACAGGCGGGATGACGAAAAAGCAAAAGGCCCTGGTCAAGGAACGCCTTGCCACGGGAGAAATACAAGTGTTGGTAGGTACCCACGCCGTTTTGCAGGAGGACGTTTCCTTTGCGAAGCTTGGCTTGGTGGTCACCGACGAACAACACCGCTTCGGGGTGCGACAACGCTCTGCCCTCTTGGAAAAAAGCGAGGTTGGGGCGGGGAAGCGGGCTCACATGCTGGTCATGTCTGCCACCCCCATTCCCAGATCCCTGTCCCTCATCCTGTACGGCGATTTGGACGTCACCGTGCTGGACGAATTGCCCCCCGGCAGACAGACCATCGATACCTTAGTCCTCACCCCAAAAGACCGCAAGGGGATCTACGGCTCCATCCTGCGGCAGATCTCTCAGGGCGGGCAAGCCTATATCATCTGCCCCCTGGTGGAGGAAAACGCCCTGGCGGAGGAAAAATCCCCCAAAAAGGCGGCGGAGACCTACTTCCGTGAGCTTCAATGCGGCGCTTTTGCGGGGATCCCCATGGGGCTGATCCACGGCAAGCAGTCTCCCGCACAAAAGGCTCAGGCTATGGAGGATTTTGCCGCAGGCCGCACCAAGGTGTTGGTGTCCACCACCGTCATCGAGGTGGGTGTGGACGTCCCCAACGCCAACGTGATCCTTATCGAGAACGCGGAATGCTTCGGCCTTTCCCAGCTCCACCAGCTGCGGGGACGGGTGGGCAGAGGCACGCGGAAATCCTTCTGCGTGCTGGTAAACGGAAGCGGAAAGCCTTGTGAGCGGCTGAACGTGATGAAGGAATCCTCCGACGGCTTCTTCATCGCCAAGGCAGATCTGGAGCAGCGAGGCCCGGGTGACTTCTTCGGGGAAAAACAAAGCGGGGAATTGGTGCTTCGCACCGCCTCCTTGACGGATATGCCCCTCATCGAGGAAACCGGGAACGCCATGGAGCGCATCCTCCCCGAGATCGGTCATGAAAAGTATATTGCACTGAACAAGCAAGCGATCCGCATGGTGAAGCAGGCGGGGAGCGGAAAGACCTTAAACTGATATGAAGATCGGAAACTTTGAAGTCAAGCACGGCATTTTTCTTGCCCCCATGGCCAATATCACCGACTACGCATACCGCTCCATCTGCGTATCCTATGGAGCGGAATGCGTGTGTACCGAGCTGATCTCCTCCAAGGGGGTGGTGTACGGCGACCGCAAGACGGACAATCTTGCCATGCTTCACGAGGACGAGCGTCCCGCCGCCATCCAGATCTTCGGCCACGAGCCGGAGACCATGGCGGAGGCGGCTTACAAGCTGCAAAAATTTTCCCCCGCCTTCATCGATATCAACTTCGGATGTCCCATGCCCAAGATCTATAACAACGGGGACGGCAGTGCTGTGATGAAGGATCCTTCTCTTTGCGAGGCCATCGTAAAAGCCGTTTCCAAAGCCGTGTCTGTGCCCGTCACCGCCAAGATCCGCAAGGGATTGGACGACACCCATATCAACGGGATAGAGGTGGCCAAGGCCTGTGAGGCGGGAGGCGCCTCCGGGGTGTTCGTCCACGGCAGAACCAGAGAACAGCTTTACAGCGGAATTGCGGACAGAGGGTATATCGCCAAGGTGAAGCAGGCCCTTTCCATTCCCGTTATCGGCAACGGGGATATCGATTCCGTGGCAAGTGCTTTGGATATGCTGGAAAACACCGGGTGCGACGGCATCATGGTGGGGAGAGGGTGCTACGGCAGACCCTGGCTCTTCCGTGAGCTGATCTGCCATTTCGAGGGCTTGCCCTATACGCCCCCGGACAACGCTGAGATCCGTGAGGTGATCCGCCGCCAGATCCGCCTGTTGGAGGCAGATCGGGGTACCAAAGCCTTGCTGGAAATGCGGAAGCACCTTTCCAAATATTGCCGCGGCGGCGTGGGAAGCGCAAAGCTCAGGGAAAAGATCAATGCCGTCTCCACAAGGGAAGAGATCGAAGAACTGATTGAAGTATTATTTCTGTAAATGCGAAAGGAATGGTCATAATTATGAAAAAATTAGCATTCTTAATGGCCCTTTTGCTGGTGGCCACCTGTTGCCTCATGGCCTCCTGCGATGAAAAGAAGAAGTCTTCTTCCTCAGATAAGGATTCGGGAGATTTCAGCTTTTCCTTTGGCGGTCTGCTCGGGGATAAATCCTCTCCGGAGGAGGATAGCTCTGAGGGCGAATGGAAGGATAGATCCGAAGTATATTCCGGAGACGAGGTAGAGACCTCCTCCGAGGACGAAACCTCCATGGAAGAATCCTTTGATACCTCCCAGCCGGAGACCTCCCAAGGGGACACTGAGGACCTGTACATGGAGGGACACGGCCATTACACAGTTAAGAAGATCCTGCCTTATCTGGATTTCGAAAGGGATACCTTCACCGTATGCGTCACCGGTGATGAGCTTGAATCCACCTATTATTCCGAAGAGGTGGCACCTGATCTGTATGCCACCACAGACCCCCGCCTCAACGAGGCTGTAAGATGGCGTAACTTGGAGATCAAAATGGAATACGGCGTGGCGATCCAAGCCTACAAGGTGAGAAACGTAGCGGAAGCCATCATGGAGGATTGTGCGGCAGGCGTGGTGAAATACGATGCGGCAATGCCGTTTATGGGGCAGGCGGCCCGCTTGGCACAGGATGCCATGCTGTATGACCTGACGCAGTTTGAATTCATCCACTTGGACGCACCTTGGTGGGATCAGGCGGCCAACGAAAGCCTTTCCATCGGGGGCAAGTGGTTCTATACCACCGGGGATATTTCCATGATGCAAAAGAACGTGTCCTTTGCCATCCTGTTCAACAAGGAGCTCTACGATGAGCTTTGCAGTCCCGTGTACGGTTCTATGTACGACCTGGTCAGAGACGGCAGATGGACCCTTGACCTGATGGCAGAAATGTGCGCTCTTGCGGAAGAAGATCTGGACGACAACGGCGTGATGACCTACGAGGATCGCTTTGGAATGTTCGGCACCAATGGGATCAGCGGCTTCTACAGCGCCACCGGCAACAAGCTGATCGAAAAGGATCAAAAGGACCTTCCCATTATTTCCTTTGCCACCGAGAAGTCGGTTCTGGCCGCCGAGCGGGTGCTCTCTGCCTTCAAAGACAGCTCTTGGTATGCCAACACCCAGAAGATGACCCCCACCTGGTCCGAACGCAACGTCTGGGAAGCCGCCATGGCAGGCTTCGGCAACGACCGTTCTCTGTTCTACTTATCCGCCTTCTCTGCGGTTAAGAAGCTGGGCAACTACATGGTGCGGGATCACATGGGCATCCTTCCCGTTCCCAAGGGCAGTGAGGATCAGAAATCTTATTACACCCCTGCAAACATCTACTATGCCTACGGTATTTGTATCCCCGTGATAGCGGAAGATCCCGATTTTTCCGCCTACATGATCGAGCTGATGGCTTGCGAGGCCAAGAATTACATTACCCCCGAGTATCTGGAAAATCTTGTGAAGTGGAAGGATACCAGAGATGACGAATCTCTGGAAATGCTGGATCTTATCTTCGACAACGTAGTCTACGACTTGGGCGTTCTGCATAGCTTCGGCGGCATCCATACCATTTTTGAAGCTGCCATGAACGCGAACTCTTCCAATATCGTCGCCTACTTTGAATCCATTGAAGCGGCGGCTCTGCAGGCCATCAATGATTACGTTTCCGACTTCTATTTGGATGAATGAACAAAAGAAGAGCAAATCGGTAAAATTTCGGAAAAGACTTGCTTTTCCGTTTCAAGTGTGGTATAATACCGCTTGTGCCCAAAAGCACAAAAATAACAAACAAGAAAAGGAAAGAAAATCATGAGAAAGATTTCCCTTCTGCTGGCACTGCTGATGGTTGCTACCTGCTGCATGCTGGCTTCCTGCGGTGAGGAAGAAACCTCTTCCGCTCCCGAAGTGTCTTCCCAGGCACCCTCTACTTCTTCCGAGGCACCCGCTACCTCTTCTGAGGCAGAGCCCGAGTCCTCCGAGGAAGCTCCCGAGTCCTCCGAAGAAGAAGTTTCCACCGAGCCCGAGTACGAGAAGAACCCCGACGCTATCCCTACCGAAGGCGCTAACGTTGCCGCAGGCAAGGAGTACACCATCTCCGAGCAGTTCCGCATGGGCGGTGCTGACGCAGGCTGGGGCTGGGACGAAAATGCAGCTCCCTCTTACCCCGACGAAGGCTTTGAGTTGACCGACGGTCAGATCCCTGCAGCCGGCTATCAGGAAGCAGGCTGGATGGCATTCAATCAGAGCACTCCCGCTCAGACCGAGCGCGGCTACGGCTACGTTCAGTTCGACCTGGGCCAGAGCTATGAGATCAGCGAAGTGACCATTCACTCCCTGAAAGAAACCGGCCCCGGTATCACCTGCCCCCACACCATCGAGATCCTGGTTTCCGAGGATAACGAGAACTGGTACTCCGCAGCAACTCTGTCTCTGATGAGCGAGCTGGAGGGCCTGGAGGACAACGCTGTTCACGCTCTGGTTGCAGAGATGGACGTTACCGGCCGTTACGTTGAGATCCGCGTGATCTCCCACACCTGGGGCTTCATGGGCGAGATCGAAATTAAGTAATTTCTCCCATCAAAAAACACACAAAGGACAAGAGACCTTCATCGGTCTCTTGTTTTTTGTAAATGTCTCTTGCAAAGGGCAAAATAGCGTGATATAATAAAAAAACGAAGCAAACAAGAAAAGGAAAAGAACATGAAAAAGCTGTCTTTTTTGCCGGTTCTTCTGCTGGTTGTTGCCTGCTGCTTGCTGGCCTCCTGCGGCGAGGAAGAGTCCTCCTCCGTTCCCGCAGTGTCCTCCGAAGCACCTGTTGCCTCTTCCGAGGAAGGTCCCGAGTCCTCCGAGGAAGAATCCCAAGAGCCCGGGTACGTGAAGAATCCCGACGCGGTTTCCACCGAAGGCAACAACGTCCTCGCAGGCAGGGAATATACCATCTCTGAGCTGTTCCGCGCGGAAGGCACTGGCGGGAGCTGGGACGAAACGTACATCGCATTCCCCGATGAAGGGTTTGAGCTGACCGACGGTGCGATCCCCGAAGCCGCCTACCAAGACGCAGGCTGGATGGCCTTCCACAACAGCACCCCCGCTCAGGCTGAGCGCGGCTACGCTTACGTTAAGTTCGATCTGGAGCAGAGCTATGAGCTCAGCGAGCTCACCGTTCATTCTCTGAAGGATGCCGCTTCCGGTATCGCCTGCCCTTACGAGATCGAGGTTCTTGTTTCCGAGGATAACGAGACCTGGTATTCCGCCGTCACTCTGGACATCAGCGGCGAGCCGGACGGTCTGGCTGACAACTCCGTTCACGCTTTGGTTGCAGAGATGGACGTGACCGGCCGTTACGTTGAGATCCGCTTGACCTCCTACGGATGGTGCTTCCTGGGCGAGATCGAAATCAAGTAATTTTTATGCAGAGAACAAGAGATCTTTCAAGGTCTCTTGTTTTTTTGCAAGAACCTCTTGAAAAAGGCGCAAAAGTGTGATAGAATGGGCTAAACAAAACAAAAAACAAGAGAAAAGGAAAAATGATCATGAAAAAGATTTCCCTTTTGCTGGCCCTTCTGCTGGTAGCTACCTGCTGTCTGCTGGCTTCCTGCGGCGAGGAAGAGACCTCCTCCGCTCCCGAAGTTTCTTCCGAAGCCCCTGCTACTTCTTCCGAAGCCCCCGCTACCTCTTCCGAGCCCGAAGCTGAATCCTCCGAGGAAGCTCCCGAGTCCTCCGAAGAAGAATCCAAAGAGCCCGAGTTCGAAAAGAACCCCGACGCTATCCCCACCGAGGGTGCTAACGTTGCTGAGGGCAAGACCTACACCCGTTCTCTGCTGTACCGCCAGGGCGGCGCAGACGTAGAGTACGGCTGGAATCCCGATGTCAACATCGCTTACCCCGATGATGCAAACGATCTTACCGACGGTGTTCTCCCCGCTGACGACGCCGCGTACACCGATGCTGCTTGGATGGGCTTCCATAAGAACTGCCCCGACTACGCCGAGAATGGCGGCGGCTGGTTCATCGTTGACCTGGAGCAGAGCTACCAGCTCTCCGAGCTGACCCTCTACACCGGTAGCGTGTTCCTTGGCAGCGGTATCGCCGCTCCCACCAACGTTGAGTTCCTGGTTTCCGAGGACGGCGAGAACTGGTATTCCGTAGGCTCCGTTGTTCCCGCCACCGATGAGACCGTTGCAAACGCTCCCGCAACCATCGAGTGCGACGTCACCGGCCGTTACGTTAAGGTGATCATGCAGACTCCCGGTTGGGCATTCGTTTCCGAATTCACCGCGAAGTAATCACGTGAACAATAAAAGGACTGCGTAAAGCGGTCCTTTTTTGTGTTGACTTTTTCCGGGGAATGTGCTATGATAAGGTAAACATGATGATGACATCATAATAGCGAGGCTTTACTTATGATCAACAAGAAAATTGATTATTTTCTCACTCTTGCCGAGTGCTTGAATTTTACCCAGGCGGCGGCGAAGCATTCCGTTTCCCAGACCGCCATCAGCCAGTACATCGCCGCATTGGAGGAGAAGCTGGGCATCCGCCTGTTCAAGCGCAGCTCCCACTCCGTGTCCCTCACCGAGGCAGGGGCGTTCTACTATGAGCGGGTGAAGTTTTTGCGGAAATATTACGAGGATACGGAAAAGCGTGTCCGCGCCATCGATGCGGAATACAGCGGCTACGTGAAGGTGGGCTTCGGCGTGTACGAGTATTGCAATACCGAAGAGTTTTTCGGCGCCTTCTTAAAGCAGTTCCCTGCGGTGAAGGTGGATTTCTTTCAGTATCCCTACGGGGAGCTTACCGCCAAGCTAAAGACCGGAGAGCTGGACGTGATTGTGGCGGACAGCATCTGCGAGCAGGCGCTTCTCAAGGAGGAGTATTGTTCCCGCACCCTGTTTGAATCCCCCAACTATCTGGTGGCTCACAGCGATCTGGCCAAGAAGTACGCAGGCGGCTCTCCCGTGGAGCTGTTGAAAGGGGAATACCTCATTACCAACTGCGAGAACTCCGGCCCTTCCTCCATGGAGATGCTCCGTCGCCTCCTTTGGGATGCCTTCGGCTTCGTGCCGGAAAAGATCTCCCAGACCAACAGCATCGGCGCACAGCTTCTCATGGTCCGTTCCCGCCACGGCGTTGCCATCGTTCCCGGCTTTATGCCCGAGATCGCAGGGGAGGAATTTGTGAAATACCCCATCCCCGGCAATAAGATCGTCCGATATAACCTGATGATGCTTTCCGATAACACCAACCCCATCGCCAAGAGGATCATGTCCTTCGATCCCAACCAAAGAGAAAGCGTGCTGAAATGACCGTTGACCTTACGAAAGGGAAGCCGTCATCTGTTCTGTTGCGTTTCTCTTTGCCCATGATCCTCAGCGTGCTTCTGCAGCAGCTGTACGTTTTGGTGGATCTCTTCGTAGTGGGGAACTTTACCGCCGCGCCCGAAACAGCCGTGGCCGCCGTGGCGGCGGCTTCTTCCGTGACAGCCATCTACACCGCCGTAGCGGTGGGCTTCAATACGGGCTGTTCCGTGCTCATTGCCCGTTTTTTCGGCGGCAAGCAGTACAGAGACCTCCACACCGCCATGCGTACCGCCTGGCTTGGGGCTTCTCTCATCGCGGTGTTGCTCACCGTTTTGGGCTTTGTGTTCTGTAAGCCCTTGCTGACCCTCATCGATACCCCCGCCGCCGCCATGGAAAATGCGGTGGAATACCTGTACATTTACACGGCTTCTCTGCTGTTCGTGTTCCTTTACAACATCTCCACAGGCATCTGCACCGCCTTGGGGGATTCCGCCACGCCCTTGTATTTTCTGGCGGGCTCTTCCTTGGGGAACGTTGCCTTGGATCTGCTGTTCGTGGCCGTTTTCGGCTGGGACGTGCAGGGTGCGGCGTGGGCCACCCTCATTGCACAGGTGCTTTCCGCCTGCCTGCTGCTTTTGGTGCTGTTGCGCCGCGTGAACCGCCTGGAGGGACGGGACGCCCCTTGGGTGCAGACCCCCATCCTGAAAGAACTGGTCTCCCTTTCCGTTCCTACTGTCTTACAGCAGTCCTTCATCGCCGTGGGCAATTTCTTCATCCAGCGGGTCATTGACGGCTTGGGCTCCGAGGCTACCATCGCAGGCTTCTCCACCGCCTTGAAGGTGAACGGCTTTGCCACGGCTTGCTTCGTCACCGTGTCCGCCGCCATTGCCGCTTACACCGCCCAGAACCTGGGCGCCAAGCAGGAATCCCGTGTCAAACAGGGCTTTTCCGCGGGGGTGAAGATGCTTTACCTTCTAATCCTGCCCATTGCCGTCGCCTTCTTTGCCTTTGCACCCTTCTTCGTAAGGCTGTTCCTGAATACCGACGATCCCGCCATTACCGAGGAGGCCCTGCAAGCGGGAAGCACCTTCCTGCGTTGTGTTGCGCCCTTCTATGCCGTTATCGCCGTGAAGATCGGCATCGACGGGATCTTACGCGGATACGGTGCTATGAAATATTTCTCCGCCAGCACCGTCGCCGATCTGATCATCCGAGTGGCGCTGTGCTATCTCCTTGCCGCCGTCGGTATGGGGATCTACGCCATTCCTACCGCCTGGGCGGTGGGTTGGACGGTGGCCTGCCTTATGGCTTTCGCCTTCTACAAGATGCGCGTTTGGGAGAAAAAGCGTGTATGAAGGGGCTCTGCCCCTTAGACCCCGGCAGGGGGATGATCCCCCTGCACCCTGCATTCTAAAGAAATGCCCTTTCGTTCTGACGAACAAAAGGGCATTGTGTTTTTTATTCCGAAAACGATAGTTTTCGGCAGTGTTTTTCGGGGGATCAAAGGGGGCGCTTT
Source organism: Eubacteriales bacterium (assembly GCA_045589515.1). Lineage (GTDB taxonomy): Bacteria > Bacillota > Clostridia > Oscillospirales > CAG-382 > Coliplasma. Next base: position 3,794 of record JAZNPH010000016.1, on the reverse strand, counting down.
TTCAAAAAGCGTCCCCTTTGCGTATTTCCTATCAAGCCGTCTCGATCTTGGCGGCGGCCTGTAAGCCAAGCTTCTCCACAGCCGCCTCCCGCATCTTGTACTTCAAAATCTTTCCCGCCGCATTCATGGGGAAGGAATCCACGAAATCAAAATACTTCGGCACCTTGTGCTTGGCCATGTTCTCCATGCAGTAGGTGCGGATCTCCTCCTCGGTGAGTGTTTCGCCGGGCTTGATGATGATGCAAGCCATGGCCTCCTCGCCGTACTGCTTGTCGGGCACGCCGATGACCTGCACGTCGCTCACCTTGGGATGGGTGTAGATGAAGTCCTCGATCTCCTTGGGGTAAAGATTCTCGCCGCCGCGGATGATCATATCCTTGATACGTCCCGTCACCTTGAAGTTGCCGTCGGGCAGCTTGCGAAGCAAGTCCCCGGAATGGAGCCAGCCCTCGCTGTCAATGGCGGCGGCAGTTGCCTGGGGCATCTTGTAGTATCCCTTCATAATGTTGTAGCCGCGGGCGCAGAACTCGCCGTCCACGCCGTCGGGAACCTCTTCTCCGGTCTCGGGATCGATGATCTTGCATTCCACCCCGAAGATGGCACTTCCCACCGTGTTCACACGGGTCTCGATGGAATCCGTGGTCTTGGACATGGTGGTGGCAGGGGATGCCTCCGTCTGCCCGTAAGTGATGCAGATCTCGCTCATGTGCATCTTATTGATGACTTCTTCCATGACCTTCACAGGGCAGGGAGAGCCCGCCATAATGCCGGTACGCATATGGGAGAAGTCGGTTTTGTCAAAATCCTCATGCCCCAGCATGGCGATGAACATGGTGGGAACCCCGTGGAAGCAGGTGATCTTTTCGCGGTTGATGCAGTCCAAACCTCTTCTGGGAGAGAAGGCGGGAATGGGAGACATGGTAACGCCGTGGGTCACGGAGGCCGTCATGGCCAATACCATGCCGAAGCAATGGAACATCGGCACCTGGATCATCATGCGGTCCGCGGTGGAAAGATCCATGCAGTCGCCGATGGCCTTGCCGTTGTTGATCACGTTGTAGTGGGTGAGCATAACCCCTTTGGGGAACCCTGTTGTGCCGGAGGTGTACTGCATATTGCAAACGTCGTGCTTGTCAATGCGGGAGGCACGGCGGTACAGCTCCTCCACGGGAGTCTTTTCCGCATACTCCATGGCCTGCTCCATGGTGAGCGCGCCGGGCATGGAGGACTCGCAGGTGATGACGTTGCGCAAGAAGGGGAGACGCCGGCTGTACAAGGGCTTGCCTGCTTCGTGGGTGGCCAGCTCGGGAACCAACTTGTTCACGATCTCCTTGTAGTCAGTACCTTTATAGCCGTCTACCATCACCAGAGTGTGGGTGTCGGATTGACGGAGCAGATATTCCGCCTCGTAGATCTTGTAAGCGGTGTTCACCGTTACCAACACGGCACCGATCTTGGTGGTTGCCCAGAAGGTGAGGTACCAGGCAGGCACGTTGGTGGCCCAGACTGCCACGTGGTCGCCCTTGCGAACTCCCAAGGCCATCAAAGCCCGGGCAAATTTGTCCACGTCCTCACGGAACTGGGGATATGTGCGGGTGTAATCGTGAGTGGTGTAACGGAAGGCGTACTGATCGGGGAAGCAATCGCAGATGTGGTCAAGGAGCTGGGGGAAGGTGAGGTCGATCAACGTCTCCTTAGGCCAGGGATATTGACCCGCCCCTCGCTTATCCACCTGGAGAGCGTGCCCTGCAGGGGTCTTGCCCAGATAGCGGGACATGAAGTGCATATACTGGGGGAACACGATGCCTGCGTCAAACAGCTCGGGCATCCAGGTCTTCACCCACTCCAGGGAGAGGTAGCCCTCGAAATTGATGGAACGCAGAGCATTCATGATGTCGTCAAGAGGCATGTCGCCGTCTCCCATCATGCGGTAGGAGACCTTGCCGCCCTCTTTGACGGAATCCTTCACGTGGACGTAGCGGATGTATCTGCCCAAGTTTTGCACCGTCTTCTCGGGAGATTCTCCCAAATGGCGGTAGGGATGGTGAATGTCCCACAACGCGCCCACGGACTCGCTGTGACAGCGGTTCAGCACGGTGGCAAGACGGGCGGTGTCGCAGTAAGCACCGTTGGTCTCCACCAATACGGTGACTCCAGCCTCCTCCGCGAAGGGCAGGATGGCGGAAAGCTGTGCGAAGACCTCCTCGTCGTCGATCTCCTTTTCGGGGGCGGGGGTGGCTTCACCCAGTACGCGGATATATTTGGTACCCAACGCCTTGGCGGCACGGATGTATTCCTTGGCTTCTTCCAGGTTCTGTTCCCTTCGGGTCCCATCGCTGAGCACAACGCCGGAGGAGAAGCAGGAGATCTTCAGGCGCAGAGCCCGTAGCTTCGCCGCAGTGGCGGGGATGTTTTCCGATGCAAAGGGCTTGGAATGACGGTCGATGAGATCGATGCCCAGACCACGCACCTCAACGCCGTCAAAACCCAGGTCGGCGGCCATGGTGGTGATGTCTTTGAAATCGAAGCCGGGGCAAGCGAGGGTAGAAAATGCTGTTTTCATGATTGGCTGTTCCTTTCCCGGAGAAATGTGGAGTAAAAGCAAAGAAAACAAAAATAACCCTATCGGGCACAGATACGCCGACAGAGCTACCGGGAAAAAACACGTAACCTATGAAAATTGCAAAAAATGCAACACCGATCCAGCAATCGGTTCTCCTGATCACGGTGAGAAACCCGTTCACTCCCTACTGAAGGACAAACGTCCCCGTTCGAAAGGAAAGCTCTGTGGTGAGTTCGCATTCCGCCCCCATACCGTCTCGCACCAACCGACGGCTCTCTGAAAAGGGAAAACGGAAGCTTGTTCCACTTCCATGCTTTTGATGTTAGGGATTATAGCAGAGCATGGGGAATTTGTCAAGAGCTTTTTGAATTTTTTTTGAAAATCACTTGCAAAACGCAGAAGAATATGGTAATATGCAAATAAGGTGAAAACCGATAAAAATCTTGAAATTCAATCACTTTCGGAGGTTACCCACTATGGCAAAAATGAAGATTGCGATCATCGGTTGCGGTACGATCGCCAACAGTGCTCACATCCCCGCTTATATGAAAAACGAGGAGGTTGAGATCAAGTATTTCTGCGACATCCTGCTCCACAAGGCAGAGAAGTGCGTAGAGAAGTACGGTTGCGGCACCGCAGTTGAGGATTACCACGTTGTTCTGAACGATCCCGAGATCGAGGCAGTTTCCGTTTGTACTCCCAACAAGATGCACGCTTTCATCACCATCGATGCATTGAAGGCAGGCAAGAACGTTCTTTGCGAAAAGCCCGCAGCCCGCGTTTATTCCGAGGCTCTGGCAATGCAGCAGGCTCAGCATGAGTCCGGCAAGGTTCTGAACATCGGTGTGGTTAACCGCTTCAACTCCGCTGTTAACCGTCTCCGTGAGATCATTCAGTCCGGCGATCTGGGCGAGATCTACCACGTTTACGTTTGCTTCCGTTCTCAGCGTTCCATCCCCGGTCTCGGCGGTGCCTTCACCACCAAGGAGATCTCCGGCGGCGGCGTTCTCATCGACTGGGGCGTGCATATCCTCGACCTTGTTCTCTACATTCTCGGCGGCGCGAAGCTGAAGAACCTTACGGCGGGCGCCTACAACCAAATGGCAAAGCCTTTTGGTTGGGGGTTCCCCTCCGCCACTGGCAGAACTGCAAGGCAGTTCTCACGGCCGTTCCTCCGTGTAAGGAAATGATTTTGCAAGCAAAATCAACCACCCGCGAAGCCGGCCAAGCC
>JAZNPH010000015.1:0-39499 GCA_045589515.1 Eubacteriales bacterium | reverse complement strand
AGGCGGGTTTGGTATATTTATCCGAAGAACGGTCAAAAATACTCTATAACGAAAGACCGAAAGGGGTTTTGCCCACGTGACAAAAAGCGCCATGAAAAACAGGCTGAGGGACTCTCTCGCCGCAATCCGAAAAACGGTGCAGGAGGGAGGTACGGATTGGGTAGCGGATAACTACTATCTGATTCACCGCTACGAAAAGCTCCCCCAAAGGGGCGGATGCTTCCGCTACCCTTCCACGGCGGAGCTGATGGCCGCTTACCTGTCGGAGCAGGGTTGGAGGGCAGAGGAGGAAAGCCTTTTCCGTTTTTTGGCGGAGCAAGGACGGGAAAAGCCCTTGTCCTACGGGGAGCTGTCCGCCGTTCCCGCCGCCTTGGCCTTCTGCGCCATCACTCGCATGGGGGACATTTGCAAGGGGGAAAAGAACGCCGCATTGCTTCCCGAGACGGTGGGGGTGTTGCGGGAGCTTTCCGAAATCCGTGTTTCCCCCTTGTTCTCCGCTGCATGGCAGGCAGAGGAGGTCCTGGAGGCAGAGGAGCAGGACTACGTTCTGTTCTCCCCCGAGACCAAGGCCGCCTACCGCAAGGCGCTGGCAAAAAGAGCAAAAAAGCACCGCCGCAGTGAAAAGGAAGAAGCGTTGCAATTGGTGAAATCAGCCAAGAGGGCCGCCGTGGCCGTGGGGAATCTGCTGTTCCCCCGCAGAGTGTCTCCCCTGCCGCGGGTGGTTTGGTTTTTGCTGTTTTTCCTTTTGACCGCCGCGGGAGGATGGCTGTTTTATTGGTGGTTCGGCTGGCTGTTCTTGCCCTTGCTATTGCCCTTAGGCGCAGGGGTCGCCCCTGTTTGCGACCGTTTGACCGCCCCGCTTTGCAAGCGTCCCGCCCCCTTGCGGTTACAGCTGCCCGAGATCCCCGATCGCGGACGTACCGTGGTGGCGGTGGCTACTCTGTTTTCCGAAAAAGAAGACTACGTGGAGCGTTTGGAGCGGTTTTATTACCTGAACAGGGAGGAAAATCTTTCCTTCTGCCTGCTGGCAGATCTGCCTGCCGCCAAGGAAGCCCGAAAGGCAGGGGACGAGGAACTGATTTGCCACGCCAAGGCTTCTATAGACGAACTGAACAAGCGCCATGGAGAACGGTTTTTCCTGCTGTACCGTGACCGCGCCAGGCAGGACGACGGAAGCTACGGTGGGAAGGAGCGGAAGCGGGGCGCCGTGGGGATGCTTATCCGCCGTCTTTGCGGGCTGGAGGTAGGTTATCTTCACGGCAAAGCCCCTGCGGGCGTGCGGTTTTTGCTCACTCTGGACGGGGATACCGAGCTTTCCCCGGGGATCCTGCGGGAGCTGATCGGGGTGGCACTCCATCCTGTGAACCGCACCTTTGGGGTGATCCAGCCGGGAGTGCATACCGAGCTGTATTCCTCCTACCGCACCTATTTTACCCGTCTCATCTCCGGAAACGCAGGGGTCTCCTTTTACGAACGGGCCTGTTTTGACCGCAACATGAGCCTGTTCGGGGAAGGGATCTTCTGCGGAAAGGGGCTCATCGACCTGCAAAAATTCCGCCCTGCCATGGATCTCCCCGAGGGGAGGATCCTAAGTCACGACCTCCCGGAGGGCGGCATCGCGGGGACTTTGTTGGTCTCCGATCTTGCCCTTTCCGATTCCGTTCCCGGCACCCCCGCCGCCTGGGATAAGCGGGCTCACCGCTGGATCCGCGGGGACGTGCAGAATCTGTATTTTTTGTTCCGGGGGGAATACCCCCTCTCCCGGGTGAGCAGGCGGCAGATCCTCTGGAATGTCTTCCGCCATTTGTCCCCCGCTTCCGCCATGCTGACGCTGGCCCTTGGGGCGCTGTTGGTAAAAAAGGAATTTCCCGCTTTGCTGTTGGTGTGCGCCGCTTACAGCTATTTGCTGTTGCCCTTTCTGGCAGGGCTGTTGCGGGATCTTCTGTGGGGCAGACCCTTTTTCTTCCGCCACGCCTTTACCGCGGGGATTTCCGCCCTGGCAGAGGGGATCTTACGGTTGTTTTTAGACCTGGCCTCCTCTGCCAAGCAGGCCTTTCTCGCCCTGGACGGGGTGATCCGTTCCCTGTGGCGAATGCTGGTCTCTAAGAAACGGATGTTGGAATGGACCACCGCCGCCGACGCGGAGGGGACGAAAAGCACGTTGCTGTATTCCCTGCAGAAGGGGCTGCCCGGGGCGGTATTCGGCTGCTTGCTGTTCTTATTGGGAAACAGCTCGGTATACCGCCTGTTGGGTCTGGTATTCTTTTTGAGCCCGCTCATAGACACGTTGCTGTCCCGTCCTCTGTCCCGAGGAGGGGCGGTTCGGAAGGTGCACCCCTCCCCAAAGGAGGCCACCCTGCTCCGCCGCCATGCAAAGGACGCTTTCCGCTTCTTTACGGATACCGTCTCGGCGGACACCCATTTTCTGCCTCCGGACAACCTGCAGTTATCCCCTTTTCACGACCTGGCCATGCGCACCTCCCCCACCAACGTGGGGATGTACCTCACCTCTCTGCTGGCGGGATACGACTTAGGCTTTATGGACGAAAAGGAGACTGCCGACCGCCTGGAGCGCACCCTTGCCACGGTGGAGGGGTTACCCAAATTCCACGGCAACCTTTACAATTGGTACGACCTGAAAGACCTTTCCGTGTTGGGTGAGGGCTTCGTGTCCTTCGTGGACAGCGGCAATCTGGTGGTCTGCCTGTTGACGGTGGCGGAGGGCTTGGCGGAATACGGAGACCGCGAGGAACGCTTCCCCGCCTTGGAAGCCCAATGCAGACGGCTGGCGGAAAACACGGATCTGGGCGTGTTCTACAACGAAAAAAGGGACTTGTTCTCTCTGGGGTGGAGCGATAAAAAGCGATCCCTGGAAGGCGGCTGTTACGACCTGCTGATGAGCGAGGCGCGGACAGCCTGCTACTACGCCGTGGCGGCGGGGATCGCCCCCAAAAAGCATTGGTACGCCTTAGGGCGGACGGTGGCGGAGGACAAGGGCTACGTGGGAATGGTAAGCTGGTCGGGTACCATGTTCGAATATCTCATGCCCCAGCTGTTCCTGCCCATCTACCGCAATTCCTTTGGGGAAGAAACCTTTCTGTTCGTCCTGCGCGCCCAACGGAAGGCGGCGGTGAACAAGCTGTGGGGGGTATCGGAATCCGCCTACTATGCCTTCGACGGCGGGCTGCACTACCGCTACCATGCCCACGGAGTACGAAAGCTTGCTCTGCGGCGGGACGTGCGGGGCGAGACGGTGATCTCCCCCTATTCCTCCTATCTGGCGCTGGCGGTGTCCCCCTCTGCCGCCGTGAAGAACTTAGAGGCGCTGGAAGCCCGTGGGATGTACGGCCGTTACGGGCTATACGAGGCCTTTGATATGACTCCCGTGCGGAGCAAGCAGGGGGTGGCGGTGCAAAGCTATATGGCCCACCATATGGGGATGAGCATCGCCGCCATGGCAAACGCCCTTTTGGACGGGATCTTCGTGAAGCGGTTTATGGCCGATCCCCGTATGCGGGCCGCAAGAGGGCTGTTACAGGAAAAACTGCCTCCCAACCCCGTGCGGATCTCCGACGATCTGCGGGCAGTCCCCAAGAAACGTCCGGCAGGGCTTCCCTCCTTTGCGGGAGAATCCATGCCCACGGATTTCGCCTCTCCCAAGGCGGCCTTGCTGGCCAAGGGCGGATTTTCCGCCGCCATCTCCTCCTTAGGGCACGTATCTCTGCAAAAGGACGGAATTCTTTTGAACGAATGCCGCCCTCTGCGGTACTCTGCCGCCCACACATTGACGGTAGGCTTTCCTTACGAGGGAAAGATGGAGGGGTGTACTCCCTTCTTCGGGGAGGGGGCATACTCTTTTGAAGCAGACGGGGAATCCGTCAGCCTGCTCTCCGGCTCCAAGGATTTTTCTGGAAAGATGCAGTTTTCCTTCTGTAAGCGGGCGGATTGCTTCCGCGTGGAGGCGGTTTGCGAGCATCGCAAGCCGCGGGAGGTCTTGTTCGCATTTGAGCCAGTTCTTGAAGGAAGTCGGGCCTATGATTCTCACCCCGCCTTTTCCAAGCTGTTTATCCAAAGCGAATACGATGAGGAAAAGCAGATCCTGTATTTCTCCCGCCGCGGACGGAAAAACGGAAAGATCCTTTCCTATCTCGGGGCGGGCTTGAAGGAAGAGGGGGACTTCTCCTTCTGCACCAACAAGAACGGCTTCCCCTCGGAAAGCCTGAACGGTCCCGCCGCTCTCAACCTGCCCTTAGACGGCAAAACAGGGGTGTGTATCGATCCCTTCTGCGTCATCCGCACCGCTCCCCGCATCGGCGGAAAGGCCACGTTGCTGCTCTCTATGGCAAGCACCAAAGAGGAAGCGCAAAATGCCATTCTCACCGCAAGGCGGGAAAAGGAAAGCTTCCCTGCCACCGCCTCCGCAGAGGCCTGTGCACTTCTGGGGAAGCTAATGTTTCCAAGGTCTCCCGCCCCCGGAAGATTCCCTCTTTACCGCAGGGAAATGCTTTGGAAACACGGAATATCGGGAGATTACCCCCTGTTGGGCATGGAGGCGGGAGAGGCCCACAGGGAGGAAGCCCGCAAGCTGATGGGCGGCTTCCTGGAGCTGGCTCGGGCAGGCATCCGCACGGAGCTTTTGCTGCTGCCCACGGGAGATGGACAATACTTCCGTCCGGTGGAAAAGGAGCTGTCAGCCTTGGCGGAGGAGCTGGAGCTTGGCGGTTTTTTGGGGGCGCGGGGCGGCATCTTCTTATTGCGCGAGGAACAAGTGGACGCTTCCCTGCGGGAGCTTCTCCCCTCTCTTTGTGCAGTTTGGAAGCAACCCGCCAAGGTGGAAAAGGGATTGCACCCCGCCCCCGTTCACAGCTTTACCCCTCCCGTGACGGAAGGGGAAGCGGTGGAAGCTCCAACCCCGGAAAACGCCTTCCCTACGGCGGATGGCTTCGGGGAGGAAAGCGGCTACACTTTGTTGAAAGCCCGCCGTCCCGCAGGGGTACGAGCCTTTGTGCTGACGGGGAAGCGGGTTGGAAGCATTATCACCGCCTCCTCCTTGGGCTACACCTTTATCGGGAACGCCCAACAGCACCGTCTCACTCCCGCAGCAGGGGATCCTGCCTCTCTGTCCCCGGGGGAAGGCCTGTACCTTCGCCTTGGCGGAAGACTGTACGATCTGATCGCTTGTGCGGAGAAGGTGTTCTGGGGGAACGGCGTTGCCCGCTGGGAGGGCAGCTTAGCCGGTCTTTCCTATCGGGTAACGGTGTTCTGTTGCAGAGAAAAGCCATTTAAGGTGGTGCGGGTGATGATTTCTCCGGGGAGCGTAAGCGGAGGAGAATTGTTGTTCTGCCTGCGCCCCGCCATGGGAAGCGGCGTTACCCCCAACCCCCACCTATGGAAGACGGAACGGGCGGGAGCCATCCTATTCCGCTCGGGCCATGATCCTGCATTTGACCGCGGAGTAGGCATCCTGTACGCCAAGGGGGCCACCCCCTTGTACTCCTCAGAGGAGCTTTACGGCATCCCCTCGGAAAGCGGCTTCTTCGACCTGGTAGGGCTCTCCCTCCGCTACAATTACGCCACCTTCCTGCTGGGCGGCGGCACGGAGGAGGAACAAGAGACTCTGCTGGCCCAAGCGGCAGAGCTTTCCGCCGAGGCGGAGCAGGCGGGGGCGGAAGCCTTCGCCTCGGAAATGCGTCCGCCGGTGGAGATTGCCACCCGTTCCCGTGGGCAAAACCTGTTTTTGAACCGTTACCTCCCCTATCAGATCGCCGCCTCCCGCTTTTACGCCCGTGCCTCCTTCCGTCAATCCGGGGGAGCATACGGCTTTCGCGATCAATTGCAGGACTGCCTTGCTCTGGTATACGCCAAGCCGAGAGAGGTACGGGAGCATATTCTCCGTTGCTGTGAGCATCAGTACGAGGAAGGGGACGTTCAGCATTGGTGGCACGAGGGCGGCAGAGGTATCCGCACCACCTGCTCCGACGATCTGCTGTGGCTTCCCCTGGTGGTGGCGGACTACGTGAAAAAGACGGGGGATGAAAGCATTTTGGCCGCTCAGGCCAGGTATTTGTCCTCCCCGCCCCTTACAGGGGAAAACGAGCGCTACGAGCTTCCCGCCAAAAGCTATCTCAGCGAAACGGTGCTGCTGCATTGCTTGCGCGCCTTCGCCAAAGGGGACAACCGAGGAAAGCGCGGGTTGATCTTAATGGGGATCTGCGATTGGAACGATGCCTTCTCCGCCGTGGGAGAAAAGGGCAAAGGGGAAAGCGTTTTCTCCACCTTCCTGTACGTGGTGTCGGCAAAGGCCTTCCTGCCCATCCTCCGCAAGGAGGACCCGGAAAGCGCCGCCCACCTGGAGCAGACCTCGTCGGAGCTGTTGGAGAACGCAGAAAAGCACGCCTTTGACGGTGATCGGTATCTCCGTGCCTTCTGCGATGACGGACACGTGCTGGGGAAAGCGGGAAACAAGGAGTGCGCCATAGATATCCTGTCCCAGGCCTTTGCCCTGTTCGCGGGGGCAGACAAAAACCGCTGTAAGATCGCCTTAGAGACCGCCAAAAAGGAGCTTTACGACCCGCGGCATAAGATCTTAAAGCTGTTTTCTCCGCCCTTCGACGAGGGGGATACTCCCGCGGGCTACGTGCGGGGATATCCTCCCGGAATACGGGAAAACGGCGGGCAATACACCCACGCCGCCGTCTGGGGCGCCAAAGCCTTTTTGGAGATGGGAGATGTGGAAACCGCCCTGGAGATTCTGTCGGGGGCAAATCCCTTGCTTCGGAACGCAAGCCCCAAGGAAGCGGAGATCTACCGCTCGGAGGCCTACGCCATGTGTGCGGATATCTACAGCGGCCAATGGGCGGGCAGAGGGGGCTGGAGCTTCTACACCGGCTCCGCAGGCTGGTACTACAAGGTATTTTTCGAGGACGTGCTGGGCATCCGCCTCTCTGCGGGAAACCGTATTCTGGAGCTTTGTCCCCGCATCCCCCACCAAACGGTTCTGCGGTTTCACGGCAGGATCACCATCACCGTTTCCGCAGATACGGAGGACACCATGGACGGCACTCCCGTCATCTTCCCCGTGGTATTGCCCGACGGGGAGCATACTGTCACCGCAAAAATACGCCAATGAAACGAGAGAGAAAGCCCTGCGCTTTCTCTTTTGTTTGATTTGTCAAAAGGCGGAGCGATATTTTGTGAAATCTGCCTTTCTTTTTTTTGAAAAACCCCTTGCGCGACATGGTTTTTTGGTGTATAATCTAAAAGGTGAATTTTGTGGCTAAAACGATCAACATTGCAATCGACGGGCCTTCCGGCTCGGGAAAAAGCACCTTGGCGAAGGGACTTGCCGCCGCCTTGGGGTATATTTACATCGATACCGGCGCCCTGTACCGTGCCATCGGTCTGTTTGCGGCACGCCACGGCGTATCTGCGGAGCAGCCCGAGGACGTAGTGCCCCTGCTGGGGCAGATGGATCTGCAGATGCGTTTGGAAAACGGCGGCAACGCCGTATATCTGGACGGTGTTCGCCTGGGTGAAGAGATCAGAACCTCTTCCGCCTCCCATTACGCCTCTCAGGTTTCCAAGGTTCCCGAGGTGCGGGCATTCCTGCTGGAGACACAGCGGAGCATTGCACAGCGGAACAACGTGATCATGGACGGCAGAGACATCGGTACGGTGATCCTTCCCCACGCGCAGGTGAAGCTGTATATGGAGGCTTCCCCCGAGCAGAGAGCCAAGCGCCGTCTGGCGGAGCTGTTGGCCAAGGGCGAGAAGATCACCGAAGAGCAGGTTCTTGCAGACATCAAAAAACGCGACGCCAACGATTCCGGCAGAGAGATCGCACCTGCCAAGCCCGCAGAGGATGCCATCTTCTTGGATAATTCCTCCCTGACCCCCGAGGAAACGGTGGAAGCCGCCCTGCGGATCGTGGAGGAAAAGCTGGGGACGGTCACGGCATGAACGGCATCCGCGTGGCCAAGCACGCAGGCTTCTGCCCCGGGGTTTCCCGCGCGGTTGAGCTGATGGAGCAAGCCATTGCAGAGCAAAGCAAGCCCATTTACTGTCTGGGCGAGTTGATCCACAATCGCACCTTTACGGATTCCCTGCGGGAGCGAGGCGTTCGCTTCATTACCCCCGAGGAGATTCCTTCCCTTCCGAAAGATGCACTTTTGTTCATCCGCGCCCACGGCGCCACCCGGGAGGTCTACCGCATGATTGAGGCAAGCGGTCTTTCCTGCGTGGACGCCACCTGCCCCTACGTGCAGAAGATCCACCGCATTGCCGCCGCCTCCGCCGATGCCAAGTTTATCATCATCGGCGACAAAGATCACCCCGAGGTTCAAGGCATCGTCAGTGCCGCCCCGGGAGAGACCGCCGTTTACAGCGGACTTGCGGAATTAGAGCAAACTTTTGCAGGCTGTGCCCCCATGGACGATCCCGTGGTGCTGGCGGTACAGACCACCTTCCACACGGAAGAATGGAAAAAATGTCAAAAGTTCATAAAATCCGTGTATACTCATTCAAAAATATCTGATACAATATGTTCGATTACCGAAAACCGCCAGAAAGAGGTACGGGAGCTTGCAAAGGATTCCGATCTCACGGTGGTGGTCGGTTCCCGTAACAGCTCCAATACGGTAAAGCTTTTCCGTATTGCCAAAGAGGTCGGAAGGGATGCCCTCCAGGTGGAGACCGCCGCCGACCTTGCCCCGCACAAGGATCTTTTGCGCAGGGCGAAATCCATTTTGATCACTGCAGGGGCTTCGGCTCCCGGTAGTATAATTCAGGAGGTAATAAACACCATGGCAGACATCAGAAATGAAGAAGTAAGCTTCGCAGAGCTTCTGGAAGCTTCCTTCAAAACATTACATACAGGAGATAAGGTTACGGGCATCGTTTCCGCTGTCAGTGCTTCCGAGCTCAAGGTCGATCTTGGCACCAAGCACACCGGCATTCTCGTTTACGACGAGATCACCGACGAGAGCGGCATTGATCTGACTGAGAAGTACCATGTCGGTGACTCTATCGAAGTGGTATGTATCAAGTTCAGCGACTCCGACGGCACCGTTCAGCTTTCCAGCAAGCGTTTGGACGTTTCCAAGCATTGGGAGGCTATCAAGGCAGCTCACGAGTCCGGCGAGATCCTCACCGGCGTTGTGAAGGAAGTAATCCGCAAGGAAGATTCCTTCTCCGGCGTGGTTGTAACCAAGGGTACTTCCCGCGTGTTCATCCCCGCTTCCCAGTCCGGCGTTGCAAAGGGCGAGTCCCTTGAGCCTCTGAAGGGCCAGAAGGTCAACTTCAAGGTCATCGACATCAACGAGGACCGCAAGCGCGCAGTCGGCTCCATCAAGGCTGTTCAGAGAGCAGAGAAGAAGCTGGCTGAGGAAGAATTCTACAAAAACATCGAGATCGGTCAGAAGTACGTTGGTACCGTTCGTGCAATCATGAACTACGGTGCATTCGTTAACATCGGGCCTGTGGACGGTATGGTTCACATCTCCGAGCTGTCCTGGGGCAGACTCCGTCCCCCGGCAGAGGTGCTCACCATCGGCCAGAAGCTGAACGTGTTCATCAAGGGCTACGATCCCGAAACCAAGCGTATCTCTCTGGGCTACAAGACTCCCGAGTCTGATCCCTGGACCATCTTCACCAACAACTACTCCATCGGCGACGTTGTTGACGTTAAGATCGTGTCTCTGATGCCCTTCGGCGCATTCGCTGAGATCATCCCCGAGCTGGACGGTCTGATCCACAACAGCCAGATCGCAGCTAAGGCTGTGAACAACCCCGCATCCGTTCTCAACGTTGGCGACAAGGTCACCGTTAAGATCGTTGGCGTGGATCTGGAAGCAAAGCGCATCAACCTGTCCATCAAGGCTTTGCTGGAGCCCGAAGAAGCTCCCGTAGAGGAAGCTCCCGCTGAAGAAGCAGCTGAGTAATTTGCATTAACAATGCGTGGCACCCTCCGCAAGGAAGGTGCCACAGTTTTTTGGAGGTATTTGCCGTGCATTTTCGCATCGATGAGATCCTGAAAGAGAAAGGGAAGACCCGCTATTGGCTTTATATGCAGTTGGGATTGAGCTATCAGAATTTTAAAAGGATCCTGGAAAACGAAACCAGTTCCATCAAATTCGAAAATTTGAAAGCCATTTGTGATATTTTGGAATGCACCCCTAACGATCTGTTCGTGGAATACTATCAAAAGAAAGCTTGAGAAAAGGACGTTCCCTCTACAGGGAGCGTCCTTTTGTTATTTGCAAGAATATTTCACAAAAACACCCCGCTTTTTTCTTGATTTTTCCTGCGGGATATATTATAATGTATGGTGATTAAGTATAGCAAAAAACGAAAGGCGGTGCAGGCAGATGGAAGGCGGTTTCCTGGAAGGCGTCATTGACGAAGTGGTCTATTCCAACGCAGAAAACGGCTACAGCATCTGCGTGCTGGATTGCATGGGAGAGCCCGTGACCTTGGTGGGCACCATGCCCTTCGTGGGAGAAGGGGAAACGGTGAAGGTGCGCGGCACCTGGACGGTTCACCCCACCTTCGGGCGGCAGTTCCGCGTGGAGTATTTTGAGAAAAATCTCCCCAATTCCGCCGAGGCTATTTTGAAATACCTGTCCTCCGGTGCCATCAAGGGTATCGGCCCCGTATTGGCGGAGCGTATTCTGGCCGCTTACGGGGAGGACGCTTTGGACGTAATTGAAAACAAGCACCGCTGGCTGTGCGACATCAAGGGGATCTCCCCCAAAAAGGCGGACGAGATCCACGAATCCTTTGAACAGCAGTTTGGGATGCGTTCTGTGATGCTGTTCTTCGGTCAATATTTCGGCCCTTCCCTCTCCGTGCGGATCTTCAAGCGGTTCGGCTCTGCCGCCGTGGATCTGGCCAAGCAGAACCCCTACCGTCTCTGCAAGGAGATCGACGGCATCGGCTTTGAGAAGGCAGATCAGTTCGCCCGCTCTTTGGGGTTACCCTTTGACAGCGATGACCGCCTTTGTGCGGGGATCCTTTACGTGGTGCATACCGCCGCCTACCAGGGAGGACATTGCCGCCTGCCGGAGGAATTGCTGGTCTCCCAGGCCTGCCGCGCCCTTTCCGTAGAGGAATCTGCGGTTCTCCGCGCCATCAACCTGCTGTTGCAAAGCAAAGAATTGATCTACACCGAGGAAGACGGCCGCCCCTTCTACGCCTTGAAGGAGCTGTTTGCCGCCGAGCAATACATCGCCGCCAAGCTTCACCGTCTGGCAAGCGAGAAGTTCCCCTTCGTTCTGGAGGGGGTGCAGACCCGCATCACCCATTTGGAAAAGGAATACGGCATCACCTACGCCCCGGAGCAGAGGGAAGCCATTCTCAGCGCCGTGACCACAGGCCTTACGGTAGTCACCGGCGGCCCGGGTACCGGTAAGACCACGGTGATCCAGGCGATTTTGCAGATCTTCGAGGAGCTGAAGCTCTCCTGCGTGCTGGCCGCCCCCACGGGCAGAGCCGCCAAGCGTATGGCGGAAGCCAGCGGCAAGGAGGCAAAGACCATCCACCGCCTGCTGGAGACCGGCTTTTCCGAGGATCACAAGGCCAGATTTGCCAGGGACGAGGACAATCCCCTCACCTGCAAGGCCATCATCATCGACGAGATGTCTATGGTGGATACCCTGCTGATGGAAGCACTGTTGCGTGCCATCAAGCCCGGCACCTACGTGATCCTCATCGGGGACGTGGACCAGCTCCCCCCCGTTGGGCCGGGAAAGTGCCTTTCCGACCTCATCGAATCCGGGAAATTCCCCGTGGTGCGGCTGAACCACATCTTCCGCCAGGCAGAGGAAAGCTTGATCATCGTCAATGCCCACCGCATCAATCGGGGGGAAGCCCCCATTCTTTCCGTGCGGGACAACGATTTCTTCTTTATGGAGCGCCACGGCGCGGAGGAGATTCGGGATACGGTTTTGCAATTGTGCGCCTACCGTCTGCCCAATCGGTATCAGATCGACCCCCTGGAGGATATCCAAGTAATCTGTTGGACAAGAAAAGGTCCTCTGGGCACGGCGGAGCTGAACACCGCATTGCAAGCCACCCTGAACCCGCCCTCTCCCAAAAAACGGGAAAAAAAGGTGGGCAACCGCTATTTCCGCGAAGGGGACAAGGTGATGCAGATCCGCAACAACTACGACCTGCTTTGGAGCAAGAGCGACGGCGAGGGCTCGGGGATCTTCAACGGAGATATCGGCAGGATCCGTCTCATCAACGTCCAGGGGGAATACATTCTCATCGACTTTGACGACCGCACCTGCGAATACGATTTCTCCCTGCTGGAGGATCTGGAGCTGGCCTACGCCATCACCACCCACAAAAGCCAGGGCAGTGAGTACCGCTTCGTGGTGATGCCCTCCTTTGTGGCGGCACCTCCCTTGATGACCCGCAATCTGCTTTACACCGCCGTCACCCGCGCCAAGGAGATGGTTTGTATCGTGGGTGAGCAATATATTTTGAATGACATGGCGGAAAACGCAAAAAAACCCAAGCGGCATACCGCCATGCCCTCCATGTTGGAGTCGTTATGAGTGTCAAAGCCAAGCTGTATCACCTCCGCAGAACGTTGCTTCCCCGCCCCTGTATGCTTTGCAGGCGGGGTGCCTGCATCCACAGCGTGCCTGTTTGCAGGGACTGCGTGGAGGAGCTGCGGGCGGTGCTGAAGGAGCCCTGCCGTTTCTGCGGGTTGCCCGCCGCGGAATGCACCTGCGCCCAACATCGGGAGGTGCGTTTCCTGATGTGGTACGACCTGCCCACCGCCAAAAAGATTATCGGGATGCTGAAATACGACGCCAAAAAGGAACGGGTGGAATTTCTGGCAGACCGTCTGGCCGCCCTTTGCAACGGCCGTTACGACGGAGTGACCTACGTCCCCCGCCGTCCCAAGGAAAAGCGGCTTTACGGCTACGATCACGCCAGGCTGTTGGCGGAGGCGGTGGCCAAGCGGCTGGATCTTCCCTTGATCTGCACCCTGGAGTGCCATTCCCATATTGAACAAAAATTCCTTTCCGCCTCTCAGCGGGAAAAGAGCATGCACGGGCGATACCACGCCTTCCCCGAGGCGGTGGAGGCCTATCCCCACCTGCTGTTGATCGACGACGTTTGCACCACCGGAGCCACCCTGCGGGGCTGTTCCGCCATCCTGCGGGAGGCGGGAGCCAAAACCGTATCCGCCGCCGTGCTGGCAAAGGTGCAAGCCAACAAAAAGCCTTAAAACGAGAGGAGCTTCCCTATGAAGACCCATTCCCTTTCAGCAGGGGCGTTACAAGTCACCCTGGCGCAGACGGAGGAGGGCGTTTGCCTTCACCGCATCACAGACGGCAAATCCGGCAGAGTCTTTTTGAAGGCAAACGGCGTTCTCTTTACCCTGACCGCCAGAAGTCTTTCGGATGGCTCCTTGGTGACGGTGGATTCCGCCGCAGGCTGGGAAAAGGTGAGCGTTTGCGGGGAGTCTCCCGTCTATACCGTCAGCCTTGCGGGACATAAGGATTTGCCCTTGGTCACCGTCATCCTCACCGCCACAGCAAGCGAGCGGGAGGACAGCCTTTCCTGGACGGTGCAATTACACAGCGAAAACAGGGAGCATTCCCTTTACGAATGCGATTATCCCATCCTCACCTTCGGTGCCTGCAGCCGCACCAAGGTATTCTTCCCATACGGGTGCGGGGAGGTCTACCCCTCCATGCGCACCTTCGCCTCCCGTCAGAACTACCCCTCCTACGGTGCTTCCATGGAATACATGGCATTGTGGCACACGGGAGCGGGCAGGGGGCTTTACTACGGACTTCACGACCCCGCCCCCGCCTACAAAAAGCTTCACTACGAAAAGAAGGAGGATTCCCTCCCCTTCCTGAAGGCTTGCATGCCCTTGCGGGATATTGACAAGGGCGCCAACTCCCAAAGCCTTGAGGGGGTCTGCGTTTGGCGGCTGTTCGATGGTGATTGGTACGACGCCGCATTGCTTTACAAGTCGTTCTTTGAAGAGCACGCCTCCTGGAAGCCTGTGATGGAAAACGGGAAGCGGAAGGATCTGCCGGAATGGCTTCGCACCAATCCCCATTGGTGGCGGAAGCGTATGAAATGGGACGGCAGCTTTGCCGACCGGCTTTTGGAAGCAAGCGAGGATCTGGGGCTTTATTCCCCCGTCCATTTGTACGATTGGTTCCAAATCCCCTACGACACCAACTATCCCCACTACTTCCCTGCCAAAACCGCCTTCCTGCCCGGGATCCAGCGGCTGCAGGAAAAAGGGGTGCGGGTGATGCCCTACATCAACGGCAGATTGTGGGACACCCACGACAAGGGGACGGAGGATTGGCAGTTCACCGCCGTCGCCCGTCCCAACTGCACCAAAAAACGGGGAGACGAACCCTTTTTGGAGGTCTATCCCACCTCCAACATCGAGCTTGCCATTATGTGCCCCTCCACGGCACTGTGGCAAGAAAAGCAGCAGGAGATCATGGACGTTCTGTTCCATGAATTTGCCGTGGACGCGGTGTACATCGACCAGATCGGGGCGGCACAGGCCTACCCCTGTGAGGATCCCACCCATTCCCACCGTGCCGGAGGCGGCACCTGGTGGGTGGAAAGCTACCGCAATCTGTTGGATCACGCTCGGCAGATCCTCCCCGAGGACAGATGCTTCACCACGGAGTGTACCTCCGATCCCTATATGAAGGATATCCAGGGCTATCTTTCCTGGATCTGGATCAAAAACGACCAAGTTCCCGCCTTTATGGTCATCTACAACGGCTACGTGGCGGTGTTCGGCAGGAATTACCTCTACGCAGGAGACTGGGTGGGAGAGAACATCTTCGCTGCCCAATCCCTTACCTACGGGGAGCAGATGGGCTGGATCCTGCCGGAGACCTACAAGGCGCTGACCCACAAGGAATTTTACAAGAAGTGCGTCAGCGCCCGTAGCGCGCTGGGAGACTTCTTCTACGACGGCAGACTGTTGCGTTCCCCTAAGATCGAAGACAAGGTGAAGCTGAAGACCACCAAGATCAAGGCGGAGGCCTACGGCGGGCTTTTGGAGCATACCGCCACCTTCTCGGAATGCTGGGAGCGTAAGGACGGCAAAAAGCTACTTTGGTTGATCAACGCATCGGTCAAGGAAACGTCCCCGCGTCTGCAAACAGAGCTGCCGGACGGCATTTATACCACCGCGGGGGATCTGCAAGCCCACGTTACCGTGGAAAGCGGCAGTCTTTCTCTCACCCTGCCTCCCCTTTCCGTATCCTACATCATCCTGTAAAACAAGGAGCTTATATGGAGATCTGCAAGAAAAAAGGGCGTTTCTACCCCGACATCCTGTTCCCCCATATTTACGAGATCACCCCCGCCTTTCTGGAGTCCCAGCAGGTGAAGGGGCTGATCCTGGATCTGGACAATACCATTGCCCCCTACGAGGTGGCAGAGCCCACCCCCAAAATGAGAGCCTGGTTTGACGCCATGAAAAGCGCCGGGATCAAAATGGCCTTTGTCTCCAACAACAAGGGAGACAGGGTGAAGATCTTCAACCGCACTTTGGGGCTTCCCCTGTTTGCGGGGGCAAAAAAGCCCTTCACCAAGGGGATCCGCCAAGCTCTTGCCGCCTTGAAGCTTTCCCCAAAGGAGACGGCGGGGCTGGGAGACCAGATCTTCACCGACTGCCTGGCCTGCCACGGCGCAGGAATGCGGTTCTACTTAGTTCCCCCCATCAAGGACAAAAAGACCCCCTTCTTCCGCAGCAAGCGTTTTTTGGAAAAGCCCTTTGTGGGAAAATTCAAGAAATACCGTTTGTATCTTTCCCAGACGGAATCCGTATAAAGGAGACGCTTTATGATCCCTCTTTTCGGCCCGGGAGGCAACTCCGACGGCTTCAAAAAAGCAGGCTACCGCTCCTCTTTGGACGCACCCCGCTTTGTGCGGGAATGCGGGCTGGATACCTATGAATACGAGGCAGGGCAAGGCATTGCGGGCTCTCCCGAGATGCTGGCCGCCCTGGGACAGAACGCCGCCCTTTTGGGGGTGAAGGTGTCCTTTCACACCCCCTATTTCATCTCCCTGTCCTCCGTGGACCCGGAAAAGCGGATGAAAAGCGTGGGCTATCTCTACGAATCCGCCGTGGCCTGTTCCCTGTTGGGAGCGGAGACAATGGTGGTGCATACCGGCTCTGCCGCCAAGATCTCCCGAGAGACCGCCATGGAATACGCCGCCGAGACCCTGCGCATGGCGGACCAAATGCTTTTCGAAAACGGCTTCACCGTGAAGCTGGGGCTGGAGACCATGGGCAAGCAGAACCAGCTTGGCACCCTGGAGGAAGTGCTGACCTTGTGTAAGATCTCCCCGCGGTTTTTCCCCGTGGTGGATTTCGGACACATCAATGCCAGAGAACAGGGTATCCTAAAAACAGAAGACGACTTTAAGTATATTTTTGACCGCATCGCCGCAGAGCATTCCCCCGAGGCGGCGGAGCATCTCCATTGCCATTTCTCCCGCATCGAATACACGGAAAAGGGAGAAAAACGGCATTTAACCTTTGCGGACGAGACCTTCGGTCCCGATCACCGTCCCTTGCTTCGGGCTATAAAGGACTTGGGCGTTGCCCCCACGCTGATCTCCGAGTCGGCAGGAACCCAGTCCGAGGATGCCCTCACCATGAAGGAGTATTACCTTTCCCTATGAGAAAAACCCTCCGATCCCTTTGGCAAAAGAAAGCCTTCCGCGTGACCTTTTGGTGCGGGGTGAGCTTTGCCGCGGCGTGCGCACTGTTCGTTTTGGTGTGCAACCTCATCGTCATCTTCACCGCCTCCCCTCACAGAGAAGCCCCCGAGGATATTATCGCCTCCGGAGAGACCTACGATTGCATTCTGGTGTTAGGTGCGGGGATCAAGCCCGACGGAAGCCTTTCCAACCTGTTGAGAGACCGCATGACCATGGGCGTGCAGTTGATGAAAAAAGGGGTCGCCCCCGCTTTGCTTTTGACGGGAGACGGCAAAGACCCTCACCGCCACGATGAAGTAGGCGCTATGGAAGCCTTCGCCGTGGAAAAAGGGATTGCGGAGGAGACGATTCTCAAAGACCCCCTGGGGCTTTCCACCTACGAAAGCCTGTGGCGGGCGAAATACGTCTACGGCATGGAAAAGGTGATCATCGTCACCCAAAGCTTCCATCTTGACCGCGCCCTCTATCTGGCAGATCGTCTTGGCTTGGAGTGTGTGGGGGTGGAATGCGATATCACCATGGCTCTGCCCATGAACCACATACGGGAGTTTGCCGCCCGTGTCAAAGCCCTGTTCCAAGGGCTCACCTTACCCGATCTTGATACGCAGAAAGGATAAATCACCATGATCTTTCACGAGCTCACCATTCACACCAACACCTTGGGAAGCGAGCTGGTAGGCGGCGTCCTCATGGGCGCGGGCGTTTCCTGCTTCGTCACCGAGGATTTCAACGATTTAAGCGAAGTCATCGAGGAAAAATCCATTCCCTTCGATTACATTGAGGACGCCCTTCTCACCGACCCCGGCGAGGTGAAGGTGAAGGTCTACCTGGCCTGCAACGAGCAGGGCAAGCTCCAGGAGGAAGAAATCCTTTTCGGCATTGCCGCCCTGAAGGCGGCGGGAGAGTTCGACCTTGGCTCTTTGGAGGTGACCTTCTCCCAGGTGGACGAGAAGGACTGGGCGGACAATTGGAAGCAGTACTTCCATCCCCTGCCCATCGGCAACCGCTTCATCGTAAAGCCCACATGGGAGGAATATACCGGAACCGACCGCATCGTGTTGGAGATCGACCCTGCCTCCTCCTTCGGCACGGGTCAGCACGAGACCACCGCGCTTTGCTTGGAAGAGCTGGAGGATATGCACCTTGCAGGCAGTACCCTGCTGGACATGGGCTGTGGAAGCGGCATTTTGGGCATCGGCGCGGCACTTTTGGGCGCGGAAGACGTGGTCTGCGTGGACATCGAGCAGATCGCCGTGGAGACCACCCGTGAAAACGCTGCCATCAACGGCTTGAAGGACGGCGTCCTCAAGGCCTACCACGGGAACATCCTCACGGATGCAGACCTTTGCAACACCGTGATGGAGGCTGACCGTTACGACTACATCGCCGCCAACATCGTGGCAGACGTGATCATCGCCATGCTCCCCATGTTCAAGAAGGCCTTGAAGACAGGGGGCACCATGGTGCTTTCCGGCATCATCTCCCCCAAGAAGGAAGTGGTGGAAAACGCCCTGCGGGAAGCGGGCTTTGCCATCAGCGTTTCCAGAGAAAAGAATGATTGGGCGGTGATCGTGTGCCAAAAGTAAACGCTGAAAAGCGTATGCGGGAGCTGGAGGCCCTTTTGGAATACCATTCCCGCTTGTATTACGAATTAGACACCCCCGAGATCGAGGATGCGGAATACGACAAATTGTTCCGTGAATTGCAGGACTTAGAGGCGGCCAACCCCGACCTTGCTTCCCCCACCTCCCCCACCAAGCGTGTGGGCGGCAGAGTGGCGGAAAAGTTTGAGAAGGTGCGCCACCAAGGGCGTATGGGGTCCCTCTCCGACGTATTTTCCGAGGAAGAATTCCTTGCCTTTGACGACCGCGTGCGGGAGGTGGCTCCCAACGCCGTGTACTGCGTGGAATGTAAGTTCGACGGCCTTTCCGTGGCCTTGGAATACAAAGACGGCAAGTTCGTACAAGGCCTTACCCGCGGGGACGGAGATTACGGCGAAGACGTGACGGACAACCTGATGACCATCCGCTCTCTGCCCTTAACCTTAAAAGAAGCCGTTCCCCATCTCATCGTGCGTGGCGAGGTGTATATGCCCAAGGAGGTGTTCGCCTCCCTGAACCGCACCAGAGAGGAAAACGGGGAAAAGCTGTTTGCCAACCCCCGCAACGCGGCGGCGGGCTCTCTGCGCCAATTGGACAGCCGCCTTTGCGCACAGCGAAAGCTGGATCTGTTCGTTTACAATATCCAGCTTTGTGAAACGCCCCTGCCCGACACCCATTTTGCATCCTTGGAGTGGTTACGAAGCCTAGGCTTCCCGGTTTCGCCCTTGAACAAGCTTTGCGGCAGTGCAGAAGAAGCGGTACAGCGCATCCGTGAGATCGGCGCTCTCCGCGGCACGTTGCCCTTCGACATCGACGGCGCCGTGATCAAGGTGGATCACATCGCCATGCGGGAAGAATTGGGGGAAACCGCCTCCGTGCCCCGCTGGGCGGCAGCCTACAAATACCCTCCCGAACGTGCCGAGACGGTGGTGCGGGAGATTCAGATCCAAGTGGGCAGAACCGGGGTACTGACCCCCAGAGCCTCCATGGATCCCGTTTTGGTGGCAGGCTCCACCGTCAGCTTCGCCACCCTCCACAACGCGGATTTCATTGAAGAAAAGGACGTGCGTGTGGGTGACACGGTGGTGATCCACAAGGCAGGAGACATCATCCCCGAGATCCTCACCGTGGTGAAGGAAAAGCGCCCCGAAAACACCGTTCCCTTCGCCATGCCTACCCATTGCCCCTCCTGCGGGGAGCCCGTCTACCGCGAAAACGGAGAGGCAGCCACCCGT
Organism: Eubacteriales bacterium; assembly: GCA_045589515.1. Taxonomy (GTDB): domain Bacteria; phylum Bacillota; class Clostridia; order Oscillospirales; family CAG-382; genus Coliplasma. The sequence continues at coordinate 19,929 of JAZNPH010000015.1, read as the reverse complement.
TGCATCAACCCCGATTGCCCCGCCCAATTGGAGCGGCGGATTATCCATTTCGTCTCCCGTGACGCTATGGGCATCGACTTTTTGGGAGAGAGCAATATCCGCACCATGGTGGGCGCAGGACTGCTCAAGGGAGTTGCGGATCTCTACGACCTGACGGAGGAAAAGATCCTGTCCCTGGGAAGCGGTTACGGCGAAAAAAGCGCCTCCAACATCCTTTCCGCCATCGAAAAGAGCAAGGAAGCAGGCCTTGCCCGCCTGCTGTTCGCCCTGGGAATCCGCCACATTGGGGAAAAAGCAGGGCAATTATTGGCGGCAAAGTTCCCCAATATGGAAGCTCTGCTGGAAGGGGACAAGGAAGACTTGCTTGCCGTGGAGGAGATCGGCGAGGAAAGTGCCCAATCTCTCCTGGACTTCTTAAAGAGCCCCCACACCAAGCAGTTGATCCCACGGTTGCAGGAAAAGGGCGTCTCTATGGACAGCAAGCAGGAACGTAAGGGAGACAAGCTGGCAGGCATGACCATCGTCTGCACAGGCACCCTCCCCACCCTGAAGCGGAACGAGGCAGAGGCCTTGATCCGTGCCCACGGGGGCAACCCCGCCTCCTCCGTTTCAAAAAAGACCTCCTACGTGGTGGCAGGGGAAGCGGCGGGCAGTAAGCTGACCAAAGCCCAATCTCTGGGCGTTCCCGTGCTGACGGAAGAAGAATTTTTAAAATTATTGGAATCATAAAACGAAAGGAACTACCCACATGAATGCATTGGATCTTTCTCGTCTCCCCGTGACCAAGGAAGCGGAGGTGGTGGTTTGCGGCGGCGGTACTGCCGGCGTGTTTGCCGCCATCGCCTGCGCACATCAGGGCAAGGACACCCTGCTCATCGAGCAGTTCGGCTCTTTGGGCGGTACCGCTACCAACGGCCTGGTGACCCCCTTGATGTCCGTCCACATCCCCGGCAATCCCCAGTGTTCCTATCTGTATAACCTCCTGCAGGAGAAGCTGTTGGCTTTGGGTGCAGGCAACGCAGGCGGCACCGCCTTTGACCCCTTGATGCTCCGCTACGCTTTGGAGCAAATGTGCGTGGAAGCAGGGGTTCGTCTGCTGTACCACACCTTCATCCCCGAGGTAATCCGGGAGGGCGACACCGTCACCGCCGTGGTCATCGCCAACAAGGCAGGTCTTTCTCTGGTGAAGGGTAAGATCTTCATCGACGCCACCGGCGACGGGGATATCTCCGTCCGTGCCGGCGCAGAATACAACAAGGGCAACCCCGAAACCGGGAAGAACCAGCCCATGTCTCTCCGTTACATCATCGACGGCATCGATATGCACGCTCTGGCTGAATGCTTTGCCCATGAGGCAGAGAGAACCGGCATCAGCAAGAACGCAGGGGTCTGGAACGACGGCAAGGAAATGTACGCCGATTGCTGCAGAGGTGCCAACGTCACCCTCACCAAGCTGTTTGAGGAGGCTGTGGAAGCAGGCGACCTCACCGTGGAGGATCACATCTACTGGCAGGCCTTCGGGATGCCCGGCAGATACGGCTCCATCGCCTTTAACTGCCCCGAATTCTTCGAGAACATCGACGGCACCAACCCCGACGATCTGAGCATCTCCCAGGTGAAGGGCAAGGAGGCCATCGTCCGCCAGCTTGCCTTCTACAAGAAGTACATGAAGGGCTTCGAAATGGCCTACATCGCGGAGATCGCTCCCATGGTAGGCGTTCGTGAGAGCCGTGAGATCGTCACCGATCACGTTCTCACCGCGGAGAACATCCTGGGCAAGCAGAAGTTTGCAGACATGATCTCCCAATCCAACTACCCCATCGACATCCACGGCAAGCAGTTGACCAACCGCTACCTCATCGAGCCCGCAGACGACGGCAAGCCCTGGTACGAGATCCCCTTCCGTTCCTTGATCGTCAAGGGCCTGGACAACCTGCTGGTGGTAGGCCGTTGCATCGGTGCAGAGTTTATTGCGGAAGCCAGCGTTCGCGTTCAGCCCACGGCACGCTCCACAGGCGAGGCGGCAGGCATCGGCGCGGCCTTGGCTCTGGCAAACGGCAAGTCCATCCGTGAGGTGGACGGCGCAGACGTCCGTGCCATTATGATCGAAAAAGGCGCGAATTTCGCGTAAGACGGCAAAACAAAGGAGCTCCTTGCAAAAGGAGTTCCTTTTTTCGTGGCGTTGGAAACGCCCCTAAAAAACAACCACCGGGAGACCCCGATGGTTACAGAAGACTTTTTCGGCGTTGGATTTTTCACCTTTTCTTATCTCGGGAGCCAAACCGCGACCGATAATAGGTGGGCAGGATCGGGATGGCGGAAAAGGCCATATAGCCCCAGATCACATAGCCGATCTGTTTGTCCGAAAAATCCATCGCATGAAGAACGCACACCAGCACGATGGTAATCGGATAAAGCGCCATATGGGCGTAGTACACAAACAGCCTCGCCTTGGGAAGAACGTCCGGATACCGCAGATAGAAAAACCATTCCTTGAAGCTTTGCTTTTTGGGCCTCTTTTGGCGGTCTCTCTTCCGAAGAACGGAATGGAGATAAACGGAGTTCCATCCCCGTATGATAAAAAACATCAGGATCAATATCAACGTGAGTGCGAAAATTTGTGCTGCCATGGCAATCTCCTTTTCAGCGTTTCTTTTTCTCTTTCTTGGGCGTGTTTTGTTTTTGGATAATTGCCAAAAGAAGCAAGACGTTGGGTGCGTACAGATCCACTTCGATTTTTTTACTTGCGGTATAAATGACGTAGTGATGTGTCCTCTCCTCGTAGGAGAGCAGCTGATTAAAGGGGATTTGATAGGTCTGCAAAAACATATTGCGGAACAAAAGGATTCCTTGGCTTTTGTCCACTTCGATTTTCCATACGATGCTGTACCACAACACACCAAACATCGGCAAACAGAAGATCCCGAAACAGAGGATAGCCACTAAAATCTCATGCACCACTATGCAATACACAAAAAAAGCTGTAAAGATAAGGCTTGCGATCACGCTCACGGCAATATACATTCTCGGAGGGCGGATGATGAATTGCTCCTTTGTCAGATTGGCAACATGGGAAGCCAAGCTCTTTTTCATCGCAAAGTAATACAGCACGTATATCGCGATGGGGATGATGCTCCAAACCAAATATTTCACGGCTGTCCTCCTTTTGTAATAACCCTGCAGGGTTAAAGTTTTATACGTTCCGGGAGGTCTCGCTGCCGAAGGCAGTATGCGCCGATCCCCTACGGTCATGGACGGGAAGGGAAAGCAGCCGCAGCCAACGGAACACCCTGTCTTTCCGGGCCCCCGCCGCCGCAGGCTGTATGACGTCTGTGCCTCTACGAGCACGAACCGGGTTCGGTGTAAACCAGGGCATTTTCTCCCGCAACAAACACGGCGAAAAATCGTTTTATGCCCAACTTATTGCGTGGACGATGGTACAATTTTTGCCGAAATTTCTTGCGGGCTTGTAGGGGACGACGCCCACTGTCGTCCCGGAAAGGCTTTATCGGAACAGCAGTTCCGGCTTTCCGCGATGAGGTTCCGGGAGCATTTGTTGCAGTTTTCGCAGATTTCTTTTCGTGCTTCTCAGCTTGATGATCTCCGGGGATGGCGGAACGGTGTTGATATGCCCTAATTTATAGGAGGAAAGTCTCTCCTTGGAAAAAACCACGTATGCCCGCATGCTTCCCATGCCGGAGATTGCCGTACCGTGGTAATACTCTCCCCGATAGAGGTGTTGATAGAACGCATAGGGTGCGAAAACAGTTTTCTTGAATGCTCTGCGGAAGTATATTCCTTCCTCTGTCAGCAAAGCGTTGGCGGACCATTGCGGTAAATTCCGAAGCCAAATGGCCAATCCTCCAAAACCCAAAATAAGAAGCATGATTTTTACTATCATATTCTCGTGAGGATCGCTATTGTGTTCGTTTAAAAAGGCGAAAAGGATAAAAAATATGGCCGTGCCAACGAAACAAACAGAACCGGCGATCAACACTGGCAGATCGCAAAACACTGTGATTTGGGGTGGTTTCTTTTGTTTCATTGTTCTCTCTTCCCGCAAAGCAATTCACAGATCTTCCCAATCTGTCTGCCGGAATAATTCCCTACGTATACGTATTTCGTCTTTCCGTATTTCAAACGGATCTTCAGATATTTGTTCCGCAGATGTTTGTAATAAACCTTGACCCGTTTTTCCTCCCGGGACAGCCGAACCACCTCTACGGCTTCTACTTCCGAGAGGATGATCTCCTGGTTCCATTGGATATCAATGTTGTTTGCGGCTTTTTTCCAGCTGAAGGTGAAAGGAAAATAGTAAAAACGTGCGTTTTCTCCATTGGTGACGGTAAAGTCTCTCAACAAGAGACTCCCGCACAAGGGAATCACGATAGCAAAGGCAAAAAAGAGCACTAAGTACCAGTTGGCAAGAAGCCAATTCGTATCGCCAAAGCCTTTGCCGATATAAAAAATATACACGGCAATCACCGCCGGAGGGATGCAAACCACTCCGTAAAGGAGTAGATCGTAGAATGCAAGGATCTTCTTTTTCATAGTTTCCTTCTTTTTCAGACGCAGTCGCTCGACCGTTTTCGAGTTATAGTATATCGTAAGATCCCTCGCTTGTCAAGACTTTTGGAAACGTGTGAACAATCGGATGACGTAACGACAATCCATATTGCCCCCATGCCCGTAGGAGATCGGCACCCAGGGCGTCCCGAATTTGATATGCATAATACTCTTACAGGGTCGGAGAACCTCTCGGAGGCTCCCCGACCCTTTCTTGCAGAGTGTTCCGTTTCCCGTCCCCCGGCGGGAGGCACGGAACGTATATAGATTCCCTTTTTCTCTAAATTTCGTCTTCCGACTTCAAGGTCAGAAGGGTGCCTGTTTCGATCAGATCATAGATCTGCTCATAGGACACGGTGAAATACTTGTCGTCTATGGGATCCAAGTATTCTTCTTCCAGTTGCGTGGCGGTCAGGAGGATAAAATCGTCATAGCGGTGAAAATCGTTGATCTGCAACATACCGGGATCGTCCGTCTCGATGATCTTACCGTGCTTGTCCGTTTCGATGTCGTAGTAGTACACGTCGCCCCCTTGGACGATGGTGCCTTGGTCAAACTGACAAACGAAAAGCAGATAACGGCTGTCCAGCCAGCACATGGCGGAGGGCGTTTCGTCCTCCGGCAAGGAGGTGGGAAGTGTGCGGGTCTCCTTCGTCTCCACGTTGTAGAGATAGATGGGGGTGTTATATTCCCATGAATAATTATTGAAAGCGATATGCTTCCCGTCGGGCGAAGGTGCGATGGATCCATCCTTGCTGACAATGTTAGCGATCTTCACCGTCTCCCCGTCGGGATAACGGAGATATAGTGTTTGGTGGAAATTTTCGTCCTGCACCAGCAGCAACCTATGCCAGTTGGATGGATAATCAATGGTAATGGGAATGGACTTAAGGATCAAAGACGGTTGGGAGCCCGCCAAGTTAGCGTTCAAGCGGTTTACCTCCGCTTGCAGGGAGGCGGCAAGCTGTGTCTGTTCTTCCAGTGCGGCGGTTGCCTTCTCCAGCTCTGCGGTGAGGCGGAGGGCTTCCTGCTGCAGGTCTTCCAGCTTCAAGGGCTCCAAACGTTCCAAACGGGCCACCAGGGAGTCGATCTGCGCTTCCAGGGTGGAGATACGGCGGTTTGCTTTGGCTAAGTCTTGGTTGGCTTCTTTCAGCTCTGCTTGCAGGGCGAGCAGTTCTTCCTCTTGACCCAAGGATTCGGAAGCCGTTTCACTGCTTTCCGCCTCGGGTGCAGAGGATTCGGCAGGCTTTGCCTGCTCCCCGCAGGAGGCGAGGAGCAGACAGAGCAGAGTGAGTAAGATGATTGTTTTTTTCATGGATTCCCCTTTTTCACTTCGTCAAGGATCTCACTTCATGCTGGAAGAGAGCTCGCTGTATTTGCGCACTCCATTCTCGGTCAGGTAAGAGTACCCGCGGTTGGGAATAACGTCGTTGATATAGGTGTGGATGATCACAGGCTGATCGGGGGTGAGGTTGGTTTCGTACAAGACCTCTCGGGAATAACCGGCGCCCTTCTCGGTGAGGGCTTCCAGACAGAAGCTTTCAATGGGGGCAGGCACCTGTACCAAGATATAGGCATTATACATACCGTATTTCTCGTATGCCTCGGTGTCGTAGAAATGGGTGTAGTTCTCGGTGTCTGTGATCTGTTCATCCGTTGCTGCAGAAATGACCACCTTACGAATCAGCGTCCAATTCTCCAGATCGGTAGAGGTGCATTTCTCATAAGAAGTGCTACCCCCTACAGAGAAGACCAGGGTGAGGGTATACACGCCATCGGACACTGTGAGATCACATACAGACATATCTGCGGTGGACGAAATGGGCAGCTTTTTCAGTCCATCGAAATTGTGCCAGGTCTTGCCGCCGTCGTTGGTGTATTGGGTGTATTCGGTGATGTCACAATCCCAATCACAGACGAAGGAGATCACGCCGAAGTCCTCCGTGAGGAACTTTGCCATGAGCGGATCTTCGAATCCACGGCCGGTGGAGGGAGGATTGGTCACTTTCACCTCTTCCCAATTCAAGCCGCCGTCGGTAGTCTTATACAGGTATGCTAAGTAGTGTTCTCTTTCCGTGCTGTATTCGTCGATGTCGAACACGGAGAGATAGCCTACCTTGTCTGTTACGGCACTGTAGAACCAGGTGGGCTCCACCAGGAGGTAGCATTCGATCTTTTGGAAAGAAACGTCGCTCTTGCCCTTTTCCAAGCGGTAAACGCCCATATCCATGGTGGGATGTCCGAGGTTGGGATGCTCCCCGCCGTCAACGGCGCTGAAGCCCAATGCGGTGTTTCCCGTGATGGTGAGGGTCACGGGGAAGTACATGGGTGCATAACCGGAATGGCGGATCACGAAATACTGATCCCACGCATAGATATACAGGACGGACATTTTGGCATAATCCGCTCTTGCGTAATCGTTGTAATATCTTGCATTCTCGCCAAACAGGGTGGAAAGATCCTCGGGCAGTCCGGGGCCTGTGACTTGATCGGTGATTTCTACGAATTTTTGGGTTCCGTCTCGGTAATCATCCATCAGCGCGTAGTATCGGTCGCCTATGCAATAGCCCCAAGTGTTGGTGATGGAGGTGGAGGCGGAGGCTTCCACATAAACGTTGGCGTAGCCATTGAGGTAGATTCGGGAAGACGTGTCGGTATATTCGTACATCCAACCGTTGTTGCTTTCTCCAACAGCCTTGTAGGAGCAGAAGAATGCGTAGGCGTAGGAACCGTCGTTTGCAAGAACGTATTTGTTGGTAACGGAAGCGCCGGGTGTGACGTTTATAAAGGTGTTGTTCGCTATCTCCTCGGAAGTGGCGGCGTAGAGAGACATGCCGCTTTCCGGAGAGAGTCGGAAGACCTCGCCCTTGCTGATACGGTCGTTCACTGTGCCGATGCGAAGTTCGAAGTTCATGGGTTCAGTGAAGTTATAAGCTTCGTCGAAGTAAACCGCCTTCACGGTGAGGGTGGTAGAGGAAACGTTGACGCTCTTGATCTGCAAGCGGGGATCTGCAATGGAGATCAGCTTTTGAACAGAGCCGTCGTTGGTGGTATAGCACCACAGCTCGCCGCCCTCCACGATGGTGCCGTGGTCAAGCTGGGAGACGAACAGCAGGTGATTGGGATCCAGCCATTTCATATAGGAAATGGTTTCGTCCTCCGGCAGGGCGGAAAGGTTTATCTCCTTCTTATCGCCGGTGTCTGTGAAGCAGAGATAGGCTTTTGCCGTAACCTCCCGCTCAAAGTTGTTGAACGCCAGGATCTCCGCTTCGGACATATCGTAATACCCGGTGATCAGGTTGTAATCGCGGTGAAGCTCGGTGTAACGGCCGTTCTTCTTCAGCACCAGCACGTGACGCTGTGAATCGGGGGCGTCGGGATCCTCCAGAACGAACAGATTGCCTTTTATGGTGCGAAGCACCTTCATGGACGCGTAGTCCAAGGCAGGGGCTTGCGGCTTCTCCTGCTTCACAACATAGTGTGCGCCGGGAACGTCGCTGTCGGTGAGATACTCCATCTCTGCGATGCGGTAAGAGCCGTTCTCGTTCATAAACACCGCGTAACACACCATGTAATTCTCGCCCAACGCCGGGACGTCGAAGAAGAGACCCCAGGTTTGGGTTTCATCCGGACGAGGCGCTCTAACGTAGAAGGATTCCTTGGCCGCTACGGGCTTCAATTGGATCTCCGGGTTATCGGGATCTTCACTGACCTGGTCCGGGGTGTAGTGGGCAAAGATCGAGCCCAGCTGCGGATCCTGGCCATCTCTTTCAAAGCGGGAAATGAATACGTCTTCTATAAGAATGTTAGCAGTGACGCGGTAGATCACAGAGTTGCCATAGGTGCTATAGGGCGTCATGGCGGTGTAAATATGCTCGCTACCAACGTCTTCGATGGGAACGATCTCCACGCTGAAGGGAGTATCGATGCTGTCGATGGGCTCCAACACATTCAGCGGAACAAGCTCATAGGAGCCGTCGGATCCTACGTAACAAATGGCGTATTGGTAGGTCTTGCCGTCCTCGCCTATAAAGGAGATGCCGCGGGTGGGAATATTCTCGCCCAAAAGCAGCTTGTAGGATTCGGTGAAGGCTTTGTGGTAGAAGATAGAGTCGCCCTTGGGATGAGGTTCTGCGGTAACGGAATCCGCCATGTCAATGGTGAGGATATGGAAGTCCTTTACAGGGCGGGAGGAGGTAAAGGCGATCACTTCGTTGCCGTCTTCGTCAATGGTCAAAACGTTCTCGGGTTCCTCGGCGGTGACGATCTCCAGGGTGAAGGGATTTTCGTAAACGGGGGTGACTGCCGTGCCGTCGGCAAGGACGTAGGACAAGCCCAGAAAGCCCTGATGCACCTTCACGTCTGCGGCGGGGAGGATGACCTTGGAGATGTTGGAAGCGCCGTGATAAAAGATCTTCAAAACACGTTCCAGCAAGAATTCCCGAGAGGCTTCGTTTATTTCCGCCTCCAGTGCGCTCAAGGTGTCTTCATAGCACTGCTCTTCGGTATACCCCAGGATCTCGGTCAGGTAGCCGGAAAGCCGCTGATATTCCTCTGCTTGGATGTTGTTTTCCAGCGATCCGACAACAGAGTTGTCCTCCGCCTCGGGATATCCTTTCCCAGGGTAACGGACGTAGAAGGCATTGAAGACTTTGCCGATCTGCTCGTTGTCCATGCCGCTTGTGGATTTTACGTCGGAGGTTTTGATCTGCTCCACAAGGGATTCCAGCGTCTCTCTGGGAAGAACGGGAGGAACGTTCATGGTGCCAAATTGCTGCAGAACTGCCAGATCTACCTCTACCACCTTGTCCCCGTCGGGAGAGGTGGCGGGGATCACCAGGTCGTAATTGTCCTTATAATGGAAATCGGTGAGGATATCGGTGATGGCACAGGTGCCGTCCCCGTTGGACGTAAAGGTAAACTGATAGGGGGTGTCTCCAAAGTCGATGAGATCGGTTTCCGCTTCGGGAGTGCTTTCCTCACCGCCGCTTGTGATGGCGTTGCCCGCGCAGGCAACCAGGATCACCAGGCTGAGCACCAAGGCCACTACGGAAAGCCACAGCTTGGGCTTTTTCCAGTACAGGGCGTTCTTGATGCGGGTCTTGGCGGAGGCACCCTCCGAGAAAGAAAGAGGTGCGGGGGAAGGGAATTGCTTGCTGGTGGCAAAATCCAGCAGAGTCTTGGTATACTGCTTCTTCATGGTTTCATCTCCGTAACGTTGGAGAACCTTTTCGTCACAGCTCAATTCCATATCCAGACTCATGCGGTTGAAGGCGATCCAGCAAAGGGGGTTGAACCAATGGACGGCAAGGATCCCGAAAGATAGAGGCTTAACGATATGGTCAAGCCGTTTCAGATGGTATCTCTCATGGGCGAGAACGTATTCCTTGGCGGAATCACTCAGCCCAAAGGGGATGTAGATACGGGGTCTTGCGAATCCAAGGGCAAAGGGTGCGTCGATGCGGTCGGAGCCGTAGACGTTCCCCTCCAGCAGAACGGCGGTGCTCAAACGGCGCTTCAGCTTGATATAGGAAACCAGGCTGTAGCCCAGCAGAGCCAAGATCCCTGCCAGCCAGACGGCGGTGAGAACCATGCTCACGACGCTCACTGAGGCGGGAGCCGCTACGGGAGAAGAAACGGGAGGCGCCACGGGAACGTCCGTTGCAGGGGCAGATACCTCCGTGTCCGGCAGGGTGGTGCCGGGGAGAGAGGTCTCGTTTCCGGGGACGTTCTCCGGGGGACGGGAGGTCTCCGTATTACCGGGGTTGGTAATACCGGGGATCACCCAATCGGGAAGCTGGGGTTCCTCCGTCTCCGGGTGGGAAACGGCGGGAGGCTCTACCGTGGGAGCAGAAACTTCGGGGGCGGGATAGGAGTTTTCCGTTTCGGGAGGATTCTCCGCAGGGCGGGAGGTCTCCGTGTCCCCGGGGATGATCACTTCCGGGGAAGAGGGTGCTTCCTCTGGAAGCTCCTCGGACACCTCGGGGGTCTCCTGGGGGATCTCTTCCAACGTTCCCGTCTGAGGGATCTCCACCACGGGCATATCGCCGCCCAGGTTGAAGATGCTGATGGACGACTCAAAGGAGAAGGGCACAACCAAACGGAAGGCCACCACCAGCCAAAGCAAGTAACAGAACTTGCGGGGGGCTTTCTTCATAAACACCCGCACCAGCAGCACGGCGAGGATGACCACGCTTGCCGTCAAGCTCATGTTCAGTACGGTTTCGAAAATGGAAGACATTTTAGTTCTCCTTGTGTTGGTCGATGAGGTTCTTCAACTCCTCGGCTTCTTCCTTACTCAATTTCTTCTCTCCGAAGAAGGATACCAAAAATTTGGGCAGGGAGCCCTGGAAGGTATGATCCACGAAATGCTCGCTGGCGAAGGACTGCACGTCCTCCTTGGGCACCAAAGAGGTGACGATGGTGTCGTTGTTTGCGGCAAAGCCCTTCTCGCACATTTTGCGGAGAATGGTGTAGGTGGTGGGCTTTTTCCAAGCCAGCCGTTCCTTGCACAGCTCAACCAGCTTGCCGGAGGGCAGGGGCTCGTTTTCCCAGATCACACACATAAATCTGTAGTCGGATTCGCAAAGCTTTAAGTCTTTCATAGCGGAGATCTCCTTTATGGATATTATTTTTGCATGCAAAAGGTTGGCCTTTGTCAACCTCGCATATAGTTTACAACAATAAACTCCCTTTGTCAAGGGGTTTTTCAAAAAAAGATGAAAAATTTCCGAGAACGATTTCGGAAGGGGTGTTTGCCTCCCCGTAAGGGGATTTGATAGGCGATGAGACGAGGCTGCTTGCTAAACAGCGGCGTTTTGTATAGGAAGGAACCGATACGACAGAGCAGGGCGCCCGATGTTTCCTTTCCGACGACAAAAGAACTGTTCATTCCAAAAAGATGTAAGTTTACCCGTGTAAGGGTAGATCAGACTCGTAGGAGATCCCTGCGGGGTGCCGTGCACCCCTTGATTTTCTCCGTTCGGCGATGCCTCACTACGAAAATTTCGACTCACGCTTCGCGTTCGCTCAGAATGACGACAAAACCCACCCCAACCGTCATCCTGAGCACGCGCGGGTCGTAGTAGATGTGGCTACGTATTGCAGTCATCTCCGCGCACGTCGAAGTTTTGCGGAGAAAGCAAGGTGCATACAGCGGCATAAAAGCAGTTTGCATTTTGATATGTATTGGCCGCGATGCACCGTTCGGAGCAAAACCGCCGCAGGCGGGATCTCATAAGAGTCTGATGTACCTTTTTTGAAATGAAAGAACTGTTTTATCACAAAGGATGTAAGTTTACCTTTCAAGGGGTAGATCAGACTTTGAGGAGACCCCTTACGGTTTTGCTTTTTAGAAATTGCTGTGGAAGACAGAACCACATCCAAGATTTCGGGGCAATTTCAAAAAGCAAAACTTCGACGCGCGCGGAGATATACCGTATTGCACAGCCGTAACGGCTCTATTCCGCGCTTGCTCAGGGTGACAAAAAGCCGTGACCAAGTCGGCGTTCAGCCTTCGGTTTATGCGTGGTATCGTTTTGCCGACATCAAAACCGGCAAAGCTGTTTTTGTTGGGTTTTGTTCCATCCCGCGCGGCCAACTCGCAGGGTTGGTATGCTCAGCGCCGTGGCCGCAGGGGCCGTGATCTCCCAAGGTGTCTCCACCCGCTTCCCCGGAGCCTTGTATACCATCGTTTCCTTTTTCCTTCTCTAAAAAAGTAACGCAGAGACGAAAAGCCGTCTCTGCGTGTTTTTTATTTTCTCTTCAAAACCAAGATTACAACCGCCAAAGCAACCACCGCGGCCGCGCCGATGAGCACAAACCAAAGGGGGTTCATCCCCTCTTCCTCTGCGGGAACGGGCGCTTGGGAAGACTCCTCGGAAACTGTCTCCAAGCTTTCTTCCACACTTTCTTCCACGGATTCCTCCGCAGATTCTTCTATGCTGACTTCCGGAGGGATCCATTCCACGGGGATCAGCTTGGCAGCCTGAATAGCCTTCCAGGTGATGGAATCCCCCACGTTGCCGTAGACGGACAGGGTGAGGTAGTTCACGGTGATGACCTCCTCCGTGCCTAAATACGCCGCCAGATCCACGTAGGCATCCGTATCGTCGGTCATATCGTATTCCGTTCCGTGCTCCAATTTGGAAAGCTGTACGCTCCCGGAAGAGCCGTTTGCCAGGGTATAGTAGAGATACCCGTTGGCACAACCCTTTGCCATCTCCACCTCCAGGTGCAGTAAGGGCGTGGCGGCAAGGTCGATCTGCCGATTCACCTCTACCCGCACGGAGGGCCAGGCGATGGCGCTTTGGGCATCGCGAGACAGGGTAAAACTGCCATCCTCGTGGTATTCCACCCCTGCGACCCCCTGGGCGGGAGTGATCTTCTCGGCGGAATCTGGCATGAGGGAGGCACCGTATTCATAGGTGGGCAAGGGAGGCAGAGTGGCGGGATCCGCCGCGGTGACCTCCAGCTTGTTGATGGTGACCTTCTTCCCTGATTGCCCCACCACGTAGAGCTTCACCCCGGAGAACACCACGTTCCCGTCATCATCGATCATACCTCTGGGGAGGATTTCCTCCAATTGCAGGGTGCATTTGATATGCTGACCGCCCAAGATATCGTCCCCCGTCATACGAAGGGAAGGAATCTTCGCCTTCAGAATGGGATTCAGGCGGATATAGTCCCCGTCGTAGCCTGTGGTGGGGTTGGCGCCGTTGAGATACAGCATAATGTTCATGGCAGCTTCCAGCTTGATATCCACGGTGAGGGTACTGCCTCGCACGGGGACGGGGAGGGCTTGATCCATGGAGGGAGCGTAGTGCGCCTCCGGCCATTCCCCGGTGGTATTGGCAAAGGAGATGGCTCCGTTTTTTTCCTTGGTCATCACCACCGTATCGGGGTAGATCTCCCGCCATTTTTCCGGCTCGAAGGGAATGATGGAGGCGGTAAAGGGAGGCTCCTCCATTTCGGGAGGCTGGGGATACTCCACGCGGGGCGCGTCGGGATCGTTTTTGTAGTTGGCGCGGAAGTATTCCACCAATCCGTCGGTGAATACCTTGTTGCCCAATTCCGTCAGGTGAACCCCGTCGGAAACCAGCACCCGGTCTGCGGTGTAGCTTTCATCCATCATCGCGTGGACGTCCACCAAGGGTACGTTATGTTCTGCCGCCAGCTCCCGCACCACGTTTACGTACACGTCCAGTCCGGCGTTCACCGTGCCTCCGGGGTACAGATCTCCCCCGCCGCAGGCAAATTCCTGGATGATGGGAGAGGTGACCAGAATGGGAACGGCTCCGATCTTCTTCAGCTCCGTGATGAAGTAGGTCAGATTGGCGCGGTACTCCTCGGGGGTCACTTGGGGCTGGCCGGTCTTTTGACGGTTGAAATCGTTGGTGCCGAAGCAAATGGTGACGAAATCCGGGTCATGTGCCAACACGTCCCGCTGAAAACGGGCCATGCCGTGGGAGGTGTTGTTCCCGCCGATGCCGGAATTGACAAGATACATATTCAGCTCCGCCGCCACATCGGAGGGCCAGGAGGAAAGTGCCGTGTTGCTGGCGCCGAAGGTCACAAACACGCACCCGTCCAAAACCTTCTCCTCCGCCGCCACAGAAGTGGGAAGACACAAACAGCTAAGTAGGCTCATCAGCAATAAAACCGCCGTCCATTTTTTCATACCGTTTTACTCCATGCGTCAAAAGATTTTTCGTCTACCTCGTAGACGGCGGCAACAAACACGTCCTCGGGAGCGTCTTCATCCCCCACCGTACCTGCGGTCAACTGCTCCTTGTAGAAGGACATAAACGACTGCGCCTCCTCTAAGGTTGCAAACAGGAAGTTCTCGTTCAATTTTTCGCGGTACTCCCGCAAAAGCGGAGAAAACAACAGGTCGTGATAGACCATGACTCCCCAAGGAAGCAAAAACACCTCGTAGCCCAAAAACCGCTTTTCGGGGATCTCTCCCTGCCACTCCTCGTCGGGGTAATCGCTTTCCAAAAACAGCACGCGGACAGGCTTGCCGATCTCCTTGCGTCTCGCTACGTACCGCACCGCCAAGGTAGGGTCAAATACGCATTGCTTCCAAAGGAAGCGGTCCTCACCGTCAACGTTCACAGGCTCCCATTGATATTCCTTGCTCAACGCCTTGGAGACGGGATCTTTCTCGCGGAACAACGGATCATGCTCGTACAAAAACAACCCGCGGTACTGCCGGTTTTCAACGTTTTCAAAAACAACGTAAGGCATATCCACGCCTTGTATCACCATTCCGTGAGGCTTCATAGAAATGTCTCCTTTTCACAACAAATATTTCTCGATCACTTCCGCAACGCCGTCATTGTCGTTGGTCACCGTCACGGCGTCGGCTTGCTTTTTCACCAAGGGGGAAGCGTTGCCCATGGCCACACCCAGACCTGCATAGGCCAGAAGCTCCAAGTCGTTTGCCCCGTCTCCCATGGCGATCATTTCTTCTCTTTGGATGTTTAACAGGGCCCCCAACCGCTCTAAAGCGGCGGCTTTGGAGACTTCTCCGTGGAAGAACTCCAAAAACATGGGCTGGGAGGGGGTTGCGTGGACGTTTTCAAAGGGCGCGTTTTCCATTTCCTCCCAAAAAGCAGGGATCTCCTCCTTGGTGCCGTACCAAAGCACCTTGGTGACGCCTTGCTCGGCAAGGGCTTCCAAGCTTTCCACGGGCAAGGGCTCCATCCCCGCAAAGCGGACGTAATCCGCGGTGCGTTCGTTCAGCGGGTGGCCGTAAAGCTTCCCCCCGCACCAGATACACAGGGTCACACCCCGTTTTACCCCTTCCTCCATGGCAAGAAGGGCGTCTGCGGGCAGCAGTTCTTTGGAATACAGAACGTTCCCCGCCCTGTCCGCCAGCATCCCGCCGTTATAGACGATCAGCGGGCAGGTCAGATCCAGCTCCCGGGCGCACCAAAGGGCACCGGCCAAGGAACGGCCTGTGGAGATGGTGACCCGGATCCCCGCCTCCATGGCGGCTCTGATGGCCTTACGGTTGCGTTCCGACACCTTTCCGCGGCTGTTCAACAGCGTGCCGTCCATATCAAGAGCCAGCAAACGGTAGGCAAACCAGCCCTGCTCCCTGTAATAGGGCAGGAAGCGCTTGGTCTGGCGGGCGATCATCCTCGGCGAGCGTAAAAGAGCCCTGAATTCCTCGGGGGTCAGCCATTGATACGCCTCCGTCTCCCCCTCTTGCAGGGTGACGGCGGTTTTCTCACAGTCCACTTTGCACACGTAGGTGTGGTAGATGCTACTCTCCCATTCGTCCACGTCGGTGCCGACGTAGCGGAAGTCCTCGCAGGAAAGCCCCGTTTCCTCCAAAAGCTCCCGCTTGACACAGGTAAGACGATCCTCTCCCTGCAGGGCAGATCCCCCTGCGGTGGCTTCATAAAACCCGGGGTAATTGGGCTTGGTGGAGGCCCGTTTCATGCAAAGAATGCTCCCGTCGGCATGACGCACCAAAACCTCGCACACCATGTGGTAGCGCCCCGGGGGAATTTCTGCTCCCCGCACCAGGGTCTCCCCTGTTTGGTTGCCGTATGCATCGTATGCGTCCCAAAGCTCCACAGTTATGTTCATTCCTTTCGTAGCCCGCATTTTGCGGGCGGGTACAAGTTTGAAAAAGGATCCCTTTTTCAAACTTGCACCTGCTTTCTACCCCAGTATATCATACCTCCCGAAAAAAGTAAAGAAAAAAGGAAGCCTCTTTTTCAAAAAGAAGCTTCCAAAACACTTAATACAACCATTCTCCTACACGGAAGATGATCTCGTTACGAGTTTCGATCAGCTGGTAGATCTCTTTGGTGGAAAGGGTGTAGTAGTGCATTTCCGTATCGCTATAAGCATCGTCGATATAGTAAGGCACGTGGAACAGCACCATGCCGTCGTACACCGTCATATCGGCGATCTGCATATAGCCGTCTTCTCTGGCGATGATACGGAAATATTCGTCCGTCTCGGTGTCGTACACCCAAACGTCCCCACCGATGGCAATTGTGCCGTGGTCAAACTGGGAAACGAACAGGAAATACCGTCCGTCCAGCCAACGCATGGCGGTCACCAATTCGTTACGGGGCAAGCCGCTCATATCAAGCTGCCGCTTCTCCCCGGTGGCCGCCTCGTAGAGATAAACGTCCGAGGGCTCTTCCCAGGCATGGTTGTTCAGAATCACCCGTCTGGAGTCGGGATAAAGGTCAAAATATACGTCCATGTTGCCGTCCACAAAGTCCGATTCCCGGTGGAACTCCTGCAGACCATCCTCGGTGGCGATATAATACCGCACGCTGTAATCCCGGATCTCGTAAGATTCCACTGCGTAGACCCCGTGTTTTTGGAATAGAATCCCCGCGTTGTTCAAATACAGAAGATCCTTAGGCGCTATCTCCTCGGAAATCTCCTCGGAAGACTCCTCTTCGGGTGTGGAAGCCAACGCGCTATCCTCTTCGGAGGAAATTCCTTCCGCAGAAACAGAGGCCTCCGTGCTTTCTGCAGGAGAAGAAGACACGTCGGGAAGCACGGTCTGCGTCGTGCAACCAACAACGGAAAATACCAAAAGCAACACCGCTAAGCATACCATCAACTTTTTCATAAAAACCTCCCAAAGCTCCTTTTACTTTCTTATAACATATCCTTCCCGCCCTTGTCAACGGAGATTCACGTTTGTTTTCCGTTTCTTTACAGAAAAGACCCGCACTCTTCACAGTGCAGGTCTTTCTTCGATTCGCTTTATGTCCTCTCGGGCGTCCGGGTCAACAAATCCGCAGAAGTAAAGAATTCCGTGACCTCTGCGGTGCTTTCTCAGGTTTTTCCACCGTCCGCAGGCGGCTCCGGCAAGGGAAGCTCTTCCACCCGTTCCCAATCCAAAAGATCGGTAGAAATGAAGATCTCGTCCTCAACGCCTTTCATGGAATCGCCGTCAAAGCCTGCTACCATCCAATACACACCATTGGTATATCCCCAATCAATGACATAGGAGTATCCGGCGCGGAAACTTACGTCGGGGCCGTAGGGCAGCTCAGAGAGGCGTTTCCAGGATTTCCCTCCGTCGAAGGTCACCCTGGTGCGATATTCCAGATCGTTGTTGATATGACATTCATGAGTACGGATGCCGATATTCTCGTCGAAGAATTTCCACATCACCAAATCTTCATGGTCATCCCAAGTAGGCGCATCATCGCCTTGCATCTCTTCCCAGGTTTCGCCGCCGTCGGTGGTGCGGTAAATATCCAAAAAGCCTTCCTTTTCCTCATATTTGTCCAAACCGTACACGATCAAAAAGGATATCCGGTCGTCAACGGTTTGGAAGTGGATGCCTGCGCTTTCAAAATAATTTCTTGGATGAATGGCAAGCTCCGTTACAACAGGCTCTTCCTGCCCCTTCACCAGCTTATAAACGGTGCAGGATTCCAAGTTGCCGCGAGATTTTGTGGCAACGAAAGCAACGTCTCCCGCCATTCCGTAGCCAAAAGCGTTGTCCTTGGGGAAGTGCATGGTCTTGCCCCAATCGGGCAGATGGATCACCATTTCCTCCCCGATGACGGCGTAAAGCATCCCTGCGTCTCCCACACAGCCTTTCAGCTCCACGCCTTCAAAGATCTCGGGCATTTCCCGCCAGGAAAGCAGATCGGCGGAGACAAAGCAGGAAGCCTTCTCTCCGTTTTTCACGGTGAGGGTATAGGCGGGGTTCTCCCCGTAGGAACGGATCAGATCTACCACCTCGTAATCCCCGGGAATCGTCCCTTCGGGCGCATCGACCTCCACGGCAAGCCAATTCTTACCCCCGTCTGCGGTGTAGTAGAGCAGTTGAGAAAGGCCCGTTTCCTCCTCGGAACCGAACGCTAAGATCCCCGTCTGTTTCCCGAAGAAATACATCGCGGCGGGCTCTTTTCCTTCCACTACGGGAGCCGTTTGGATGGCTACCTCTTTCTTGAGTTCACTGCCGCTATCGTCCATCTTGAACAAACGCATAGCGCCGGTTTCGCTATCGAACACTGCCAAATAGTTGTCGCTGCTGTCGGTATGAGTAAAGCACAAGCGAGGGTTCTTATAGCCGTCCAAGAACGTAAGCGCCGCCTGATTTAAGGGCGTTTCGTAGGACATGGAGCATTCATACCACGTCACGGGCTTTGATCCGTCGGCGGTAATTGCATAAACCGCATACCGCCCGTACCATTCGGTAACAGAGAAATAATCTGCGGTCTGCGGCAGAACGACATAATAACAATCGTCGCCTCTGTCCAGTTTCAAAACGGTCCTGTTGCCCACCACCGCCGTTTTCACGGTGGTTCCGTCGGAACTGAAGGAATCGTTGCATACACCCTTCATGTCCGTATATTCCAAAGTGGAAAGATCCTCGGGAAGAGGTTCCTCCGGCTCGGAGCTCTCTTCGGGTTCGCTGCTTTCTTCAGGCTCAGAGCTTTCCTCGGGCTCGCTGCTTTCTTCAGGCTCAGAGCTTTCTTCGGGCTCGCTGCTTTCTTCAGGCTCGGAGCTTTCCTCGGGGGCGGAGTTTGTCTCAGAGGAAGAAGAGGTCTTCTCTTCCTCACTGCTTTCCCCAAAGGAAACCGACCCGGAGCTTTCTACAGAAGGTGCACTTTCTCCCGGTGCATCCTCCCCACCGCAAGCACCCAAAAGAGCGGCAGACAAGCAAACGCACAAAACAAAAATCATCCACTTCGTAAGCTTTTTCATCATAAAACCCCTTTCTTGATTTACGTCAGCAAACCATGCTTACACGGCAAGTTTACACCGACCAACTTCATTTGTCAATAGACTTTTCCCCGTTTTTACAGTTTTTTCACAGTGCATACAAAATCCGCCGTTATTTCACCCGTTGGAAAAGACTTCCGGGAATGCAACACCATTATACTCAATATATTAAGCATTGTCAAGAGGTTGAGTATGTTATAATGACAAAAACCACGTTGGGAGTGACGGCATTGATCAGTTACGATCCTTTCTACCGCACGCTGTTGCGGAAAAATATCACGGAATACCACTTGATCTTCAAGCAGGGGATCTCTGCCAACACCCTGCACAGGATGAAGCACGGGAAGCCCGTCACCACGAAGACGCTGGACGAGCTGTGCTTTATTTTGGATTGCGACCTTCACGACATCATCGAATACAAAAAGGAAGAGTTCCCCGATTGAAAATATCCCGGGCGAAAAAACAAAAATCCGTACCATTTGGTACGGATTTCTTTGTGTTGGCATCGACCTATTTTCCCGGGCCGCTTCCAGCCAAGTATTTTGGGCACAGACGAGCTTAACTTCCGTGTTCGGAATGGGAACGGGTGGACCCTCGCTGTTAAAGACACCAACTTATGGAACGCAGTTGACTGCG
>JAZNPH010000014.1:0-13358 GCA_045589515.1 Eubacteriales bacterium | reverse complement strand
CTTCTCCTTCATCTCTACAGGCCACCACTTGATTCTGGAGCTTTTGGACGGTAATGTGGCTTTGGGGATGTTGTTCCTCCTGTTACTTGTTCGCGCTACGCTGACCTTGTCCGCCAACGCCAACGGCATCACAGGCGGCTTGTTCATTCCCATTATGACCTTGGGTGTCCTTGTGTCCTCTATTCTCGCCAAAGGGTTGGCTTCCGCGACGGGGGAGGAACAGTACGCCATGGTCCTGGTGCTGGGCATCACCGCCTGCATCTCCGGGATGATGAAAACACCCCTCACCGCCATTCTGTTTGCGGTGGAAGCCTTGGGCTGTTCCGACAACCTTCTGCCCGTGGTGGTGGCGGCTTCTCTCGCTTTCGTGATTCCGGAGTTGTTCGGTGCGGAATCCATCAACGACGTGGTGCTGGAGCGCCGTGCCGAGGAGCACAGTGCGAAAGCCGACCCCAAGGTCATCGATACCTTCGTCACCGTGCATGAAAATTCCTTTGCCGTAGGCAAGCAGATCAGAGATATCTTCTGGCCTGCAAATCTGTTCGTTCTCTCCGTCAAGCATGACGAAAAGCGCCGTGCCGAGGTGGATGAACACGGAGGCAAGGAGATTCGCGAAGGAGATATCCTTCACGTTCGCTACTCCACAAGCGACGAAAGAAAAACCAAGGAAGAACTGATTGCCATTGTAGGCGTTCAGGAGTACCGAGAAAAAGAAACGGACGAGATTTAGACTTTGCCTTCTTGACGAAGGACAAAATTTGTGGTATAATAGAAATGTCAGCACACACCGTGCCAAAAATGCTTTATGAAGGGAAAACGGTTATGAAACAAAACATTATCCTCGCCAGTGACAGCACTACCGACCTGAATGCAGAGCTGATCGCCCGTTACGATTTAAAGATCCTTCCCTTGACGGTTGCGCTGGGAGGAAAGTCCTATGCCGACGGAACGGAGATGGATCCCGACACCATCTACCGCCATTACGAGCAGACCAAGGAGCTCCCAAAAACCGCCGCTCCCAACATAGCGGATTTTTACAGCTTCTTCGAAAAATATACATCCGATGGCAGTGCCGTCATCTTCTTCACCATCAGCGCGGAGATGTCCTCCACCTATAACAACGCCCGCCTGGCGGCAGAATCCTTCGAGAACGTCTACGTTGTGGATACTCGTAATCTCTCCACGGGCGGCGGTCTTCTGGTGGTCACCGCAGGGGAGATGATCAAGGAGGGGAAGCCCGCCTCCGAGATTGCGGAATACTGCAAGGCTTTGACTCCCAAGGTCAGCGCTTCTTTCATTGTGGACGATCTGGAGTTCCTGTACAAAGGGGGCAGATGCTCCGCCGTGGCGGCCATCGGTGCCAATCTTTTACAGCTTAAGCCCTGCATCACCGTTCACGAGGGTAAGATGGGTGTTGGCAAAAAATACCGCGGAAAATTTGCCGCTGTATTGCTGAAATACATCGAGGACCAGCTTGGCGATGCCTCCGGCGTGGAGCTTGATCACATCTTTGTCACCCACGCAGGTTGCGACGAAGCCATCTTCCAAGCTTGCGCCGAAAAAGTGAGATCCATTGCACCCTTCAAGAACGTCTACATCACCCGTGCGGGATGTACCATTTCCTCCCATTGCGGCAGGAACACCTTAGGCGTCCTGTTTATCCGCAAATAAGTTTGTTTGAGAAGCTTTCGTTTCCCGGAGGCTTCTTTTTTTGCCGTTTCTTTAATACTTGTCATGAAAATGTAAAAAATGCTTAAAAGCCCTTGCAATTTTCGATCCGGTTTGGTATAATCAGCGCAGACGAAGACTTCAAATCTCTTTTTTATGGAGGATATGAAACCTATGAAACGCATCTTTTCTCTCCTCGTTGCCGTGCTGATGGTAGCAGGTATGCTGGTGCTGGTTCCTTCCGCAGAGGGCGATGAGCTCCCCGCAGATGCAACCGTGCTGGACTATGCAGGCTATATTCACGACAGCTACTTCGTGATCCTTGCCGGCGATAACATGACCGTTGCAGAGCTCACCGCTCTGGGCCATGGCGAGGCTAAGGATATGAACTATTTCGCAGTTGCCATTGTGGACGGCTTCGACCGTATCGTTGAGATCAACATGACCCTCGGCAGACCCGACGGTGTCAAGTCCGAAATGGTTTGCCCCGAATACGGCTACATCATCGGTCTGAACGGCGCCAAGGCCGGCTACGAGATCCTTGCATCCGCCCAGGTTGGCGACGAGATCGAGCTGTTTAACGTGGATCTGGACGCCATCCGCGGCGCAGAAGGCCACGTAAAGCTGGAGAACGCAGGCTTTGTGATCCACAGCAAGGCCGATTCCGACGTTTGGCTGAATATGCCCATCACTGAGGAAAACGGCGTTGCCATCGACGAAGGCGACGTGGACGGTCAGCTCTACGTTTACCCCGCAGGTGAGGAGGACCGTGTTCTGGAATCCTCCGAGGGCAACCTCCGTTATTCCTACATCGTGGTTTGCGACAAGGACGGCAAGCCTCTGGAAGCAGGTAACAACCTGATCTTCGCTTCCGTAGACGACTCCGCTCAAAACGAGATCACCATCCCCGCAGGCGGTTTTGCCTTTACCTTCTACTATAACTCTTCCAACACCGGCAACCAGGAGCTGTTCGACGTTTACGAGGATCTGACCAGCATGGCTCTCATCTACAACGAGACCATTCCCGTAACCAACGAAGACTACACCTTCGCATATGCAGACGGTTGGCTGGAAGTTTATAAGGCAGAAGAGGAAGCACCCGAGTCCTCCGAGGAGGAGTCCTCTGAAGAACCTGCAGAGTCCTCCGAGGAAGAGGAATCCTCCGAAGAGCCCGCAGAGTCCTCCGAGGAACAGCAGACCTCCGCTCCCGCTCCTTCCACCTCTGCTCCCCAGACCTCTGCTCCCGCTCCCGCTGAGGACGGCGCTCCCATCGGCATCATCGTAGGCGTGGTGCTTGGCGTTGTCGTCATCGCAGTGATCGTCGTGGTCATCATCCGCAAGAGAAAGTAATCTTAAGCGTCTCTTAACCGCATAACCTGCCGCACCCCTGAATTATCAACAAATTCAGGGGTGCTTTTCTATGTTTTTTCTACAAAAAACCGATTGACAAACAGGTTCAAAAAGACTATACTGCCATTGAAAATGCAAAGCGATAAGGATGCTTTGCATTTTACTTTTGTTTGTTGGAGGCATACTATGCAGATCCTGCTTTGTCTTTCCATAGCCTTGTTTGCGGGGCTGATGCTGTCCCGTCTTGCCAAGTTGGTCCATCTGCCCGCCGTTACCGCTTACTTGGTTGCCGGCATCCTCATCGGCCCTTATCTTTTGGGCGCTTTTGGGGTAGAAGGCCTGGGCTTTATAAGCATGGAGGATATCGAGACCTATTCCCTCATCCCCGACGTGGCTTTGGGCTTCATCGCCTTCTCTATCGGCAACGAGTTCCGTCTGTCTCAATTGAAGCAGATCGGTAAGAAGGCCACCATCATCGGTATCTGGCAGGCCGTATTCACCACCATCCTGGTGGACGCTGCCCTTATCGGCTTGCATTTCCTCATTCCCGATCTGTTGCCCCTGCCCGCCGCCATCATCCTCGGTGCCGTGGCATCCGCAACCGCTCCCGCCGCAACCCTGATGGTCGTTCGTCAGTATAAGGCCAAGGGCCCCGTTACCGACGTCTTGCTTCCCGTAGTTGCCCTGGACGACGCTGTGGGTCTGGTATTGTTTGCCTGCTCCTTCGGTGTGGCGAAGGCGTTGATCAGCGGCAGTGTAGACCTCCTCTCCGTTGTTGTGGAGCCTCTGCTGGAGGTGATCCTTTCTCTCGGCCTTGGCTTTGTTATGGGCATGATCTTCACCTTCTTCGAGCGGTTCTTCCATTCCCGTTCCAAGCGTCTTGCCATGTCCGTCACCTTCGTGCTTCTCACCGTTGCCTTGTCTATGCTGGAGTTTGAGATCGGCGGTGTTCACGTTGCCTTCTCCTCTCTGCTGGTATGCATGATGCTGGGTACCGTGTTCTGCAACTTCTGTGATTTCTCCGAGGAGCTGATGGACCGTCTGGACAGATGGACGGCCCCCCTCTTTATCCTGTTCTTCGTCATTAGCGGCGCAGAGCTGGAGCTTTCCGTGTTCACCGATTGGCTGGTGGTCCTCATCGGCGTGGTCTATATCGCTTCCCGCTGTCTGGGTAAGTACTTCGGCGCCCGCATGAGCTCCGCCTGGACTAAGTGCGATCCCAACATCATCAAGTACCTGGGTATCACCCTGTTCCCTCAGGCAGGCGTTGCCTTGGGCATGGCCATGAAGGCGGAGACCCTGGGAGCGCCCGGTATGATCGTGGCCAACATCACTCTGTTCTCCGTTTTGATCTACGAGCTGGTAGGCCCCTTCCTCACTAAGATTTCTCTGCTGAAGGCAGGGGAGATCAAGCCCGAGGAGAAGGTCAGCGCCCGCGGCAAGATCGCCAAAGAACATCACGGTTAAGAGCAAAACGCAAAAGAACCTTTCTTTCCGAAAAGAAAGGTTCTTTTTATCTCCAAAGAAACGTGATGCCGAAAACTATCGGTTTCGGTTGAAATCACCCTTCGCAACAGATCATTGCTTGCATTTTGCCGCTTTTTGTGCTATTCTGTAACCGAAAAAAGAAAGGATGTGACCTTTTTATGGTAGGCAAAAATATCAAAGCCTTCCGCGAACAAAAGAACCTTACCCAGGAACAGCTTGCCGAGCAACTGAACGTTACCCGCCAGGCCGTCTCCAGCTGGGAAAACGAAAAGACCCAACCGGACGTGGAGACCCTTCACAAGATCGCCTGCGCCCTGGAATGCTCTGTGGAGGAATTGATCTACGGCGAGCGCCGTAAATTCACAATCGTGAATAATATAAACAAAAAGACCGTCACCGAGGGGCTTTCCTTCGGTTCTGCCTTGGCCATCGTTATTTCCTACGTGGAATGGAAGTCCATCGGCTGGGCGATCTTCCACGGGCTGTTGGGCTGGGTGTACGTAATCTATTACGTCATCAAGTATATTCTGTGACCTTTTGTAAGCTCCCTCTTGACATCATTTCTTCAAAGTGGTAAACTACCCTTGCGAAAAACAAAGGAGGGCTCTCATGACCTACGAAGAACGTAAAGCGCAAGTTCGCTCCTACCTGGGCAAGGCTGTCCGCGTGGAGATCGACCGTCCCATCGGCTATATCCACCACAAGGAAAAATACGACCTTCATTATCCCATCAATTACGGCTATATTCCCGGCGTCTTAGGCGGCGACGGGGAAGAGCTGGACGTGTACGTCCTGGGCATCGACACCCCCGTAAAAGAATGCACCGTTATCGTCATCGGCATCGCCCACCGCGAAAACGACGTGGAGGACAAGCTCATCGCCGCACCGGAGGGAATGTCCTACAACGAAAAACAGATGGCCGACGCCATCCGTTTTCAAGAACAGTATTACAAAACTACCATAGAAGGTCTTTAAAGCATCCCTGCGATCCATTCCCAAAGATAGACCGCCATTGTAGCACCCACCGCAACCGTCAGGAGGCCTTTCTTGCAAAGTGCAAGGACTAACGCGACTCCCAACCCCGCCGCGGCGGAAAACACGCTGTCCGTGGCGTAAAACACCGCAGGAACCGTCATGGCACCCAAAACGGAGTAAGGTACGTAGAAGAGGAAGGAACGGATAAATCGGTTCTCTACCTTCTTTTTCACCAGAACCAAAGGAAGCATACGGATCAGGTAAGTCACGCCCGCCATCACCGCCAGATAAAGGAAGAAGTTTTCCGTCATACGTCGCTCTCCTGTTCCAAGGGTGCAAGATATGCCAGCAAGGCGCTTGCCGCCACGGCGCAGAGGATCATGGCGAATCCGGAGGACACCCGGCTCAGCAGAGGCAGATAGCGGAAGGCGCAGGAAAGCACCACCGCCAGGATGACGCACCACGTCGTTGCCCGCCGCTCTCTCATGGCAGGGATCACGATGGCAACGAACATCCCGTAAATGGTGATCCCCAAAGCCGAATTCAGCCTTGCAGGGAGAATATCCCCCGCCAAGGCTCCGGCAAGTGTTCCCAACGACCACCCAAGATAGGGGCAGACCCCCAACCCGTAAAGATAACTTTTCGTCAAGGGCTCCGTACGGGAACTTGCCACGGCAAATACCTCGTCGGTGTTGAAGAACGCTACCGCAAGCCGATGAGGAAAATCAACGCTTTCGTGGAGCTTCTGGGAGAGGGAAACGGACATCAAGGAATATCGGAGATTGATCACCAGCTGTGTAACGGCAAGCTCTGCAGGACTGCCTCCTGCGGCAATGATGGGCACACCCGCCAATTGCCCCGCAGAGGTGAGGTTGGTCATGGAGATCAAAAGGGTCTCCCAAATGCTCAACCCTTGCCCCAGGGAAAAGATCCCGAAGGCGAAGGATACGGAAAGATAGCCCAGCCCGATGGGCAAGCCGTGGCGAAGCCCAATGAGAAATCTGTTTTTCAAATCGCCGTCACCTTCTTCCGCAGAGTTTTCTGCATTTTATCACAAATTCCTCTCGATTGCAAGATAAATCTCCCCAAAAAGAAAGGAAACCGCTATGTACGTCCAAAAACAATGGCAGACCGAAGGCCACCATCCCTTTTACTACGTTGAATACCTTCCCAAAGACTATGACCCGGATGAAAAATACCCCTTGGTGTTCTTCCTCCACGGGGCAGGGGAGCGTGTGCAGGATCCCCATCAAGCCATGCTCCACGGCTACATGAAGTACGTCCGCGAGGAAGGCAAGGAATACCCCTTCATCTTCATCGCACCCCAATGCATCGGGAACGCCTACTGGGGCTCTTATACCGAATCCTTGTCCGCCTTCCTGGATTTCATTCTGGAGACCTATCCCATAGACCGCTCACGGGTGTACCTCACAGGCCTTTCCATGGGCGGAACGGGAACCTGGATGTTTGCCATGGCCCGCCCGGGCACCTTTGCCGCGCTGATGCCCGTCTGCGGAAGCGGTATCTACTGGAACGTGGGAAATCTGCTGAATACCCCCATCTACATGGTTCACGGAGATTGCGATACCTGCGTTCCTATCTCGGGCAGCGTGGAGATGCTCACCTCCATCAACAGCCGGGGCGGCAACGCCAAATTGAAGATCTGCTACGGCGTGGGCCACGACGCCTGGAACTACGCCTATACCGACGACGACCTACTGGCTTGGATGCTCTCCCAACACCTGTAAGACAAAGAAAAAGGCTTTTGCAGCAAGTGCAAAAGCCTTTTTGTTATTGTAAAATCAATAGTCGTAGCCGTAATCGTAATCCGGAACAGCCTCGTCCATCATGCCGCCGAAGGCGCCCTCGAAGAACTTTTCCAGCTGACCGATGATCTCATCAAAGGTCTCTTCGTCAGCCTTCAGAAGATCTGTATACGCGGGAACTTCGGGCATATCAAAATCGGTATAGTAAGCGAAATTGGCGTCCATGGATACTGTTTCCGTCCAACCATCGGTGGTCATGCTCAGCTCCTCAACGGTGAAGCTGCAGCCGCCCTTCTCCTCTGTGTAATCGCCTTCTGCGTAGATAGCGAATACGGGAGCGTCGGAGGATGCGCCATCATCGTAGTCGTAGTAGTCGTCGTAACCCATGGAGGCGTTGTAAATTGCAAAGCTGAACTCGTACTTGTCGTCCTTGGTCTCGAACTCTGCATCCAACAGGGTTTCTTCTGCGGCCTCTACCGCGAAAGTCCAACCGTCCTCGGTTTCCTTGTACTCGGCGTTGAACAGCTCCTGACCTGCCAGCTTACCGTAAAGCTCCCAGCCCTCCTCGGTTTCCTTCAAAGCCATCTCGAACTTAGCGCCGGGCATGCTTGCGGTGAGGATGATATCGTTGCCGTCAAATTCGAGACCTGCTTTCACGGTCAAGCCGTCGTCGATGGAGATCTTTACCTCAACCGCCTTCAGATCGTGAGCGATGGGGGAAGCGGTAACGGTGAGGGTGATCTTGAAGTCCAGGCTCTTAACGGCGTCGATCAGTTCCTTGGAGCCGTCCTTCAGGGCATCCATGATGTCGTCCCAGCTTTCGATCCAGGTCTCGCCGGTGGAAAGTGCCATGATATCAACGGGGATATGCTCGTTCAGGAAGGCAACCAGCTCCTCGTCCTTGCAAAGCTGATCCACGAAATCTTTCAACAGCTTTGCGGCGGCCTTCTCGTCCAGAACCAGGGAGACTACCTTGTTGCCGTCCTCGGATTCGGATTCTTCTTCACCGTACTCCCACATCAGATCCAGGAACAGATCGCCGTATTCGGTGAGGTAACCGTCCAGCTCTTCCATGGCATCCTCGGAGAGAAGCTTCTCGTAGGAATCCAGGAACTCCTCGTACATCTCCAGCGTTTCCTCATTCAAAGGCAGAGCGTACTTACTGCCGCTGTCGGGATGGAACACGGAGCCGCGGAACGCTTCCTTCAGATTCTCGAACACGAAGCCGTAAGCGCCGCCTTCGGTTTCGAATACCATGGACAGGGGATCCGTAATGCTGTGGAGATTGAACTTTGCACCCAGAAAATCTACGTACATGGAAGTCTGATTGCCATCGTTGTAGATCTCATACTTCATGGGATCCGTCATAACGCCTTGGCCGCCGGGGCCGTAGATCTGCTGAACGTCTACCAACAGATAGCATTCCCGGAATGCGTCAAAGGCGGAGCCAATGAGCTCGTTCTCGGCGATGGCATCGTCCAGACTGCCCAAAGCAGCCTTAGCGGTAGTTTTGGGGTTGGTAACGATGATCAGCGCGATGATCAGCACGATGAGTACTGCGGCACCTGCGATCACTGCGGGGAGAACCCACTTGGGCAGAGGCTTTCTCTCTTTCTTGGGCTGGGGTGCGGGAATTTCTTCAGCGGGGGCTGCAGTTTCCTGGGGAGCCTCCTCTGCGGGTGCAGGCTGTTCCTGCACGTCCATCTTTTCGCCACAGGCGGGACAGAACTTTGCATCGTCTTCTAACAGACTTCCGCATTTGGGACAGAACATACTCATGTCTCCTCCTTCTCATTATAAGTGCAATTCATTATGATCGTAACGGTGATGCCCACGACCAGTAAAACAAGGCCGATCACAAAACCGATCAATCCGTTGGAAAATGCAGAATCCAAAACCACGTTCAGAATGGATCCCACAAGCTCGGGGGCTTCAAAGGTTTTGGCCAAGGAAGGCGCATCCAGAATCTTCAGACACATCAACAGGCCGCCCACCAGCAAATAAGGAACACTCAGGAAATAGCAGGGCTTCCATGGATTCCGCAACGCCAGAAAAGCCAATCCGTACAGGATCAACAGCAAGCAAAGGTTGATCAACAGGAACACAACGTTCCCGAACAATATGTCTACCAGGTTTAGCAGGGAAGAAATACCGCCCAGTGCGTTTTTTGTTTCCTCAACCGTTTTGATCACCTGGGAGGCTTCCCCCGTGATCTTTTCGCGGCTGCCGTCCATGATAACGGAAACGACTTCAAGATTACTGCTGCCCTTGGGCGGCGGTTCAAAGCCCATTTCGTCCGAAAGAGTGACGGCGGCGTTGTGCAGATCCTCATCGGTGCAGTCCAACTCCTTCATTGCCCGGGACAAGGCGTCGGAGAAGGCTTCCTCCTGCTCGGGGTTTTCCAAGGCGGAAAGCACCGCGTCGACCGGGTCTTGGCTGTCGTCGTTGACGACTTGACCAAACCAGTCGGAGCCCAACTGACCGACAGCTTCGGCAACCTGCTCATCCTTCATCACTTCCGCAACCTGTTCCGTTACGAGGGTGTCCGAGGGCGCGATAGCGACTACTACGTCTGCAACCTTGGTACGGAATGCATCGTCATCCAGCATAGCCGTCACGCTGGATTTCAATTGTGAGCTGCTCAAAAGTCCCAGGGAGCTCTTTACCGCAAACAGGCAGAGAAGAATGCAAAAGAACAAGAAAACGAGAACAGAGGTGATGACCACACCTGCCGCGGGGCTCTTTCTGCGAATGAACCTCCACTTTTTTTCTTGATAATCCATAGCTTGATAACTCACGTTCATAAAATATTCTTTATTTTTTTACAGTATACAACCAAAACAGCACTTTGTCAAGGTTTTTTCACGCCTGCAAAGGCTTCTTCGTGGTTTTTGAACAGCTGATAATAGGCCTGCACGGCAGGGAGCTCCGTCCATTTTGCCACGGAGGCGGGAATCTTATCCAGGTTGTAGATCCTTGCTCCCTTCATGGAAAGCAGGAAGGGAGAATGGGTGGAGATCACAAACTGGCATCCGTAAAATCTGGCAGAGTCCTGCAAAAAACGTGCCAGCTCCTGCTGGAGTTCTGCGGAAAGGCTGTTTTCGGGCTCGTCCAGCAGATATAATGCATCCCCCTTGATCCGCCGGGTAAAAAAATCCATAGCACTTTCCCCGTTGGATTGCGTGGTCAACGTCCTCGGCAGCCGCTTTGCGGTGTATGCATTTTTGGTCATCCCTCTTGCCTCGTTATGCCGCTTCAGCTCCTCGTAGTCCTCCAAAGAACGTAAGGAAAACCCGTCCTTTCTACTTGCCAGGTATTCCGCGAACAACTCCTCCCGGCGATGATCGACGCCCTTGTTCAGAGCCCGTATATTTAACAGAAAGTCAAACACGTCGTCGCTGGTGACGATGCGGCTGTCCTTGGGAACTCTCCGTTCCCCGCGGCATAAGGTATATTCGCAAAAGTCGAGATACTCTTCAAAATAGGGGGTATGATTGGCGGGGGAGTCGTGCTCCAAGCCCAGCTTTTCCGCCATCACGTTTAACAGGGTAGATTTTCCCGAGCCGTTCCCGCCGTAGAGAATGGTCACAGGCTCAAAGGTCAATTTGGTCAGCCCCTTGGGCGGAAAGATCTTAAAGGGATAAAGATCCTGAGGATAGCAGGACATCATGGATTTGTATGCGTCTCTCCCGCAAGATATGATATATCCCGTTTCCGTCCTTTCGTCGGGAAGGGTGAAACTTTCAAGATACATATTAATTCCCTTTCTAAAGGAAAAAGCGAACGGAAAGCTCTCCGTCCGCTTTGTGAATCCTTACTTATTTCGCCAGCGTGCAGATCATTTCAACCGTCCGCTCCAGGCCGAAGGCGGCGCTGTTGAACATCACATCGTAATTCCGTCTTGCGCCCCAGATGCTGTCGGTGAACTCCTCGTAATGGCGTGCGCGGCGCTTGTCGGATTGTGCAAGGAGCTTTTCGGCTTTGCCGGGATCTTCCCCGTATTCCTTCACAATGCGCTCAAGTCTGGCCTTTCTGTCGGCGTAAATGAATACCTTCAGCACGTCGTCTCTGTCTCGCAGAATGTAGTCTGCGCAACGCCCTACGATAACGCAGGGAGACTGGGAAAACTCAAGAATGGCTTCTCTCTGGGCAAGGAACACCTGGGTGTTCAGATCCAGAGGAACCCCTGCGGAATTCACGTAGCCGTAGCTGGTTCCGATGGCGAGATCGTATAAAAAGGAGCGGGTAACGACCTGGTCGTTTTCTTCGATGGCTTCCACGGCAAGCCCGGATTGCTTTGCCGCCTTGTCAACAAGCTCACGGTCGTAGTAGGGGATCCCCAACTTTTCCGCAACCAGCTTCCCGATGGTTCTGCCTCCGCTGCCGTATTCCCGTCCGATGGTGATAACTTTCATATAAACCGTTCCTTTCATTGTTTCTATTGTTATTTTACTATAAAATCTCGTATTTGTCAATGAAAAAACGCGAATCTCTTATAAAAAAACTGCACGAATGTCAAAAAGAAAGCCGCTTATTTGGTGAAACTGCACAAACAAACGGCGAATTCTTATGCGTAGACCAACCATGCCGCGCCAAAAGCGAGACACAGCTGTAAAACAAGGCCTCCCACAGCGGAAAACCAAAAGATGGGATGGGCGGTTTTGTGGCGGAATACGCACATCCCCAGAAACCCTCCCGGGGCGCCCAACAGCCAGATCAGCAGATGAAGCGTCCGCTCGCGGATCCGCCGTTTTCCCTTACAGGCCAAGAGCTTATCCAGCCCGAACGCCAGAAAGCAAATCCCGCTAAAGATCCCTTCTCCCAGCAAAAATAGGATGAAAAACTTTTCCATATCAGCGCAAAAAGCCGCCCACGATCTGCTCCTCCGCTTCCTTTTCCGTAAGACCCAGGGTCATCAGCTTGATCAGCTGTTCCCCGGCGATCTTACCGATGGCGGCCTCGTGGATCAGACTTGCATCCACGTGGTTGGCGTTGATCTTCGGCACGGCGCTGACAGAGGCGTCGTCCATGATGATGGCGTCGCACTCGGTGTGACCGCTGCACTTCTCGTTGCCGTTGATACAGGAAAGGAACAGCTGATGGGATTCATCCTTCGCCACGGAACGGGAGATCACGTGGCAACCGCTGTCCTTCCCGTTGAGATCCACGGTGAAATCCGTGGTGGCGGTTTGCTTGCCGTGGGTCATAATATTCTCGCGGATCACCAGGGTAGCACCCTCTGCCAGAGTGGCCTTGGTGGTGCGGAAGGTGGAATCTACGCCCTTGATCTGAGCGCTTTCCATCTCCATATAGCTGTCCTCCTCCATCTCGATGACGGTGGTGGGGTTCAGGATCTTTTCTCCCGTGCCTTCCCCCTCGCCGTAGTGCTTTTCCACGTACTTCAGCTTGGCCCCCTTGGCAAGATGGAAGGAATGGATGCCGTCATGCTCGGACTTGAGACCTCCCGCATTGTGGATGCCGCAGCCTGCCACGATCAGCACGTCCGCATTCTCTCCAATGAAGAAGTCGTTGTATACCAGCTCGTCCAGCCCCGTCTCGGTCAACAGAACGGGGATGTCAACACGCTCGTTTTTCGTGCCGGGCTTGATGATGATATCGATGCCGGGCTTGTCCGTCTTGGTGACGATGTCAATGTTGGCGGTGGTGTGTCTCCCCGCCAGTCCGCCGTTGGAGCGGATATTATATGCACCCTCCGGAATCTCTTCCAGATCGGTGATACTCTTCAGCAAATTTTTCTGAATGGCGTCCAGTGCCATAAAACAACCTCCTTTTCCCTTATAAAGACTTGGTCAATGCAGAGCAGGTCTTGGCAGTGAGCAGTGCGGGCAGGATCTCCTCGGCAGTGCCGTCCTTGCTGATCTTACCGTCGGCAATGACGATGATGCGGTCGGCAATGTTCAGAATGCGCTCCTGATGAGAGATGATCATGATCGATCCCCGGATCTTTTCATGCATCTTTTCGAATACGGTGATCAGATTGCCGAAGCTCCACAGGTCGATACCGGCCTCGGGCTCGTCGAACAAGGTCAGCTTAGTGCCGCGTGCCATGACCATGGCGATCTCAATGCGTTTCAGCTCACCGCCCGAGAG
>JAZNPH010000013.1:0-23878 GCA_045589515.1 Eubacteriales bacterium | reverse complement strand
GGCCATAGCCTCGATAACGGTGTGGGGATCGCCCTCCAGAATGGAACGGTCCATGAACGCACCGGGGTCGCCCTCGTCGGCGTTACATACAACGTACTTCTTGGGAGCGGGAGCCTTTGCGAACATCCACTTTCTGCCGGTGGGGAAGCCTGCGCCGCCTCTGCCGCGGAGACCGGAATCCAACACGGTCTGGATGACTTCGTCGGGAGTCATCTCGGTGAGCGCCTTTGCCAGAGCCTGGTAGCCCTCTACTGCGATGTACTCGTTGATATCCTCGGGGTTGATGGCGCCGCAGTTACGGAGCGCCAGACGAACCTGCTTGTGATAGAAGGTGGTGTCGAACAGCGTGGGGGAACGGCCTTCCTCCAGCTTCAGATCGCCGATATCCTCGTATACCAGACGAGCAACCGGAACGCCGCCCTTCAGGTGGCTTTCAACGATCTCGGGAACGTCCTCAGCCTGAACCTGGCTGTAGAAGGTGCCTTCGGGGTAAACGATGACGATGGGGCCCAGTGCGCACAGACCGAAGCAACCGGTCATGACCACTTTCACCTGATCGGAAATGCCGAGACGAGCTGCCTCGGACTCGAAGACCTCCTTCAGTTTATTGGATCCGGAGGAGGTACAGCCGGTACCGCCGCAGATCATGATGTGATGCACGCCGGTACCGGGAACGCCGGTTGCCTGGCGCAGCTTAACGGTTTCCTGGCCTGCTTCACGAATTTGAGCAAGTTGTTCAAGATTCATACAATTAAACCCTTCCTGTAATTTTTAGAAATCGCATTTTCCCTGCGAAAAGATCAATACTTTTCCAGAATGCCCTTGACGTCGTCGGGGGTGATACGGCCGTAAACGTCGGCGTTGACGGTCATAACGGGAGCCAGACCGCAGCAGCCGAGACAGCGGGTATCCTGAATAGAGAACTTGCCGTCCTCCGTGGTCTCGCCGGACTGGATGCCGAGAATGTCCTTCACCTCGTCCAATACGGCGGCCGCACCCTTAACGTAGCATGCAGTACCCTGGCAAACCTGGATAACGTAGTCACCCTTGGGTTTGAGAGAGAACTGTGCGTAGAAGGTTGCGATACCGTAAACGTCGGTAACGGGGATGCCCAACGAATCGGCGATGAGCGTCATCGTTTCCATAGACAGGTAGCTGAAAGACTCCTGCGCGTACTGCATGATCGGCATGAGAGGGCCGTCGATGTCCTTATGCGCAGCAATGTAAGCTTTCAGGTCTTCCGTCTTGCTTGCGATTTGTTCCTGGGTAAGTGCCATTTGCTTATCCTCCTGCATAATGTTTTTCAGAAACCGTGGCTCTGCCGCCCAACCTGTTACGCACAAAAAGCGACCACGCAACCGAGGCCGTTCGACAGAATCTTTCTTTACGGGTCTCATTATACTACTTCCCCTTTTCTTTGTCAAGTGGAAACGGTGGATTTTTCTGCCGAAAAGCGGCGGAAATCCTTAGCAAAATTCGTTTTTCATTCCATAAAATCGAAAAAACGGATCGGGTTTCCCAAAAAACGGGTTGACGACGGGGAATCTTTGCCACACGCTCGGGAGAAACCGTAAGCACGAAACAAGAACGGCGAAGAATCAAACCGCATCTCCCGCAATGCGGGTTGCCGTGGACGTCAACCCCTACGGGCACAAAACGAAAACGATGGAAAATCAAACCGTATTCCCCGCAATGCGGGTTGCCGTGGGCGTCAACCCCTACGAACCCGAGCGCAGATCGGTGGAAAATCAAACCGTATCTCCCGCAATGCGGGTTGCCGTGGACGTCAACCCCTACGAACCCGAGCGCAGATCGGTGGAAAATCAAACCGTATCCCCTGCAATGCGGGTTGCTGTGGACGTCAACCCCTACGGACACGAAACGAAAACGATGAAAAATCAAACCGTATCCCCCGCACGGGGTGCAAAACGTAAATCCCCACCCTTACCCATTGCGTGTTCGTAGGGGCGATTCACGAATCGCCCGCCTTCACAAAAAACGGTCGGGCAGGAAAAACCCGTCCGACCGATCTACTTATTTTTTCTTTTTCACCACGACCAACACTGCCGCGGCAACCGCCGCCACCGCGAGGATCACCCAAACCCACGGGAAGGCATTTTCCTCCGCGGGAGGTGCGGAAACTGCACTGTTTGTTTCCGCCGAGGGTTCTTCGGAAGCGGCTTCCGAGCTTTCTTCCCCGGAGGTCTCTCCGCTGACGTCTTCTTCGGGAGCGTAAGGATTCTCCGCGCCCAAAACCAGATTTTCCGTCTTCAGCAGAGGGCATCTCTGTGCCATATAGGAGCTCCAGCCCTCCTGTTTTTCCGTGGCGCCGAAAAGCAGCTCCTCCAGCGCTTCGCAATAGGAAAAGGCGTCGTCCTCAATGGTGGTCACCCCTGCGGGAATATACACCGAGGTCAGCCCCGTTGCCTCAAAGGTCTGTCTGCCGATGGCCTCCAGGCTCTCCGGCAGGATCACCTCCGTCATGGCGGCACAGCCGTAAAAAGCCCGATCTCCCAGATGAGTAACCCCTTCGGGGATCTTGATATCCCCCAAGTTCTCACAGCCGTAAAAGGCACCGCTTTCGATCTCCTCCAGGGTGGAGGGAAGAACCACAGCTTTCAATCCCTTTTGGGAAGAAAAGGCGTTTTCACCGATCACCCGTACCCCTTCGGGCAGGGTCAGTTTTCCGGAAGCATTCCCAAGCGCCGTCACCAAGGCATCCCCTTTGAGCAGGCAGTTTTCCCACCCGCTGTACACGGGATTTTCGGGAGAAACCGCGAAAGAGGTCAGATACTGAAGCTTGGAAAATGCCGTAGGATCGATCTCCGTCACCGAAGCGGGCAGAGAGATCTTCTTCAAGGAACTGTTGTAAAAAGCGTCCTCCTGAATTTCCACGACCCCTTCGGGGATCTCAATCTCCGTCATCCACTGGCACTGAGCAAAACAATTTGCGGGGATAACGGAAACCGAGGCGGGGATCTTCACCTTTCTCAAAGCACAGCTGTAAAAAGCCCCTTCCCCGATAGACTCAAGGCTGCCCGGAAGCACCACGGTGGACAGCTCGCCGCATTCAAAGAATGCCATTTCGCCGATCCGCTTTACTCCCTCGGGAATCACCACCTTGTCCATGCTGACGTCGTAGATTCCCGCGCCCTGCATACTGAAGGCCTTTTCCCAGATCTCCGTCACAGGCTTGCCTCCAAGGGTGGCGGGGATGTTCAGTTCCTTCGATTTCCCCTCGTAGCCCAAAAGAACAGCTCCCTCCCCCAGGAACTGATAGAGATATCCGTCTTGCTTTTTGAAGGTAAAGGCGGGGTCCTCCTCACGGGCAACGCCCCAGACCACCTCTACCCCCTCGGGCGCCCAGCCGTCGTTCCAGCCCTTGGGCTGTTCCGAAGCGCCGCACTCGATGCGGGTCAGGTTGGGACAATCCAAAAAGGCCTCCGCCTCCACACGGATCACGGAATCGGGAATGTACACGGTGGTCAATCCCGTCTTTTCAAAGGCGCGGTAGCCGATGGTCAAAAGCCCCTCGGGCAGGCGGATCTCCGTCAAGTCCTCACACCCGGAAAAGGCAGCCATATCAACACCTTTCAGCCCCTGGTAAAGGGTCACCCGGGAAAGATTTTTACACCCGAAAAACACCCCGCCCAGGCTCTCCACGCTCCAAGGGATGGTAACCTCCTCCAGAGCAGTACAATTCCGAAACGCGTAAGGCCGCACGTCCGTCACCCCTGCGGGGATATGGGCGGTCTTTATCGTGGTATCGCCGTCAAAGGCGTAGCTTTCGATGCCCGTTTCCAACGGAGGAAGCTCCGTCATCCCGCTTGCATACACCAAAAAGCCGTCCCCATTGTACAACGCTCCGTTTTTGTAGGTCAAGGGAGAGCCCTTCTCCAAGGTAAGCTCCATATTACCGCAACCTGCCAAAAAACCGCCGCCCACAATAGAAACGGAGACGGGAAGCTCCATACGGGCAAGAGAAGCACAACCCTTGAAGGCCAGACTTTCGATACGGGTCAGGGTGGAGGGAAGCTCTATCTTCTTCAAAGCGGTACACCCGGCGAAGGTGGATCCGGGGATCAGCTCCAAGCCCTCCGGCAACATAACCTCCTCCAAGGCGGTGCAGCCCTGGAATATACTCGTGTCCGTCAGCCCCAGCTGCAACGCAGAGGGCAAAACAACCCTTTTCAACCCCGTACAGCCCAGAAACGCGCAGGCGTTCAAAGCCGTCAGCCCCTCGGGAAGCACAACCTCCGTCAAAGAGGTGCATTTCTGGAAGGCGTCGTTTTCAATACGGGTCAGGGTGGAAGGGAACACCACGTTTTCCAAGGCGGCGCAACGGAGAAAGGCGCCGTTCCCGATATTCAAAAGTCCCTCGGGAAGGTTGATCTTCTTCAGGGATGCGCAATCCGCAAAGGCTTGGGAATCGATGTACCGAAGCCCTACGGGCAGGATCACCTCCTCCACGGAGGATTCCCGAAAGGCGTACAGATCGATGCAGATCACGGGGTAGCCCCCCAATTTCTCGGGCACCTCTGCCACCTTGTCGTTTCCGCGGTATTGAAGGACGTTCGCCGCTTCGTTACGCACGGAGTAATAAAAATCCCCCTCCTCGCCGTACTCTGCGGCAGATACCCCCAAGGGCAACGCCGAAAGCACCAACAAAAGGCTTAAAAACAGTCCCGTTATTCTTCTCATTTGATCTCGTCCTTTCGTTTCTGCACCGCATTCCTGCGAAATTCCCCCGGAGTCTGCCCGGTGTGTTGCTTGAACACGCGGGAAAAGTGCTGGACGGTCTTGAACCCGCAGCGGAAGGCGATCTCCTTATGAGGGATCTCGGTGAAGGCAAGGTGCTTTTTGGCCACCTTCACACGGAACGCCATGAGATATTCCATCACCGTGGTATTCATCCCCTTGCGGAAGGCGGCGGTGAGGGAGGAACGACTTGCTCCCAAACGGGTGCAGACGTCCCGAATGGTCAGCTCCTCGGCAAAGTGGCCTTCCAGATAAAGGATGGCGTCCTGCAAAAGATCCGCCTCCCCTGCGGTTTCCCCGTAGGGCTCGTTGGCAACGTGGGGATAGCCCACCTCTGCGTAGACCCGCTCCAAGGAGATCAGCAGCTCCATAAAATAACTCCGACTGCGGCAGGACCAATACCAATCCCGCTGTTCCCTCAACTCCCGCTCCATACAGCGGCAGGAATGCTCCGCGCTTGCCAGCCGTTCCGCGGTGGCGGGGACGATATAGCCCCCGTCCAGAAAAGGGCGAAGCAGGAACAGGTCGTGGACAGAGGCCATGTCCTCATAGTCCACGGAGCGGATGCGTGAGAGGGTCATGTTCACGTTCAGAAACAAGGGGTGGAACCAGATGCAGGCGTATCTTGCCCCTGCAGTGTTTTCAAAAACAGGGTCTTCCCCCTCGTCAAAGCACAAAAAGCAGGGGGCGTTCCCCACGTGGGTTTTCCCTCCCACGGAAAACCGCAGATCCCCCTCGGAAAGGCACACCAACAGGAAGCTCTTCCCCTTGATGTCCGCCCGGGAAAGGTCGCCGTTTACCGCACATTCCGCATAGACAATCTTCCCTTCTCCGTATTGTTTTCCGATGGTGACGTGTTCCATAAAAGTCCTGCACTTTCTCTCTTTGGTTACAGTATACCACGTTCCCCTGCAAAATCAAGAAGAAACTTTTGTCCCCGCGGTTTTTTTCTTGCCCGAATAGACAAAAAAGCCCCGACATTTTCAGTCGGAGCTTTATCCTTCGTTATCTCGGTTTCATCTGCGCGCGGCCCAAAACGTAGCTCTTCACCAGCAGGTAATCCGCGGCGTCCACCTTGCCGTTGCCGCTGACGTCGGCGGCCTTCTTCTGGGCGAAGGACAGGTCGTACCGTCCCAGAACGGACAGCTTCAGGAGCATATAATCCACGGCGTCCACTCTGCCGCTGTCGTTCAAATCCCCCATGGGCAATTCCTTTTCGGGGAGGGGATACAGGCTGTCGTAATACTCCGCGGTGGGCTGAACGATGTGGTTCACACGGCGGTTCTTGCCGGAAAGGGTCACCTTGTTGAACTCCTCCCAGGTACGGGTATTGATCCGCACCAAGCCTCTGCCGTCGGAGTTACCGTCCACGTAGGAAATGGTCTCCTCATCGTAGGAAAGAACGATGAGGGAGTGAGCGTAAGAGCTGTTATAGGAGCCGTTTTTGTTGGCGGTGGTACGCATATACGCACCGCAAAGAACGCCGGCTTCCTTGAAATCCTCGTAGGACACCGTCTTGGCGCCCCCGCCCATAACCACCTCGGAATAGAGGAACTCGTGGTCGCCGTGACGGGCGTATTCCCCGAAGAGCTTGTTATACACCGCGTTGGCGTAAATGTAGCACTGCCAGCCGGAGATCACTCCCCCGGTCTCGGGGCATTTGATGTAATACTGGTTTTTATCCGTCAGATGGGAAGACCCCAAGGGTGCTTCCTTCTCCTTGGTGCAGGAATAGTTTCTGTAAAGATCGATATCCCCCGCGAAAATGTCGTCCAGCGCGGCGGCAAGAGCGGGACGGTCGGTATAATCACTGCCGTGAGCCTCTGCGGCATCCAGAATATGCTCCCCTGCGAAGGCGGTGATGCCGTACATCCACCCGCCGGTGGCCAGAAGCGCGAATACCAAAAGCAATAATGCGGTCCGTTTGAAAAGCGACATGGCGTTTTTCTCCTTTGCGTTAGGTCGCGGTTTCCCCGCGATCCGCATCATTATGCCACAAAATTCGACGTTTGTCAAGGAAAATTTTTTCCAACCCCTCGTGCCGCTCTCGAAAAGGGCGAATGCGAATGGACGGTTTGATACGAAAAATTCACAAAATATATGGCTTTTTTGCAACCTTTCTTCTTGACGAAACTATCATTATATGGTATAATAACAGAATTATAGGGGGTATTTTACCCTAAGTTATTATCAAGACTTTTCGAAGAGGTGCGGCATGGTCATTTTGGGGATCGACCCCGGCGTTGCCATCGTGGGCTACGGCGTGGTGGAATGCGTCAGCGGGAACTTCCGCTGTCTGGAATACGGCTGTATCACCACTCCCGCACACACCCTTTTGGAGGATCGGCTTTCGGAGATCTACGACGGGATCACGGAGCTGATCGCCCGCCACCGTCCCGACTGTATGTCCGTGGAGGAGCTGTTCTTCAACAACAACCAGAAGACCGCCGTGGACGTAGCTCAAGCCAGAGGGGTGATCCTGCTGGCCGCCAACAAGGCCCGCCTCCCCATCTACGAATACACCCCCTTGCAGGTGAAATCTGCCGTAGTTGGCTACGGCAGGGCGGAAAAACAGCAGGTGATGTACATGGTGCGGCAATACCTCCACATGAAGGAGACCCCCAAACCCGACGACGCGGCGGATGCCATCGCCATCGCCATTTGCCACGGCAGTACCGCCATGCACAGGTACTGAAAACGGATCGTTTTCTGAAAACAGATTGTTTTCTGAACACGGTTTTGCGGTTTCGCCCGCAAAATCCAAAGCGACCGCCCGCTTTGCGGGCTACGAAAGGTATTTGACTTATGTTTTACTATCTTCGAGGGACGTTGACCGTCCTGCAAAACGAGATCGCCGTGCTGGATTGCGGCGGCGTGGGGTATAAGCTGAACATTCCCGCCTCCACCTTTGCGGCATTGTCCTCCAAGCTAAAGAAGGAGGCCCTGCTGTACACCCACCTGGCCTTGAAGGAGGATGCGGCGGATCTGTACGGCTTCGCCACCGAGGAAGAATTGGAGCTGTTCCGCAAGCTGATCTCCGTTTCCGGCATCGGCCCCAAGGGTGCAGGTGCCATCCTTTCGGTGCTGACTGCCGAGGAATTTATCCGCGCCTGTGCCGACGGGGACTACAAGGCCATCGCCCGTGCCCCCGGTGTGGGGAACAAGACTGCCCAGAGAGTTATTTTGGAGCTGAAGGACAAGGTGGCAAACGGTCTGCCTGTGACTTCGGAAATTCCCGGTGTCAGCGGCAGCGCCAACGCCTCTCAGGTCATCGACACCCTGACCCTTTACGGCTTCTCCAGAGAGCAGATCCGGGACGCCATGCGTTCCGTCTCTCCCTCCCTGCCCTTGGAGGAAATGATCGCGGAGACCTTGCGCATTCTGGCCTCCAAACGATAAGTGAACAAGGAACGGTAATTTGCCATGCCTATTAACACGAAAGTGCCTACCTACGGGAACGACGACTTCGATTTCGAAAGCCGTTTCACCGCATCGGAATATATCTCGGAGGACACGGAAACCGAGCTGTCCCTTCGTCCCAAGACCTTGTCGGAATACGTGGGGCAGGAAAAGCTGAAGGCCAACTTAGAGATCTACATCCAGGCCGCCACCGCAAGACAGGAGGCTTTGGATCACGTCTTGCTCTTCGGCCCTCCCGGCTTGGGAAAGACCACGCTGTCCTGCATCATCGCCTCGGAATTGGGGGTCAATCTGAAGATCACCTCCGGTCCCGCAATTGCCAAAGCGGGTGATCTGGCGGCGCTGCTTACCACCTTGGAGCGAAACGACATCCTGTTTATCGACGAGATCCACCGCCTTCCCAAGCAGGTGGAGGAGGTGCTCTACCCCGCTATGGAGGATTATTGCCTTGACCTGATGATGGGCAAGGGACCCTCCGCCCGTTCCATCCGCATTCCCTTGAAGCCCTTTACCCTTATCGGTGCCACCACCAGAGCGGGGCAATTGTCCGCCCCTCTCCGTGACCGCTTCGGCATGACCTTCCGTTTGGAGCTGTATCCCCCGGAGGAGCTTGCCCGCATCGTCACCCGTTCTTCGGGGATCCTGGACACGCCCATTCTCCCCGAGGGTGCTTTGGAGATCGCCAAGCGTTCCAGAGGCACCCCCCGTATCGCCAACCGCTTTCTGAAGCGTGTTCGTGACTTCGCGGCGGTGAAGGGAGACGGCACCATCGACCGAGAGATCGCCGACATCGCCCTCCGCGCCATGGAGGTGGACGAATTGGGTTTGGATGCGGTGGACCGCAAAATGCTGGACGCCATCATCCGCCACTTCGGCGGCGGCCCCGTGGGGCTTGATACCCTGGCGGCGGTTACGGGAGAAGCGGCAGTCACCATCGAGGACGTTTACGAGCCCTATCTCATGCAGCTGGGCTTTCTGAACCGTACCCCCCGAGGCAGAATGGCCACGGCGGGTGCTTACCGCCACATCGGCGTGCCTTATCCGGAGCAAGTCTACAGCACGGCGGAACAACTCACCTTTGAAAACGACGAGGAATCCTGATGTTTGTTGCAGATAATTGGAAAGACTATACCTTGCTGGACGCCGCCGACGGCGAACGGCTGGAAAAATGGGGAGACCACATCCTCATCCGTCCCGACCCCCAGATCATTTGGGGAGGGGATAAAAAGCGTCCGGAATGGAAGAAAGCCGGGGGCATCTACCGCCGCAGC
This sequence comes from Eubacteriales bacterium, assembly GCA_045589515.1. GTDB lineage: Bacteria > Bacillota > Clostridia > Oscillospirales > CAG-382 > Coliplasma. Next base: position 14,429 of record JAZNPH010000013.1, on the reverse strand, counting down.
AACAAGGGCGGCGGCGAGTGGGTCAAAAAAGACATTCCCGAGGAATGGGTGGTCTCCTACGGGGACTTGAAGTTCCTCTTATCCCCCATGGGCTTTAAGCACACGGGCTTATTCCCCGAGCAGGCGGCCAACTGGGATTGGTTCTCCGAGCTCATCAAGAACGCAGGCAGGGAGATCAAGCTGTTGAACCTGTTTGCCTACACCGGCGGTGCTTCCGTGGCGGCGGCCAAGGCGGGCGCCTTCGTCTGCCACGTGGATGCCTCCAAGGGCATGGTGGCAAGAGCCAAGCAGAACGCCGCTTTGTCCGGCATTCCCACCGACCGTATCCGCTACATCGTGGACGACTGCGCCAAGTTTGTTCAGCGGGAGATCCGCAGAGGCAACCGCTACGATGCGGTGATCCTGGATCCGCCCTCCTTCGGCAGAGGGCCCGGCGGAGAACGCTGGGTCATTGAGGAAAGTCTGGACGGGCTGGTGGAGCTGGTTTGCGGTGTCTTGTCCGACGACCCCTTGTTCGTGATTTTGAATTCCTACACCACGGGGCTTTCCCCCTCCACCAACGGTTACGTATTGAACCGCCACATGAAGCGGTTCGGCGGCAAGGTGGTCAGCGACGAATTGGGGCTGCCCGTAGTGGCCTCCGGCATCCCTCTCCCTTGCGGAGCGGCCAGCCGTTGGACAAAGTAGTCGCTACGCTCCCGCTTGAAAGTTTACGAAGGGCGCTGCCCTTCACCCGCTTAAGGAACTTTTGAAAAAGTTCCTTAAGAAACCTCAAAACTTTTCCTTTTTAGGAATGACGTTATCATGAGTTTTATCGATATTCAAAATTTAACCTTCTTCTACGAAGGAAGCGACTTGCCGGTCATAAACGACGTCAGTCTTTCCTTCGAAAAGGGAAGCTATACCGCCGTGCTTGGGCACAACGGCAGCGGGAAATCCACCCTTGCCAAGCTGATCTGCGGGATCTTACAGCCCTCTGCGGGGAAGATCACCGTGGCGGGTCTGCCCACCGACGACGAGGAATCCCTGTGGAAGCTGCGGGAAAAATGCGGCATGATCTTCCAGAACCCCGATAACCAATTGGTTGCGGGGGTGGTTGAGGAGGACGTGGCCTTCGCTCCCGAAAATCTGGGTTACAAGCGCGAGGTCATCCGCCGCCGTGTGGACGAGGCGCTTGCCACCGTTTCCATGACGGAATACGCCCGGCACGCCACCAGCAAGCTTTCCGGCGGGCAGAAGCAGAGAATCGCCATTGCGGGAGTTCTTGCTATGGGTCCCGATTGCATCATCTTCGACGAAGCCACCGCTATGCTTGACCCCAACGGCAGACGGGAGATCATGGCGGCCATGAAGAAGCTGAACAAGGAAAAGCAGATCACCGTCATCACCATCACCCACTATATGGCGGAGGCCATTGAGGCCGACCGCGTGGTGGTGTTGGATCACGGCCGTATTCTGATGGACGGTTCTCCCCGTGAGATCTTCTCCAACGTGGAGGAGCTGAAAAACGTCTCCCTCTCCGTTCCCCAGGTCACCGAGCTTTTGCATCTGATGACAAAGGACGGCCACTCCTTCCCCAAGGGGATTCTCCACACCATGGAGGCGGCAGACCAGCTGGAAAAGGTGCTTCCCAAGAACGTTTTCCCCGCCGCCCCCAAGGAAGCGGCGGGTCACGAGGAAAAGCCTGCGGCCTTGGAGGTTAAAAACGTCTCTGTGGTCTACGGCGAGGGCACGCCCTTCCGCAAAGAGGCCTTGAAGAATATTTCCGTTTCCTTCCCCAAGGGGGAGGTCATCGGCATCATCGGCCACACCGGCTCGGGAAAAAGCACCCTTGCCACCCTGCTCAACGGGCTTCGCAACCCCACCTCCGGGGAGATCCTGCTGGGAGGCGAGAGCATTCACGCCAAGCCCAAGGAGATGCGGAAGATCCGTTCCCGGGTGGGGCTGGTGTTCCAATACCCCGAATACCAATTGTTTGAAGAAACCGTCCGCAAGGACATTGCATACGGCCCCGGCAATATGGGGCTGACAGAAGATGAGATCAACCGCCGTGTGGAGGATGCCGCCCGTTTCTGCGGTCTTTCCGAAGGGGAGCTGAGAAGAAGCCCCTTTGAGCTTTCCGGCGGGCAGAAGCGCCGCGCCGCCATCGCAGGCGTGGTAGCCATGGAGCCCGAGGTGCTGGTGCTGGACGAACCCGCCGCAGGCTTGGACCCCAAGGGCAGAGAGGAGATCTTCGGCGGTCTGATGGAATACAAAGACCGTTTGGGCGCCACCCTGCTCCTCATTTCCCACAGCATGGAGGAGGTAGCCAAGTATGCCGACCGTATTCTGGTTCTGAAGGACGGCGAGGTCTACCTTTACGGCACGGTGGAGGAGGTCTTCGGGCAGGCGGAAAAGCTGTTCGACGCCTCTCTTGATCTGCCCCAGATCACCAAACTGTTTATCGAGCTGAAAAAGCGCTCCCTTTGCGCAGGCACGGATATCTACACCGTGAACTACGCCAAGAAGCAGTTGGAAAGGATGCTGGAATGCTGAAAGACGTGACCCTGGGCCAGTTTTTCCCCGGGAACTCCTTTTTGCACAAGGCCGACCCCCGCATCAAGCTGGTGGTGCTGGTGGTCTATATGGTTTTCGTGCTGTTGGCGCAGAACGCCGCTTCCCTGCTGTTGGTGCTGGGAGTAACGGTGGTGCTGGCAATTTCCTCCCGCATCCGATTTTCCGTGCTTCTCCGTTCTTTGAAGCCGGTGATCTTCGTATTATTGTTTACGGGAGCCATCAACCTGTTCTTCACCACTGGGGAGACCCCTTTGGTGGAATGGGGATTTTTGAAGATTTACCCCGAAGGCATCCGCACCGCGGTATTTATGATGGTGCGATTGGTCTGTCTGGTGGCGGGAAGCAGCATTCTCCTGTCCTATACCACCAGCCCCCTGGCCCTGACGGATGCCATCGAATCTCTTTTCGGCCCTCTCCGCAAGATCGGCGTGCCCGTTCACGAGTTTGCCATGATGATGACCATCGCATTGCGGTTTATCCCCACCCTCATTGAGGAGACGGATAAGATTATCTCTGCCCAGAAGGCCAGAGGCGCGGATTTTGACGACGGCGGTCTTTTGAAAAAGGTCAAGGCGTTGATCCCCGTGCTGATCCCTTTGTTCGTCTCCGCCTTCCGCAGAGCGGATGAGCTGGCGGAGGCCATGGAATGCCGTTGCTACCGCGGCGGCGAGGGCAGAACCAAGCTGAAGGTGATGAAGAGCCGTATCTCCGATTACCTGTTCCTTCTGCTGTTTATCGCCCTTTGCGTGGCAGTTCCCTTTATGAATCACTATCTGTCCTTCACCTTGGGAGCCTTTGCTTTATGACGGCGGCGTTGAAGATCGCCTACCTGGGCACCCGTTACTGCGGGTGGCAGGTGCAGAAAAACGGCAAAAGCGTCCAGGAAGCTTTGCAGGACGCCATGGAGGCCGCCTTCGGCACACGGGGCGCCGTTACCGGTTGTTCCCGCACCGACGCAGGGGTCCACGCCAAAGGCTTTGTCTGCAAGGCGGAGGGCATTCCCCACAGCATTCCCGCGGAAAAGATCCCCCTGGCATTGGGCAGCCGCCTGCCGGAGGACATCTCCGTGTTGGAGGCCTGGGAGGTTCCCGAGGACTTCCATCCCCGCTACGACGCCAAAGGCAAGGAATACGTCTACCGTATCCGCAATTCCCGTGTGAAGGATCCCTTCACCGCCCGGACCTCTTCCCTTTGGCAGAAGCATATCGACGAATCCGCTTGCGATACCCTTTGCAAGGCCTTTACGGGGAAGCACGATTTCCGCTCCTTTATGGCGGCGGGAAGCGATATCACCGATACCGTACGGACGGTATACGATTTCTCCTGCAAAAGAGAGGGAGAGACGGTGCTGTTTACCGTCTCCGCCGACGGCTTCTTATACAACATGGTGCGTATTCTGGTGGGTACCGTGCTGGACCTTCACGACGGTGCTTTGGAGGGAACCCCCGCCTCCGTTCTGGAAGCAAAAGACCGCTCTGCGGCAGGGCGTACCATGCCCCCCGAGGGACTTTGTCTGGAAAAAGTATTTTATTGACCCTTTGATTTCTACGGAGTGTTTTTGTGTCTGCATTTTCCATCTTCTTTGACCGCAAAAAACGAAAAAAGAATACGGAAACCCCCACCGTGGAACAGTATTACGAGAAGAAGGCGAGACGGATCTCCCACCTGCGGTATTTCTGCCTGCTTTTGACGGTGCTGTTCGGCGTATACGGCTTTACCGCCCACGGGGACGTTCTCACTGCCGAAAACTTCCGTTATATGCTGAAATTTCTGGATCTGACGGAGGTGGACGTTTCCGCCGATGCCGAGATCCGCTACGACTACGCAGAATCCAACCGCGGCGCTCTGTTCAAGGGAGATCTGGCGGTTCTGAACACCGACGGACTGACGGTTTACAGCCGTGAGGCGGGAACGGTGGGAAGCAAGCTGTTCTCCGAGGGATTCCGCATGGAGGATCCCCGTCTGGTGGCCACGACCCAGAACATTTTCGCTTACGATCTGGGCGGCAACGAGGTACGGATGTTCAATTCCTACTCCCAATTGGCACGCCTTTCCATGGATTACCCCATCTACGGCTTCTCCGCCGTGGATTCCGGCCACTTCGCCGTGATCACCGCGGAAAAGAACTACCGCAGTGCCATTTACGTTTACGACGGCTACGCACGGCAAATCTACAAGCGTCTGCTGAGCAACACTTATATCGACTATATCGCCCTCTCTCCCGACGGGAAGCAGTTCCTTGCGTTGGGGCACGAGGCGGGAGGGGGCTACCTGCGCACTCTGCTGCAGGTCTACTCCGTGAAGGAGGAAGAGCCTCTGTACACAGCCGCCTTCAACGGAGAGCTTCCCTTGATGGCAGGCTATCTGGAAAACGGGAACTACGCCGTGCTGACAGGCTCCGCTTTGCGGTTCTGCCAAGGCTCGGACAACGCCGTGATACAGACTATCTCTATGGAAGGCGCAGGCCTTGCCAACTGCCGCTTTGAAAACGGACACGCGCTGGTGATCACCACCGGCGGCGGACTTTCCGACGGCGTGGAGCTGACGGTGTATGACCGCGAGGGAGATGCGGTGGGACAGACCTCCTGCCCAAGCGTTCCTGCAGATCTGCATTTCCGCGAGGACACTCTGTACCTTTTGACCTCTGAGGAAATTACCGTCCTGCCCCTCTCCGGGGAAGAAAATCCCCTCTCCACCCAAGGAGATGCGGTTCAATTGCTTTTTGACGAAGACGGCACTCCCGTGGTCTTCGAAAAGAACCTGGCCTACCGATTGACCGTCACCCAAAAGGAGGAAACGCAATGAATCTTCTTATCGATCTGATCATTCTCACCATCGCGGTGGTCACCGTGTTTCTGGCGGGAAAGCGAGGATTTATCAAAACGGCCGTAAACGCCGCAAGTTCTCTCATCGCTTTGATCGTGGTGTTCTGCTTCACCGGGCTTTTGTCCGGCGTATTGGGGGCGACCCCGCTGGCAGACGCGGTGCACAGCGGTACGGAAAGCTTTGTGGAAGGGCTGACGGAAGAAAAAAGTCTTTCCGAGCTGGTGCAGGATGAAGACGGTCCCCTCCTGTCCGTTATGGACAAGGTAGGCATGGACACAGAGGAGTTTACCGCTTGGGCGCAGACCCTCTCCGGCAGTGAGGAGTCCATGCGGGAGCAGGTGGTGGACTATATCGCCGATCCTCTTACCTCCCTGGTGATGAAGGCCATCTCCGTGCTGATCCTGTTCGTAGCAACGGTCCTGCTTCTGAAGCTGGCGGGCAATCTGCTCACCGGAATTGTGGAAAAGCTTCCCTTTGTCCGCGGCGCCAACACCCTGCTGGGGATGGTGCTGGGCGGACTGCTGGCCTTGGTGCGGGTATTCGTCTTCTGTGCCGTGGTAGGCATTCTGGCCTCCGCCGCATCCATGATGGGGCTGGGACTTTTCGATTCCTTCGATCCCGCAAACACATACCTGTACCGCCTCTTTGACGCGATCCAGATATTGAAAATCCTGTTCTGATAACAACCGACGTTTAACATAAGGGGCGTGAAAATCATGAAAAAACAAATTCCCAACATTTTATCCGTGATCCGTCTGCTTTGCATTCCGTTCTTCGTGTGGGTCTTCTGGCAAGGCAGCCGCACGGCGGCGGCAGGCATCTTCTTCTTTGCCTCCGCAACGGACGTGCTGGACGGCTACTTAGCAAGACGGAACAACTGGATCACCAACGTGGGCAAGATCCTTGACCCTGTGGCGGATAAGCTGATGCAGTTTACCGTTTTGCTCTGTCTGACCCTGGATTTCAAGGACGACGATATGTTCATCATCCCGCTGGCACTCCTCATCCTCTTCTCTTTGAAGGAGCTGACCATGATGGTGGGCGCTATCATCGTTATGCGCACCAAGCACAGCGTGGTGGCTTCCTTCTGGTACGGAAAGCTGGCCACCGCCGTGATCTTCGTTTTGACCATCACCATGATCCTGTACCCTCACAACGCCGTACTGAACGCCGTTCTCTGCGGGTTGCTGATCGTTACCATTCTGTTCGCGCTGATCATGTATTACATCAAGATCTTCCGCGGGCTTTACGGGATCAAACATTTTGAGAACATGAGGAGAACCAAGGAATGATCCTGAAAAAATGTACCCGCTGTCAGACCCGTCCCGCAGTGATCTTCGTCACCAAGGAAACAGCGGGCAAGGCCACCCAGGAGGGCTATTGCATCAAGTGTGCCAAAGAGATCGGGCTGAAGCCCGTAGACGATATTCTGAAGCAGATGGGCATTTCCGACGAGGATCTGGAAAGCATGTCCGGGGAGTTGGAGTCCCTTCTGCCCGCAGAGCTTGACGGCGACGAAGAGGACGAGGGCAGAGCCCCCGCCATCGACCTGAACGCCGTCTTCGGCGACCAAAAGCCTGCCCGGCAGAGACCCGAGGGGGGAAAGCCCGGGGCAAAGAAACAGCCCGAGGGCAAGCGTCCCAAGCATAAATGTCTGGACGCCTTCTGCATCGACCTCACCACCCGTGCCCGTGAGGGCAAGCTGGACCGCATCGTGGGGCGTGATACGGAATTGGAGCGTGTGACTCAGATCCTGTGCAGACGGCAGAAGAACAACCCCTGCCTCATCGGTGAGCCCGGCGTGGGCAAAACCGCTGTGGCAGAAGCTCTTGCACTCCGCATCGCCGCAGGGAACGTTCCCTACAAATTGAAGAAAAAAGAGGTCTTCCTGGTGGATATGACCGCCATCGTGGCAGGCACCCAGTTCCGCGGGCAGTTCGAGAACCGCATGAAGGGCCTGATCGACGAGGTAAAGGAAAACGGCAACATCATTCTGGTCATCGACGAGATCCACTCCATCGTGGGAGCGGGGAACGCCGAGGGCGGGATGAACGCCGCTAACATCTTAAAGCCCGCCCTTTCCAGAGGCGAGGTGCAGATCATCGGCGCCACCACCTTGACGGAATACCGTAAATATATCGAGCACGACGCCGCATTGGAGCGCCGTTTCCAGCCCGTGATGATCAACGAGCCCTCCATCGAGGACGCCGTGGAGATCCTGAAGGGCATCCGCTCCTACTACGAAAAATACCACGGCATCCGCATTTCCGACCACGTGGTTCGCCGTATGGTACAGCTTTCCGAGCGGTATATCAACGACCGTTTCCTGCCGGATAAGGCCATCGATCTGATGGACGAGGCCTGCGCCAACGTGTCCATGCACTCCCCCATCATCAACGAGTTGAATTCTCTGGCAGACGAGATCAAGGCTTTGGAAAAGAAGCAGTCCGATCTGGAGGCCAAGGAGATGATGGGCGAGGAGGACTACGCCCGCTTGGCGGAATTGAAAACGGAAAAACTCCAGAAGGATCAGCGGTTCGATCAGCTCTCTGCGGAACGGGACAAATTGGCCCTCACCGTGGAGGATCTGGCAAGTGTGATCGAAGTCTGGACGGGGATCCCCGCCTCCTCCATCGGGGAGAACGACTTCAAAAAGCTGGAATCTCTGGGGGATACCCTGCGCTCCCACATCGTAGGGCAGGACGAGGCCATCGACACGGTTTCCCGCGCCATCCGCCGCTCCCGTGCGGGTATCTCTTACAAAAAGAAGCCCGTTTCCTTCATCTTTGCCGGCAGTACCGGCGTGGGCAAGACCCAATTGGTAAAGGATCTGGCGGAATATCTCTTTGATTCCCCCGACGCGCTCATCCGTTTGGACATGAGCGAATATATGGAAAAATACGCCGTTTCCCGGATCATCGGCTCTCCTCCCGGCTACGTTGGCTACGACGACGCGGGACAGCTGACGGAAAAGATCCGCAGGAAGCCCTATTCCGTGGTGCTGTTCGACGAGATCGAAAAGGCACATCCCGACGTGATGAACATCCTGCTGCAGATCTTAGACGACGGCCGCATCACCGATTCCCACGGCAAGGAAGTGAACTTTGAGAACACCGTCATCATCATGACCACCAACGCAGGTGCCGTTTCCGTTGGCTCCACAGGCTTTACCGCCACGGAGAAAGAAAGCGACGAGACCCGTATCCGCACGGCGCTGGAGGCCTTCCTCCGTCCCGAGTTCTTAAATCGTGTGGACGAGATCGTGGTGTTCAACCGTCTGACGAGAGAGCATTTCTCCGCCATCTGCGCCATTATGCTGGGCGAGCTGAAGCAGGTGCTGGCAGACAAGGATATCGCCTTTACCTGGACGGAGGGTGTGATCGACTACCTGGCAGACAAGGGCTTCTCCGAGAAATACGGCGCCCGTAACCTCCGCCGTCTGATCCAGACGGAGCTGGAGGATGCCATTGCCATGGAGCTGGTGGCCCGTTATAACCTGGGGGTCACCGCCATCAACGCCACCGCCCACGAAAACGGTGTGACCATCCAAGCGATTTAACCAAAAAACGATTTCCCCGCGGGAAAGGAGGGTGATTCCCGGGTGCAAACAACCGAAGAAACCGGGGTATTCATCCCCCAGACCTGCTCCCCCGAGGAGCTGGTAGCCCGCCTGGAATCCCACGGACTGAACGGGCTGACCCAAAAGCAAGCCCGCTACCGCCTGCACATCCACGGGAAGAACCTGTTCCGTAAGGAATTTTCCATCCATCCCGCCGAAGGGATCAAAGCCCAGCTGAGAGGCATGGTAAGCCTGCTGTTTTTGGCAGTGATGCTGGTGCTGTACCTGTTTTTGCAGGATTCCGTCTACCTTCTCTCCATGGGGATCGGCGCTTTCGCCTTGACGGTGGGCACCCTTTGGGAGCTGATCGCCGCCCGTGTCCTGCGGGGACGTGAAAAGCATTCCGCTTTTGCGGTACAGGTGGTGCGGGACGGCAAAAGCCAAAAGACGGACAGCCGTCTGCTGGTGCCCGGAGACCTTTTGTATCTGGAGCAGGGCAACCTTGTCCCCGCCGACGCCCGCATTCTGGAGGACGACGGCCGCCTTTCCGCCCTGGAGACTCCCGTCAGCGGGGTGAGATCCGCGGTGCGGAAGTCCTGCCGCATTCCCGCCAAGGAGACGGAAGCCGTCAGCGGCAATATGCTGTACGCAGGCACGTTGATCACCTCCGGTACTTGTCTTGCCATGGTCTGCCGCACGGGAGATCAGACCCTGCTGCGACAGATCCGTTCCACGAAAAAAGACTACCTTCCTCCCCTTCTGACCCACGCAAGGGAATATTGCCGCTGGCTTTCCCTGGTTGGGATCCTGGGCTGCTTCCTGCTTTCCGTGGCAGGAGCGCTCCTGGGCAGAGGGTTGGGCGCACTTCTTGCCCTGTCTGCGGCCACCGCCGCCGTGTCCCTTTGCGATATCGCCTTGGCGCTGGCCTGCCTTTCCTTTGGAGACGGGCTTCGGAAGCTGGAAAAAAGCGGGGTCGTCCTGCGGAACCTGGATAAGATCACCCGCCTGGCCCGTGTGAACACGGTGATGTGCCCAAAGGAGCTTACCTTCCCCCCCAAGAAGCCTTTCTTGGACAGCGTTTTCGCCGGAGGGAAGCTGTATTCTGCGGAGATTCCCCCTAACCACGCCATGCAGGAAGTTTTGAAGCTCTCCCTGGTGTGCTCCGACTTTCCCCGCGCCCTGCACCCCTACGAGGGTGTTACCGCCGCCTATCTGCGGGACCGCTGTATTCCCGTCACCGAGCTGACGGAGGAATGGTTCCGTGTAGATACCGCCCGAAACGAGGAGGGAGAGGTTGACCGCGTCATCTCTCTCAACAAGGATCACAACCGCGTGGTGATCAAGGGCGCGCCCGAGGACGTTCTTGCCCGCTGTGCGGGGTATGAGACCGACGGGAAGGAATACAAAATGACTCCCGCCGCCAAGAAAAAGATCCTCTCCGCCGCAGAGCGTGCCACCCGCAACATGGCCTACTTAGTGGCAGTTGCCTCCGGTGTCACCGGTGAGGACAGTCTGAAAAGTCCCCTGACGGAACGCCGTCTGATCTTCCGGGGCTTCCTGGCCTTCCGCCTCTCCATGGAGGTGGATATGGCAGGAGGCATCTACCGCACCTCCAAGGCGGGGATCGAATGCGTTCTCTCCACCGACGATCCCTACCATACCGCCGCAGGCATTGCGAAAAGCGTGGGCATCATCGAAAACGAGGGCGAAATGATCAGCTCCCGTGAGATCGAAGCCACCGACAGAGGTATGTACGTGCTGAATTCCGGGAAATATAAAGTGTTCCTGGAGCCCACCCACGAGCAATGGCTGGACGTGCTTCGCTTGCGGAGAGAGTCCGGCAGAACCGTTCTTGCCACCGGCACAGAGGAATCCCACATCCCCCTACTGCGTGAAGCGGATATCTCCGCCGTCCGCAGTACCGAAAAGGACATCCTGCGGGAAAGCGCAGACCTTTTGATGAAGGAAAACGGCTTCCGGGTGTTTGCCGCAGGCATCGCAGGGGCGAAAATGCTGTATTTCCGCCTCCGCTGGCTGTTACAGCTGTTGACCGCAGGGCTTTGCGGATGGCTGACCTGTCTCACCATTGGTGTCTTTGCGGGAGGACCCCTTCCCTACGGCCTGCCCGAAGTGCTGTTGGGCGGCGTGGTGGGCAACCTTGCCCTGGCCACCGTGGTGGCCTTGCTTCCCACAGACCGTTCCATTCTCAACTACCGGGTTCCCGCCCCCGGCAGGAAGACCTTCCTGCGGGAGGCCATCCCTCCCGTCCTGTTCGGCCTGGGGAACGGCGTGGTGCTTTACCTTTGCTTCCTTTTCACAGGCAACACCGCCTGTCTGTTCCCGGGAGCGTTGCTCTCCCAATTCCTCTACGCCTGCGGGTGCCTGTATGAGGAAGGCGCCCTCCGCCGCGGCCGCTTCGGATGCAGAGCCCTTTGGCTGACCTTCCCCTGTCTGGCGACGTATTGCGGGCTGTTGCTGTTGATCCCCGCCCTGTTCACTTTTCCTACCTGGCAGCAGTTGTTGCTTACGGGTGGACTGGTGGCCCTGTGGCAAGGGGTGGTACAGCTGTTCCTCTTCATCAGATCGAAAAATAAAAAAGCAAAATAAAGGAGATTCCACTATGCAAATCACCAAAGACATGCTGATCGGCGACGTGCTGGATCAGTACCCCCACCTGGCAGAGTTCTTCTTCGAGATCGGTATGCACTGCCTGGGCTGCCCCCACTCCCGCGGAGAATCCATCGAGCAGGCTTGCGAGGTTCACGGCACCGATGCCGACGCTCTTCTTGCAAAGCTGAACGCCGCTATCGCGTAAAGGGAGGGCTACATAATGGCTAAGAAAAAGAAATCCGGCTTCTTCACCGATTTTAAGAAGTTTATCACCAAGGGTAACATCCTTGATATGGCAGTTGGTATGATCATCGGTACTGCCTTCAACCAGATCGTAAAATCTCTGGTTGATCACATCCTGATGCCCGTCATCGGTAACCTGTGCAACACCCAGGACCTGGTAGACCTGAAGTACGTCCTCACCCCCGAGGTATTGGACGAAGCAGGCGCCGTGGTCACCCCCGAGGTTGCCATTTCCTACGGTCTGTTCCTTTCCTACGTCCTCAACTTCTTCATCGTTGCTCTGACCCTGTTCGTCATCATCCGTTCCGCTATGAGATTCCAGAAGAAGATGGAAGCGCTTCGCGAGGAAGAGGAAGCAGCACCTCCTCCCGCTCCCGCAGAGCCCACCGTTGAGGAGAAGACCCTGGCTGTTCTGAACGAGATCAAGACCCTGCTGGACGAAAAGAAATAAGTCCATGAAACGCTATCTGTTAGGCGCAGACGGAGGCGGCAGTAAGACCGCCTTCCTTCTGGCCGACGTTGAAGGCAACCCCATCGCCTCCTGCACCCGCGGGCGCTCCAACCCCGGGGACATTGGCTACGAGGCCATGGAGGCTCTGCTTCTGGAGGGCTTCACCTCTCTCTGCCGTGAAAACGGCGTGGAAAACGACGAAGTCGCCTCCGTATTTGCAGGCATCGCGGGGCTGACCTCCTTCAAGATGAACGAGCTGTTGCGGGACAAATTGGCAAGCACCTTCCCCATCGCCCGATGCGATTGCTCTCACGACGGCATGAACGTGCTGTACGGCGGTTTCCCCCACGGAGAGGACGGCGCCATCATCATCTGTGGAACGGGCTCCTCCTGCTTTGCAAAGGTGAAGGACACCGTTTACCGCATCGGCGGCTACGGTCAGTTTGACCTGACAGGCAACGGCTACGAAATGGGAAAGGCCGCCTTCGCCCACGTGTTCCGCACCCTGGACGGCAGAGACAGCTACGGCGTGCTGGCCTCCATGATGGACGCGAAATTCCCGGAAGGATGCCACAAAAGCATTTTTGAAATCAACGGCTACACCAAGACCCAGTTTGCAGCCTTTGCCCCTGTGGTATTCGCCGCGGCAAAGGAGCAAGACCCTGCGGCGGTGGCTATCTTGGAGCAGAACTTCGCCTACATCGGCGAGCTGATCACCACGGCGGCAGGCCTGTTTGAGGGCAAGCCCTATTCCGTGGCGCTGGCAGGCGGGATCTTCAAGGATCCTCTTGCCATGGAAATGGTGGCAAAGCATATTCCCGCCCACGCCACCCTGTTCCGCTTGGAGGCAGAGCCCGTTACAGGAGCGATTGCCAAGGCCAAGCATCAGCTTTCCCACAACCAAGGGGCGACCCCCTTATCCTCTTTTTTGAAAAAATCCTGAAGCAAAACCTAAACTAAAAAGGAATCATTACGACTATGAGCGACATCATTTACGATGAGCTGCGCACTCTGAGACATTCCTGCTCTCACGTGCTGGCGCAGGCCGTCAAACATCTTTTCCCCCACGTAAAGCTGGCCATCGGCCCTGCCATTGACAACGGCTTCTACTACGATTTCGACTGCGGCGACAGACCCCTGACCGCAGAGGATTTCGAGGCCATCGAGGCAGAAATGAAGGCCATCATCAAGGCCAATCTGAAGATCGAGCGCTTCACCCTCCCCAGAGCCGAGGCTTTGGAGCTGATGAAGGACGAGCCCTACAAGATCGAGCTGATCAATGATCTCCCCGACGAGGAGGAGCTTTCCTTCTACAAGCAGGGGGATTTCACCGATCTTTGCGCAGGCCCTCACGTTTCCTACACCAAGAAGATCAAAGCCTTCAAGCTCACCTCCGCCACCGGTGCGTACTGGAGAGGCGATTCCAACCGCAAGATGCTCACCCGTATCTACGGCACCGCTTTCCTGAACAAGGAAGATCTGGAAGCCTACCTGGTTGCCCAGGAGGAGGCCAAGAAGCGCGACCACAACAAGCTGGGCAGAGAGCTGGAGTACTTCACCACCGTGGATTCCATCGGCCAGGGCCTGCCCGTTCTGCTGCCCAAGGGCGCAAGAGTGGTTCAGCTGATGCAGAGATGGGTGGAGGACGTTGAGCAGGAGAAGGGCTGTCTTCTCACCAAGACCCCCCTTATGGCAAAGCGGGATCTTTACCGCATTTCCGGTCACTGGGATCACTATCTGGACGGTATGTTCATCATTGGAGATCCCGCAGACGAGGAGAAGGAATGCTTCGCCATGCGCCCCATGACCTGCCCCTTCCAGTACCAGGTCTATCTGAACAGAAAGCGCTCCTACCGCGATCTGCCCATGCGCCTCACCGAGACCTCTACCCTGTTCCGTAACGAGGAATCCGGGGAGATGCACGGTCTCATCCGCGTGCGCCAGTTCACCATCTCCGAGGGTCACTACATTCTCCGCCCCGATCAGCTGGAGGAGGAGTTCAAGGGCTGTCTGGAGCTGGCAAAGTACTTCCTGGATACCGTGGGTCTGCTGGAGGACTGCACCTTCCGCTTCTCCCAGTGGGATCCCGCAAATCCCAAGAACAAGTACGAGGGCACTGCCGAGCAGTGGAACGAGGCACAGGCCGTTATGGGAAAGATCCTCGACAATCTCGGCGTGAATTAC
>JAZNPH010000012.1:0-10947 GCA_045589515.1 Eubacteriales bacterium | reverse complement strand
ACTCCTTGGCTCACAGAACGACATGGCTACGATCCGACTTCATGTCCATGGGTTTTGGAAATAAAAGTTTTTGAGGTTCAAGGAACTTTTTTCAAAAAGTTCCTTAAGTGGCTCCTTCTCCTTGCAAAACCTGCGAAAATGTGGTATACTGCACCAAAAGGAGGCGAAGCCATGCAGTACGGAAAAACGGTGACGGGGAGATTCCTTTCCCGCCCCAACCGCTTTATCGCCCACGTGGAGATCGACGGCGCAGATACCGTCTGCCACGTGAAGAACACCGGCCGATGTAAGGAGCTTCTCACCCCGAACGCCAAGGTGGTGCTGGAGGTCTCCCCCAACCCCGCCCGCAAGACGGCATTTGACCTCATCGCCGTTTACAAGGGCGACAAGCTGATCAATATGGACAGCCAATCTCCCAACAAGGCCTTCGGAGAATGGGCTTTGGCAAGCGGCTTCTTCGGGGCGCATCCCAAGGTGACCGCGGAACGCACCTACGGAAACAGCCGCTTTGATTTCTATATCGAAACGGAGAACGGCAGAAGGATCTTCGTGGAGGTCAAGGGGGTGACCCTGGAGCACAGAGGTCTGTTGCGCTTCCCCGACGCCCCCACCGCAAGGGGTGCCAAGCACGTCAAAGAGCTGGCGGAGGCGGTACGGGAGGGCTACGAGGCCATGATCTTCTTCGTGGCGCAAATGGAGGATTGCCACCTCTTTTTTCCCAACGACGAAACAGACCCCGCTTTTGCCGCCGCTTTGCGGGAGAGTGCAAGACAGGGGGTGCAGGTGTACTGCGTGAACTGCCTTGTCACGGAGGACTCCATGAGGATTTTTGAGTTTATTCCCACGATTTTGGAAGGAGAATCCCGACTATGAAGCCTTATCTTTTGGCCCTTGACGAGGGTACCACCAGCGCCCGCGCCATTTTGTTTGACAGAGAAAGCAACATCATTTCCATGGCACAGCACGAGATCCCCCAGATCTATCCCCAACCCGGCTGGGTGGAGCAGGATCCCATGGATATCTACGCAAACCAATACGCTTCCCTGACGGAATGCATCGCAAAAAGCGGCATCTCCTCCGAGGAGATCGCGGCTGTGGGCATCACCAACCAGCGTGAGACGGTGATCCTGTGGGAAAAGGCCACGGGCAAGCCCATCCACAACGCCATCGTCTGGCAGTGCCGCCGCACCGCGGAGATCTGCGGGCAGATGGAGGCGGAGGGCTTGGGCGACAAGATCCGCGAGATCACCGGGCTGCGTCTTGACCCCTATTTCAGCGGCACCAAGATCAAGTGGATCCTGGATCACGTGGAGGGCGCCAGGGAGCGTGCCAAAAAGGGCGAGATCCTGGCGGGCACGGTGGACACCTGGCTGGTCTGGAAGCTGACGGAGGGCAGGGTGTTCGTCACCGACAGAACCAACGCCTCCCGTACCATGCTTTGCAACATCCATACGGGCGAGTGGGATGAGGAGATGCTTTCCCTTCTGGACATCCCCCGGGCTATGCTTCCCGAGATCCGCTCCAGCAGTGAGGTGTTCGGCTATTTTGAATGCATGGGGACTTCCCTGCCCATCGGCGGTATCGCAGGCGACCAGCAAGCGGCTCTCTTTGGGCAATGCTGTTTTGAGGCGGGGAGCGCCAAGAATACATACGGCACGGGGTGCTTCCTACTGACCCACACCGGGAACACCGCCGTGGAAAGCAAGCACGGAATGCTGACTACCCTGGCGGCAAGTGCAAAAGGTGAGCCCTTGGAATACGCCCTGGAGGGCAGTGTCTTCGTAGGGGGCGCGGTGGTACGCTGGCTGCGGGACGAGATGCGGTTTATTTACGAATCCTACGACAGCGAGTATTTTGCCCGCAAGGTCAAAGACAGCGGCGGGGTTTACGTGGTGCCCGCCTTTACGGGCTTGGGCGCCCCCCATTGGGATATGCACGCCAGAGGCTGTATCATGGGGTTGACGGCAGGCGTGGGGAAGAACCACATCATCCGTGCGGCCTTGGAGTCCATCGCCTTCCAGACGGGAGACGTGCTTTCCGCCATGCAGGCGGATATGGGCGGGGAGATCTCCTGTCTGCGGGTGGACGGCGGTGCTTCCGCAAATGATCTGCTCATGGAGATGCAAAGCGATCTTTCCGATCTGGAGGTCTTGCGTTCCGCCAACACCGAGGCAACCGCCGCAGGGGCGGCCTATCTCGCGGGGCTTGCCGTGGGATACTACAAGGATCGGGAAGAACTGAAGACCCTGGTGGGGGTGGGCAAGCGATTCTCCCCCGTGATGGATGCAAAGACCAGAGAAGAAAAGCTTGCCGGCTGGCAAAAAGCCGTGAAGGCCTGCAAGGCGTTTACCGAGTGAGGTTCCTCGTCGAGCAAAACGGATTTTATTTTTTACATCAAACGGGACGCCGTGGACGTCGTCCCCTACGAACCCGCGCAGAGCTTGAAAAAGCAACGACGCAGGCGGCAAGACGGTTCGTTTATACAACGTCAACCCACCTTCCCCGCCCATGACCGTAGCGCGGGATCAAACGCCGAGTGCATTTTTTCATCCCGAAACCAACACACAGATTCCCCGCCGAAAAAAAGGCGGGGATTTTTTTATTTTCCCTATTGACAAAACCGTTATAACTGTATATAATGGGCATATACAGTTGATGTGAGGTAACGGGATGCACGTATTCATCGACAACAAAAGCGGAACGCCCATCTACGATCAGATCTACACCCAGATCAAATCGCAGATCATAAACGGCAGCTTGAAGGAGGACGAGATGTTGCCCTCCATCCGCGGTCTGGCAAAGGATCTGCGGATCAGCTTCATCACCACCAAGCACGCCTACGACGAGCTGGAGAAGGAAGGCTTTCTGTACACCGTCCCCGGGAAGGGGTGCTTCGTGGCCCCCAGAAACCTGGAGCTTTTGCGGGAGGAGAATCTGAAGAAGATCGAATCCCACATGGAGCAGATCGCCGTCCTGGCCGCCTCCTGCAACCTCACCAAGGAAGATCTGAAGGCCATGCTGGATTTCTGCATGGAAGACAAAGCATAGAAGGGAGATTTGAAAGATGTACGCATTGGAGATCCAAAACCTGCAAAAGAAGTTCGAGGGCTTTTCCCTGGACGTAAGCTTTTCCCTGCCCAAGGGCTGTGTTATGGGCTTGATCGGCACCAACGGCGCGGGCAAAAGCACCACCATCAAGCTGGTGCTGGATATGCTGAACAAGGACGGCGGCATGGTGAAGCTGTTCGGAAAGGATCACAAGGACGACCTGCCTTCCGCTAAGGAGGACATGGGCATCGTTCTGGACGGCATGGGCTTCCCCGTGGGGTTCACCCCCAAGTATATTGGCTCCCTTTTGAAGGACATCTACAAAAACTGGGAGCAGGACACCTACCGCAGTCTGCTGGAGAAGCTTGACGTCCCCTACACCAAGGCCTGGGGAGAGCTTTCCACGGGTATGAAGATGAAGCTGAACGTGGCGGTTGCCCTGTCCCACCGTCCCAAGCTGCTTTTGCTGGACGAGCCCACCAACGGCTTGGATCCCTTTGCCAGGGATCAGGTGTTGGAGCTTTTGACGGAGTTCACCCGTGACGAGGAGCATTCCGTGCTGATCTCCTCTCACATCGTCAGCGATCTGGAGCGGATCTGCGATTACGTCACCTTCTTGGACAAGGGCCGCGTTCTGGTTAGTGACGAGAAGGACGCTCTCCTGGCGCGGTACGGCGGACTCCAGCTTTCCGCAGAGGAATACGCCGCCTTGGGTGACCTTTCCCCTGTGCATCTGCGGGAAAGCCACAACGGCGTGGAGGCCATTCTTCTCCGCGAGGATCTGCCCGCAGGGGTAACGCCCCTCCCCGTGACGGTGGAGGAGCTGTTCGTTGCCATGGTGAAGGAGGCGCGGAGCTGATGAAGCGCGTGATGCACAAGGAGCATAGAGACCTTTCCGACACCTGGCGGGTGGTCTGCCTCGTCACCCTGTTCACCGCCTTTTTGGGGGCGTATTTCGGGGGCAGAGGAGATGGACAGGGAGCTATTATGGCCGCTCTGCTTTGCTCCTGCTCTCTTGTCGCCCTGTATCTTGCCGACGGGGAGCTGAGCGTCTCCCCGGAATACATCCGTTTCACCGAGACCCTTCCCCTCTCCCCCAGGCAGAAGGTCTACGGAAAACAGCTTTACCGTCTGATCTACCGTTTGGGGTTTCTCCTCTCCACCGGGCTGGGATTTGCAGGCGGGCTGTTGACCGTAGGTCGCTTTGAGGGTGTACACTTGGCAGGATTCCTCTGCCTGGAAGGCCTCTTGCTCTTCCTCCCCGGCGCGGTCTGCATGGTTTTGACCGCCAAGGTCAGCGGATCCACCCATCCCACGCCTCGGGTGATGCTCATCATGACTTCCCTTCTGGGAGGCGCCTTCCCCTTGGGAGCCTTCTTCCAAGGAAGCTTCCGCCCGGAGGCGTTGCATATCTGCATTCTGCTTGCCGCGGGGATCTTGCTGTATTTCATCGCCGCAGAGTGGGCGGTTTCTCTGTGGGAGGATCGTCCGTTGCCGTAAGAAACAAGAAAGGAGCCGTTTATGAAAGGGCTTATCAAATACGAGCTGGGTCAAATAAGCTGGCCGCAACAGTTCTTTTTGGCCGTTCTTACGGCGATATATATTCTGACAAAGGATCTGGAGTCTTTGGGAGATGCATGGTGGGTGATCGTGATAGAACTGCTGGTCCTTGGCTCCGGCAACACCGTGCGCGAGGACGAGAAAAACGGTTGGCTGACCTTGCAAGGGATCCTGCCGGTGAGCAAACGGCAATATCTGCTTGCCAAATATCTCCGCTATGAGCTCACCTTTGCCGTCAACGCCGTGTACGTTTTCTCCCTGGTCGCCATTCGCCTTGCCCTGTTGGGACGGTTGAGCATTTCTACTTTTTGGCATCCCCTTCCCCTCTATCTCAGCGTGCTTTTGGCGTGTTGGAGTGTTTTCCCGGGAGGCAGATACGTAGACACAGGGGATACCACGCAACGCCTGATCAAATTGGTGCTCTGCATGACCGTTGTGGGGGGCTTCGTGATCCAAGTAGTAGCCTACGATGATCCGGGGCTGATGTGCCGTCTCCTTCCCCTCGGCTGGTGCCTATGGGTGATCGCGGCAGGTGCTTTCGTTATGAACGCAAAGAAAAACATGGATCAGTTTGAATCCTATCAAATAGGGATTCCTTCGGAATTGCAGTTGGACGACAGGGCAAAGAAAGGAAAGAAAAAGTGAAAGGGCTTATCAAATACGAGCTGAAAAAGATGATTTCCGTGTGGTGGTTGGTATACGTCGCGGTCATGCTCCTCGTTTTCTGCCTGTTGGACTGGAAAGAGCATTACGGCCTCTTATTTGCCTTAGTTTCCCTCCATATTTCAAGAGGCGCGGGTGATGCGACGCGTGCGGACGAAAAAAGCGGCTGGCTGGCTCTGCAAGGGATATTTCCCGTGAGCAAACGGCAATATCTGACCGCAAAGTATATTCGTTACGGCGTGGTATGCGTGCTGAACGCCTGCTTCATTTTTACACTCATCGGAATCCGTTGCGTTTTGAGCGGTACCTTTGGCTTCCATGCATTTTGGCTTCCGCTTTTAGCATATCTCACCTTGTATATGGGAATGATCTCCATGTTTCCCGATATCCTGAGCTTGAAGGGACGGGGTCTTCGGATGCTTTTCATCAGGATCGGCTTGACGATCGCCATCCTGGGAAGCAGTGTATTGCTCATCGTGCTTGCCGACAATCTTGAATTAACAAGCCGTCTCCTCCCCTTCGTCATCGGTTTTTTGGTGGTTGGGGCGGCCGTCTGCGTTCTGAACGTAAAAGAAAGGCTGGATCAGTTTGAGGAGTATGAATTGGGGATCCCCTCGGAATTGCAGAAGGGAACGATTTTCTCGGAATAAGCCCTCCCTGTTTCTTTACCGTTTCTTTGCTGTCTTTTCGTGAATCGTACAGGTGACGGGATATGTACCGCAAAAGAATCCGTTTTTCGTGTGTTTTGCACCTTGCATTTACGGAGGAATTATGTTAACATAATATCATAAGAGAACCCTGTGGAAGGACGGTGCCGTTTTGAATCCCAAATTGCGAGAAAAAACAATGGAATCCCTATCGGCAGTTCTGCCCATTACGGGCATCGTGCTGTTCATCAGCATTTTCTTGGTGCCTATGGAAGTGGGCACGGTGATGCTGTTTCTGGTAGGGGCTTTGATGCTGATTCTGGGCATGGGCTTCTTCCAGTTGGGTGCGGAAATGGCCATGACTCCCATCGGCGAGGGCATCGGCCACCAGATCTCCAAGACCAAGCGGATCTGGATCATGGTGCTCATCGGCTTTTTGATGGGCACTATCATCACCATCTCCGAGCCGGATCTCCAGGTGCTTGCCCAGCAGGTTCCCTCCATTCCCAACATGACCTTGATTTTGACGGTGGCCGTGGGTGTGGGCATTTTCCTGGCCCTGGCGGTGATCCGCATCAAGTTCCGTATTGAGCTTTCCCGACTGCTGATCATTCTGTATATTGCTCTCATCGGCCTTTCCTTCTTAGTCCCCGGCGACTTTTTGGCGGTGGCCTTTGACTCCGGCGGGGTTACCACCGGGCCTATGACCGTGCCCTTCATCATGGCGTTGGGCGTGGGTCTGGCTTCCGCCCGTTCCGACAAGGATTCCGCCAGCGACAGCTTCGGTCTGGTGGCTCTGTCCAGCGTGGGGCCCATCCTTGCGGTGCTGATCCTGGGCTGTTTCTTCAAGCCCACCGACGCGGCCTACTCCATGGGAGCGGTGCCCGAGGTGTTCACCACACGGGACGTGGTCTCCCTGTTCGCTTACGAGATCCCTGCCTTTGCGGGGGAGGTCATGGTTTCCCTGTTACCCATCGCGGCGGTATTTTTGCTGTTCCAGCTGATCACCCGCCGTTACCAGAAGCGTGAGATCAAGCGTATCCTCATGGGTATGCTGTATACCTACGTGGGGCTGGTGCTGTTCCTTTGCGGTGTCAACGTGGGCTTTGCCCCCGTGGGTACCTTCTTGGGTGAGGAGCTGGCTTCCCTTTCCTACAATTGGGTGATCATTCCCATCGGGATGCTCATCGGTTACTACATCGTCAAGGCCGAGCCTGCCATTCAGGTCTTGAACCGCCAGGTGGAAAGCATCACCGACGGTGCCATCTCCGTGAAGGCCATGAACCGCTGTATGTCCATCGGCGTGGCCATCAGTATCGGCTTGGCGTTGACCCGTGTGCTGTTGCACATTCCCATTTACTGGATCATCATTCCCGGCTATATCATCGCTTTGGTGATGTCCCTGTTCGTACCCAAGATCTTCGTGGGTATCGCCTTCGACTCCGGCGGCGTTGCCAGCGGGCCTATGACCTCCACCTTCCTGCTTCCTTTGAGCCTGGGCACCTGCAGTGCCGTGGGCGGGGATCTGATGCGGGACGCCTTCGGCGTGGTGGCTTTGGTAGCCTTGACCCCCTTGATCGCCATTCAGATCATGGGTCTGGCCTATAAGCTGAAGACCGGCAAGCTGCAGAAGAGCTCCCTGGTACACGCAGGTCTCACCGCAGAAAGCGACGAGATCATCGATCTGGAAGAGGAGGTACTTGCATGAACAATACATACCGAATGCTTGTCCTGATCGCCACCCACAAGCTGGCGGACAAGGCGGCGGAAATGTTCCGGGAAAAGAGCCTCCCCGTGCAGTACCGACTGAATGCCAAGGGTACCGCCTCCAGCGAGATCATGGACACGCTGGGCTTCGGCTCTGTGGATAAATGCATCCTTGCAGGCATGGTGCCCAAGAGCTTTGGCCACGAAATGCTGGGGCTGTTACACTCCAAGCTCCGTCTGGATGCGGTGAACAGCGGGATCGCCTTCACCATCCCCTTGACGGGTGTGACCAATTTGTTGATGCGTATGATGGAAAGCGTGGAAGAAAAGAACCAAGAAACGACGGAAGGAACGGGTGAACATCTGATGACCGAAAACAACTACACATTGATCGCAGCATTCGTTGACCGCGGTTTCAGCGGAGACGTGATGGAGGCCGCCAAGGCGGCAGGCGCGGGAGGCGGTACCGTCCTCCACGGCAGAAGCATCGACAGTGAGGATGCAACCGGATTCTGGGGCCAAAGCGTGCAGGAGGAGAAGGACATCGTTCTCATCCTTGCACCCCATAAGAGCAAGGTGGCCATTATGCGTGCCATCAGCGAAAAGTGCGGGATGCACAGCAAGGCCAAGGGCACGGTGGTCTCCCTTCCCATCGACGAGGTCATGGGGATTTAAGAGTATATGCGTTTAGACGAGAGGGGCTTTTTGCGAAAAAGTCCCTCTTGTGCTTTCATTCAGAAAAACTTATCCTTTGAAGATTGACAAAAGGTCTCCTTTGTGGCATACTGAAAACACAAGCAATGATTCAAAAAAACAGAGGTACCTTGTATGATTCGGATCACTTCTGCCGAACAGCGGCAATGGCAGGAAAATACCCGCCTCCCCTCGGAACAGGGCTGTGAGATCAAAATTGGCGGCGAAACGGGCAAGCCCATTTTCGGCTGGGGCTGCTGCATCAGCGAGATCTGTGCCGCGGCCATCTTTTCTCTGCCCGAGGCACAGCAAAAGGAGATCTTCGACGAATTGTTCGGGGAGGAAGGGTGCGGCTTTTCCTATTGCCGTCTTTCCATCGGTGCCAACGATTTTGCAGAAAGCTGGTACAGCTATAACGAGACCGAGGGCGACTACGCCATGGAGCATTTCTCCATCGAGCGGGACGAAAAGTATATTCTCCCCGCGGTACGGGAGGCTATGAAGCGTTCTCCCGCTCTGCAGTTCTTTGCATCCCCCTGGAGCCCTCCCACCTGGATGAAGTTCCCCAAGGTGTACAACTACGGCAGATTGGTACAGACGGAAGAAAACCGCAAGGCTTACGCCTTGTATTTCCGCAAATTCCTGGAATCCTACAAGGAAAAGGGTGTGAAGATCCACGCCGTCTGCCCCCAGAACGAGTTCTTTGCGGATCAGAAGTTCCCCTCCTGCCTGTACTCCCCCGCCGAATTGGAGGCCTTCCTTTGTGATCTGGCAGAGGAGGTAAAAGGCCTTGCGGAGGTCTACTACGGCACCTGCAACGGTCCGGATCCTTACAGCGAGGACGGGTTGCACGGGGAATATCTGGGATATCTCATGGAGAATCCCAAGCTGAAAAACGCCATCACCGGGGCGGCTTATCAATGGAACGGCAAGTTCGCCGTGATGCAGGCCAAGGAGGACTATCCCCATCTGGACGTGATCCAGAGCGAATGCCAATGCGGGGACGGGAAGAACTCCTGGCAGTACGCCATGTATACCCTGAGCATGATCCACCATTACACCGTTCACGGCGCAAGAGCCAACGTATATTGGAACATGGCGTTGCCCAAGGACGGGGTCAGCTCCTGGGGCTGGAAGCAGAATTCCCTGGTTTCCGTCACCGAGGAGGGGTACGTTTTCAACCCCGAATTCTACGTGATGAAGCATTTTGCCCATTTCGTCAAACCCGGCGCGGTGCTGTTGCAGGTGACGGGAGAAATGAGCTCCAACACCACCGCCTTCAGAAATCCCGACGGCACCACTGCCGCCGTGGTGATGAATCCCTTCCCCTTTGAAAAGGTCGTGACCATCGGCGGGGAAAGCTGCGTGCTGCCTCCCCGTTCGTTCAATACGTTTGTGTGGTGAAGGGTACGGGGGAACGGATTTCGTTACTTCCTTTAGGAAAAGAAAGTAACCAAAGAAACCTTAATGCCGAAAACTATCGTTTTCGGAGGGAAAGATTGGATATTTCAAAAGCGAAACCGCAAGGGACGCTGTCACCCCGAGTATACCAATCCTGCGGGTTGGCCGCGCGGAATCGAACCAAAACGCAATAAAACGACTTGTCGTTTTTAACGTCGGCGGTATGAAGTGATGTGCGGAATACGGCCGTCCGCCCCACGCTTAGATCCCAAGGTTCTAAAAACAGCTTGCTGTTTTTGACGTCGGCGGTATGCAGTGATGAACGGTATACAGCCATACGCCGACTTGGTCACCTCTGAGCAACCCAGCCCGTTGGGCTGGCCCGCGCGGAATCGAACAAAACCCAACAAAAACAGCTTTAGCTGTTTTTTACGTCGGCATAGCAAAACTACGCTTAAACCAAAAGCAGTGTGCCGACTTGGTCACCCTGAGCAAGCGCGGAACCGAACTGCAGTGGCTCCAAACACGATTACATCTCCGCGCGCGTCGAAGTTTTGTGCAGTAAAAATCGCCTTGTGTCTTTTGCCAATACTTGTCCATTGACGCGATTTTTGCGAGCAAAACCGTAAGGGGTCTCCTACGAGTCTGATCTACCCCTACACGGGTAAAGTTACATCCTTTGCGATAAAACAGTTCTTTGCCTTTGGCAAAGGAACATCAGACTCTTATGAGATCCCGCCTGCGGCGCTTTTTGATGCTCAGCGCTACGCGCTTCGACTACAAAAAGTTCGACTCACGCTTCGCGTTCGCTCAGGATGACATCCGAGGGAGAGAAATGGCAATAACGCTCCCCTCCCCCAACACGCAAAAAAAGCGAGGTAAAAACTACCTCGCTTTTTGATTTTATCCTTCTTCCGCCCCGAAATAGTCGTCATACAGCCAAAGGACGGTATATCTGTCCTTCAGATCCTTGGCGGTTTTAGTACGGTATGGAGGAGTTGCCGGAATTTCAAAGGCAGCCCAGATTAAAGTTACTTAACGACGAAAATTTTCATTTTCAAGCCAAAGTTTTGAATGATAACGCGGCGAACCATTCGACAGACCATTCTTCAGGATCGCTTCTTACTTCTACAAGCATATTATCATAGATGAAAAAGGTGCTGTTTCTGCTGTCGTTATTATATTCAATCACCAAGGCGACAACTTCACGGTCTTCGAGCTTTACGGT
>JAZNPH010000011.1:0-32700 GCA_045589515.1 Eubacteriales bacterium | reverse complement strand
AAGAAGAATCGGATACCTCTACAGAATCGCCGGCGGCACAAGCGCTCAAACATAAGCATAGCAATGTCACCATGATTACGATATGTTTTTTCATAAATTTTACCTCCTAACAATGTTAAAGCAGCTCCAGCCGTTGGTCGTCCCGATGGACAGCGCATTCCAAAAGCATTCGGAACCCGTTTGCGAGGAAGGAATAACAAAATTCGTCCTTCATGATCTTTACGCCGTAAGTATACACGTTATCGGTATATACCCATCGAAAGAGCTCTTGATCAAGGTTACAGATCGCCCGCAATCTCCTTCTCACAAGGTTATTCTCGATGGTATTGTCAGCTTGCGGCTCGGTCAGCAGCCGAAGAAGGTCTGAATGATTTGTACGTTGTACTCCTTCTGAGGTGCCGTCCGCAACGATGTCAACACGGCGTACAGGTCGTAAAGATCATACTTCAAGAGCAGCATATCATTCCTCCTTATTATGCGTGCTATCAAAGCTTTCTTCTTCCGCCCCGAAATAATCGTAATACAGCCAAAGGACGGTATATCTGTCCTTCAGATCCTTGGCGTAGAGGATGGCGCCAAGGAGCTTTTCCTTGCCGTAGAGGGTGTAAAACTCCCCCATATCCAGCCCCACCACGGAAAGCATTTTTCGGGTTTCTTCCACACCCGGCGCTTCCGCTAAGATGGTCTTGATCTCCGCCTCCTTCGCCTTGTAAACGGCGGCGCGGTTTGCCTTATAGCTTCCGATCTTGTTTTGGAGTGCCATACACCCCTCGGCCACGGGGCCGTAAACAGCTTGCATTCTCTCTCGATGTGCGGCTTCCGCGGGGCGGTAGATCTCCTCCGGGAAGGGGAAGGACAAAAGCTTTTGGCGAAGCTCTGCCGTCAGCACGGTGGAATAGGCCACGTCGATGCCGTGGGGGAAGTACGCCTGCCCTCCCAGGATCCCCGTGATCTCAAAGAAATGGGAGAGGTGATGCTCACTTCCCGAGGCGGGGCGGGAGGAGCCTGCAAAGCTCATCAAAATCCCGATCACCACCAAAGCCTCCATCAATGCCCGGATGCTCTTTTCTTCCCTTTTCAGAATCCCGTCCGCCAGGGCAAGGGTGGCTTGGATCTGCCGATACGTCAGGTCGTAGATGTAATCGCAGAAGTATTCGCCGTTGATCAGGCGGCTCAGTTTCCAGTCGTTCAAGGCGGAAAACTTACCGATCACGTCCCCGTAGCCTGCTTTGATCATCTCCATGGGGGCGTTTTTCAAAATATCCACGTCGCCCAGAATGGCCTTGGGAAGCCCTGCGGGGTAGGTGACCTTCATGCCGTGGGTGATCATAGCCGCCCCGTTAGAGGCATAGCCGTCCATGGAGGGCGCAGTCGCCACGATCACGTAGGGAACCTTATGGAAGAAGGAAACGTATTTGCACAGATCCTGGATCACCCCCGAGCCGACGCCCACCAGGAGCTCCACACCATCCAAACGGTCTGCCACGGTTTGGATAGCGGTTTCGTTGGGTACGAGAAGCTCCTTGCCGTCAAAAATCACTTGCTCCAAGGCCTTACCTGCAAGGGCGGAAAGAACCCTCTCCCCTGCGGCGGCAAAGGTGTTTTCGTCCCCGACCAGCAAGATGTGACGGTATGCGGCACAAACTTCGGAAAGATGCTTGATAGCACCGCTTTCGATGTAGACGTATTCAATATCACAGGTGTGATGCCTGCCGCAATCGCATTGTCTTCCCCCAAGCAGCTTGTTGATATCCACTTTTTAACCTCTATGCAGTATTCTTTGCCCTATTATAGCACACAGAGTGAAAAATAGTCAAGACCGTAAAAAAAGAGAAAGCGAGGTGAACTGTCCCTCGCTTTTGCTGTATTATCGTTTGAACGGAATGTCCAGAACGTAAGGAAGGCGGACGTCAATCTCCAATTGAAAAACGGGGGTGGGAAAATCTTGGTGGAGAAGATATGCCCTCCGGACGGGGAGAACCGCAAAAGGAAATTGCGGGTCGGGCTTATAGCAGTATTCCCAACGGTAGGAAAAGGCGGCACCGCCGCGGTCAAGGGGCATTTCCTGTATGACCTCGGGGCTTTCTGTGATGGTTCCGCAAATATGATACCAGCCGTTGTACCAAATGGTTCCGTCTTCTTCCATGTCCCCGGTAATGCTGAAGGTCTCGGCGGGCTTTTGCGGATCGATTCCAAGCACACGCAAGGCATCAAGCACCGTATCGGGGGCTTTTAAGATGGCTTTTCCAAAATTTCGGCAGTCGGCGCACCCGCACTGCTCGCCCACGATGGGAACGTCGGCACGTTGGTAAAATGCCCGTGTACGCTCCACGTCCACGTCGATGGTAAAATGCGCATACTTGAAAATCATACGGTACTCCTTTCGGTTCCTTTTTGTACAGTATACACTACGCGTTTCGAAAAAGCAATCCCCCGCGCATATTGCCTCCAACGCAAAAGAAGAGAGGTGAAGTGCACCTCTCTTTTGCTATATGATCTCTATATTTTCGATCCCGTATTTTAAAATCAGATTGATAAGTTCATTTCTGGAATAATTGCTTTCCTTGCATAAGTTATCCAACTTATCCAACGTATCTTCCTTGATTCTTACGGAAATAATCTTTGTTCCGTCTTCGCCACGCTTTTTGATTTTGAGCGTTTCGTTCATACTTATGACCATTCCTTTCGTAGCCCTCATTTGCGGGCGATTGCTAAAAAAGTTTGTGAGCAAAGCCACAAAAATCAAGTTTGAGAAAGGAACCCTTTTTCAGACTTGAGCATCTCTTGCTAATATTCTTTCGACACAATAATTGCATTATACTATTGACAAAAACCAAAATATATAGTACAATATGCAATACAAAAGTATTACTTTTGTAACACTAATAAAAAGGAGAACGCGCATGAACGAACAAACGAACAACCAAGAACTCAATGCTTTGGAAAACGATGCTCTGGAAAAAATGAGCCATGGTCTTAGGGAAATTTGGAAAATCATTATTTTCTGCTGTATCGGCTGGCTTCTTGTCACGGTGGGGATGAAAATCACCCCTCTCCTTGCCATTGTGGGCGCGCTTGTAATTTCCGTCCCGTCGGTTATTTCTGTGCGCCGCCACGGCTTTAAGAACATCTTCAATTACGATTACGTGATCGAAACCACCTACGCGGACGGACACAAAACCTACGACGTAGACCTGGGCGGCAAGCTGGGCATGATGTTTTTACAGCTGATCCTGACCATCTTCATCGGGATCGTGCTCACACCTATCAGATACGTTGCATACTGCATCAAATTCAATGCAAACTGCAAGAAACTGAACTGGAAGCCCGAGTTTAAGCTCGGCATCCTGTTCCCCACCGCGGTTGGCGCAGGTGTTTTCGTATTGGGATGCATTTTGATGGGCGTGCTGTAAGTTTTGGTCACCGCTTAGCACAGCTCCACTAAAAAATAATACATAGCATAAATCTCCTTGCTTTTACAAATACTAACAGTACAAATTTGGAAAGCAAGGAGTTTTTATAGATGAAAGCAACAGGAATTGTACGTCGCATTGACGATCTTGGCCGTGTGGTGATCCCCAAGGAGATCCGCCGCAGCTTACGGATCCGCGAGGGAGAGCCTTTGCTGACAGCATTGACACCAATCGACAAGTTCTGCATAGCGATACATAGTTTGTCGCAACGAATAACAGCGGAGTGAAAGTCACTCCGCTGTTGTACATATAAGTTGTTTCTTATATTCAATATAAAACCAATAAAACACACCAGCAATTGCAACAATTACTGCGGAAAGAACGTCAAGACGGCCGAAACAATAAGTGTTCTTAAAATGATAATATTGATATCTTCCTGCTATATCAAAGGTAACAGCCAGCCATTCCAAAACCAAGATTAGGCGTGCAATAATTGCAGCGGGTAATATACAAAAGCCGAATGCGGCAATGCACGGTTTCCAATGCTTTGGAAAAAGAATAAATCCTTTCCAAAACATATCCGGACGGCCGAATGTTATTTGAGACCAGTATCTGGTATATTTTGTTTCATCGGTAAAAACAGTTTTGTATTTGAAAAAGCTATAATAGGAAGTAGTGAAGACTAAGGCAAAAATAGCCACATTTGCAATTGCCAGCGCACCCCATCCGAGTCCCAATTTTGCGACCAATGGGTTTCCCTCTAAAGAAAGGTCAGGCGTGTTGATGTAGGTCAATGCACCATCCGCAAAAACAAGAAGAAGATAAACAGTAATTAAAAGCCAAAATCTTACTTTTTTCATAGAAACACCTCCAATAAATCTATGATACCACAGGATATATAAAAAGTCAACCCCGCGTATAAATCCCCAATTTTTACAAATACTAACAGCACAATGTAAAAATTTTGATGTAGGGGCGATTCATGAATCGCCCGCCAAATATTTCACGAACCCCATACGGGCGATTCGTGAATCGCCCCTACAAAATACGATAAGGAGATTGATTTATAGATGAAAGCAACAGGAATTGTACGTCGCATTGACGATCTTGGCCGTGTGGTGATCCCCAAGGAGATCCGCCGCAGCTTACGGATCCGTGAGGGAGAGCCCCTTGAGATCTTCACCAACGAGGAGGGGGGCGTGGTGTTCCGCAAGTACTCCCCCATCGGGGAGGCGGGGAGCTTCGCGGGGGAATACGCCGAGGCCATCCACAAGGCCTCCGGGATCTCCGTGGCGGTGTGCGACATGGACGGCGTCATTGCCGTAGCGGGGGCGCCTAAGAAGGATTATCTTTCCCATCCTCTCACCCCGTCCTTTGCCACGTTGTTGGAAAGCCGCAAGCCCTATTCCGCCACGGCGGACAGCACTCCCATCCGTGCCACGGAGCAGGCCAAGGAGATGGTGTCCTACTTTGCCCCCATCGTCAGCGAAGGCAACCCCGCAGGGGGCGTGATGGTTTTGTCCTCCGAGGCGGTCTCCCCCGACGAGACGGCGAAAAAGCTGGTGAACACGGGGGCTATGTTTTTGTCTTCGCAGATGCAGATCTGAATTGTTCCCTCTCCCGAAAACGACAGTTTTCGGCAATCAAGTTTCTTTGGAGTTTAAAAGAACCTTTCTTTGAAAAGAAAGGTTCTTTTGTATTTTTCATTTCATCTTTTGTACGTAAAGAAATCCATTTTCTCCACGCCCATGTCTGTCAGCAGCTTGCGGGTGGCTTCCCTGTCTTCTTCCGTGTTGAACTCCGGGATCAAGGGCACACGGACGGTGACCCTGTCCTTCCCAACCAGGGAAAGGAGCAAGGCTAAGTTTTGTAACATCCCGCCGTTGTCCTTGCCGGTGTAGCTGCGGTAGATGGCGGGGTTGGTGTCCTTGCAATCCACGTAGAAGTGGTCGATGCAGGAAGCCGCCGTCTCCACGTGGGAGGCGGGTACGTTCAAAGAGGTCTCGGCGCAGAGGTGCCACTCCAATCCGCAGATCTCACGGAATTCCCGCAAGAACGCGGGGTACAGCAAAGGCTCTCCCCCGCCGAAGGTGACGCCGCCCCCGGTGGCAAGGAAGTACAGAGCGTCCAGCTTCACACGGTCGTAAAGCTCCCGGGGCGTGAGGGTCTCCCGCTTGGTATCCTCTGCGAAGGAAAAGGGGTTCAAGCAATACTGACACCGCAAAGGACAGCCGTGGAAGCACACCAAGGTGGTGACCCCTTCCCCGTCCGTTGCCATCCGCAAGCGGGAATGGGTGATGATGGGTGCTGTGGTTGCCATGAAACGCCTCCTTTTTACGATTGTAAAAAACGGTAATTATTGATAAAATCCGTTTTTTCGGAGGCTTAGCCTTCGAAAAAACACCGATAAGACGAGCAAAGCGAGTCCGCGCGCCGAGGGGAGCGAGTCAAAATCAACGATTTTGGCTCGCGGCGATAAGCGCGCGTACCCCCGCCGCGCGGGTCTCGCGTGTAAAACGAAGTTTTGCACGCGGTTATTTTTCGTAACCGCAGGTGGTACATTTCCCGCCGGAGAAGGAATGATTTCGCGCCTTGGAAATGGTGTATCCGCAGGAATCGCACACCTTTTGGTGAGTGTCCCCGTCGGTGACGTAGGTCTGATAGGGATGCAGGAAGAAATAGTCCCACAGCTTATTCATATCCACGAATCTGAACACCGTTTTCTCCGGCAGTACCAGAGAGGTGACCTCATAGACGCCTACGGTATTATTGGGGCCCATGCAGGCGAAGAACATCACGTGGGCGTTGTCCCCGGGCTTTAAGAAGATGTCCATCTCCTTCATGTCGTAAACGGAGCTGACCTGATGGCCGTACTTGGTGAGGTGATAGGGTGCGGACCAATGGTAGGGCTCATCCGTTCCCGAGCCGCTGTCCACAAACTCCCATGCGGCGCAGACAAAGGCGGAGCAATCCAGCCCCACGGTAAAGGACTGATGCCCCACGTCGGGATTGATGTTTCCCGTGGTGTAGTACATACCGTTGCCGATGGAGGCCTTGGCGATCTCCGCAAAGCTTTCTTTGCCGTAATAGGCTCCGCCGTTAAAGCCGCCGCGGCAGTAGGGAATGCCTACCATCTCCTCCCCCTCCATCCCCCGGAGGTACAGGGGAATGTGGGTGTCGCCTCCCGCATCCAGATGCTCGGGGAGCACCAGCCATTTCACAGAGAGCATTTCCAGAACGTTCTGCTTGGTCTTTTCGCGGCTGATGTTTACAAATACCTCGTCCTTGTCCTTCAAAAGCTCCACAGTGTCCTTCAATTGGGAGAAGGCTACCTCTTCCGTGCCGGGGGTGACTCGGTAGATCTCCCCGTGCTCGGGGTAATACACTACCAGATAGACCTCCCCGCCGTTGCCGTAAACGGGCACGGCGTTCACCGCGTCCTCAAACACGGCGTTCCCCAAGGTGACCGTCCAGCCGGGATAATATTTGATCTTCCCGTACTTATAGGGCATTTTGTAGGAGACGATGTTGCCGTCCCACAGCTCGGAGAAGCGGAAGCTTTCCAAAGCATTGCCCTCGTTGTCGTAGCGGGTATAGATGGTCTCGAAGCAATAGGGGTCGCCGAAAACGTTTTTATGTGCCGTTACGGCGTATCCGTCTCCCGCCCAGAGCACTTCTCCGCCTGCAGGCAGAGAACGGTGAGGCTGCAGACTTCCGTCCAGGGCGTAGACCTCCCCGCGGGAGTTCACAAAGAGGGGCTCTTCCTCCCCCATGGCGTACAGTCTGCCGGGATAACCCGTGGGATCGGAAAGCTTGTAAGTGGCAATCAGCTCTGCGGCCTCAAAGCCCTTCGCAAGGTCGTAACGCTGTACGGTGTTGTCGGTAAACAGCAGATACACGTCCCCTCCGCAGAACAGGATCTGGGCTTCGCAGACCTGGGAATGGTGAGAAAAGCTCGTGCCGTCGCTGAGACGGATGACCTGTTGATTCCAGAAGGCGTAAAGCTCCCCTTTTTCGTCCGCGCCGTGGATGACGGGAGTGTTGATCTCCGCAGGGAAAGCGGTACGGGAACAGCAGATGCCGTAGACAAAGCTTCCCTCATTGCCCACCTTGAACTCCCCTACGGGGGTCAGGGTGGCCTCCGCGGGGGGAGGCGGCTCGGGAAGGGATTCTTCCTCGGAGGATTCTTCCATGGATTCCTCCACGGAGGATTCTTCCTCAGAGGATTCTTCCACGGAGGACTCCTCCTCAGAGCTTTCCGCGGCAGAGGAGATCATGCTTTCTGCGGGGGTATGAGAGCTTTCCCCGTCGGAAGAAGCACTCTCCGCCTCACTCACGGGGGGAACGGAGGATTCCTCTGCCCCTGCGGCGCAGGCGCACAAAAACAAAGCCGTCAAAAACAGCAAGCAGTATTTACGGATTTTGGTAAAACAAACGGGTCGCATACAATTCCTTTCGGAGAAGTGATGTCAAAGCTCCCTTATAGGATACCACAAAAACGGCTTTTTCGCAAGACAGCGAAAGCACAAAAAATGTCGGAACGCTTTTGGGCATTCCGACAAAAATGTAAAGAGCCGTTTTTCAGCAGAATTCCGCCTTTTGGGAGCGGGCGAACAGGGCGTCCAGCTCCGTTTTGGGGTCGGCGTGGAGGTACAGCAGGCGGTAGACGGCATTACAGATGGGCAGTTCCACGGCGTATTCCGCCGAAAGCTTCATCAAAGCGGCCACGGTGTAGTAGCCCTCCGCCAGGCGGTCAAAGGTCTCCCCCTTGATAAAGCACTCTCCGAAACGGCGGTTATGGCTGTGGGGAGAAAACAACGTGGCCTCGTAGTCCCCCAGATGGCAAAGACCGTAGGCGGAACGCTCCTGCCCGCCCATGGCGTGGATCAACCTTGCGATCTCGGTGGTACCGCGGGACATCAAGGCACCCTTCAGAGAGGAAAGGCCCACCCCGTCCAGCATGCCAGCGGCGATGCCCACCACGTTCTTGGCGGCGGCGCCGATCTCGTTGCCGATCAGGTCCGTGCCGTAATAGAAGCGGATGAGATCCCCGGAAAAGTGGCGGATGAGTTCATCCCGCAAGGCAGTATTTTCGCTGTCGATGACCATGCAGTTGGGCTGACCGCGGTAAAAATCCTGGACGTGTCCCGGCCCCAGCCATACGGCCACAGGCTCGGTTCGGAATTCCGCTGCCACCCGGGAAAGCCGTTTTCCCGTGGAGATCTCGATGCCCTTCATACACAGCACAAAGGCGCGGTTGCCCGCAGGGTAGACGGAAAGCTCTTCCATCAGCCCGCGGAGCTGTTGACTGCCCACGGAGATGATGACAATCTCACGGGACATCACCTCGTCCAGGGAGGAGGTGAGCGCCACCGTCTCCGGCAGGGTGAGAAAATCGTTCTTCCGCTCCGCCAAAAAGCGGGCAAAGGCGGCAGAGCCCTCCCGCCCGTAAAGGCAGACCTCATGCCCCATGCGGTCCAGATACCATGCGATCAACGACCCCCATCTCCCGCACCCGATCACGGCTACCCTCTTGCGTTCTACCATAGCATGCTCCATTTCATATCTTGATGGGGACAGTATAGCATATTTTTTTCCAATCGGCAAGGGGAATCTTGACATTTGCGGGAAAAGATGATAGAATAACAAAACAGCCGCGCCTGTGGTGGAATGGCAGACACGATAGATTTAGGATCTATTTTCGTATGGAGTGCAGGTTCAAGTCCTGTTAGGCGCACCAAAGCAAAAAAGCCCCCTGCGGGCTTTTTTGTTTTGGCGTGTGATAGGGTTATCGCTCTGCACTCCCGGAAGAATGCAAGCGTAGCGAAGCATTCTTCAGAAACAAAGTGCCTCGCACTTTGTTTTGTGCAGAGTTCAAGTCCTGTTAGGCGCACCAATAAAATCCCTCCCTTGCGGAGGGATTTTTATTGGTCTGTTTGATGGATTTCCGAACCCGCACTCCCGGAGAAAGGGTGCGAAGCACACTTTCTCAGAAACAAAGTACGCGCAAGCGGACTTTGTTTTGTGCAGAGTTCAAGTCCTGTTTGCAACAACTTTCTCTTCCCCACGGTTCAACCCCCTCAGTCACGTCGCAAGCGACGAGACAGCTCCCCCTTCCATGGGGAGCCTTGCTGCTTCCACCCAAAAGCAAGTCCGTTCCCGCACTTTGTTTTGTGTAATGTTCAAGCGGACCTCGTCCCCCACAAACACGCCAATGGTGCAGTAGATCAAAGAAGCACGCACAAACCGCGGTTCTTCAAGTCCCGTCCCTACTTGACAAGCCCTGCGGTGCTGTGCTATACTTTTTCCGAGAAAAGCGCCTCTTCCCCGCAACGAAACGGAATTTTTGACGAGTATAGGGATAGAAAGACTTTCTGCAAAAAGGAGTGAACTCTATGGCAAAAGGTAAAAAGACCTGTAAAATGCTCAAGGAGATCCGCAAGGAGATCGCAAAGAACAACGATATCGCCTACGTCACCACGGAATGCAAGTACCAAGGGGACTGCGCAGGCACCTGCCCCAAGTGCGAAGCGGAGGTGCGGTATCTGGAGGAAGAGCTGGAAAAGCGCCGCAGTGCGGGGAAAAAGGTGGTTTTGGCAGGGGTTGCCGCCGCCATGCTGTTTTCCGCAGGGTGCGAGGATATCTTTTCCTCCTCTACCATGGGCGAGATGCAACCGCTCTCGCAGGAAGAAACCCAGCCCCTTGCCGGTGCACCTACCGAATACGCCTCCTCGGAACCGGAGGAATCTTCGGATGAAAGCAGTGAGGACACCTCGTGGTTCGTTACCATGGGAGATCTCGTCGCCCCGGAGGAATAAAGCTTGAAAAAACACGCCCCGTATCTGCGTCTTGCCCCCGCCCGTAAAAAGGCGGTGCTGATGATCCACGGCATTTGCTCCACCCCCAGACATTTTGACTTTTTGGTCTCCTCCCTGCCGGAGGAGGTGACGGTCTGCGCCCTTTTGCTCCCGGGACACGGGGGTACGGTGAAGGACTTCGGATGCACCTCCATGAAGGCCTGGCGGGAGGAAACGGAAAAAGCCCTTTGCTTTTTGGAAAAAGAGCACGAGGAGCTGGTCGTGGTGGGTTACTCCATGGGCACCCTGTTGGCGTTGGAGGCGTTGCCCCGCCATCCCAAGGTGAAGGGGCTGTTGCTGTTGAACCCGCCCTTCCGCCCATGGGTGCGGTGGGAGATGGCAAAGCGTTCCCGCCGTTTCACCAAGGGAAGGGTGAACGAGGCAAATCCCCACGAGACCGCCTGCCTGAAAAGCATCGGCATCGAGCTGACTCCCCGTGCGGTGAGCTACGTCCGCTGGGTCCCCCGTTTTTTGGAGTTATTGCTCCTTTGCCGCAAGGCGAGGAGAAGCAAGCAGAGGATCGGGATCCCTTGCAAAGGCTTTTTGGGCAAACGGGACGAGCTGGTTTCCGTGCGGTCGGAGAAATACCTGAAAAGACTTCCCGCAGAGGTGCGTATTTCCCAAGAGGCGGGGCATTTTTACTACCCCGAAGAAGACCGCGCCTGGATGTGCGAGACGTTGCGGGAACTTTTGGAGGACTGACGAAAACCTGCGGTTTTTGGCGAAATAATCATTGACAACCCCGAAGAATTGGGGTATAATGGGGATAGAAAGAGCAAAGACGGGAGGCCATGAAAGTTGACCACCGATGTGATCTATCACGGAGACTGTATCCGCGGCATGGCGGAGCAGGTTGAGGACGATTCTGTTGATCTGGTGATCGCAGATCCCCCGCTGTACCGAGGCGGGAAGGAATCTGCGTGTACCTTCCCCGACAGGGAGGCATACGCCGCCTTTTCCAAAGGGTGGATCGGAGAAGTGAGCCGCGTTCTGCGTGGAGGCGGCAGCTTGTGTCTGTTTGCGCCTTTGGAGCTGTTTTGCCGTTTGTTCCCCATCTTGGAGGATTGCGGGCTGGAGCTTCATCAGCAGATCTTGATCCATAAGGACCTGCGGGATGCCGCCGTGGGAGGCAAGAAGGCCAAGGCCTTCCCTGCGGCTACGGATTGTCTGTTCCTGCTCAGCAAGGATCCCCGTCCCTTCGTCAGCCGTTTTTTGAAGGAAAAGCAGCTGGAAAAGGGTTATACCCCCAAGGAGATGAACAGCCTTTTGGGGGTACACACCAACGGCGGCGGTATGTGGAGCCATTACACCGGCAACCTTGCCCTGGGGCAGATCCCCACGGAAAAGGTTTGGGGCAAGCTGGAGAAGATCCTGGGGTTTGACCTGCCCTATCACCGCATTTCCAGAACCTTCCATCCCGCAGAGGGGCTTTCCTCCTTGTGGAACGACGTGAAGTTCCGCGAGGAAAAGGACCGTTTGCACCCCGCGCAAAAGCCCCAGAAGCTGTTGACCAGGTTGCTTTGCACCTGCAGTGACGAAGGAGACGTGGTGTTGGATCCCTTTATGGGCATCGGTTCCACCGCGGAGGCCTGCGCGGATCTGAACCGCCGTTATATCGGCTTTGAGCTGAATGAGCGGTATTTCCAAATGGCCATCCAGCGGGTGGAAAACCGACAGTTGACGTTATTTTGAAAAGCAACTTAAAAAACCGCCCTTGAGGCGGTTTTTTGTTATGTTGGGGATCACACCCGTTCGCCAAACAGATGCCATCTGATCTTGGCGCACAGCTTATTCACGTCGTTGGTCTCGCTGCTTTGGATCCCCACCACGGCGTTTTCCGCGGGGAAGATCAAAGAGAACTGCCCGTAAGCGCCGTCGGCACGGAAGGCGTTTTCCTTTTGGGGGATCATCCAGAACTGGTAGCCGTAGCCGCTGTTCCAGGGGTCGGGATGCCCCGTGTCGATCTGCTTGCGGCCTGCTTCCTTCACCCATTCACGGGAGACCAGCCATTTTCCTTCCCAGACACCCTCCTGCAGGTACAAAATGCCCAGCTTCATCATCTCCTCGTTCCGCAGATACAGCCCCGTACCGCCGAAGGCCGTGCCTGCGGGGTCGGTCTCCCAGCCGGGGAAGCCCATGCCCATGGATTCAAACAGCTTGCGGTAGGCGTAAGAAAGCAGGGTCTCCCCCGCCGCTCTTTGCACCATGCACCCAACCAAATGGGTGTCGGCGTTGGAATAGACGAACTTTTCCCCGGGGGTATGGACAAGCTGTTTCCCCAGCATATAGGCCACGTAGTCGGGCATCCCCTCCCCCTTACGGCGGTTGGCCCCCATCAAGAAAGCCCCGCCGAAGCCGGAACTCATGGTAAGCAAATGGCGCAGGGTGATGGCCTTCACCCGCTGGTCGGTGATGACGCCATCGTACTCCGGGAACAGGGAGCAAAGGGTGGTATCCAATGTCAGCTTTCCCTCGTCGATAGCAATGCCTGCCAGGGTGGACACGTAGCTTTTGGTATGGGAATAGATGAGACGGGGAATATCAAGGACGAAATGGCGGGATAACAGCAGCTCCCCGTTTTGGTAGAGGGCAACCGCCTCGGCGCCGGGGTTATCCTGCTCTAAATCCGCGATAAGGTTCTTTACTTTTTCAAGCATATTTATATTTCCTTTCTCATGGCTATATGGGGGCAATCCTGCTCGTATTCGATCTCCCCGAAAGGGGCGTAGCCGTTCTTTTGGTAAAAGGGAGAGGCCTGACATTGTGCGTGGAGGGTGATCTTCTTCCCGCCCTCACGGCGCACCACGGCTTCCGCCCCGGCAAGCAATGCCGAGCCGTTGCCATTCCCCCGGTACTCCCGCAGGATGGCGAACCGCCCCAACAGCCAGGCGTTCTCCTCTTTGTCGCGGAACACACGGCAGACGCCCACCGGGGTGTCGCCGTCGTACATCACCAAGTGAATGGCGATTTTATCGGTGTCATCGAATTCATCCACAAAGCCCTGCTCCTCCACGAACACGGTGTTCCGCACCGTCATGGCGTGGGGATGGAGGCTGTCAAAACGCTTGATTTCCAAGGGTATCACGCTCCTTTCACCTTGTCAGTATACCACAAAACGGCCGCTTTTGCAAGTGTCTTGACAAAGCCGCGGGATTTTGTTATCATAAATTCATCACGAAAGAAAGGAGCTGCCCCCTTATGGAAAGCTACGAAACACGGCTTGCCCGTTTTTTTGCATCCTTTGCCTTCCCCGCCGAGGAGAACGGCATCGGCACCCTGGGGGAAAAGAAGCTCCACGCCGCCTTGAAGCGGTTTTACGCCAAGGATTCCACCTGCTTGGAGGTGCCCATCGGCAGGTTCGTGGCGGATGTGTTCGACGGAGAACAGGTGGTGGAGATCCAGACACGGCAGTTCGCCCGCTTACAGAAAAAGCTGCAGTTCTTTTTGGAGCGTTACCCTGTGACGGTGGTGTATCCCCTGCCCCGCGCCCGCTATCTGGTGTGGACGGATCCTGCCACGGGGGAATCCTCACGCCCGCACAAAAGTCCCGTGATCGGCACGCCGCTTTCCGCCTTCCACGAGCTGTATCAGATCCGTACCCTGTTGGGGGTGGAAAACCTCACCGTGGAGCTATTACTGTTTGATCTGGACGAATACCGCTTATTGGACGGCTACGGCAAGCATAAAAAGAAGGGCTCTACCCTGCGGGAAAAGATCCCCAGAGGAGAGCCGGAATTGGTGCGCTTGCAGAGGGTGGAGGATTACCGCGCGTTGCTGCCGAAAGAGCTGCCCGACCTCTTCACCGCCGCGGTGTTTCAAAAGCATACGGGGCTGAAGGGCCGCAAGGTCTACTCCGCCATTCACGTATTGGAGGAGCTGGGCGTCGTCGAAGCGGTGGGCAAGGACGGAAGAGCTACATTGTATCAAAAAGGGGACGCTTAAGAACCTTTCTTGAAAGAAAGGTTCTTAAGAACCTCCAAAGAACTTTCCCTGCCGAAAACTACCGTTTTCGGAGTTTTTTATTTTTTATCACAAGGTGCGGGATTCCAAAGGGGATCATCCCCTTTGGCGGGGTTTTAAGGGGCGGCGCCCCTTAAACGTCCTCCCACAAAAGCGGTGCAAAG
The DNA here is from genome assembly GCA_045589515.1 of Eubacteriales bacterium. Lineage (GTDB taxonomy): Bacteria > Bacillota > Clostridia > Oscillospirales > CAG-382 > Coliplasma. Next base: position 18,306 of record JAZNPH010000011.1, on the reverse strand, counting down.
GCGGTGTATTCGGGCAGAATCTCCTCACGAACGGCGCCCGTGTCGCGGTGGTACAGGTAGGAGAGTGAGAAGAAGCAGTACCCCAAGGCACGGTTTTCGGCGTACAGGCATTCTATACTCCGCTTTAGGATATCGGTGTGGTTGATCCACTCGTTCTTCCCCGCTTCCGTGCCCGCGTAGGTGTCGATCTCCCCCTGCCGTGCCAATACCGCCTTGGAGGCGGCAAGGCCTGCGTACAGCTTTACGTTGCTCCCTTCCACAAGCTCCCCCCAGTCGGCGAGGATCCGGGGAAAGGGGCAATATTTGTTTTCAAAGCCGAAATACAGCTGGGGCATGAGATAGTCCACCCAGCCCTCTTTACACCATACCGCCACGTCGGCACAGTATCCCTCCCGCAGGGAGTACAGATTGCCCGCAGGAGCAACCCCGTAGACCTTCCCACGGCTGTGGGCGGTGTCGTAAAGGGATTCTACCAGAGCGTTGATGTTGCCGCGGCGGAAATCACCCAAGGTATCGAAGCCGCTACGGAGAAATTCTTCCCTGTCGAAGGCTTCCTCTTGGGTGGGGTAGAAATAATCGTCCATGTGGATGCCGTCCAGATCGTACTTTGTGAGCATCTCCAAAGCGCCCTTGCAGATCAGCTCACGGGCCTCGGGGTAGGAAGGATCCAGGTACAGCCGTCCCTCCCATACCTTCACCTGTCCCGTGCCTGCGGTGTACCAATCCTTGACGGGGTAGCCTGCGGGAATGGAGGTTACTTCCGTTTCCGTCATCAGCCGCAGAGGGTTCAGCCATCCGTGGACGGCAAAGCCCTCTTCCTTTGCCATGGCCACCAGGATCTCCACGGGGTCGTAGGTGATCTCCCCGCCGTACTTCCCCGCCACGTACTTGGAAAGGGGGTAGTACTCGCTTTGGTACATACTGTCCCCATTGGGGCGAAGCTGGAGGAACAGGGTGTTGAAGTTGTCCCTTTTCAAGGCGGCCAGCAGGGCGGTTATGTGGTCAACATAATCTTCCTTTCCCCGCTGTTGATTCCCGTCCCGGTAGATGGGTTGCATATCAAATTGGGAAAGCCACACTCCGCGGAGGTAGGTGTCCTCGGCGGGTGCGGGGGCTGTCTCCATGGGGCGATAGGAAAGAACCGGCTCGGAAGCTTGGGTAGTGAAGCCGAAAATCAAAGAGAAGATGAAAGCGATGAGTTTGAGCATATGTAATTCCTTTTTTTGGTTTTGGTTGAGTATATGCCAAGGAAAGGAGACATTATGCAGGAGGGGCGACGCAAAAAAAGGAAGGGGGTTACCCTTCCATTGCTTTTTGCAAGTCTTTTCCAATTTTTTGCATGGGTTCTGCGGAAACCTTCACCACACGGCGGTCGTAAGTCACAAGACCGTTGGTCTCGTCCTCCACGTCGGAAAGCTGGGTGAGCACCGTAGCGCAAAGTCCTTCCTTCACAGCGGGAAGGATCTGTTCTCTGTACAGGGATTCCAGCCCTTCTGCGAAAGCGGGAAGCTCCGTATAGGTCTTGTAGCCGTAGGTTTTATCCAGGTTGAAGGAATGGTCGGGGAGCTTGCAGGAATACCCCCCGAACTCGGAAAGCACCAAGGGCATCTCCCCTCTTTTCCCCACACGGAAGGGGCGGAAATACACGTGGCGGCTGTCCACGTCGCTGTTTTTGCAGGTGAACCAGCCGGAGGTGGCATCCCAAATACGGGTGGGATCCAGGACCTTCAGCTCCCCAAAGATCCTGTCGGCGTCGTACTGCCCCCAGCCCTCGTTGAAGATGGTGTAATAGCACACCGAGGGGTGGTTCTGCAGAAGGGCAACCGTCTCCCTTGCGTGGGATTCAAAGGCATAGCGTTTCTTTTTCCCAAAGGGGAGGAAGGGGCGTTTTTTCATGCCGATGGTGGGAAGCACCGTGTCACGAATGTAGCGGTACTTGCCGCTATTTACCATGTCCTGGAAGACGATGATCCCTTGGAGGTCGCATTGATAGTAGAACTCCTCCGGCTCGATCTTGATGTGCTTGCGGAGCATATTGAAGCCCAGCTCCTTGGCGGTCTTAACGTCAAAGACGTACCCTGCGGGAGAGGCGGGGAGGTAGATGCCGTCGCTGAAATAGCCCTGATCCAACAGCCCGTGGAAGAAATAGGGCTTGCCGTTCAAGCACAGACGGGGAATGCCGTCCACCGTTTCGGCGGTGACGGTACGGAGAGCGAAGTAGGAAGCAATCAGGTCTTCCCCGCTTTGCAAGTTGAAGCGGTAGAGATAGGGATCCTCGGGAGACCACAGACGGGGGTCTTCCACGGTGAGGGTGAAGACGTCGCCGCGATAAGTATACTGACGTTCTCCGATCGGTGTGGTGACGGTGAGGGTCTTTTCGTCCTTGCCGCCGTGGGTCTCTATGGTGACGGAGGTGAGGTCGGATGTGATCTTCAAGGAAGAAAGGTGGTTTTTCGGCAGGCTTTCCATCCACACAGGCTGCCAGATACCGCTGACGGGGGTGTACCACATCCCGCCACGCTTGGTGCGTTGCTTGCCGTAGGGCAAATTCAGATCCGGGTCGTCGGTGACGGTGACGGATAGGATATTTTCCCCCTCCCGCAAGGCGGAGGTGACGTCAAAGGAAAAGGGCAGGTAGCCCCCTTCGTGAGTGCCAAGGGAAACACCGTTGAGGGTGGCCTCGGCGATCTGATCCACCGCCCCGAAATGGAGGTAGGTGGTGTCCCTTGGGAAATCTGCAGGCAGGGTGAAGGTCTTGCGGTAGAGCCATTTTTCCCCTTTTTGCAGAGTTTGCTCGATGCCCGACAGGCGGGATTCCGGGGGAAAGGGGACGAGGATCTCCCCCACGGGAGTCTCATTTTCCGCGGAAATACGGGAAAGCGCCCAGCTTCCGCACAGGGAAAAGAAGGAATCCCTGGCCATTTGGGGGCGGGGGTAAACCTCTCCCCAGGCGTTGGGGTTCCCCTCAAAGGGGGTGGTCAGCTTTTGGAAGGGTGTTTTCATGGTTGCGGTCCCGCCTTTCGCAGTCTTGATAGGGATATTGTAGCATTTTTGGGGTGGGTTGTCAAGGAAAAAAGAAAAGGCGTAGCCGCACACAACGCATCTCGGGTCGCCGTGGACGTCGACCCGTTGGTATGAATCGCGTCCATCAAGCCTCCGTATTTCTCCCATACTTTTTTTACAAAACCCCTTGCTTTTTTGGGAAGAATATGATATAGTATAGGCGTAGTAAAAAGAATAGCCTTTCATCAGGATCGGGTTGACGCCCGATCCTGATTGTTATGTTGGGCAAAAAACCGATTGACAGAAAGGATGACGGTATGGCAAAGAAAGACAATATTGCTTCCCGTGTGAAGGAAGCGGTGCTCCCTCTGGTGGAGGGTGCAGGATACACCCTGTGGGACGTGACCTTTTACAAAGAGGCGGCAGAATGGATCTTAGAGGTCTCCATTGACAAGGAGGAGGGCATCTCCACCGACGATTGCTCCGTGGTGACCAAGCTCATCGATCCCATCATCGACGAGATCGATCCCGTAGAAGACGCCTACTGCCTGATGGTCTCCGGCGCAGGAGGCTACCGTGATCTGGTACTGCCCATGCATTACGAATACGCCCTCTCCCACGGCTGTGACGTGGAGATCCGCACCTTCGTGGCAGTAGAGGGAAGAAAGCAGTTTGAGGGCAAGCTGACCGCCTTCGGCGAGGAATCCGTAACCGTTTTGGAAAACGAAAAAGAGCTTACCTTTGAAAAGAAGCAGATCGCAAAGATCACCGCCATCTGCTACACCGAGATCGAAGAATAAAAAACATCACATACAGCTTACCGTAAAGAAAGGATGACAGTCAAAATGAGAAAGAAGTCTGCTGCCGGCAAGTCCGCCGCAGAAGAAACCATTGTGAACAAAGAGCTGTTCGAGGCTCTTGCCGCACTGGAAAAGGAACGTGGCATCTCCCAGGACTATATGCTGGAGCGCGTGGAAGCCGCTTTGCTTTCCGCCTTCCGCAAGGAGTACCGCGGGAACGAGAACGCCATCGTGAAGATCGACCCCCTGAAGCAGGAGGCCCACATTTTCAAGATCTACACCGTCGTGGAGGAGGTCCTCAACGAGGATGCGGAAATGTCCCTGGAGGCCGCCCGTAAGATCAACGCCGCATACCAGATCGGCGACACTGTTGAGACCGAGGTGAAGACCAAGGCCTTCGGCAGAATCGCTGCACAGGCGGCAAAGCAGGTGATCGTGCAGGGTATCCGCGAGGCGGAAAGAGGCATGATCATCAAGGAATACGAAAGCAAGAAGGAAGAGATCGTTTCCGCCGTGGTCATCCGCGTGGATCCCACCACCGGCAACGCCACTCTGGAGATCGGCAAGAACGAGATGGTTCTGTTCCGCAACGAGCAGATCCCCACGGAGAATCTGCAGGTAGGCGACCGTATCAAGGTCTTCGTTACCGAGATCAAGAAGGAGACCAGAGGTCCCTCCGTAGTCCTCTCCCGCGTCCATCCCGGTCTGGTACGCCGCTTGTTCGAGCTGGAGGTACCCGAATTGAAGGACGGCACCATCGAGATCGTCTCCGTGGCCCGTGAGGCAGGCAGCAGAACCAAGATCGCTGTCCGCTCCAACGACGAGAAGGTGGATCCCATCGGCGCCTGCATCGGCCCCAAGGGTGCCAGAAAGAATCTGGTTACCGACGAGCTGTGCGGCGAAAAGATCGATATCATCCCCTACAGCGAGGTCACCGAGGAATTCATCTCCGCCGCATTGGCTCCCGCCGCTGTGGACGAGGTGATCAAGCTTCCCGAATCCGACAGAGCCTACAGAGCCATCGTTTCCGACGAGCAGCTCTCCCTGGCCATCGGTAAGGAAGGTCAGAACGCACGTCTTGCCGCCAAGCTTACCGGCTTCAAGATCGATATCAAGAGCTACAAAACGCTCGCTATGCAGGAATAACGGGCATGGCAGAACGCAGGATCCCTCTCCGCAAGTGTTTGGGCTGTGGAGAGATGAAGGAAAAGAAGCAGTTGATCCGCGTGGTGCGCTCCAAGGAGGGCGAGGTCAGCGTAGACTTCACGGGGAAGGCCCCGGGGAGAGGCGCATACCTTTGCCCGAGCGTTGCCTGCTTCGACGCGGCACGGAAGAGCCGCCGTCTGGAGCGTTCCTTCTCCTCCCGTATCGAGGAAGAGATCTTTGACACCTTGCGTGAAAAGATCCTGTCCGAAACGGAGGAAGGAAAGGCATGAATCGGATTTTGGGCGTTTTAGGCTTGGCAAGGCGCGCAGGCGCTTTGGCCATCGGAACCAATTCCGTTTTGGAGGCCGTCCGCAAAAAGAAGGCATTTCTGGTGCTCATCGCCGCGGACGCTTCGGAAAACACCGCAAAGCAGCTGCTGGACAAATCCGCGTACTACAAGATTCCCGCAGAAACGCTCCCCTTCGGGATGCTGGAGCTGGGACACACCATCGGCAAGGATCACACCGTTGCCGTTGCCATTTTGCAGGAAGGATTTGTTGTTTCCTACACAAAAGCCTGTACCACTCAGTAAAGAAAGGAACGGTTTTTACACATGGCAGAAACGAGTAAAAAATACAAAGTGGGCGAACTGGCCAAGGATTTCGGTCTGAAGAACAAGGACGTTATCGACCTGTTTGCCAAGCACGGTCTTGCAGGGAAGTCTCATACCACCGCGTTGGAGGATAACGAGATCAGCCTCTTCCTGGAGGCTCTGACCCAGCAGAACCAGGTGGATATCACCGCATATTTCAAGACCTTCGACGACAAGAAGAAGGCGAAAAAAGAAGAAGAGCGCAAGAAGGCCGAGGAGGCACAGAAGGCCGCAGAGGAGGCTCGCCGCAAGCAGAAGGAAGCCCAGGCGGCTCAGAAACGGAAGGCCAACCCCAACGGCCAGCAGCCCCAGCAGCCTCAGAAGCAGCGCTCCAAGACCGAGGTTCGCGTTGTGGATACCCGTGGTACTTCTAACGTAGACCTGGGCAAATACGACGAAAAGCTGTTGAGCTACGACTCCGGTGACAACACCCAGTCCGGCAAGCAGAAGATCAAAAAGAAGAATAAGTTCCAGGCTCCCGATCCCAAGGGCAAAAACAAGGGTCCTCAGGGCAAGCAGGCACAGAAGCCTCAGAACAAGCCCAAGCCCGTCCAGCTGACCATCTCCGTCCCCGACGAGATCACCGTCAGCGAGCTGGCTTCCCGTATGAAGCAGACCGTTGCCAACGTGGTGAAGAAGCTGATGACCATGGGCGTGATGGCAGGCATCAACGACGTGATCGATTACGATACCGCTTACCTGCTGGCAGACGAAATGGGCATCATCGTGAAGAAGGAGGTCGTTCTCTCCCTGGAGGACCGCCTTATCGAAACCGTGGAGGATTCCGAGGAATCCCTGCAGCACCGCGCTCCCGTCGTGGTGGTTATGGGTCACGTTGACCACGGTAAGACCTCCCTGCTGGACGCCATCCGTGACGCCCACGTAACCGCAGGAGAAGCCGGCGGTATTACCCAGCACATCGGTGCTTACAGCGTTCACGTACACGATCAGGATATCACCTTCCTGGATACCCCCGGTCACGAGGCATTTACCGCCATGCGTGCCAGAGGTGCCAATATGACGGATATCGCCATCCTGGTGGTGGCGGCAGACGACGGTATCATGCCCCAGACCATCGAGGCCATCAACCACGCCAAGGCGGCGGGCACTCCCATCATCGTTGCCATCAACAAGATGGACCGTCCCGGTGCAAACCCCGACAAGATCATGACCGACCTGACCAACTACGAGCTTGTTCCCGAGGCGTGGGGCGGCGATACCATTTGTATGCCCATCTCCGCCTTGAAGCGCCAGGGTATCGACGAGCTGTTGGATATGGTGCTGCTTACCGCGGAAATGATGGAGCTGAAGGCCAACCCCGACCGTAAAGCACAGGGCGTTGTGGTGGAGGCCCGCCTGGACAAGGGCAAGGGTACCGTGGCAACCTTCCTGGTACAGAAGGGTACCCTCCGTACCGGCGACATCGTCATCGCAGGCACTGCCGTGGGCAGAGTCCGCGTGATGACCAACGACAAGGGCAGAACCGTGAAGGAAGCAGGCCCCTCCATCCCCGTGGAGATCACCGGTCTTTCCGAGGTGCCCAATGCAGGCGACCTGTTCTATGCCGTGAAGGACGAGAAGATGGCAAGAGACCTGGCAGAGGAGCGTAAGCAGACTGCCAAGAACGCTCACGCAGACGCTGTGAAGGTGAACCTGGACGACCTGTTCAGCCAGATCGGCAACGGCGTACAGGATCTGAACATCATCGTCAAGGCAGACGTACAAGGTTCTGCGGAAGCGGTGAAACAGAGCTTGGAGAAGCTTTCCAACGAGGAGGTCCGCGTGAAGGTGATCCACGCCGCAGTAGGCGGTATCACCGAAAGCGACGTGATGCTGGCATCCGCCTCCAACGCGCTGATCGTGGGCTTTAACATCCGTCCCGACCGTACCGCCACCGACGCGGCGGCAAGAGACAAGGTGGAGATCCGCACCTACCGTATCATTTACGATTGCATCGAGGAGATCAAGGCGGCCATGAAGGGTATGCTGGCTCCCGAGTTCAAGGAAAATGTCATCGGCCACGCAGAGGTCCGTCAGACCATCCACGTCCCCGGTGTTGGTACCATCGCAGGCTCCTACGTCACCGACGGCAAGGTTGCCAGAAACGCGCAGATCCGCGTTCTGCGTGACAGCGTGGTGATCTTTGAGGATCAGATCTCCTCTCTGAAGAGATTCAAGGACGATGCCAAGGAAGTGAACAATGGCTACGAATGCGGTATCGGCTTGGAGAAGTTCAACGATATCAAGGTAGGCGACGTTCTGGAAGCCTTCGTCATGGAAGAAGTGGCACGCTGATGGTTGCGAACAGACAGGACCGCGTCAACGACGCCGTGGCGGCAGAGCTTGCCATCATTTTGCGTACGGTGAAGGACCCCAGAGTCTCCCGTGCCTTTATCAGCATCTCCGGGGCAGAGGTCTCCAAGGATCTCTCCCAGGCAAAGATCTTCTACAGCGTGTTCGGCCCGGATAAGGACGTGGAGGCAGGCATCCAATCCGCCTCCGGCTACATCCGCTCGGAGCTTGCCAAGCGGCTGAATCTGCGGATCACCCCCAAGCTTACCTTCATCCGTGAGCACGGGGCGCAGAAGGCTATGGACATCGCAAAAATTTTGAAGGATTTTGAAGATGAGCAACAGAATCACTGAGGAAGAGGTGCTTACGTTCCTCCGGGAGCGGGATAACTTCCTCATCTTCACCCACAATTCCCCCGACGGTGACACCGTGGGCTCCGCCATGGCGCTGGTCATGGGGTTGCGGAGCTTGGGGAAGCGTGCGGTGGCATACAACAGAGAGGGCGTGCCGGAGCGGCTCGCCTTCCTGCCCTTTGGGGAATGTTTTACGGAAGAAGTCACCGATACGGAAGGGTATACCCTTGTTTCCGTGGACGTGGCTTCCCCCAAAATGCTTTCTCTCCCCGAGGCGGAATATACCTTCGCTCTTTCCATCGACCATCACAAGGTGAACACCATAGGCTGTGAAAGGCTGTACCTGAGGGATGATCTCATCGCCGCAGGAGAAGCGGTGTTTGAGATTTTGCGTGACTTGGGGGTGGAGCTGACGGCAGAGCTGGCGTTGCCCTTGTATACTGCCATCTGCTCCGACAGCGGAGGCTTCCGCTATCAGGCCACCCGCCCGGAGACCATGCGCTACGCCGCAGACTTGATGGCCACGGGCATCGATTTTGCAAAAATTTGCCGTTTGCTGTTCGACAGCAAATCCCCCTCCCAGATCGCCGCGGAGAAGCTGGGCTACCAAAAGCTGGAATTGCATTTCGGCGGTCGGTTCGCTTTGGTGGCGGTGACGGAGGAGGAGCTGAGATTGGCAGGTGCAACCGAAGAGGACACGGAGGTTCTCAACCTGATCCCCCGTCAGATCGCAGGGGTGCAGCTGTCCGCCGTGGTCAAGCCCAAGGGCAATTTTGTAAAGTGTTCCTTCCGCTCCAACGAGGATATTGACGTTGCCGCCCTGGCGCAGACCCAAAACGGGGGCGGTCATTACCACGCCGCAGGGTTTTCCATGGAAAACACCACGGTGGAGGAAGTGAGAGCCCTGGTGCTCTCCATGGCAGAAGGAGCGGTTTTATGAGCGAGCTTTGCGGTATTTTCATTGTAGACAAGCCTGTGGGAGTCACCTCTCAGGTGGTGATCGGCAGACTCCGCAAGGTGACGGGGATCCGCAGGATCGGTCATTGCGGCACGCTGGATCCCTTGGCAAGCGGTGTGTTGCCCGTGATGATCGGCAACGCCACCAAGGCCTGCGAATACCTGATGGATCACGACAAGGTGTACGTGGCCTCCATCCGCTTGGGGGTGGAGACGGACACCGAGGACATCACCGGCGAGGTAATCAGTCGTCACGAGGGGGCTCTCCCCTCTTTTGAGGAGTTTTCCCGGGTGGCAAAGACCTTCGTGGGGGAGATCGATCAGATCCCGCCCATGTATTCCGCTCTCAAAAAGGACGGCATCAAACTGGTGAACCTGGCAAGAGAAGGTGTCACCGTGGAGCGTGAGCCCCGGAAGGTCACCATCCACAGCCTGGAGACCTACGAGGAGAAGGGAGAATTCTTCCTGAAAGTACATTGCTCCCGGGGGACGTACATCCGCACCCTCTGCGCCGACATCGGCAAAAAGCTGGGCTGCGGGGCGTGTATGGCTTCTCTCCGCCGTATTTCCGTGGGGCAGTTTGACGAAGGTCAAAGCGTTCCCCTGGACGAGCTGCGGGAGTACACCGTAGAGCAGGTGGCGGAAAAGCTGATCCCCATCGAGACCCTGTTTGCCCACTACCCGGAGGCGAAATTGCCTGCCTTCTACGCCAAGCTTTACGCCCACGGGGAGAAAATCACCATCTCCAAATTCAAGCTCCAAGGGAAGGTCGGGGACCGTTTCCGCGTCACCACCCCCGAAGGAAGATTCACCGTGGGTGAGATCTCCGAATACCACGGAAAATTACAGTTGGGGGCAAAAATGTTCTTTTAACCAAGGAACGCCCCACCGTTTAACAAAAAATGACACGCCGTGTGTGGTACTATGAAGGTGCCGCACACGGTTTTTGTTTGCGATCTCCGAAGGAATTGCAAACAATCAACCCGCAGGGTTGCATGGAATCACGACGAAGTCGTGTATGGAATCAGCGCACGCGCTGTATGGAATCACGGCGAAGCCGTGCATATCTCTCGGAGGTCTCTATGTTCCAAACCAAAAGCAAATCACAAAAGATCTATCTTCTTCCCACCGAGGAGCTTGCCCCCAACGGGATGCAGCCCCGCAAGGCCTTTGACGAGGGGGCGCTTTTGGCGTTGTCGGAAAGCCTTAAGATGCACGGCTTTTTACAGCCCATCACCGTGCGGAGAGCGGATACTCTTCCCTTCCCCGAGGATCTAAGGGCCCCTGCCTTCGAGATCATCGCGGGAGAGCGCCGCTGGCGGGCGGCAAAGCTGGCGGGGCTGGAAAAGGTGCCTTGCGTGATTCGGGAAGCGGACAGAGAGGAGTCCGCCTATCTGGCGCTCATCGAGAATCTGCAACGGAAGGATCTGGGGTTCTTTGAGGAGGCGGAAGCGCTGCGGAATCTGCTGTTGATGACCGATCTGACCCAAACTCAGTTAGCGGAAAAGCTTTCCTTGAGCCCTTCGGCGCTGTCCAACAAATTGCGGCTGTTGTCCCTGCCACATAGCCAGAGAAGGCTGATTCTGGAGCAGGGCTTGGGAGAACGGCACGCACGGGCGTTTTTGAAAATCCGTGACGATTCCGCACGACAAAGTGCCATTTTGCAGGCGGGCAAGGAAGGCCTCACCGCCAAGGCCACCGAAGCGCTGGCAGACAAAATGAACGGGGAGCAGACCGCCTTTAAGCAGGAGGAACCGCCGCCCCCGAAGAAGCCTCACAGGGTGGTTTTGGTGAAGGATCTGAGGTTCTTTTTCAACACCCTGGAGCGTTCCCTTTCCCTGCTGGAGGAGGCGGGATTCCCCGTGGAAAAACAGCAATCGGAGGATGAAGAAGGGTTTGAGATCACCCTGAAAATCGGCAAAAAAAGGGAGGACAATTAAGCCTTTTCGGATGTTTTCAAAGCCCTGCAAATTGGTGGATACTTTGTGGACAAATGTGGGCAACTCCCCAACTTATCCACCGATGGGAGAAGGGGTTATCCACATTTTTCAAATGCCCGAACATTCGTTCTTTTTGTAGAATAGAACACTTGTTCGCATCTCTTTTGCTCCGCTAAAAACCGTCGAATTTTGTCGAAAAAAAGTTATCCACCAAAAACTGCCCCCTCTACTACTACAACTACATTCATGTAACTATATAGTATAGATTAAGGGCGGGTGTGCGCGCGGGCGCGTGTGTACGTGTGCGCGTGTACAAGTCGGCGTAAGACTTTTGATGCATACGTGGTATCGTTTCGCCGACATCAAAAACGACAAGTCGTTTTCGGAACTGCGGTGGCTACGTGTCATCTCTGAGCATACCAACCCTGCGGGTTGGCCGTGCGGAATGTAGTCGTAGCGGCTGTTCGTCATCCTTCTCAGTTCAGGACGTCATCCTGAGCAAGTGCGGAATGTAGTAGATGTGGCTACGCATTACAGTCATCTCCGCACGCGTCGAAGTTTTGCGGAAGGAGCGAAGCGGATGGAGCAAAACCGCCGATAGGCGGGATCTACTGAGAGTCTGATGTACCTTTCCAAAGGCAAAGAACTGTTTTATTAAAAAGTTTATTACAAAGGATGTAAGTTTGCCTTTGTATGGGTAGATCAAATTCGTAGGAGATCCCTGCGGGGTGCAAGCACCCCTTGATTTTCTCCGTTCGGCTATACCTCACTACGAAAATTTCGACTCACGCTTTGCGTTCGCTCAGGATGACGGATGAAGCGGGTTGATCGCAAAACTTCGACGGTTTGCTTGCAAACCTGAGCTCGAGGATGACCAAGTCGGCACAATGCTTTTGGTTTAAGCGTAGTTTTGCTATGCCGACGTCAAAAACGATAAATCGTTTTTGGAACTGCAGTGCGAAGCCAAGTCGGCGGACGACCCCATACCGTACATCACTTCATACTGCCGACGTCAAAAACGACAAGTCTTTATGAAAAAATCCCTTCGGATGGCTCCAAAGGGATTTGGTCGTTATGCTTTCTTTTTCTTCTTTAACGCCACAGCAACGCCTGTAACGGCGCCAATGGCGAGGACAGCGCCGCCGATGATAAGACCCCAGGGAAGGGACTTCTGTTCTGCAGGAGGCGCAGGGAGGCTTTCCGCCGTACTTTCGGCGGATTCCTCGGGCAGGCTTTCCGCCATGGATTCCTCTTCCTCCTCGTCCGTCATGTGGATGGACACGGGCAACAGCAGGCAGGCGGCGGGGATCTTCTTACCGGTGGAGAAGTTATACCCGGTGAACACCATGTATTTCTCGTAAATCTCCACGGTATAGCCCTCACTGCCGTATTCCAGGGTGACGGTGTATCTGCCGTCGGTGGAGCGGGCGTAGGTATCCGTTCCGCCGTAGCCGCAGGGCTGGCAGGTGGAGCCGATATGCACGGTGCGGGCGAAGCTTCCCCTTTCGTCGGAGTAGTTCACCCCGTCGTACATGGTGACGTGGGTATGCCCCGACATCACCACCACGTCCTTGTAGGTCTCCAAAAGCCCCTTCAAACGCATGGTCTGGGGATATTCCGCCTTGAAGGGGATGCAGGCGCCGTAGCCGCCGTTCTTTCTGTCCCCTGCGCCGAAGTTCAGGAAGGGGGCGTGGATGATCATGAAGATATTGGTCTTGGTCTCCCCGTATTGGGCGAGAAGGCCTTCGATCCAATCCATCTGTTCCACGGAGAAGGTCTCGTACTTGGCGGAATCCCCGGGAGCCTTCAGTTCGTAGGCCGTGAAGATAAACAGCAGATCCCGCTGTCCCTCCTTGCCCTCCTTGAACAGGGAGAAGTAGGGAGAGCCCTCAAAGGGGTGATCCTCGTCTTCCCCGCCAAGGTATTGATCCAGCAAGGGAGCGTCCTTCGGGGTGTTACCGTGGTTGCCGATGCCCTCGTACACCTTGTCCGCCGGGAAGGAGGAGGCGTTCAGGATCTCCAGATGCTTTTCGTACTGGGCGTCCAGGTCGGGGTTTTCCCCGCGGTCCCCGGTGGCATCCCCGGTGATCACCAGGTAATCCATCTGCTTCTCGGCAAAGAACTCCAGGGCGAAGGCCAGCTTTTCGAAAGCCCCGCGGTCGTAGGGCTGGTAGTTCATATGGCTGTCGGACAGCGCGCCGAAGGACACCTGCAGGTCTCCCAAACTTTTCAGCCGCTTGGATTCCGGAATCTCGCAGACCGCCACGGCGGTATCGATAGCAGGGGGCTCGTCCAAAAAACGCTTGTCACTTTCAAACACGGCAATGCCCGTAGCCCCCATAGGGATCATCAGTCCATCGGGCACGGAGATGTTAACCTTTCGCCCGGTAATGGGGGTGGTGGCCAGCTCGTCATAGCCTTCCAGCACGCCGTTTTCGTCGGTGTAATAGACCAGATAGTGGCCCTCCGTGGCACTTCCCTCCCCGGGAGTGACAACAATCTTACCAAAGGCGAAGCCGCGGCGATCCGCCTTGTCTCCCGAAAAGGTGTAGGTCACGGTGGTGGCGGTTTCTGCCAACGTGGTAAACATACTGCCTGCGGTCAATGCGGTAACGGCAAGCAACGCGGAGAGCAGAAACGCTCCCACACGGAACAGGGGTCTGCGCATAACCTTCCTCCTTTACGTCCAAAAAGGCTTTTTTTCAGTATAGCACAGAGGCGGACAAATTGCAAGTTTTTTGGAACGAAAAATGCGAAACACGTCTTGACAATCCCCCGCCTCTGGTGTAAAATAGAGCATCTGCCCTCGTAGTAAAGTGGATATTACAAGTCCCTCCTAAGGATTAGTCGTGAGTTCGATTCTCGCCGGGGGAGCCAAAAAAACGCTTGCGTTTACGCAAGGTCTTTTTTATCCAATCCGAAGGATTGGTATGGAAATACGACGCAGTCGTGCATGGCATCGCCGAAGGCGTATGGAATCACGGTGCAAGCCTGTGTCCACTTCGGATTGATTCCATACATCACTTCATGATGATTCCATACGACGCTAAAGTGTCGATTCCATACACGGCTTCGCCGTGATGAATAGATGTTGAATCAAACTCGCAAAGCCGCAAGGCTTTTTGCCTTAGGCTTTTTGCCGCAAGGCTTTGCCGGAACGCGCACGAATGCGGTTGTCTCTTGTTCCGCACCCGACGCGCGTTTGCGTTCGGATTCCCACCGAGGATGCAGCCAATCCGAAGGGTTGGTATGGAAATACGGCTTCGCCATGATTGATAAATGCCGCATCCAACTTGAAAAAGCAAAAATCTCCTATCCCCTGTTGACACCGCGGGCTTGGGATGATAGAATAGAAAAAAAGCAATCGGAGGCTTTGGTATGAAAACGCCTATCAGTTGGATCATTGATGATCCCGCACCCGTTATATCCGTTTATTACGAGCATGCGGGAAAAAGCACCACCGAGGACGGCAGACCGTTGATTCCCACCTATCCCAACGAAATGCTGTACGAATTCTGCGATATCATTGAGCGTCACGGCATCCGCGGAAAGTTCAGCGTGATCCCCATGCCCGGAAACAAGGGTGATATCGTCCATGGATTGGAAGGAGTTCCCGAAAAAGAGCTTCGGGATTGGCTGGATTGTGTCGGAACCCGCGTGCTTCCTGCCTTCTCCGCAGGTCCCGAAATGCTGACCCACCACAAGGCGGTGGATCTTGCCACAGGGAACGCCCTGCCCATGAACGAGCGGGACTGGGCCTCCACCCGGGATCGCACCGATTTTATTCCTTACATCGCCAAGGCCTTGTCCCTGCTCCGTGAGGCGGGACTCCCTACCATCGGCGTTACCTCCCCCTGGGATTTCGGCATCGAGGTGGAAAGCGAATACGAATATGCCATCTCCGCCGCGGTAGAGCAGGTGACGGGAAGCAAGACGGCCTGGTTCTTCCTCCGCGGGCTGAGACGACCGGGTGCAAAGCCCTGGGTAGCCTACGAGGGAGAGGGCAGGACGCTGGTCTCCATCCCCGCCACCACCAAAGATTATCTATGGGCAACCATCGACACCCCTCGTACCGACGACGAGCTGATCTGTGAGATAGCAGACAAGCTGATCACCGCCGACGGAAAAGGCGGCGACGTGGTGGAGATGCTGGAAACCGGCGGCTATCCCATCCTCATCTCCCATTGGCAGAGCCTGATGTCCAACGGCTTGGGCACAGGGCTTAAGATCATGAACGAGGTTGGTCGCCGCATCGCCCTGCATCTTTCCCACCGTGTGGAATGGATGAGCTTTGAGGAGATCACACGTCTGGTGATGAGCAACAAAGAAGCATACCCCAAGCCCGTTTTCTGATCCTTTTGCCGCCCCCCGTCCTCCTGCGGACAAGTCACTTCCGCAGGAGGATTTTTTGCAAGCAGAGAAAAAGCCTTCCCCCTGCTCTTCTCTGTTTTTCACAGGGTTAAACCCCATAGAAAACGGGGTTTTGTGAAAAACAGGTATTGCAAATTTCACTGGAATATGGTACAATGTGACAGTCTTTTGGATATTCTTACAGTGTAAGGGAGTATCGGTTTTTATGAAAAACGGTTATCAAAATAAAGTCGTGAAGTTCGGCGGCAGCTCTTTGGCCTCCGCAGAGCAGATCTTGAAGGCTGTTGCCATCATCCGCGGGGAGGAATCCCGCCGTTTCGTGGTGCCCTCCGCACCCGGCAAGCGGTTTGCGGGAGATACCAAGGTGACGGATCTTCTTATCAAGGTGTACAACGAGAGCGCGGCCGGTCTGCCCTTTGAGGAGACCTTCCGTGAGATCGGCGAGCGTTATCTGGGCATCATCCGCGGTTTGGGGCTGAATCTGGACCTCACCGGGGAATTGGAGACCATCCACACCCAGCTCACCGAAGGCACCACCCTGGATTACGTTGCCAGCCGCGGGGAATACCTGAACGGCATCATCATGGCGGCTTATCTGGGCTTTACCTTCATCGACGCCGCAGAGGTGATCTTCTTCGACAAGGACGGTGTCTTTGAAGCGGAGCTGACCAACCGCGTTATGTCCCGCCGTCTTTCCCGTTGCAAGAACGCGGTGATCCCCGGGTTCTACGGCAGCTTGCCCAACGGTGCGGTGAAGACCTTCTCCAGAGGCGGCTCCGATATCACCGGTGCCATCGTGGCCCGTGCCGCAGGGGCGGATCTCTATGAGAACTGGACGGACGTTTCCGGCTTTTTGATGGTAGACCCCCGGATCGTGGACTCCCCCAAGCCCATCGAGGTCATCACCTACCGTGAGCTTCGTGAGCTTTCCTACATGGGCGCTTCCGTGCTTCATGAGGATTCTATTTTCCCCGTAAAGGTGGCAGGGATTCCCATCAACATCAAAAACACCAACAGACCCGACGATGGCGGTACCTTCATCGTTCCCAAGGGTGCAAAGCTGACCCACGGCGGTGTCATCACCGGCATTGCAGGGCGCAAGGGCTTGCGCCTCATTCACTTGGAAAAAGACATGATGAACCAGGAAGTGGGCTTTGGTCTCAAGGTACTGCAGGTGATTGCAGACATGGGCATCTCCTTCGAGCATCTGCCCTCCGGCATCGACACCATGTGCGTGGTGCTTTCCGGGGCGGATATTGACGGCAGAGAGCAGGAGATCACCGACCGCATCACCGCCGCCGTTCATCCCGACTATCTGGCCATTGAAGACAACCTGGCTCTGGTAGCGGTGGTTGGCCGCGGTATGGCGGGCACTCCCGGTACCGCTTGCCGCGTGTTCAACGCTTTGGCAAGAGAGGACATCAACATCCGCATGATCGACCAGGGCTCCTCCGAGCTGAACATCATCGTGGGTGTGAACGAAGACAAATTTGAAGACGCCATCCGTGCCATCTACGCGGAGTTTGCGGAATGAGCGCAGGATGGACCACAGTAAAAGAAGCCGCCACGGCTTCTTTTGTTGAACGGAAAAGCGAGTTCATCGGCCACATCGCCCCTGTGAAGACGGAGGAGGAGGCCATCGCTTTTGTGAACAAGATCAAAAAGCAATACGCCGACGCCAAGCACAACGTGTACGCGTATCTCCTCAGAGAGAACAACATCACCCGCTTCTCCGACGACGGTGAGCCCCACGGCACTGCGGGGTTGCCTGTATTGGACGTTCTCCGCAAGGAGGGCGTGACGGACGTGGCCGTGGTGGTGACCCGCTATTTCGGCGGGATCCTATTGGGCACGGGAGGCTTGGTGCGGGCTTACAGCCAGGGAGCCAAGATGGCTTTGGACGCCGCGGGGAAATCTGTGGTGGAAAAGCTTTTGGTATTCTCTTTGCGGGTGAATTATTCCGACCTGCAGAAGGCAGAGCCCATTCTGGACAATCAGACCCTATTAAAGCTTGATACGATGTACGCCGACGACGTGACCATCACTGCCGCCATTCGGGAGGGCGAGTATCCCCCGCTGGAAAAAGCGCTGACAGAGCGCACCAACGGCCGCGCCATCCTGAGGGTGGAGGGCGAACGGTTCGACTGCATTTGACTGCAAAAGACGATTCGAAAGAGTCGTCTTTTTTTGTTTGATAAGGGACGCGATCAAGGGGGAAGTGCTAAGGGGCGCCGCCCCTTAGGATCCCCGCTTAAGGGACCCGTCCCTTAAGAATCCCACATTGTGAGAGAAAAAGAAATAACAGATCGCACTGCAGTTCCGAAAACGGCTTTGCCGTTTTTGACGTCGGCATAACGATACTACGCATACATTAAGAGCAATGCGCCGACTTGGCTTCGCACCGCAGTTCCGAAAACGGCGTTGGCCGTTTTTGATGTCGGCGTAATAAAACTACGCATACATCAAAAGCTTTGCGCCGACTTGGTCACCTCTAAGCATACCAACCTTGCGGGTTGGCGAGCGCGGAATCGAACAAAACCCAACAAAAACAGCTTTAGCTGTTTTTGACGTCGGCGTAATAAAACTACGCATAAACCGAAGGCCGAACGCCGACTTGGTCACCCTGAGCAAGCGCGGAATAGAGCCGTTATGGCTGTGCAATACAGCCATCCCCGCGCACGTCGAAGTTTTGCGGAAGGAAGGGAGTGGATGGAGCAAATCCGCCGCAGGCGGGATCTACTGAGAGTCTGATGTACCCTTCCGAGGCTAAAGAACTGTTTTATCACAAAGGA
>JAZNPH010000010.1:0-79412 GCA_045589515.1 Eubacteriales bacterium | reverse complement strand
GGTCAGCTCGCAGGTGGGCAGGGTTACCAGGTTCTTGCGGTTGGTAACGATGATAGCGTCAGCGTCAGCAAAGACGGTGTCGCACTCTTCGCAGTACCAGTACTCGCTCATACCATACTGGTGGCAGCCTGCTTCAACAGCGGGAACGTAAACCAGTGCGGTTGCGGGGATAACAACGTTCTTAACGTTGGTGATCACGATACCTGCAGCGTCAGCGAACATAGCGTCGCATTCGGGGCAGTACCAGTAATCCTGCATACCGTTCTTGTGGCAGGTAGCTTCGTAGCCTTCCGCATACTCAAGAGCAACGGGAGCAACGATGGTCAGGTTCTTGCGGTTGGTCAGCTGAGTAGCAGCGGCGTCAGCAAAGACAGCGTCGCACTCTTTGCAGTACCAGTACTCGGCACAGCCGTTCTGGTGGCAAACAGCCTCAACTGCAGGAACGTAGGTCAGTGCGGTTGCGGGAATGGTCAGGTTCTTAACGTTGGTCAGGTAGATACCTGCAGCGTCTGCGAACACTGCGTTGCACTCTGCACAGTACCAGTACTCGTAAGAGCCGTTCTGGTGGCAGGTTGCTTCAACTGCAGGAACGTAGGTCAGCTCGTTAGCGGGCAGGGTTACCAGGTTCTTGCGGTTGGTGAGGATGGTACCTGCTGCGTCAGCAAATACTGCTTCGCAGGTCTCGCAGTACCAGTACTCGGCACAGCCGTACTGATGGCAGGTAGCCTCTACTGCGGGAACGTAGGTCAGAGCCTCAGCGGGGATGGTCAGGTTCTTGATGTTGGTCAGGTAGATACCTGCTGCATCTGCGAATACTGCATCGCACTCTTCGCAGAACCAGAACTCTGCACAGCCGTTCTGATGGCAACCGGGCTCAACTGCTTCCACGTGGGACAGCTCGTAGGTGGGCAGGGTTACCAGGTTCTTACGGTTGGTCAGGATGATGCCTGCTGCATCTGCAAATACTGCATCGCAGGTCTCGCAGTACCAGTACTCGGCAGAGCCGTACTGATGGCAGGTAGCCTCAACTGCGGGAACGTAGGTCAGAGCGTTTGCGGGGATGGTTAGGTTCTTACGGTTGGTAAGAACGGTGCCTGCTGCGTCTGCAAATACTG
Source organism: Eubacteriales bacterium (assembly GCA_045589515.1). Classification (GTDB taxonomy): domain Bacteria; phylum Bacillota; class Clostridia; order Oscillospirales; family CAG-382; genus Coliplasma. The sequence goes on along the minus strand of JAZNPH010000010.1, from coordinate 78,297 downwards.
CATCGCAGGTCTCGCAGTACCAGTACTCGGAAGAACCGTTCTGGTGGCAGGTAGCCTCAACTGCGGGAACGTAGGTCAGATCGTTCAGAGCGGGAAGGATCACGCTCTTGAAGTTGGTGATGTACTTGCCTTCTGCATCGGTGAATACACTGTCGCAGTCGGAGCAGTACCAGTGCTCAACATTACCGGTCTGGTGGCAGGAGGGCTCTACAGCTGCAAAGTGCTCCATCTCAACAGATGCGGGAATGGTGAGGTTCATGCGGTTGGTGATGAAGTAGCCTTCAGCATCTTCATAAACACCCTCGCATTCGGGGCAGAACCAATATTCCATCATGCCGTTCTTGTGGCATGCGGGAACCTCGGCAACATAAACCAGCTCGCAATCAGCGGGGATGGTCAGGCTCAGGTATGCTACGTTGAACTTGCCTTCTGCATCAGCAAAGTAAGTCCAGCAGCCTTCGCAGAACCAGTGCTCCATCATACCATCAACGTGGCATGCGGGAGCTTCTTCCATATGGATCAGATCGTAGATGGGAGCGGTCTCAAGATTCTTACGGTTGGTAAGACGAAGAACGCCTTCCTCAACAACGTAAACTGCATCGCAATTGCCGCAGTACCAGTAAGCCTGGCAACCGGGAGTATGGCAAGCCTCAACCGCGTCAACGTGGTCAAGCTCAGCACCGCAGGTGCAGCTGTAAGCATCTTCAGATGCCTCGTCAACAAGGGTCATGGTGTATGCAAGATTCCACTCGAAGTCGTTGGTGATCTCGATAGCATGATGAATAGCGAGCATACCGGTGGAAGCGCTGAGCGGAATTTCGATCACGCCATCGCCGTCCTCATCGGTGTATGCAACGCCGTCCACGGTAACGGTGGTAGCTTCGATACCGTAGTAACTGCTAACCAGCAGACCTCTGCCGGACCAAACACCGCCGTTGGTGCTGTCAATGTAGCAAACGGTATCGCCGGAAGGCACGTAAGCCTTAAAGCCATCCTTGCTCTTGATCTGAACAGGTTCGTCCTCGTTTCCGCTAACCATCAGAATGCTGGCATAGACGGAAGTTGCGGGGATGTTCCAGTTGCTATCGTACTCAGCGTATACGTGAATACTAACGGCCTCACCCTTTACAACAGGGAAGGTGGTAACGGGGTTAGAGATAACATCATCGATGGCAGTGGAAGAACCGGTCTCGGTGATGATCTCGATCTGGTACTCGCCGCCATTTGCAAGAGAGTGCTCCAGACATACAACGCCGGATTTCTCAGCAGTGAAGGTGTACCAGATACCGTCCTGATCGTTGGCCTCAAGAGAGGGATTCAGGATAAAGTAGCCGGGCATAAACTGAGCTTCCAGTTCGTTTGCATTGATGGGGTTTGCCAGGGAGCCCAATTCGGGGGCAGTGTAAGCGACAGATACGGTTACAGCTTCTTCACTTTCGTTTCTGAGGCCGAACCAAAGCTCACCGGGACCGAAGCCCATAGAGCCAAAGTCGATAACTGCGGACACTCCGTTGGAAGTAGTCCCATACGAATTTCCGCGCATGCCGATGACTTCGATCATTTCATTTTCAGAAGTGACCGTCAACGTCCAACCGCCAATAGGCATGTTGAAGAAAGTCTCGCCTGCGGGAACGGTTACAGTAGCAGGCAGTTCGGCAACATCGGTATAGGTGTAGGGATCCCAGATATCACCGGTGCCGCTTGCTGCTGCAACAAACAGGGTAGTTGCCATCACGCACAGAACTACAACGAGAGCTGCAGCCAGTACATGAAGTTTGCGCAAGTTTTTCATTCGCGTTTCTCCTTTTGAATTTTGTTTTTTATTTTTTTCTTTTTTTGCGTGTTTAAGAGGTCCTCACTACGAGTTGACGCAATGACAGAGCCTAAATCTACATGTTGTATTATAGCACTTTGTTTTTCAGATTGCAATTGTCGTTTTTACCAATTTAATCCGCATTTTTACTGAATTTATAGCACATATCCAAACACATTGCACAAAGTGTGGGAAAAAGCTCTGTTTTTCGGCAGAGATATGGGCTCGAACGACTTGCAAAAGGGTCTGTAATATGCTAAAATGTACAAAACGCAACAGTGAGGTTTTGTCAAAATGAACAGCAAAACAGAAGCGATTCGCCTGGGAGAGGCGCGTTCACATACAGAATTATACGAAAAAGAGGAGCTTTACACCGGGGAAAGCTGGTTGAAGAAGCCCGTTGCCACGGTGATGGGGCTACTTGGGCATTTTGACGAGTACGAACAGGTACGGATCCTGGATCTGGGCTGCGGTGTGGGGCGGAATGCCATCGCTCCGGCTATGCAGTTGGGGGAAAGATGCCGGGTGGACTGCGTAGATCTGCTGGAAGTGGCCATTGAAAAGCTTTCGACAAACGCAAAAACCTACGGTGTGGAGGGCAGGATCCGCGGGGTGGTCTCCCCCATTGAAGACTTTACTATTATAAAGGACGCGTATGACATGATCATCGCCGTATCCGCCCTGGAGCATATCGACGGGGAGGAAAGCTTGAAAAGCAAGCTTTGGGAGATCAAAGAAGGAATCAAAACCGACGGGCTGGTGTGCCTTATTATGAACAGCGGCGTGGAGGAGAGAAACAAAGCCACGGGAGAAGGGATCCCCGCGGGGTTTGAGGTGAATCTCCCCACGAAGGAGCTGGCTGATCTTCTCCATGACACCTTCACAGATTGGGAGGTTCTGAAGGAGACGGTGGTGCCCCAGAGCTACGAGATCCCCAGAGGGGAGATCACTTCCCTGCTTTCCACCAAGGTTTTCACCTTCGTGGCGAAAAAAGTTTGATTTTTTTGCAACCAACCCGGGATTTTGACGAGTATTATGGATGAAGGTACCTATCAAGAAACGGAAACGGAGTGAATGCCATGACGGACAAGGAGATCGTCGCCCTGTATCACGCACGGGACGAGGATGCGATCCTGCAGACCAAAACCAAATACGGGCGTTTTCTGTTGAAGATCGCTTACAATATATTAAATAACGATCAAGACAGCGAGGAAAGCGTCAGCGATACCTATCTTGCCGCCTGGAATTCCATGCCGCCCCACAGGCCCGAGGTGCTTTCCGCATTCCTGGGAAAGCTGGCGCGGCGGATCTCCATTGATCTGTTTCGGAAAAAGACCCGTGAAAAGCGGGCTGGATCGGAGTATGCTATGTCACTTTCGGAATGGGAAGAGTGCCTTGCGGGCGGAGAAATGCCCGAGGAGACCTTAGAGACCAATTTGTTGGCGGAGGCCATCAACAAGTTTTTGCGTTCTCTGCCTAAGGACGCAAGGAATCTGTTCATCGGGCGGTATTATTACATGGATCCTTTGCGGGAGGTGGCGGCGTACTGCGGTATGAGCGAAAGCAAGGCCAAAAGCCTGCTGTTCCGTACCCGCAACAGCCTGAAGGACTATCTGGAAAAGGAGGGATTTTCCGTATGACCGGTGAACAAATCATGGATGCGCTGGATCTGCTGGATACGGATCTGGCGGAAGAGGTTGCCAAGCTTCGGGAAAGGGAAAAGAGACGTCCCGTTCTTTGGCGGTACGGCGCTTTGGCGGCCTGCCTTTGTGTGGTGATGGTCTGCGCGGTGAAGCTGTTCCCCTTATTGGAGGTACACACGAACGAAGGCGCTACCCCGGATTGCTGGGAAAGCGCGGATCCCCAGGGAACTGCGCCGGAATTCTCTTTGGACGGTACGGTAGGCGGCAACGGTAATACGGGAACCGACGAGGGCACGGGAGAACCCGGCAAAAGCGAGGGAATAGCCGGTCCCTCGGACGAGCTTCCCGCCTTCCTGCTGCGAGTGGAGGGCTGGGCAAACGATCTGCTCCTCTGCACCGTGGTGGACAACGACGGCTTTGCACAATTCCCCGAGGGAAGCACCGTGTTCTTGCTTTTTGACAAATGGGAGGGGAAGGCCGTCACGGAGACCGCCTTTGCCTCGGGAAGCCTTTGGAGTATTATGTTCGACGGCTATCAGGGAGAGCTTCTCTTTGCCGTGGACGGTTATGAAGTGGAGGAATGAAAATGAAACGATTGATTTGCGGTTTGTTATTGCTGTGTCTGTTATTGGCAGGGTGTGCAGAGGAGGTGCTTCCCCCAAAAGAGGAGGATTACCGCACCAAGGATACCCTGGGCTCTGTCTATCTCAGCGGTAACGTAAAGAAAGAAGCCCCCATCGTTACGGCGATCGTCCGTCCCTACCACGGGATGATGACGGATCTTTCCGTCCGTCTGCTGCAGGAAAGCTTATTGGCGGAGGAGGACAGGGAAAACCTGCTGATCTCTCCCCTTTCCGTGCTGTACGCTTTGGGAATGGTTTCCGATGGAGCAGACGATACGGAGTCGGTGAAGGCCTTCTGGGGGAATTTGGATCAACTCCATATCAACGAATTCTTTTACGAATACGCAAACAGCCTTCCCCGCGGGGAGAAGGTGCAGGTGACCTTGGCCAACTCCATTTGGTTCAAGGACGACGAAAGCTTTACGGTAGACGAGAACTTCCTGCATACCATGGTGAATTACTACGGCGCCGATATCTACAAAGCCCCCTTTGACGATCAGACCCGCAAGGACATCAACCGTTGGTCGGAGATCGCCACCAAGGGCATGGTGAAGGACGTGGTGGACAGGATCCCCGAGGACTCCGTGATGTATTTGGTAAACGCCCTGGCCTTTGAGGGGGAGTGGGAGACGCCTTACACCAAGGATCAGCAGAGGGAAGGCGTCTTCACCGCGGCGGACGGTAGCCGTCAGACCTGCGATTTCCTGTACGGCTGTGAGGATACCTATCTGGAGGACGATCTGGCTGTGGGCTTTACCAAGCCCTACGACTTCAAGGGCTACGGATATGAGTTCGTGGCGTTGGTACCCAAGGACGGGGTCACCGTGGAGGAATACGTGGCCTCCCTGACCGGGGAATCCCTGCGGGAAACGTTAAACGGGAAAAGCGGGTATGCCGCCATCACCTCCATGCCCGTGTTCGAAACGGAATACGACGTGGATATGAAGGACGTTCTGAGATCCATCGGCTACCCTGTGGACGGCACCTTTAACGAAGTGGGGCGCTCCACCGAGGGGGATATCATCATGACCCGTGTGCTTCACAAGACTTTTATCCGTGTAGACGCCAAGGGCACCAAGGCGGGCGCCGTTACCTCCGTGGAGATGGCAGCCGGAGGAATGCCCACGTTCGTGGAGGTAGATCTGGACAGACCCTTCGTGTATATGATCGTGGAGGAACAGCACAAGGTGCCCCTGTTTATCGGGGTGATGAAGGATCTTGAGGAATAAGTTTGATTCCAATATTAAGACCGCCCGCGAAACGCGGGCTACGAAAGGAATGGTCATAAAGATGAAACGCATTTTGAGTTGCTTGTTACTCGTTTGCCTGCTTTTTGCGGGCTGTGCCGGGGAGCGGGGCGGGACCAACGTCACCTCCGAGGATATCGGGGCAAAGGATCTGCTTTCCCCTATCAAGAAGGAAGAAGTCGAAGTCACCGGGATCGATCGCTCTTACGAGGGGCTGATGACGTCCTTGGGTGTGAAGCTGATGCAGGAGACCTTGGAGGCGGAGACGGAGACCAAAAACGTATTGATCTCTCCCCTTTCCATCCTGTACGCCATGGCAATGGTGTCCAACGGGGCGGACGACAAGGACGCCGTCAAGGCCTATTGGGGAGATACCGATCCCCTGCATATCAACGAGTTCATGCTGGAATATGCGGGCGCACTTCCTCAGGGGGAGGACTACAAGCTGCAGCTTGCAAACTCCGTGTGGTTCACGGAGCATGACCGCTTTACGGTGAACGAAAACTTTTTGCAGACGGTGAAGAACTACTACGATGCGGACGTTTACCAAGCGCCCTTTGACGAGGAGACCTGCAAGGATATCAACGAATGGGTGGAATGGAAGACCGACGGGATGATCAAGGATATCCTGGACGAGATCCCCGAGGATGCGGTGATGTATCTCATCAACGCCTTGGCCTTTGAGGCGGAGTGGCTTTCCACCTACGATGAGACCCAGGTGCGGAAGGGCACTTTCACCAAGGCGGACGGAACACAGCAGAAGGTGGACTTTATGTACGACACCGTGGGCACTTACCTGGAGGACGATCATGCTACCGGCTTCGTGCGGTACTATAAGGGTATGAAGTACGCCTTCGCGGCTATGCTTCCCAACGAGGGCATCACCCCCGAAGAATATATCGCCTCCCTGGACGGAGAAGCATTGAACGCCATGCTGAAAAACCCGGTGAATACCTCCGTAGTCACCTCCATCCCCGTATTCCAAGCGGAATACGACGTGGAAATGAAGGACATTCTGGGGAAGGCCGGCTATCCCGCATACGGCACTTTCAACGGGGTGGGCACCTCCACATGGGGAGATATCGTTATCGGGCGGATCCTCCACAAGACCTTCATTCAGGTTGGTCCCCAGGGCACCAAGGCGGGAGCCGCCACGGTGGTGGAGATGAAGGATGAAGGCGCCCACTACGAGCCCGAGAAGCCCAAGGAAGTTCACCTGGACAGACCCTTCGTGTATATGCTCATCGACTGCGAAAGAGGGATCCCCTTCTTCATCGGTGTGACCCACGACGTAGAGAAATGAAAAGAAGAAACTGCCGCCTCCCGATCAAAAGGAGGCGGCTTTTTTCGACGGAATAGGCGTATTTTCCCTTGACGAAACGGGAAAACTGTGATAAACTGTCTATATTACTATATAGGAAAGGGAGGGCTTTGCTCGGTGCGTCGTATCGTATTGGTTTTATTGTTATTGTCACTTTTGTTTTTGACGGGCGTTTACTCCGCTTCTGCGGCGGAGATCGGCGAGCTGCTCCCCAAAAAAGCCTTTTGGCGGGGAACTTCGGACGGCAATGCCGCCGTGCTTTTGGAGGAATCCGAAAAAGGCTTTTTGTTCTATTCCTTCGTTCCCGAAAAGAATCCCTCCACCAAGACCGTATACAAGAACCCCTTGACGGAGCCCGTCGCGGATCACCGACTGGTGTATCACATCGCGGTACAGGAGGGCGGTTGCGACGTCCGTTTCCTGCTTTCCGACGGAGAAGGCGGAACAGTTGAACGTTCACTAGGGGAGGCCATGGGAAAAGGCGCCGTTTTGACTAAGGGAACCTACAAGGGCGCGTTGGAGCTGAGTAAGATCGCAGAGGAGGAAGCGTTGAGCTTCACAGGAATCATCGTCCGTCTTCACGGCAAGAGCAGAGTGCAGATCGTGACGCTGGAGACCATGCACGCAGACGATCTGCCCGAGGACGTTTCGGAGATCGAATCCTCGGAGGAAGAATCCCTTGCAGTGAGCGAGGAAGAGAGCAGTGAGGAAAGCGAAAGCACCGCATCCCGAGAGGAAAGCCGCGGCACGGTTTCCAGAGATATCTTCGTCTCCCGAGAGGACGTCAGCTTTACCCCTGCGGAGACTGCCGCCACCACCATGTTTATGACGGGACTTGCTCTGTTGGGCTCCTTCCTGGCGCTCTTTATCGGAGTCACTTTGTTTAAGAGGACGCGTCCTCACTCATAAAGTTGCACAAAACCTATTGACAAACTAACTTCAAAGTGATAAAATACAGACAAACAATTTAATGGAGGTATTTTCTATGAAGCGCATTTCCATCATCGCTCTGACGCTGGTTATGGCTATGGTTCTGGGAACTTTTGCCGTCAGCGCAGATACCAAGACCGTTTCTCTGATCCCTGCGGCAGATGCTGTTTGGGAAGAGGTCGTTCACAACGATTGCAAAGTAACCGCAGAGCATAAGGAAGACGGCACCGTTGTCTTCTCCGGCTCCGTTTCCGGCACTTGGCCCAGCATCACCCATCGTTATGCAGAGCCCATCGTTGCCAATATCGAGACCGACTCTTTGGTAATCGATTTCAACGTTGCAAACGGCAACACCAACATCAACTTGATCTTTACCGACGGTGCAGGCGGCGAATACAGCTTCTCCCTCTGCAACTCCATGTTCGCAGATCGTAACTACGATGCAGGCAGCGGCGATTTGATGGCTGACGATTACATCGTTACCATCTCCCTGAAGGATTTTATTGAGACCACCGCTCTGTATCAGGGCACCGCATTCCCCGCAGGCGCTATCGTTGACGGTACTCTGCAGTTTGCAGGCATCCAGGTTTACTCCGTAAACGGTGCAGTGGTTACCGTGAAGTCCCTGGCAGTTGAGTGCGAGGTTGTTCCCGAGCCTGAACCCGAACCCGAAAAGCCCGAGATCCCCTCCACCGGCGATGCAAGCGTGATCGTATTTGCAATGCTGGCTCTGGTTTCCCTGGCAGGCGTTTCCCTGGCAGTGAAGTCCCACAAGGAGTTCTAAGTTCCCGATACAAACAAGAGTCGTGTGAAAGCACGGCTCTTTTTGTTTGACAAAACAATGTCTGTGTGGTATACTTTAAAGAACAGGAGGTGCGCTATGACACATTTTATGAACCTGCATTCTCTCCCCTTTGAAAAGATTCAAAAAAGAGAAAAAACCATAGAGCTGCGCTTACATGACGAAAAGCGGAAGAAAATCCGCGTAGGAGATACCATTGTGTTCCGCAAGAGTGGGAAGGCTTTGGATTATTTGCTTTGCGATGTCAAGGCGTTGCACCCCTACCCCACCTTTGAGGAATTGCTTACCCGGGTGGATCCCTATCGTTGCGGGTACGCACCGGGGGACGAGCTTACCATGGAAGGATTTTATCCCAAGGAGAAGGAGCTTGCCTTGGGAGCTTTAGGCATCGAAATGGAGGTTCTGACGGAAAACCACCCTGCTCTCCCCTTGCAGGAGGAGGCGGGGCAGATCCTTTCCGCCGCATTGACGGCCGCCATGCCCGATACAGCGGTGAAGAAAGCACTGGAATCCATGCCCGCAACCAAAGGGGAGCTGATTTTGGTGGCCATCGGCAAGGCGGGATGGCAGATGGCTTCTGCCGCCTACGAGGTTTTGGGAGAGAAGATCTCCCGAGGGATGGTCATCACCAAGCACGGACACTCCCAGGGAAGTATCGGCAATCTTACCATCCGCGAGGCGGGTCATCCCGTACCCGATGGGAATACCTACGCCGCCACGGCGGAAGTGCTCGCCATGACGAAAGGGTTGACGGACCGGGACAGGGTGCTATTTTTGATCTCCGGGGGCGGGTCGGCCTTGTTCGAAAAACCGTTACTGCCCGAAAAAGAAATGGAAGAGATCACCCGGGCTTTGCTGGCCTGCGGAGCGGATATCACAGAGGTAAACACCCTGAGAAAGCGGTTTTCCGCGGTGAAGGGTGGGAAGTTTGCCCGTCACGTCTCCCCCGCTAAGGTGTTCTCGGTGATCCTTTCCGACGTGCTGGGAGATCCCATTGATATGATCGCCTCAGGGCCTGCTTATCCCGACAGCGCCACGGCGGCGGATGCGATTGCCATCGCGGAGAAGTATACCCTCCCCCTTTCCGAAAAAGCGTGGGAATTGCTACGGGCAGAAACGCCCAAGGAGCTGCCCGGGGTGGAGACCTTGGTGACAGGGTCAGTAAAGGTGCTTTGTGAGGCGGCAGAGGAAGCCTGCAAGGCGTTGGGCTTTGAGACAGCCGTGCTTACCGACACGCTGAGTTGCGAAGCAAAGGATGCCGGGACAATGTTCGCTTCCCTTGCAAGAGAACACGTCGGAAAAGGGAAACAAGCTTTTATCGCAGGGGGCGAGACGGTGGTGAAGCTGACGGGGAACGGCCTTGGCGGCAGAAATCAGGAAATGGCTCTGGCCGCCGCCATAGGGATGGAAGGGCTTACCAACGTGACCTTCTTCTCCCTGGGCTCGGACGGAACCGACGGTCCTACGGATGCGGCGGGGGGAATCGTCCACGGCAACACGGCGGAACTCATGAGAAGCCGAGGGCTTGATCCCAAGGCGGTTTTGGAGAACAACGATGCCTTCCACGGGTTGCTGGCCGCAGGCGGGCTGCTGTTCACCGGGCCTACGGGAACCAATGTGAACGATATTTCGGTATTGTTGATCGGAGAATAGAAGTTTGAAAAAGGGATCCTTTTTCAAACATGATTTTGTGGCTTCGCTCACAAAATCTTTCGCGACCGCCCGCCCCGGCGGGCTACGAAAGGAATGGTCATAAAGATGAAAAACACTTGTTACAACTGTAAGCATTTTTGCTTTGAACTTTGCGATCCCAAGGATCCCGCCAAGCATTTCCACTATTGGTGCGAAAAGTGGGAGCGTTTTGTTCCCGACATGGAGCTTGCGGGGCAATACGACTATCGGGACGGCTCATTTTTTGACGATTTACAGACCGGAGACGCAGGATGCTTTATGTTTACGCCTTTGGAATCTCCCTTGCACGAGGACGATTGGTTTGAGAGGAACAAAGCAGAAAATCTGTCCAATCGGCTTGAAGACTTGAATCTGCAGGAGCCTTGAAGATTTCCATTATGAAACAAAAAAGGACGGAGCGCAATCTCTGTCCTTTTGTCGTTCCACCTTCAAGGGAAAGTTTTTGTGGAGGGAGTATGAGGGAGGCACTTTTTTCAAAAAGGGCCTCCCTCGCAAACACACTATCCTTATAAATACTTCTTCAACTGTTCTGTGACTTCCATGCCCAGTGCCTTGTTGGATTCCGGGGTAAAGTGGCAGTAATCCGCAAAGGCCTCTACGCCCCAATCCCACGTGAAGGCGGCCAGATCATTCACAGGGATGCCGTTCTTCTCCGCAACCTTGCGTACCACATCGTTGTAGCGGGCGATCTCGGTGTTACTCCTGGGGTTTACCCCGCCGTCGTCGCCTAGATTCATGGGGGTGGTGGTAGCCATGACGATCCCTGCGTTGGGGAACAGCTCACGAATGAGGAACAGGATCATCTCCAGATTCTTCTCGTATTCCGCCTCGCTGGTGAGGGGAACGGGGTAACGGTTCCAATGGGCGATGTCCCAATGACCGCAGTTGAACTGCACCAGATCCACCTTCTCGGGACGGTCGAACATATTCTTCCAGCCGTTGAGGCAGGAAATGACGTACTGGGTGTTGCGGCAGTTGTCCTCCACCCAGAAGACTTCCGCAAAGTCTCCAAAGGCTTCCTTTGCGTATGCGCAGTAGCCCATACGGATGGAATCTCCGATGAGAAAGATATTTGGACGTCTGTCACTGCAATAAAAGCCTGTGGGAAGCATTCCTTCTTCGTGGTAGCTCATGTGTACGTTCCTTTCCGTTTCAGGTATTATCCTTCCGCTTGACGTAAAACCATATACCCGTGCCGATGGCGGCAAGTACGCCCACACCGATCCCCAACCAAAGAGGAGAGACCCGCTGTGCGTTTTCCTCCGTCTCTTCGGGAAGGACGGCAGGATCACCCTCGGCTACGGCGAGCAGGGACAAAAGGGATAGACAGATCAAGGCGATCAGCAGAAAAGCGATACTCTTTTTCATGTTTTGTTCCTTTAAAGAAGCAAAAGAGCGGCACACTGTACCGCTCTTTCTTTTGTGTATGGAATGATTATCTTCTGCCGCGGTTGAGCATCTCGATGATGTCCTTGATATCGGAATCCTCGGTAACGTCGGCTGCGGACTCGATGGTCTTGCTTTCGGCAGCGACCACGGTGCGCTTCTTGTCTGCGGCCTTCTTGTTTGCCTCGAAGCCGGTAGCCACCAGAGTGATCTTCATCTCGTCCTCCAGAGCGGGATCCAGAGCAGCACCGAAGATGATGGTCGCGTCGGGCTGAGCCTCGCTGGTGATCATGGCAACTGCGCAGTCGATCTCGTCCAGACCGATGTCGGGAGAAGCGGTGATGTTGACTACGATGCCCTTTGCACCGCTGATATTGGTTTCCAGCAAGGGAGAAGACATAGCCATCTTGGCCGCCATCTCTGCCTTGTCCTTACCCTTAGCGGCGCCAACGCCCATGTGAGCCAGGCCTGCGTTTGCCATAACGGCACAAACGTCAGCAAAGTCAAGGTTGATGATACCTTCCACGGTGATCAGCTCGCAGATGCTGCGAACACCCTTCAGCAGAACGTCGTCTGCCTCTGCAAATGCATTCAGGAAGGTGATCTTCTTATCGGTGAGAAGCTTCAGACGCTCGTTGGGGATAACGATCAAGCTGTCAACGATTTCAGCCAGCTTTTCGATACCCATCTCGGCCTGAGCCATTCTCTTGCCGCCCTCGAAAACAAAGGGCTTGGTAACGATGGCAACGGTCAGGATCTCCATTTCCTTTGCCACCTTTGCAACGATGGGAGCCGCGCCGGTACCGGTACCGCCGCCCATGCCTGCGGTAATGAACACCATATCTGCACCCTTCAGTGCATCTTTGATCAGGTCGATAGATTCGTCAGCAGCCTTTTCGCCCACTTCGGGATTGCTGCCTGCACCCTTGCCCTTGGTGATCTTCTCGCCGATCTCGATCTTGGTAGGAGCACTGGATTTGAAGAGCACCTGGGAGTCGGTGTTGATGTTGATGAATTCAACATCGGAAGAGTCAAAGGAAGCGATCATGCGGTTGACTGCGTTGCCGCCACCGCCGCCCACACCGACGACCTTGATCACGACGGCATTGGGATTCGTGCTAAGACTTGACATAAATTGATCCTCCGAAAACTTTATATACTTTTTTACATTTACTATAATAACCTTTTTTATTCAATTTTGCAAGAGCTTTTTGCGTTTTTCTTGCTAAAAATACCGACTTTTTTCGACAGATTAGGCAAAAAAGGGGTTATTCTGCGGAAGTCTCCTCTTTTTCGTCCAGACGGACTGCCGCTTCCCTGTGATCGGCCAGATTGATATACCCCGTGTCATCGGGATCGAGCTTTTTGAGAATCTCCACCAGGAAGCGGATCTTGATATCCATGTTATCGATATCGGCAAGATACACGGTAAAGCGGTCGTCGTAGTTCAGGGTGATGTCAAAGCGGCTGACCATGTCGATCTCCCGCACCATTTTCATCAGGTCGTTCTCCGCAAGGCATATATATAGCTCCTTGAGGTAATCCGCGGTACGGGTATCCACGAAGGTGACGCTTTCTCCCACCAGGCAACGCTCCACGGAGCTGGTGGAAAGGCGGGTAATTCCTGCGGTGATCTCTCCTCCGCCAATCCTGCCAAGAACCTGCAGGTCGCCGGAAAGAAGGTAGGCGTCCTCGCCCAATACCAAGGTCATCTCTGCCTTCCGTTCGCTGACGGTAACGGTGATCACGCCGGGAAGCTTACGGGTGATCTCCACCTCTCCGATATAGGGCAGAGCCTTTCGCAAAGCTTCCTCCGCCTCCGCAGCCTTGAAGGAGAACAGATTGTCCCCGGGGGCAAAGGTGAGGTTTTCCATGATCTGTCCGTCGGTGTAGATCTCATTATTTTCGATGCGGATCTCCGACACGCGAAAAAAAACGAAGAAGCACACCACCAGAAAGACCAAGGTCACTGCCACGAACAGGCTGACGTAAAACACCGTTCTGCGGCGGCGTTTTTTATCCTGCTTGCTTCGCAGGGCGTCCATGCTGGCACTGCTTCGCACAAACCTGCGTTGCTCTTCCATGGGGGTGTCTCCTTTCCTTGTTTATTCCTCCGCCAGTCGAATAACCTCTGCGGCGATACGGTCTGCGGAATCGGGAGCGGCAAAGTTGCGGATGCCGTCCTCAATGCGCTTCCGTTTGTTTTCGTTTTCCAGCAGATCCTTCACGGCGTTCTTAAGAAGCTCGCTGTCCAGCTCGGACTCGCGGTATACCACCGCCGCCCCTGCATCTGCCAGCAGACGGGCGTTTTTGTATTGGTGATCCTCCGCCACGTGGGGGCTGGGGATCAGAATGGCCGCCTTACCGCGGACGGCAAGCTCTGCCAGGGTCATGGCACCTGCACGGCATACGATCACGTCTGCCGCCGCCTGGCGGTAGGGCATATCGTAGAAGTATTCCGCAATGGTGAGGTTTTTCTGTTTGTCCAAGCCCGTTTCCTTGGCCAGGGCGGAGAAATGTTCAAACTCCACTCTGCCCACGGCATGGTCGTGACGGATAGCAGCGGGAACGGTGTACTGCTCCATGAGATCGAAGCAAAGCTCGTTCACACGCTTGGCACCCATACTGCCGCCAAAGGACAGCACGTACAGCTCATCCTCTCCGATGCCCAGCTTGGCGCGGGCTTCTTCGCGGGAGATGTGATCCACGTGGATGGGGTTGCCTGTGAGCATCAGCTTATCGACGGCTTCTCCCGGAAAGAACTTCTCGCTCCCCTCGAAGCTGATACACACCACGTTTGCCAATTTGGAAAGCTTTTTGGTGGTGACTCCGGGGAAGGTGTTCTGCTCGTGAATGAGGCAAGGGATGCCCAGCTTGGAGGCCGCCTTCACCGTGGGCCAGCTAACGTAACCGCCGGTACCCACCACCACGTCGGGCTGACGTACCTTCAGGATCTTCTTAGCCTGGCGAACGGAGGCAACGGCTCTGTAGAGCGCCTTGCAGTTTTCCTTCAGTCCTTTGAAATTCAGTTTTCTGCGGAAGCCCTGCACCTGCACGAAATCGATCTCGTAGCCCGCCTTGGGCACAAGGGTGCTTTCGATACCCCGCTTGGTCCCCACGAAGGAGATCTCTGCTTGGGGATCCTGCTTTTTGATGGCTTTTGCTATATTCAACGCGGGGTTGACGTGGCCGCCTGTACCGCCGCCGCTCAATACGACTTTCATGGTAAGTTCATTCCTTTATTAAGCTTTTTCGGTGTAGGAATAACGGGAAACTGCCAGTACCAGACCCATCTCGCACAGCAGGATGATCAAAGACGTACCGCCGTAGCTGAAGAAGGGAAGGCTGATGCCCGTGCTGGGAATGGTGTTGGTGACCACGCAGATGTTCAAAACCACCTGGATGATCACGTGGGCAATGATGCCCATAACAAGCAGGGAGGAGAATTTATCCTGGGAATGGGTGGCGATGTAGAAGCCTCTCCAAGCAAAGGCCACAAAGAGACCGATGATCAGCACCGCACCGAAGTAGCCCATCTCCTCACAGATAATGGCAAAGATGTAATCGTTGTAGGGCTCTGGAAGATAACCGTGCTTTTGGTTGCTCTGTCCCAGACCCAAGCCCCAGAATCCGCCGGAGCTGATGGCGTACAGAGATTGTGCAGGCTGCCAGCCCTTGCCGCCGGAGGCGTTGGACATAAAGGAGAAGGGATCCTCCCATACGTCCAGACGGATGAGTGCATGGGGAACGATCAGTTCGATGATTTTCCTTCCCCACAGCACCAAGGCGGCACCGCCCGCGGCAATGAAGCCGGTGACGACGCCCAAGAACTTGGCTCCCGTGCCGCCCAGCCACATCATCACGTAGACGATGATACAGCAGATGATGGTGGCGGAAAGGTGGCTCTGCATCAAGGTGGTGGCCACCGCCGAGAGCAGGAAAAAGCCGAAGGGCAACACGCCGTAGCGGAAGGTATGCATTCTGTCCCTGTTCCGCACCGTATGGGTGGCGCAGATCAGCACCAGAGCAAATTTCAAAAACTCGGAGGGCTGGAACTGGATACCCGCAATGATGATCCAACGGGTTGCACCGTTATAGTTCTGGCCGATGAAGCGCACCACGGCGTTCATAGCGATTGCAGTAAAGAAAATAGGATATGCAGCCTTGCGCAAAACGCCGAGAACCACCGGGCCGAAGGCGGCAATGATCGCCATCAGGGTAACGCCTCCCAAAACGTAGCCCAGCTGTGGACGAGCCAAAGCGTAGGAATCGCCGTAGCGGTTGGCAGAGTGGGCGTAGGAAGCGGAGAACACGGCGATGGAGCCAATGCACACCAAAAGCAAAACAATGATCAGGAAGGGACGATCCATCTCGCCCAAAAAGCGGGTCACCGTACCGGGCTTTTGACGCAGGGTCATTTCCCGCTTGACGCGGGTAACGGCGGGCTTAGTTTCCGCGGGTTCTTCCATTGAGAGGACCTCCTTTCGAGATTTTTGTTTTTGGGGATTATGCCAAGAGCCAATAGGTCAGCCCACAGCTCAGGGCGGTGACGAAGGAGAAGGTGAACACCACCTTCACCTCGCTCCACTTGCACATTTCGAAGTGGTGGTGGATAGGAGCCATTTTGAAGATCCGCTTTCCGGTAACCTTGAAGAAGAACACCTGAAGAAGAACGGAAACGCCTTCAATGATCCAGATCAGACACAGAGGGAGCAGTAACAGCTCCGCTTCCATGGTGAAAGCCAAGGCAACGGTGAAGCCTCCCAGGAAGAGAGAGCCCGTATCCCCCATGAAGATCTTTGCGGGGTGGAAGTTATACACCAAGAAACCCATAAGTCCCCCTGCCAACGCGGCAGACAGGGCGGAAACCCCCGCGTTCTGCCAAAGGAGATGGCCTGCACAGATAAAGAACACGCATTGGATGAGGGAAACGCTTCCCGCCAGACCGTCGATTCCATCGGTGAGATTTGCACAGTTGATGACGTACACCGACACCAAAATCATGATGGGATAATAGAGCCAGGAAAGCTCCAGGCTTTCCAGCCCGAAGAGACCGTATAGCTTCACGGCGGTGCCTGCCTTGCACACCAGGGCGCGGTAGGCCAAAAAGCCTGCGGCGGTAAGGAGCTGGAGAGCCATCTTCTGCTTGGCGGTGAGTCCCTTGTTGCGCTTTTTAAACAGCTTGACGTAGTCGTCGATAAAGCCGATGACCCCGGAGCCCAAGGCCAGAATGGCCACGCCGCCCCAAGCGGGATCAAAGTCTTCCCCACCGAAGAGCGCCCACAAGGAAAATGCGCACAGAGTGGAAAGGATGAAGAACAGACCGCCCAGCACGGGGGTGCCTTCCTTGCACTTATGCCAGGAAGGACCGATCTCCAGGATCTTCTGCCCCAGTTTCACCTTGCGGAGAACGGGAATGAAGATCTTCAAAAGAAGAGCGGAAAGCAGGAAAGAGCCTACCATGGGAAGAAGGATGCGGTTGAGAATATCCATGTTCTTCTAAGTTCCTTTGGATGTTTTTCGTAAAGATCAGTCGCTGCTGCCTTCGTAACGGCATTGGATCACCACGATGGTACCGGGGGCGACCTGTTCCCCGGCTTCGATGGATTGGGAAACCACGTAGCAGTTGTTGGTGTCTGCATCGAAGACACCCTTGATCTGCACGTTCAAGCCCTTGTTGAGAAGGGTACGGAGTGCGGATTCGGGAGTTTTGTCCTTGACATCGGGAACGGTGACGGTGCCTTCCTCGTAGGATTCCTCGGTGTAGAGGATCACCTTACCGCCCACAGCCACGCTCTGCTCGCCCTTGGGCATTTGGCCTACGATTGTCTTGCCACTGCCCTTGATCTCACATTTGAGGCCTAAGCCTTCGATGATGGATTTGATGTCCTTGGCATTCTCCCCGGTGTAATCACGGACAGTGACCATTTCCACAGGATCGGCCACGTCATCGGGAGAAATGCCCATATGGGGGAGAACCTCTGCCAGGATCCGTCCCACTGCGGGGGCGGCAACGGCAGAGCCGTAAATACCGAACTCGGGGTTGGGGGTATCCACCGTCACCAGAATGGCGATCTTGGGGTCTGCCGCAGGAGCGAAGGTGACACAGGAGGAAACGTAGTCGTCCTCCCGGAGGGTGTCTCGCTTCTCGGAGGTACCCGTCTTGGAAACCACGTTGTAGCCGCTGACGCAGGCGTTCTTGGTGGAGTTGACCAGATAGGACATGATGTCCTTGCAAACGTCCTCGGAAACCACCTGACGGGAGCTTTCGGAGGAGAAGGTCTGCACCACGTTGCCGTTTTTATCGGTGAGGTACTTCCCTACGTGGGGAGTGACCAAATAACCGCCGTTGGCCACCGCGGAAAGAGCGGTGATGTGCTGGAGCATGGTGACCTTGAAGGTCTGGCCGAAGGAATATACCGCCAGCTCCACGTCTCCGAAGTTAACGCCGGTGGTGTCGTAGTAGATGGAGGACACCTCGCCCAGCAGGTCGGAGCCCGTTTTTTCGGTGTAGCCGAAATTCTTGAAGTAATTCTTGAATTCCCCGTGTCCCACCTCAAAGCCAATGTAAGCAAAGGCGGGGTTGCAGGAATTCACCAAAGATTCAGCAATGGTCTGCATTCCGTGGTCGCGAACGGAGTGACAGTGGATGGTCTGCCCCGCCACTGTGATCTGTCTTCCGCAGTTGAACAGCTGAGAACGTGTGGCAGAACCGCTTTCCAACGCCATAGCTGCGGTGATCACCTTGAAGGTGGAGCCGGGCTCGTAGGTCTGTGTGGCGATGGTGTTGTTCCACATCTCGTTGAGCAGGGTGGAACGGTAGGACTTTTCGTCTTCCCCCTCGTAGGCATCCAGCTTTTTCTGATATTCCTCGGAGAGAGTGGTGTATTCGTTCACGTCGAAGTTGGGGTAAATGGCCAGCGCCAAAATCTCCCCGGTGTCCACATCCATGATCACGCAGGAAACGCGACCCTCCGGCTGATGCTCGTAGTAGGTCTCCTTCAGATGCTTTTCCACGATGCTCTGAATGGTGACGTCGATGGTGGTAACCAGATTCAGGCCGTCCTGAGCGGCGATGTAGCTTTCGTAGTTGTAAGCCAGCTCGTTTCCGTTGGCATCCTGGGCGCGGACGGCTCTTCCGTCCACACCGCTGAGGTATTCGTCGTAGGTGAATTCCAACCCCAACAAGCCGTTGTTATCCGAGCCAACGAAGCCCAGCAGATGAGAGGCCAAGGTGGACTCACCATAGGAGCGCTTGGTGCCCTCCTCCAAAGCGATCTCCAATTCCAGATTGTTTTCGGAGATGAACAGGCGGACCTTGTCCTCCTCGGACTGGTTGATGTCCTTTTTGATCACCAGGTATTTGTATTTTTCCTTGGCATCTCCCAAGGCGTAATACTTGTCCAGAATGTACTGAGCGTCCACGTCTTCAAGGCATTCCGCCAAGCCCTCTGCAAGCCAACGCAGGTAAGCGGCTTCTCCCATGGGAACGGTTCCCTCAGAAGCATCGTCCCTGCCGTTGGTAGCGGTATCCAAGACGTCTGCGGGAGAGATGAACACCGTTTGAGTGGTAACGCTGGAGGCCAGCTTGGTGGTGCCGTCGGAGGCAAAGATGGTGCCCCGCTTGGCTTCCAGCTTCACCTCATAGGTGTACTGCTCCACAGCCTTTTCGGCGTAGTCGTAGGGATCCAGGATCTGCAAAAAGGCAAGCCTGCCGCACATAGCCAGCAAAGCCAGAACCATAACCACCAGCACGATACGGCTTCTCGTCACGATGGTCTTGTGAGTCAGCTCTCTGCGGGACTTCTCCTTAGCTTGCTTTTCATTTTTTGAGGTCTCGCTCCCCTGCGCCTTGGCGGATACGGGAACGGCCTTTTTGGTTTTTTCTGCGGAATGATCGGGTTTTCGTTCCATATCCTTGCCAAAATCCTCCGAATTTTTTGCGGTATAAAAAGACGGCAAACGGGTAAGAGGCATTTAGACGCTTCTTACCCTTGTTTTCCTTGCTATTGGTACTATATTCGCCCCTTCAAGCTTTTATGAAAGGACACGGGAGATCAATCCCCAAAGAATCCTCTGACAACCTCCGCCAAGCCGGACAACAGGAAGCCGAAGCCGCTTTCTTGCTCATCCTCGTATTCCATGATCTCGGTCTTGTCCTCGGGGGTGAGGGTGACGATATACTTATCCAACGTGTCTGCCTTGACCATGCCAAGCTGCTCCACGGCAAACTGCTCGAAGGCGGCACGGTCGTCCTTGTTTTCCAAACGAACCTCCAGCTTCTTCTGCTCGTTCTGCAATTTGGCCATAGTATTCTGCAGATCGCGGATCTCACCGTTGTATTGGTCGATCTCCGCATAGTTCATCATCATAAACAGAAACAACGCGGTGATCATTGCCAGCACCAGAACGATGCCCAAAGGGAAGGGCTTCCGTTCCTTGCGCTCCTTGCGTACCGTGATGAACTTAGGCTCACGGACAGCGTGGCGATGTGCCATGCGCTTGCTCTGTCTGCGGGAGAGGGGTGCGGCCTTACGGGCAGGGGCGGCAGGCTTTGCCGCCTTGGGCTGGGGGACGGAAACGGAGGTT
This sequence comes from Eubacteriales bacterium, assembly GCA_045589515.1. Classification (GTDB taxonomy): domain Bacteria; phylum Bacillota; class Clostridia; order Oscillospirales; family CAG-382; genus Coliplasma. Next base: position 58,251 of record JAZNPH010000010.1, on the reverse strand, counting down.
CCGGTACGTTTTGCAGGGGTGCGGGCGGGGGTGGTTCTTTTCTGTTCCATCTCGTTTCCTTCCTTTTCGTTAAAGTTTCTCGCAAACCCTCAGCTTGGCGCTGTGGGCGCGGTTGTTGTCGGTAACCTCTTGCTCCGAGGGGAGCAGGGGTTTTCTGGTGAGCACCTTCACCGTGGGCTTCTTTCCGCAAACGCAGATGGGGAAATCCTTAGGGCAGGTGCAGGGGTTCTCTCCCATGGCGAAGGCATTCTTTACAATACGGTCCTCCAGGGAGTGGAAGCTGATGATGCTCATGTGTCCCCCGCTCTTTAAGCAAGGGATCCCGCCGGCGATCATGGCGGAAATGCTGGAAAGCTCGGAATTTACCTCGATGCGGATGGCTTGGTAGGTCCGCTTGCAGGGGTGGCCTTCCTTTTTATTCTGTCTGGGCATAGCGGCGGCTACGATGGCCGTCAGCTCTGCGGTGGTGTCGATGGGCTTTTGCTCTCTGGCGTGGAGGATCTTGTCCGCAATACGGCCGGCAAAGCGTTCCTCGCCGTAGTCTCTGAGGATACGGATCAGGTCTTCACGAGAGTAGGTGTTCACCACGTCGTAGGCGGTGAAGGCCTGGGTCCGGTCCATGCGCATATCCAGGAAAGCGTCGGCAGAATAGGAGAAGCCGCGGGTGGGATCATCCACCTGGGGACTGGAGATCCCCAAGTCGGCAAGGATGCCGTCCACCCCTTCCGGGGCGTGCTCTGCGGCGATCTGCCCGATCTCGGAGAAGTTGCTCTTCACCAAGGTCAAGCGGGGGTCGTTAAATTTGTTACGGGCGTTTCCCAAGGCCACGTCGTCTCTGTCGATGGCGATGACTCTCCCCTTTTCGGAAAGGCGGGAAAGCAGCAAGCCCGTATGGCCGCCTCCCCCAAGGGTACAATCGATATAGGTTCCGTCGGGGTTCGTCAAAACGGACTCCACGGTTTCGTTCAATAAAACGGTGATATGTTTGTATTCCATCAGAAGCCAAGCTCCTCAAGAACAGGCAGGATGTTGCCGTAGTTCTCCGCATCCAATGCGTCCCAACGTTCCTCGTCCCAGATCTCCAAGCGGGTATCGTCGCCCACTAGCACCACGTTCTTTTCCAAGGAAGCGAAGCGGCGGCAATCTGCGGGGAGGGTCACTCTTCCCTGGCCGTCCAGGGAGGTATCGAAGGCGTTGGCAAAGAAGTAATGACGCACGTCCTTGGCGCGGGTCTCCGGCAGGGCTGCAATCTTGGCGGCAAAGGCTTCCCACTCCTTCATGGGGTAGAGACGCAAGCAGTTCTGCAGGCCTCTGGTGACCATAAAGGTCTCCCCCAATTCCTCCCGCAGGCGCACGGGAATAAACAGTCTGCCCTTGGCATCCACTGCGTGACGGTAAGTTCCTGTGAACATATCTGCCTTCCCTGCTCCTTTCTCGCGTGATTTTTGGGGTTCCCTTCCACTTTTATGGGAAAACCATGGTATTTTCTTCCACTAATTGCCTTAAAATACCACCTGTGACCTTATTATAAGGAATGGAAAAGCTTCTGTCAAGAGCGACTTTGGCGGGATGGAGGCGTTTGAAAACCCCTTTTGTCTATTTTTGTTAATAGGGTAAAAAGCAAGGGAATACAAGGGTTTCTTCGGGTTTGCCGTCGTCTGCCGTCGAGGTTTCCCGTCGATTTTTGTGAAAATTTCGTCAGTTCTTGCAAAACATTTGTTTTCCGTCTTGAAAAGAAAAAAGCCCCACCGAGGGCTTTGCCGCCTAAAGCGGAAAAATGCAAAAAAAGAACTTGACAAAGCGGCCTCTTTCTGCTATAATACCGCTTGTTGCATGGGATGCGACCAAAATATGCTAATGTGGCTCAGTCGGTAGAGCAGTTGATTCGTAATCAACAGGCCGCGGGTTCGAGTCCCGCCATTAGCTCCAACAAAAAAGACCCTTATCGGGTCTTTTTGTTTTGGGTTTATTCAATGGTGATGGACTTGAGAACCTCGGCGATGACGGCGTCAATGTCGGTCATCTCGGTGATGGTGATGGTATAGTGCTTCTTCTCGCCGAGAATGATGAACTGGCACATATTCATCTCGATGCCCTCAAAGCTCAGGCTGAACTCACAGCTGATGACCTCCACACCGGAGGCGTTGGTAACCGTCTTCACGTTGTGGTTGCTGACGGACATCCCCATGGCCTCGTAGATGCTGCCCATCAGCTCCATGAAGGTATCGTTGGAGAGGGTGCGAAAGACCTCGGCTTCCGCTTTGGAGGCGGCGGAATAGTTCATGTTGATGTTGTTGCCGTTTTCGTCGATGATGACGTCGTCCTCGATCTCCCAATCTTCGGGGTAGGCGAAGGAGATGCCGGATTTGCTGTACAGCTTGTAGCCTTTGGCGGGCTTATAGGCCTCGGGGGTGGATTCTGCGGATTCTGCGGATTCTGCGGATTCTACGGAAGAAGTATCCTCCGCTTCGGATTCCTTCTTGGGGTCTTCCTTTTCGCCGCAGGCGGTCATGGCAAACAGGCTTGTCAGAACCAAAACCAGCGCCAACAGACAGGTGAGTGTTTTCTTCATTGTTGTTTCCTCCTTTTAAAAAATGCAAGTATATTTTACACTTTTCAATGTCTATTGTCAATACACGAAAAGTTGAATTTTGTAAAGTTTTCTTTACAACGCCTTCCTATGAAAAACGGGATTGACATTTTTTCGTTTTGTGGTACAATAGGTAGGAAAAGAAACGAAAGGATATAGCGTATGAAAAAGTGTTTGCCGGCAATCCTTGCCCTTTTATTGGCTATTTGCCTCCTTGCCGCCTGCGGAAGTGAGAGCATAGAGACCTCCTCTCTGGCAGCTCCCGTTACCTCCTCGGAGGAAGAATCCTCCATTCCCGAGGAGATCTCCCGTGTAGAAAGCAGCACCGGGGAGAATTCCGAAGAGGAAGCCCCCATTCCCGAGGATGCGGTGGATCTGCTGTTTGCCCGCTACACTTCCAAGCCCTCCTTCGTGATGATCGGCACCTGTGCCCAAGGGGCAGAGATCACCGCTCGCATCGGGGAGCAGGAGATCACCGTTCCCTCCTACATGGGGTGGTTCGCCGTGACCATGAAGGCAGAAGGAACAAGCAATACCCAGGAGATCACCTTCTCCCAAACGGTTGAGGGAGAGGCCTACGATATTCCCCGCGCCTTCTCTATCCGCGTGCGTACTCCCGCAAACAATTACACCCAAGGGCTGGCCAGCAACAAGGCCTTCCAATTCTTCCTGACCCAAATGCTCCCCGACCATATGGGCACGGTGCCTCTTTACAGTGACTCCCAGCTGAACAGCATGGCAAGCCGTGTGAAGACTCGCTTGGAGCAGATGCACGGCTACAATCCCGACGGTGAGATCATCTACATGATCATCCCCTCCCCCATGACCATCTATCCCGAGCTGGTTCCCGAGGAATATCCAAAGGGCACGGGTCAGTCCCGTTTGGATCAGGTCACCGCCAAGCTTGACGAGGCAGGAGCCACTGTGATCGATATGCGGGAGGTCTTCATGGAGCACAAGCACGACGAGATGCCCTTGTACTACCATCTGGACAGCCATTGGGCGGATTACGGCGCCTACCTGGCTTACGTGGAGCTTTTTAACCACATCTCCGAAAAGTATCCCGAAGCAGCTCCTCGCGGCATTGACGAATTCACCTGGACGGCGGATTACTACACCAGCGCAGACGCTATGCTGTTCTTGGACATTCCTCAAAAGGACGTGAAGGAATACGGCTACTACCGGGAGTTCAAGGAGGAGATTCCCTCCCAGATCGCCGCAGTACCCCGTTACAGAGGGATGCAGTTGATCTACAGCGAGGACACCACCGCGGAGTTCAACTTCAACACCGAGCGGTCGGAGCTGCCCTCCTGCATGGTATTCAGAGATTCCTACAGCGCGGCCATCTTCGACCTCATTCCCGAGCGGATGAACCGAACCCACTACATCGGCATGTGGAACTATGGCTGGAGCAACGCGTACGTCAACAGCGAAAAGCCGGATTACGTGATCTACATCCTTTCCGAATGGAACATCGACCAGGTGGTATCGAGATAATAAGAACGTTTAAGGGACTTTCTTTTGCGAAAAAGAAAGTCCCTTAAAAATCCCAAAGAAAACGCGAATCAAATGACGAGAGGGAACCTTTTTCGAAAAAAGGTTCCCTCTCATGCTCTCCCTCGAAAAACTAACTTTTAAGAGGATGATCCCGAAAACGCAAGTTTTCGGAAAATGGATTTTCTTTTTGGATTCTTAAACCTTTTTCTTTTTCCGAAAAGAAAAAGGTTTAAGCCCTCTTTTTTATAGCCCTAACAACCTATACAACGTAGGTTGGAAGCCGAAGGCGGCCATGACCTGCTTTACCTCCAAGAGTGCCTTTTCCTTCACCGCCCTCGGGGTGATGGGCCGCTTCACGGCGCGGATCAGCACGTTCTTGGGAGTGTGATCCAGCTCGATGAACTCCAGGAGCTGAGTCTTGTACCCGCAATATTCCAACAGATTGGCACGAATGGCGTCGGTTGCCAAAGCGGAGAACCGCTCCCCCACGATCCCGTAGCGGGAAAGAAGGGTCAGTTCCGCGGGGGCAAGCTGGCCGTTCAGCTCGTGCTGACAGCAGGGCACGGAGAAGATCATCTTAGCGCCCCAGGAAAGGGCGTTGAACAAAGCGTAGTCCGTGGCGGTATCGCAGGCGTGAAGAGTCACTACCATGTCCACTTGGAAGGGGGCTTTGTAGCCGTTGATATCCCCCATCTCGAAGCGGAGTCCCCGGTAGCCGTACTTCCTTGCGGCGGCGTTGCATTTTTCGATCACGTCGGCTTTGAGATCCAGCCCGATCATCTCCACGAGGATGCGGCGTACCTGGGTGAGATAATAATACAGGATGAAGGTAAGGTAGGACTTGCCGCAACCGAAGTCGATCACGTTCAGCTTTTCCACCTTCCTATCCTTCAGTTCGTCGTCGATCATCTCTAAGAAGCGGTTGATCTGCTTGAACTTGTGGTACATGGAGGCCACCACCTTGCCCTCTCCCGTAAAGATCCCCATGTCCACCAAGGGTGGGATCACGGTTCCTTCCTCTAAGAGATATTGCTTCTTGCGGTTGTGGTCGGCGGAAAGCTTTACGGCGGGGGCTTTGTTCTTCACGGAATATTTGCAAGCACCCTTGGAGGAGATCAGCAGGATGTGCTCCCCATCCGGGGCAAAGCCGTTGACCTGGCGGAACTTCCCTTCGATGAGCAGGCACAAAGCGTCTGCAAGCTCTTCCCGGGTGACGTTCTCGTGAAACACCTGCTTTTCCGTATATTTTTCGATCTGGAAGCCTCTTTGCTTTTCCAATGCCACGATCTTTTTGTAGAGGGACGATTTGGAAACCGGGTTGCTCACCGTGAACTTGGCTACCCCCGCTTCCAGCATTTTTTGAAGATACTGTTTCATAGGCGGATCCTCCATCAATGCATAGTATATCACAAGAAAGAAAAAAAGTAAAGAGGCAAAAAAGTTGTGACTCGGTCACTTGACAAACAGTTAGCGATGGCTTACAATAAAGGGGAAAATGAGAACAGGAGTGTTTTTTATGGCAGAGAAAAGAACCCAATACCGTGTGACGGGAATGACCTGTGCCGCTTGCTCTGCCCACGTGGAAAAGGCGGTAAGGGCGGTGAAGGGCGTGGAAAGCGTAGCGGTAAGCTTGCTGACAAACTCCATGCAGGTCACTGGCACTGCAAGCGAAAAAGCGGTCTGCGACGCGGTGAAGAAGGCGGGGTATTCCGCTTCTCCCGCAGGGAAGGCCGAAGAGAAGCCCCAAGAGACGGGAAGCGAGACCGCGGGCTTGGTAAAGCGGCTGTTGGTGTCCCTTTGCTTTTTGTTGCCTTTGATGTACCTTTCCATGGGGCACATGATGTGGCACTTCCCCTTGCCTGCATTTTTGGAGTCTCCTGCCGCAAATGGGCTGGCACAGCTTCTTTTGGCAGGCACGGTGATGGTGATCAACCAAAAATTCTTTATCAGCGGTACGGCGGGTCTTCTGCGGGGTGCGCCCAACATGGATACCCTGGTATCCCTGGGTGCGGGAGCAGCGTTCCTTTACAGCACGGCGGTGCTGTTTGCCGTCCTGCAGAGCGGGGAGGGCGGGCATTTCTATTTTGAATCCGCGGGGATGATCCTCACTCTCATCACCCTGGGGAAGCTGTTGGAAGCCCGCAGTAAGGGCAAGACCACCGACGCCTTGAAGCAGCTCATGCAGCTCGCCCCCAAGACGGCGGTGATCCTGGACAAGGACGGCAAGGAACACACCGTGGAGATTTCCGCTGTGAAGGCGGGAGACCGCTTTGTGATCCGCTCCGGGGACAGCATCCCCACCGACGGGGAGATTCTGGAGGGTTCTCTTTCCGTGGACGAATCCGCCCTTACAGGGGAAAGTCTGCCTGTGGATAAGGAGGCGGGGCATACCGTTTCCGCCGCCACCGTCTGCAAAAGCGGGTACGCTGTGTGCAGAGCCACCCGTGTGGGAGAGGACACCACCCTTTCTCAGATCATCCGCATGGTCAGCGATGCCGCCGCCACCAAGGCGCCCATTGCCAAGCTTGCGGACAAAGTCTCGGGAATCTTTGTGCCCGTGGTGCTGGCCATTGCCGCTTTGACGGTGGGGATCTGGATGCTTTGCGGTAAGGACGTGGGCTTTGCTTTGGCGAGAGGCATTTCCGTGCTGGTGATCAGCTGTCCCTGCGCTTTGGGGCTTGCCACTCCCGTTGCCATTATGGTGGGCAACGGCAAGGGTGCAAAAAACGGCATTCTCTTTAAGACCGCCGCCGCTTTGGAGGGTGCGGGGAGAGTGGAGATCGTAGCCTTGGACAAGACGGGTACCCTCACCAAGGGGACCCCTGCCGTGACGGACGTGCTGCCCATGGAAGGCTTTACCCGTGAGGATCTGCTTTCCTTGGCTTGCGCTTTGGAGCAGAAGAGCGAGCACCCCTTGGCGAAAGCCATTGTGGGATATTGCGGGGACCACGGCGTTCCCGTAAAGGATACCAAGGAATTCAAGGTCCACCCGGGGAACGGCGTTTCCGCCATGGTGGAGGATTCTGTCTGTGCCGCAGGCAACGCCGCCATGATGGCAGATTACGCCGTGATGACGGAAGAAGCTATCGCCCTGGCAGACAAGCTGGCAGAGGAGGGCAAGACGCCCCTGTTCTTCGGCTGTGACGGAGATTTGGTGGGCATTCTGGCATTGGCGGACGTTTTGAAGGAAGATGCCGTGGAGGCAGTAAAGCAACTCAAGGCCATGGGCATCCGGGTGGTGATGCTCACAGGCGACCATCAAAAGACGGCGGATGCCATCGGCAAACAGGCAGGGGTGGATACCGTTTTTGCAGGTTTGCTTCCCGGAGATAAGGAAGAAAAGCTCCGCAATCTTTCCGCGGAAGGCAGGGTGGCCATGGTAGGCGACGGTATCAACGACGCCCCTGCCCTCACCCGTGCGGATCTTGGCATTGCTATCGGCGCAGGGACGGACGTTGCCATCGAGGCGGCGGACGTGGTGCTGGTACGCTCCCGCATGGCGGATCTTCCCGCCGCGGTGCGTTTGGGCAGACGGGTGCTAACCAACATCCGCGAGAATCTGTTCTGGGCCTTCTTCTACAACGTCGTGGGAATCCCCCTGGCGGCGGGGGTCTGGATCCCCCTGTTCGGCTGGGAGCTGGAGCCCATGTTCGGGGCGGCGGCCATGAGTCTTTCCAGCTTCTGCGTGGTGACCAACGCATTACGGCTGAATCTGGGCTCTCTTTACGACTCCAAGCACGATCACAAGCGGAAGCCGAAGAAAGTAAAAACTAAAAAAACCGCCTACTGTGAGGTGGTCCTTCCTGTAGATAAGACCATCTCTATCAAGGGTATGATGTGCGGCCACTGCGAGGGCAGGGTGCGAACTGCCTTGGAGGCAATTGACGGCGTGGAGGTTTTGGAGGTGAGCAACCTGAAGGGGATCGCTTTGGTGAAGGTCTCCCCCGCCGTGACGGAAGGTGCTCTCCGTGCCGCCGTGGAAAAGGCGGGCTACCGGGTGACAAACGTCTATTGACAAAACGTTCATAAAAAGTTCCTTGTTTTTCATCTCAAAAAATTGTATCCTGTAGGTACCGAAAGGATGTGTGGCTATGCAGAATATGAAAGAACAATTGGAAAACCTATTGACATCAGAAGGGGTACAAGCCGCCTACACAGACGGACATTCCTTGGCACCCAGCCACCCCGTTCCCGAACAGCTGGAATCGCAAATGCGTCTGGCGGCGGAGCATTTGGTGGGCTTTAAGGAGCTGATGATGGTGTACACCTGCGCTATCAAGGAAGTACAGACCAAATTCGACGTATTGAACACCGAGTTTTCCGTGCGGTATCGCCGCAACCCCATTTACTGCATCAACACCCGCTTGAAGCGCCCCTCCAGCATCGTGGGGAAGTTAGAGCGGTTGGGCGTACCCCTGACCCTGGCAGCTGTGGAGAATTGTCTTCACGACGTGGCAGGGGTACGGGTGATCTGCTCCTACCGCGACGATATTTACCAAATTGCGGAAGCGCTTTTGCGGCAAAACGACGTGGAGCTTTTGGAGCAGAAGGACTACATTCTCTCCCCCAAGGCCAACGGGTACCGCAGTTTACATCTCATTATCCGCATTCCCGTGTTCTTCGCTAACGCCACTCACAAGGTGAAGGTGGAGGTACAGATCCGCACCATCGCTATGGATTGCTGGGCAAGTTTGGAGCATCAATTGCGGTACAAGCAGGATCTTCCCGAGGAGGAACGGATTGCCGCAGAGCTATTGGTCTGCGCGGAAATGCTGGCAGAGACGGATGCACGGATGCTGGCCATTCGCCGTGAGATCGAGCACGGTGAGGAGGGCGAGGACGGCGACGCCGCCCTTTTGGAAAAGCTGAAACGGCTGGATGTCAGGATATAGGAGAACGTTTAAGAACGCTTAAGAACCTTTCTTTTAAAAAAAGAAAGGTTCTTAAAAACTCCCAAGAAAATTGAATTCCAAAAACTGACGTTTTTGGGAAATAAAAAAAGAGCTGAAGGTCAGCTCTTTTTTGTTTCTTTACTCTTCGTCCTTGGTAATGCGGGAGGAAACGATGTCCACCAAGTGATCCAGCTCGATGTCCTTGGTCATGTGGAAGACCACAGGCTCGGCCTTGTTCTTCAGCTTCAAAGTTACGGTATCGTACTCCGCAAAGGAGGGGCGCTCCTCGGGGCGGGAAGCGGAAATGCTTTCCACGGAAGAATAGGGATAAACGGCGAAGATCTCCTCACACTCGTCGGCGGTCATGGACAGGAGACGGTAGCCAAGGTAGACGGCGGTCTTATCCATGTAGAAGGCGGTCATCACCAGCTTGTTACTGCGGCGTCTGCCGTCGTGACCTACGCGGAACATGATCTGACCTTCCAGCAAATAGGCGCGGGCGAACTTGATCTTCTCCTCGTCCAGAGAGACGGGTGCCTTGCCTCTGCCGTTGTGGGCGTTGAGCTTTTCCTCGGTGAAGGCACGAAAATCCTTTTTGAAGGCGTTCTCTGCGTTCACCACGGAGGCGGTATATTCCTTATCGCTGACGGACATGGTAGAGGTCACGATAGCCACCACCACAGAGATCAGGGCAAACACGGCACCGAAATACTTCCAGGGCCAGCCCAATGCAAAGTACACCAGCAGACCTACTGCCACGCAGACCCAACAGGCGATGGAAAGCTTACCGATATTCTCTTTGGTAAAATACCGAGTATTGTTCTTGTAATTCATGATAGTACCCTTTCTTGCTTTTGACTGAAAGCAGTATACACGATTTCTGCCCGTTTGTCAATAAACTTACAGTAGAATTCCTCTCGCCTTTTGATTTACCGCATAAAAATAAGCGGTTTTTCATCGGGGCGGGCGGAAGAATAGGTGAGGCTTGCAAGGAACGCCCTTTCTGCGGCGGGAAGCAAGGCTTCCTCCCTTGTGTGCAGGTAGGCCAGGGTCTCCCCTGCCTTGACGTAGTCCCCCACCTTGGCACAAAGGACGATGCCTGCCGCAGGGTCGATGGTGTCCTCCTTCTTGGCTCTGCCCGCACCCAGCAGACAAGCCGCCGTGCCGATGCCGTCGGTCTCCATATGGGCAAGGTAGCCTTCCTCCTTGGAAACCAGAGCGTAGCACACGGGGGACACAGGCAACAGGGAAAGATCCTCCAAAACGGCGGTATCCCCGCCCTGGGCGGCGATCCATTCCAACAGCTTGCGGTAGGCTCTGCCGTCACGGATGGCCTCCACACACTTGTTTTCCGCTTCTTCCAAGCTCCAGCCCATACAAAGGGAGAGCATATTGGACGCCAAGGCGATGCACACACGGTAAAGGTCGTCTTGCTGTTCTCCCCGCAATACGGCAACCGCTTCCTTGACCTCCAGGGCGTTGCCGATGTGGGTGCCCAAAGGAACGTCCATATTGGTGATGAGGGCGCGGACGTTTCTGCCGCAAGCCTGTCCCACCTGCACCATAGCGTCTGCCAGCTCTGCCGCCGCTTCGGGCGTCTTCATAAAGGCACCGCTGCCGCATTTTACGTCTAAGACAATGGACTTGGCGCCACCCGCCAATTTCTTGCTCATAATGGAGGAAGCGATGAGGGGCATACAGTCCACGGTAGCAGTCACGTCCCGCAGGGCGTACAGCTTTTTGTCCGCAGGAGCAAGCACGCCGCTTTGCCCCACCACGCAGACCCCTACGCGGTCGGAAATTTCAAAAAACTCCTCGGGGGAAAGGGAAGTGCGGTAGCCTGGGATGGATTCCAATTTATCCACCGTGCCACCGGTGTGTCCCAGCCCTCTGCCGGACATTTTTGCCACCTTGCCTCCAAGGCAAGCCACCAAGGGGGCAAGGATCAGGGTGGTCTTATCCCCCACTCCGCCTGTGCTGTGCTTATCCACGGAAAGGTCTCCAAAGGGGGAAAGATCCACCGTATCCCCGGAGTTTGCCATGGCGTCGGTGAGGATAGCTGTCTCCTCCATGGTCATGCCGCGGAAGCAGATGGCCATGCACAAGGCCGAGGCCTGCTCGTGGGGGATGGTGCCATTGGTATAGCCTTCCACAAAGAAGCGGATCTCCCCTTCCGTAAGGGGCTCGCCGTGCTTCTTTTTGATGATGATGTCGTACATACGGTACATAGTCAAAAATCCTTTCTAACACCCTTTTCGCTCAGAGAGACACGAAGAAATCAAAAGCCTCCGAAGGCGTGGGGCAGGATCTCCCCGAAGGAATAGCTACCCTCGGGGGTGATGATACGGAACTCCTCTTTGCAGAATTCCGCCATGACCTGACGGCAGACACCGCAGGGGAAGGCAGTTCCGTCGGGAGTGCCCTCTTTGCCGCCCACCACGGCGATGGCGGTAAACTCCCGCTTGCCATCGTAGATGGCCTTGAAGAAGGCGGTGCGTTCTGCGCAGACCGTGGGGGTAAAGGCGGCGTTTTCAATGTTACAGCCTGTGTAGACGGTGCCGTCCTTACACAGCAAGGCCGCACCCACGGCAAAATGGGAGTAGGGGGTGTAGGCGTGAGTCCGCGCCTCCCCCGCAAGGGTTAAAAGCTGTTGATCGGTCATATCAGAAGACCTCCTTGATGGCAGTTCCGTGGGTCGCGTAGGGAACGCCCAGGTAATCCGCCACGGTGGCGGCGATATCCGCGAAGGTGTCCCGCACGCCCAAATCCACGGGGCGAACGGACTTGCCGTAAAGGAAAAGGGGCACGTTCTCACGGGTGTGATCGGTGGAAACGTCTCCCGGGTCACAGCCGTGGTCGGCGGTGATGAGAAGGAGATCCTCGTCCTGCATGCCACGCAGGAAGGAAGGCAGCCATGCGTCAAAGGCGGCAAGGGCCTTTGCGTAGCCGTCGATATCGTTGCGGTGGCCGTAAAGCATATCGAAATCCACCAAGTTTGCAAAGCAAAGCCCGTGGAAGTCTCTCTTTTGCAGCTCCAGCAGTACCTCCATCCCCTCTTCGTTGCCGTGGGTGGGATGGCTCTCGGTGATCCCTCTCCCGGTGAAGATATCGCGGATCTTGCCGATGGAAAGGACGTCGAAGCCCTCTTTTTGCAGTACGTCAAGCACCGTCTCCCCCGTAGGCTCAAGAGAGAAATCCCGTCGGTTGGCGGTGCGCTTGTAATTCCCCGATTCTCCCAGGAAGGGGCGGGCGATGACTCTGCCCACGGCGTGCTCCCCGGTGAGAAGCTCTCTGGCGATACGGCAGTATTCGTACAAGGTCTCCACGGGAACAATCTCCTCGTGGGCGGCGATCTGGAACACGCTGTCCGCACTGGTGTAAACAATCAGCGCCCCGGTCTTTACGTGCTCGTCGCCGTAATCCTTAATGACCTCCGTGCCGGAATAGGGCTTGTTGCAAAGCACTTCCCTGCCCACGCGGCGGGAAAACTCTGCCAAAAGCTCTTGGGGAAAGCCCTCCGGGTAGGTTGGCAGGGGACGGGGGGACAACACCCCCGCGATCTCCCAATGTCCGATGGTGGTGTCCTTCCCCGCACTTTGCTCTTCCACTCTGGCGTAGGCGGCAAGGGGTGCGTGGGTGGTTCCCAGGAAGGAAAGCCCGGGAATATTCCCAAGCCCTAAGGACAGCAGATTGGGGATGGCAAAATAAGGAGAAGAAGAAATACTCTTCATGGTATGGGCTCCCGGGTCCCCAAAGGCTGCGGCATCCTTGGCTTCTCCGATGCCAACGCTGTCCAAAACGATCAAAAAGACACGTCTGCTCATACGGCAGTTTCCAAAGCCAGGGTGATCATATCCGTAAAGGTGGTCTCCCTCTGCTCGGGGGTGAGATCCTCCCCGGTGAGGATATGGTTGGACACGGTGAAGATGCCCAGGGCGTGCTTGCCGTAGCGGGCGGCGTTCATATACAGGGCGGCGGATTCCATTTCAAAGGCCAGAACCCCCATCTTGCCCCAAAGCTCCACGGACTGCATATAGCCGGGGAGGTTCAGGTTGTCCTCATAGAACAGGTCGGAGGACAGCACGTTACCCACGTGGTAGTTGTCCATGTTCAGAGCCTTGGCCTTTTCCACGCACTTGGAAAGCAGGCCAAAGTCCGCAATGGGGGCGAAGGTGCCGGGGAGGCGGAACTGCATACCGAAATTGGAATCGGTGCAGGCACCCATGCCGATGATCACATCCATCACCTTCACGTCCTTCTGGATGCTTCCCGCACTGCCTACGCGGATGATGTTGTCCACGTCGAAGGCGTTGAACAGCTCGTGGGAATAGATGCCGATGGAGGGCATCCCCATGCCGCTGGCCATAACGGAAACGGGAGTATCCTTATAGAAGCCGGTGTAGCCCTGCACGCCGCGGACGTTGTTCACCAGAACGGCGTCCTTTAAGAAATTCTCCGCAATGAAGCGGGAGCGGTTGGGATCGCCGGGCATGAGAACGGTCTTGCCGAACTGCTCGGGGGTGGCTTTAATATGAGGTGTCGGGTAGGTCATTATTGTTCTCCTTTACGATCTTTACGATTCTGCTGGTGCCCAATCTGTCGGCGCCCAGGGCTAAAAAGTCTTCTGCGTCCTGCAGGGAGGAAATGCCTCCTGCGGCCTTCACCTTCACGTGGGGGGCAACGTGCGCTTTCATCAAAGCAACGTCCTCACGGGTGGCTCCGCCCTTGGAGAAGCCTGTGGAGGTCTTGATATAATCCGCTCCTGCACGGGAGACGATGCCGCACATACGGATCTTTTCTTCCCGGGTGAGGAGACAGGTCTCGATGATCACCTTTAAGATCTTGCCGTCGCAATGCTTTTTTACCAAACGGATCTCTTCCTCCACTTGGTCGTCCAGCCCTTCCTTCAAGGCGCCCACGTGGATCACCATATCGATCTCGTCGGCACCGTTCTGCACGGCGTCGAAGGCCTCGTAGGCCTTTGCCTCGGGGGTGGAATAGCCGTTGGGGAAGCCGATGACGGTACAGATGGCAAGGCGGTCCCCCACGTAGGCCTTGGCACGCTTGACGAAAGCGGCGGGAATACAGACGGAGGCCGTGCCGTAGGTCATGCCGTCGTCACAGATGGTTTTGATCTGCTCCCAGGTGCAATCCACCGCCAAAAGGGTATGATCCACGTGGGAAAGAAGCTCCTTCAGTTCCATAATCAATTACGCTCCTTTACATACTTTTTTATAGTTTACCACATTTTTCTTTCCATGGCAAGAAAAAAAAGCTTGACAGAAAAAAATATTTCATGGTATCCTGTTTCCATAACAAATCCAAAACATTTAAGGTGTAGAATCTACCCAAAGGAGGCGAATGCATGGCAAAAATACTCATCGTGGAAGACGAAAAGCCCATCCGTAATCTGATCAAACGGAATCTGGAGCTGATGGGACACACCTGCATGGAGGCATCCGATGGAAACGAGGCCGCGGAGATCATCATGGAGAATCCCTTTGATCTCATGGTGTTTGACGTGATGCTCCCGGGGAAGGACGGGTTTGAACTGCTGGAGCTGGTAAGAAGCCGCATGAAGAGACCCACGCCCGTGATCTTTTTGACCGCAAAGGAAAGCATTGACGACCGCTTGAAGGGGCTGTCCCTGGGGGCGGACGATTACATCTCCAAGCCCTTCGTGCTGAGAGAGCTGCTGTTGCGGGTGCAGGCGGTTCTGCGGCGCACCATGAAGGAGGAGGAAAGTCTGTTTTTTGACGATATCGAAGTGCGGTTTTCCTCCAAAAAAGTGTTCCGCAAAGGGATTGAGGTGGTACTCACCCCCAAAGAATACTTCCTTTTGGAGACCTTGATTCTGAACCGAAACATCGTACTTTCCAGAGAAAAGCTGTTGGCCTTGGTGTGGGGATACGGCTACGAGGGGGAATCCCGCACCGTGGACGTACACATCCGCCAGATCCGCGCCAAGCTGGACTTGAAGGACCGCTTGAAGACCCTGTACAAAATGGGGTATCGGTTTGAATTGACGTAGGGAGGCGGGCCATGAAATTCAGAGAGAAAACGTACTTAGTGACTCTGGTGCTGTTTTTGGTGATCCTGAATGCAGGCATCTTTTCCCTTGCCGTTTACACCTACGAAAACAACGTGTCCGCCGCCAAGGAAATAGCCGCCGCGGAGGAAAAGGTGATCGCGGAGGCCTTCTCCAACGATATCGCCTACCTTTCCCGAGAAGAAAGCATAAAACGGGTGATGGAATCCTACGGCACATTTTACCAAAAGAAGGGGATCTATCTCTCCTTTACCTTTCCGGAGGGAGAGGCGGTCTCCACCCTGCCTGCGGGGTTGACGCCCCCCAAGGCGGAGCATACCAAAGAGCAACGCACGGAGGACGGCCGTTACTACCTCATCTCCCAAGTATTGGAGAAGGGGGAGATCGCCCTGGTCTACGCCAAGGACATCAGGTATTTGGACCGGGATTTCAGCCGTTTGGCGGCGGTCTTCGTTCCCGTTTCCCTGCTGGCCTCCCTGTTTTTGGCCCTTTGCTTGTTCTTGGTGTTGCGGAAGCTGGCCTTCCCCTTGGAGCGTTTGCGGGCGGTGGCCGAGGAGATGACCAAAGGAAATTTTGCCGTCCGTGCCCCCGATACCGGGAAGGACGAATTCTCTCTGTTGGGAAAGGATTTCAACCGTATGGCACAGCACGTGGAGGATCACACCCGTCGTTTGGAGGAAAGCGCCGCCATCAAGCAACGGATGCTGGACGATCTTGCCCACGAAATGCGAACCCCGCTTACCTCCATCCGGGGATACGCGGAGTTCCTGCAGATCGCCAACATCCCCGAGGAAGAGAAGCTGGAGGCGGCAGATTACATCATCTCCCAGGCAGAGCGGCTGGAAAAAATTGCGGAACGGCTTTTGGACGAGGCCTTTATCCGTGAAAACGGTATTTGCGGTGAGGAAACACCCTTGAGAGACTTGCTTCGGGGCGTGGAAAAAATGCTGTTGCCCAAGGCGGAAGCCCTTGGGGTAAAGCTTTCCGTAGAGACCCGGGAAGTCACGGCTTTTTGCGACCCTCTGCTGATGGAAATGTTACTTTCCAACCTGGCGGAAAACGCCATGAAGGCCTGCAGGCAAAAGCAGGACGGAAGGGTGACCCTGGCCTGCCGCGAGGAGGAAGGAGGGATTCTCCTTTCCGTTACCGACAACGGCGCAGGAATGACAGGCGAACAGCTTGCCCGCATCACGGAGCCCTTTTACCGCACGGACAGATCCCGCTCCCGCAGTGAGGGAGGCACAGGGCTGGGGCTTTCCCTGTGTGCCAAGATCGCAAGCGCCCACGGTGCGGTGTTGGAGTTCCGCTCCGCTGTGGGAGAAGGCACTGTTGCGGAAGTCAGACTGGGGCCGAAAAACCTTACAAATCCATAACAATTTCAGAACAAATCCAGAACATTTCTCTTTTATACTTCTTTTCGGAGGATGGGAAAAGCCCACCCCCACGTGGGATGGGTCATTTCCCTACCTACTATTTCAGAAAGGAGAAAAAACACTCATGAAAGCAAAAAAAATTCTTTGGATCACCCTGACATTGGTCGTCTCGTCTGCTCTGCTGTTGACCGGCAGTCTGGCGCTTCTGGCAGGGGCAACGGAGGGAGAGACTCCCCTGCCCGAGGCTTCCGCACTCCCCGAAATCGAAATGGTGGAGACGGAAGGCGAGGGTGTTACCCTGCCCGGGGAGAACACCCCCTTGGAGAACAGCCCTGCCATCCGCGAGGAAAACGGCAAGATCACCGCATCCTTCCTTACCCCGGAGGAGCTGACCCTCCTGCAGGAGCGCCGTGACGGCGGCGAATGGCTCACCCTCTCTCTGGAGGAGATGACCGCCATCGTGGAGGAGACTGTGCGGATGTTCTACGATTGCCACACCTTAGAGGTAGGCGTTTTGAAGAACGGCGAGTATACCGTGAAGACCTATAATGGCTATCGGTATTATACCTCCGACGAGTACGTGAAGCAGGATCTCTGGACTGCACCCAACCCCGAAAAGGACGTATTTGAGATCATTCTGGCGCGTCTTGCCGCTCGTCACGACGCTATGTGCGATAACGGCAGAAGCAATCCCGTTGCTCCCGACCAGTGGCTTCCCGAAACCGTCTACTGCTTTGCAGATATGGATCCTACGGACAGCGACCGTATGCTGCAGGGCGTTTACGGCAACGGACACATCACCGATTACACCGAAAACGGCTGGGTTACGGAATCCTACGATTATCTCCGTCTGAATTCCTACGATTTCAGCATTTCTCTGTACACCCACGACGAGCAGATCTGCCGTTCGGGCTACGGTGGTTGTCAGATCGAAACCGTGCTGTTCTACGACGAAGCGTTCGACAAGGATTTCGTTTCCACCGAATACGTAGACGGCTCACGTGTGGTGAAAATCGAAGTTTACAGGGAATCTACCAGAGAGCTGGTTGACAGCCTTGTGATCACCGATCAGGACACCGCAGAAAACATCTACAACACCTTCAAATCCTGCATGAAGAAGGCTTGCGATGAGTACTATACCTACGGTTCCGCTTCCGACTACGATTACAGAAGCGAATACCGTGTGGTGGTCCACATGCTGAGAACCTTGGAAAACGAAGTGGTCTCCCATCAGTGGGACGAGTGCATCGCATATCCCTACGGCTATACCAACGAGATCTACGGTCAGGCATGGAACGGCGATATCTGGAATTTCATGGATTACCACGTTCCCTTCGGCAAGCCCTTGCTGGATATGCTGGAAAGCTACGTAGCTCCCATGATCCCCGCGGAATAAGTTCCTTTCTTGTTTAGAAAGATTGGCTCGCCTGCACGGCGGGCCTTTCTTTTTCGTGTGGGGGAACAGCTGACTTGGTCACGCGATGCAGTTCGGCATAGAAAAACTTCGCATAAGCCAAAAGAAATGTGCCGACTTGACTTTTTGGGATGAGGCTCAAAACCTTTTTTCCAAAAACTTTCAAAAAACCGTAGGATTTTTTCTTTTTCGGTTGTATAATGGGTGAAGAAGAAAAACAGGAGGTACTTGTATGTTCAAAAAGCTTTCGGTCTTCACGTTGTTATTATGCTTGCTCTGCGCTTTGGCGGGGTGCACCGGGGAGGAGCCCTCGGAAAGCAGCTCCATGGAGGTATCCTTTATTTTGGAGGTGTCGGGGGAGGAGTCCAAGGAGGAATCCAAGCTGCCCGATGGACCCTATGAGGTGTCCGGGGAAAGCTCTGCTTTACCCGATGAATCCGACGAGGTTTCCGAGGATAGCTCTTCTTTACCAGACGGGGAGCTTTACCACAGAAATCCCTACAACCCATATGACAGAACTCCTGTGGTTGTACATCCCAACTTCCCTGCCCTCTCCCTGTTTACCGATGGGACGGCAGAAAGGTATGAGCACTCCCGCCCGTACAGGGAATATTTGTTAGTGACCGAGATCACCGAGGAAGGCTTTTACGGCACATTCCCCGAATCTCACACAGCCAACGTATTTGTGTTCGGCAGCTATGAAGGAATCTCCCGTGGAGATTACGTGGAGTTAAAGAACCATGATTACTTCCTGTTTATCGATGCGAATAATCGGTTCTCTGTCTTCCCCGCCGAGACGGTGAAGGAACTGCGGATTTTGGAAGAAGAGGAACTTGAGGATATTTTCGGTCTCGTGGTTCCTGAAAAGCCTGTGATCTACCTCTACCCCGAGGAGGAGACGGTGATCTCCGTGAAGCTGGACTACAAGGGCGACCTGACCTGCACCTATCCCCACTATCAAGACGGCAAGGGTTGGGAAGACCTCACCGTGTCTCCCGACGGCACCATCCGCAAGGACGGCAGAGAATACTACTGCCTGTATTGGGAAGGCAGAGGCATGGCCGACTACGATTTCTCCCGCGGTTTTTGCGTGAAGGGAGAGGACAGCGGGGCGTTCTTAGAGCAGATGCTTCCCCTGCTGGGGCTGACGGCAAGAGAGGCCAACGAGTTTATCATTTACTGGCTGCCCCGTCTGGAAGCGAACCCCTACAACGTGATCTCCTTCCAGCAGGATGCCTACACCGAGACGGCTCCCTTGGAGGTCTCCCCCACCCCCGACTCCATGCTCAGAGTGTTCATGGCCTTCTACGGCTGTGACAGCTACGTGGAGATGGCACCCCAGGAATTTGAAGAATTCCACCGCGTGGGCTTTGCCGTGGTAGAGTGGGGCGGCGCAGAAGTGAACAAATAAAAAGCAATGAACGAAAGATTGGGATGTTTTTACAAAAAAGCATCCCTTCTTTTTTGCAAAAAAGCAATTGCAAAAAGGCCTTGCAATATGTTACAATGAAAGAAAAACGGAAAGGGTCAATAGTATGAGAAAAAAGAAGCTGCTTGCGTTGCTTTCTTTTGTGCTATGCATTACTTGCTTGCTGTCCGCCTGCGGAGAGGATCTGCCGGGGGTAGTGAGCCAATGGGAGTCAAGCTCCCCGGAGGAAAGCAGTACGGAGGAAGGCGGAGACGAAGTGGAACGTAAGGAACATTTGGCATTGGATGCATTTTACACCTACGGCTTCAGCGCCGTGGTGACGGGGGACGAGGATCTTTCCGCCCTCACAGACGGGAAGACGGACACCTTCGTGTCTGTCAGCACCGATCTTGGGGGAGACGGGAAGGACACTTTGTCTCTCACCTTCAATGATTGGTACAGCAAGTCCCACACCGTGGAGATGAAGAAAGACTACTTCACCCTGACGGTGGATCTGGGCTTTATGACCCGCATCAGAGAGATCCAACTGATCGCAAAAGACGCAACCCTTTTTGGCACGGAGGTATACGCCTCCGATGACGGATATAATTTCACCACGTATTTGGGAGATCTGGATACCGTGGTCAACGGCGTCCCCACCTTCAATCCTCAAACAGAGGTGGAAGCCAAGGCGATCCTGCTGGTGATCCCCGCTGCCGCTTCCGAAACGGTGCTCCTCTCCGAAATCATTGTGGAGGGAGAAGCCGTACATAAAAAGATACCCTTCTCCGCCGAATCCGAAGTGATCTCCAAAAAGGACGAGATCACCGGCAAGGACGGCAGAGTGGTCAAGGTGGATCTGGGAGAGGCGAAAAACATCTCCGAGGTAAAGCTGCAGGGCGTGAACAACATCCCCCGCCTCACCGTACGGTATTCTGCAGACGGAGAAACCTGGGAGGATTTCGGGCAGAGCTATCTTACAGGGAAGAACTGCTATTTGGTCACCCGCAATCACACGGTGGAAGCCCGCTATCTGGAGCTTTACACCTACATTCCCAACGCCATCTCGGCTGATGCCGTGTCCGTTTACGGCTGTGAAGAGGCCGTGGCAGAACCGGATTACGACTTTATCCGCAGAAAAAATCAGCTCAGCAACGCCAACGTGGCCTCTTACAAGAAGGTTTCCTTCAACGGGAAGGAAGAAGCACAGCTTACCGATATGTCCTTTGTCAACCGCGTGACGGGCATTGCGGGAGAGAACACCGTTGAATTGGAGCTGGGACAGGCCTACGAGGATCTCTGCGCATTGGCACTGAATACCTATATGGAAAATCCCTATGATATGACCGTCACCGCAGACGGCAAGGAGGTTTCCTTCTCGGTATACGAAAACGGGGTGGCAGACTCTATCGTCAGCTATCTGTTCTTTGACCAAGCCGTGGCCGGGGAAAAGCTAACGGTGACCTTCCACTGCGGAGAAGCCGCTCAGTTGAGCGAGGTAATGGTCTACTGCGGACAGCCCCAGCTTCCTCTGGTGCGGGGCGGATTCTTCCAGCTTCCCACCGCGGGCGGCAACAACCCTGCCTCCCAGAACAGCGAGTACAGCTGGTATTTGCAGTTGAAGGGGATGCGGGACCTGGGCATGGAGTACGTAGTGCTCCAGTACAGCGCCCATTACAACGCAAGAAGCACCATGATCAACGGCAAGAACATCAAGGGAAAGGGCTTCCGCTACACCGCCACCTACGGCTGTGAGGACGTTTGCGGCGCGGTTCTGGATGCCGCAGAAAAGCTGGGCATGCAGGTATATCTGGGCACCATGCACGACGCAGACTTTACCAACCCCATTACCAACATGGAAAGCTACGAAGGCATGGTGGATGCCGCCTTTGCCATCATCAAGGATATCCGCACGCTGTACGGGGATCATCCCGCCTTTGCAGGCTATTATCTTTCCGATGAGACCTGCGATGCTTGGCTGAACCTGAAGGGCGGTGTGGATGCGGCACGGTACGTTTACAAGAACCAATCGGACTACATCCGTGAGATCGCTCCCGAAGCCAAGATCATGATCGCCCCCGCCATCTGGAGAAGCGGCAAGCCGGAGCAGGGTGCGGACAATCTTTACAAAATGCTTGCCCCCGAAAAAGAAGGTGACAAGCCTGTGGTGGACATTGTTGCCGCTCAGGACTGCCTTGGCAGAGAGCAGACCCTTTACGTCACCAACCAGGCTTACGCAGCTTACGAATCCTACGTGGAGGAATGGGCCAAGGCGGTACGCCGTGCGGGAGCGGAGTTCTGGCACGATGCGGAGGTATTTGAGATCATCAGCTCCTCCAAGCGGGCTGACGAGGTGGTGAAGTCTCTGAATATTGAGATGAAGACCTCCGGCACGGTGATCGTGTTCGATATCCCCCATTACTTCTCCACCTATTCCATGGGTGCTTACAACGATTATAAGAACTGCTACAAGGTTGCCATCATGCGGGACTACGTGAAGTATTACGACTCCTGGAAGGCACTTGACGCCATGGGCTTGGAGGCAAAGCAGCCCGCAGTCATTACCGACGACGGCAAGGAGGTGGACACCTCCGGCAGACTTCCCGTAAACAAGCCCGTGATCTCCGAGAAGAAGTACAACGAGGGCGTTTTGCAAAACGGCACGCCGAATCCCGTGGAGGTGACCGCTTGGCAGGACTTCAAGCTTGGGAACAACAGCGGTGTGAAGCCTCAGTATGCGCTGTATTGGGATAGCGATGCCTTCTACGTACTGTTAAAGACGGGAGACGCCACCCAGAGCTTTGGCAAGGGCGTTTGGTGGGAAGGCAAGGACGACCTGGTACAGATCTGGATGACCGCGGACGGTTCCACGGCCAACGGCGTGTTGGAGCTGGACACCGGCATTCGGTACTACCTGCACAGAAAATCCGCCACCACATGGGCCCCCGGCGGTGAGGCAGGTGCATTGACCACCTTCTCCGGGTTTACCTTTGAAGAAAAAGACGGGGTGTTGGTGATCAAAATGCCCTGGACTTCCTTGAACGTGGAAGCTCCCGAGGCGGGCTCCGGCGCGGTGATCGGTGTGAAGATCCAGTACATCGACGGTGCGGACAGCTCCTGGGCGGCCTCCGACGGCACCAAGGATCAGTCTGTTCAGGTAAGCGCATTGTTTAGTTTTTGAGTTGAGGTACGTGCATGGGGCGCCGCCCCTTGCCGTCAAAGACGGCTTATCCCCAGCTTAGGAGGATGATCCCCCTAAGAACCCCGCAGTTTGAAAAGATCCCCTTTGCACGGTGGTGCAAAGGGGATCATTTTTATTTCTGAAGCTCTTCGATCTCGCCTTCGGGGGCCATATAGCTCTTGATGTAGGGGGAGTTCCCTGCGTAGAGCCACTTATAACCGGTTTCGGCGGGCTTACAGTAGTGGGCCGCGTTCTGCAGGATACGGCGGACGTAGGGGTTGTGGTAGGTGGGCACGGTCTCGTGGCCGGGCTGGAAGTAGAACACCTTACCTGCACCCCGCTTCCACACACAGCCGGAGCGGAACACGTAGCCCGTCTCATACCAGGACATGAACACGATCTCATCGGGATCGGGGATCTGGAAGGGCTCTGCGTAGACCTCCTCGCAGTCGATGTGGAAGTGGGAGGGGATGCCTGCGGCGATGGGGTGGGAGGGGTTGATGTTCCACATGATCTCGTGGAGGTTATCTCCCCACAGCAGGTTGCCCGTGGTGCCTACCACGCTGCGGAACACCTTGGAATAGTGGCCGGAGTGGAGGACTACCAAGCCCATGCCGTTGTAGACACGCTGACGAATCTTTTCCACCAGCTCGTCGGACACTTCACCGTGGGCCATGTGTCCCCACCAGAAGAGGACGTCGGTATTTTCCAGAACGTCGTCCGGAAGACCCTGATCGGGATCGTCCAGAGCGGCGAGGGTCACTTCAATATCATCACATTCCAGAAGAGCTCTGCCGATCTCGGCGTGGAGACCCTGGGGATACAGGGCGCGTACCACGTCGTTGGTCTTTTCGTGGCGGAATTCGTTCCAGATGGTAACGCGGATCTTGCTCATATATTTTCTCCTTTGCAATCGGTTTTTCTCAGTATAGCATGGTTTTTCCCGCTTGTCAATATTTTTTACGGGTATAAAAGGTAGGGTTTTACACCTTTTTCGAAGGCTTTGACCTTGCTTTTCTGCTCCTTTAAGAAGGCTTCAAGGTCAAAGTTTCCCTGCCGCAAGACGTCCGTGCCCAAAAGCAAATCGATGAAGGCGGGGGCGCCTTCCTTCCACGGGGGCAGGAAGGCAAATTCCTCGTGGGCGTTCTTAATGGCAAGCAGTAACCGCAGCCCCGTCTCGAAGGGGCAAAATGTTCTGCGGTCTGTGATATGAACCTGCACCCCGTGGCACAGGGTGTCCTTGTGCTTGGAAAAGGCGGGGGTGAAGTGACATTCCCGCAGCTTGACCCCGGGGAGGTTCAAGGCGTTGAAAGTTTCCGCCAAGGCGGCAGCATCCAGCCAGGGCGCCCCGATCCACTCAAAGGGATGGGTGGTGCCTCTCCCCTCGGAAAGGTTGGTTCCCTCAAACAGGCAGGTACACAGGTAGGCGAAGGCGGATTCCACCGTGGGAATGTTGGGAGAAGGTGCCACCCAGGGAAGATCCGTTTCGTCGTAGAAGGTGTCCCTCGTCCAGCCCTCTGCGGGAACGATCTTCAGATCACAGCCGATGTGTTCGGTGTCGTTGATATACCTTGCAAACTCCCCTACCGTCAGCCCGTAGCGGGAGGGGATGGGGTATCTCCCCACGAAGGAGGAAAAGGGCCGTTCCAGAACGGTGCCTTCCATCCTGCCACCCACGGGATTGATACGGTCCAAGATCACCAAGGGCTTCCCCGCCGCGGCGCAATCCTCCATGGCGTAGGACAGGGTATACACGTAGGTATAATACCGCGCGCCCACGTCCTGGATGTCGTAGACCAAAGCGTCCAGGGGTTGTAAAATCTCGGGAGGAATATGGGGATTCCCGCCATAGGTGCTGTGAACGGGGACACCCGTTTTTTCGTCGGTGTAGAAGGACACCTTCGCCCCCGCCTGATGCTCTCCCCGCACCCCGTGCTCGGGAGAAAACAGGCAGGCCAGCACCCCCACTTCATGAAGGATGTCGATGGTGGAAACAAAGTCCTTGTTCATCCCCGTGGGGTTGGTGATCAAGCCCACCTTCCACCCGCGGAGCAAGGGGGTCAACAGCTCTGTGCGGTCGATGCCGTTTCTAACGGTTTGCTTTTTCATAACGTCTCCTTATGGAACTCCCTGCGGAAGGCGGGGAGACGGTGATTCTCTCTGGTTGGGTGGACACGGTTGGTGAGCAGGATAGCGTATCTCCCCTTTTCGTTGACGTACAAAGAAGTGCCTGTAAAGCCGGTATGTCCCATGCCGAAGGAGCAAAGCTGGAAGCCTAAGCCGCGGTTTTCATCCATGCCGGGGGTATCGTTGCGGATGGCTTTTGCAAACGTCTCGGGTTGCAGATACCCCTCTCCTTTGCAGGCAAGCATAGAGGCGAATTTGACGCAGTCCGCCATGGAGGCAAACACCCCTGCGTTCCCGGAGACCCCGCCCAAAAAGGCGGCGTTTTCGTCGTGGACGGTGCCCCGTATCTCCCCTTCCGTAGCCACGCAGAGGGTGCCCGCAGGCGGGTTGTAGCAAGCCGTCTCCATCCCCAGGGGGAGAAACACCTCGCGGCGGACGATGGCGTCCAAAGGTTGCCCTTCGATCTGCTCTAAAATCTTCCCCAGCAGGATAAAGCCCATACAGCTATACACCACGTCCTGCCCCGTGGGAATCCCCAAGGGCTCTTTCAGAATGGTTTCCACCGCCATATCGGGGGTGATCCCTCTCAGCCACAGAGGAAAGTGTGCCTTGATCCCCGAGGTGTGGGTGAGAAGCCTGTGCAGGGTGATCTCTTCTTTACCGTAACATTCCGGGAAGAACTCCGCAAGGGTCTGCTCGGGTGAGACTTTCCCCTGCTCGTAAAGCCGCAAGAAGGCCATGGTGGTGCCCATGAGCTTGGAAAGGGAGGCCATGTCGAACAGAGCGTGTTCCGTCATGGGGATCGCCTCGGGGTACAACGCCAGGTTGCCCCCAAAGGAGGTATACAGCAAGGTGTCCCCTTCCCCCACCGCGGCGTGGTAGCCGGGGAATACGCCATCCTGTAAACCCTTGTCAAGCAGAGCGTTCAGCTTTTCCGTCATAACAACATCTGCAGGTTGTAGAGGAACCATTTGCCGTCCACCTCCACCAGCTGGACCCAATGGGTGACGGTCTTGCTCCCCTTGGAGCCTGTGGCGGTGATCTCACCCTTGAAGACCACGGCAGAGGAAACACCCTCCCCGATGATCTCTTTCAGCTCCGTCAAGGTCTCCTCGTCCACGTCTGCCTTCTCGGACAGTTCGTAGGCAAAGGTCACGTTGTCCCCACATTCCCCGAAGGCGCTATCGTACCAGGCCTCCAGACGGGTTTGGAAGCGGGTGGAGATGGCAGAGGCCTTCTCCCCGGAGATCTTCTGGAGGTGCATCAGCATGCCTCCATGGTACATTTCCAGAATTGCTTCGGAATCCTTGGCGGTCATGGCCTGCAAATAGGCTTCACCCACAGGCTTCGGACCTCCCGTAAGCATGGAGAAGATCAGCCCTCCCGCCAGGATGGCCAACAGGGGCAAAACGATGCAAACGGGCAACAGCACCCGAAAATCGGTCTTCTTTTTCTTGGTGTTACGTTTCATAAAAAAGCCTTCGCTTTCCTTGGTTTTTACCCTTTCATTATACCCCGCGGGGTATGAAAAGTCAAGATAAAAAAGGACTGCGGAATGCAGTCCTTTTTGATGGCTGTGAATCGGATCAGAACATATCCAGATCGTCGGGATGAATATACCACTTGCCGTCGTACTTGAAGACGGTGTACTCTATCTCCCGGTCAATTTCCGTCTCTTCGCCGTCGTACTCAGCAGTGACAGTCAATTCAATCGTAACGATTACTGCCGCCTGGACATCGCCCTTCAGCATATCTTTCAGCTCTGCCTTGATTTTTTCAAATTCATCCTCGTCCGGCTCGTCGATATCCTTGATCTTATACTCAACCTTGAAGAGATCAAATATTTCCATTTCTTCCTTCACTTCGTCGAAGGTCTCTTCCAAATCTTCCCAGAACTTCTTCTCGCTGATGTTGTCTTCTTCACACATCTTATCCCACATATCCTCGGGAAGCAGATCTCTGACACCCTCGAAGTCGCAGTAGGCCATAACATCAATCATTGCCGCCAATGCGCTTTCCGGGGTATAGTTGACCCCAAGGAAAAAGTTGGGTGTGCGGGGAATACTGTTGGGATCAAGGTACCAATTCCCCCGGCATGCAAAGGCGATCAGCGTTCCCGTGGTGACGGATTCATAGGCTTCCTGATCGTAAGTATAGGAGAAGGTCACTTCAAAGGTAACGGCTTCTGCCTCCTCTACGTCCTCCTCAAGATAATCTCCCAAGGCTTTGTTCAATGCCCTCAGTTCTTTTTTCTCCAGGGCTTCCTTGTCCGTTACCTCGAAGGAACAGGAGCCTTCCAGCTCTTCCATCAGCTGGGCAAAATCGTCCAGAACGTCTTGCAGATCCTCTAAGTATTCCTCCTCGTCCGTAACCTCTTCCTCGTAATAGGTCTCCAAATATTCCGCGGGAAGAAGCGCCAGCAACGTTTTTGCGTCGTAGCTTTGATATGCCCCCATCATTGCTTCCGCGACGGCCTCAGAGGAGGGATATCCGCCGCCGCAAGCGGTAAGCACCCCCATGCTCAGAACCGCCAACAACAGAAAAGCCAAAAATCTCATTCTTTTCATACAAAACCTCCCAAATCTTTTTCATTTGTCTTCAGTATACACGAAAAGGCCCGTCTTGTCAATAAAAAAAGGACCGCTGATGCGGTCCTTTTGAAAGCTATGAATTGGCTTTTGGAATCAGAACATATCCAGATCGTCGGGATTGATGTACCACTTGCCGTCGTACTTGAAGACAGTGTACTCCATCTCCTCGTCCATTTCCATCTCTTCGCCTTCGTACTCGATGGTGATGGTCATTTCAACGGTAACGATGGCCGCTGCGTCGATGTCGTCATCCAGCAGGTCCTCCAGCTCTTCGTTGAGCTCTTCAACCTCGTCTTCATCCATATCTTCAACGTCGCCGATCTTATAATCGATCTCGTAGCCGTCTGCTTCTTCCATAGAATCCTTCATTTCGTCGAAGGTGTCTTCCATGTCTTCCCAGAACTCGTCCTCATCAACGTCCATTTCCTTGTACATCTCTTCCCAAGCTTCGTCGGGGAGCAGATCCTTGACGCCATTCACGTCGAAATCAGTCATGACTTTCATCATGGATTCAACGACTGCCTCGGGAGAGCCGTTTGCGCCGCCGCAAGAGGTGAGTGCCAGGGTGCACATAACCAGAACCAACATCAGGGAAATAAGTTTCTTCATAACAAAAACTCCTTTGCATATTTTTATTTGCTGTTCACAGTATACACATATTTTGTTCATTTGTCAATGGGTTTTTGTGCATTTCCTCATGAAAACAATCTCTTTATTCATGAAAAAGGACCAGATACAGGTTTTCACCACGGGTTTTCCCGTGATCTTCTCCACTGCCATAGCGTAAAGCTCCAGCTGCTTACTATGCCGTTCCAGCAATTCCTCGGGATCACGGACACGATCGGTCTTGTAGTCCACGATTACCAAGTCTCCGTTTTCGTCGATAAAGAAGCAGTCGATCACACCCTGCAGCAGCAGAGTGCCTTCCCCGCCCTCCTGCAGAGCGGAGGCCTCCATCTGCACGGAGAAGCGCATCTCCCGCTTCAACTCCCGTCCTGCCCGCATACGGCGGTAAAGGTCGCTTTTGAAGAACATGGAAAGACCGATCTCATCCAGCAAAGCGATCTGCTCCCCATCCATCATACGGGTGCTTAGCAGGCGTTCCTTTTCCTTTTCAAGACCTTCCCGCTCCACACGGGCAAAATCGCAGAACTGCAGGAAGGTGTGATTGGCGGTTCCCCGCTTGGCAAAGTCCGGGGTGGCAGTCTGCTCCAAAAATTTGGGCGGGCGGGTGAGCCTTGCGGCGGTGTATTCCCGTTCCGTTCCCGTGACGGTCTCCTTCAGGTAGGAGACGGAAACCTTGGCGGGAAGCTCCTGCTTTTCGTGGGGATAACGGAAGCGGATAGCCGCCTTTGCTTCCTCTGTGAGGAAGATCTCTTCCTCTGCCTCGTTTTTTTTGACCTCGGCGGCGTGGAAGGCGGATTCCTCGGGAGAGATCTCTATGAGCTCAAAGCTTTCATCCGTCCCCGCAGATTTGGCGGCGTACAGCACCAGGTCCATCATGCAGGTGGGGGCGAGGCGGTGGAAGCCCTCCTTCTCATAGGAAGAAAGGGAAACCGCACCGGTGATATACAGCTTTTCCTTGGCACGGGTGCAGGCCACGTACAGCTTGCGAAGCTCTTCTCCCAATTCCGCATCCCGCTCCAGAAGCCCTGCGTACAGGTTGGGCAGAGGGTCGGTGACGGTGAGGCGGTCATAGTCTCTCAGCTTGAAGAACAGCCCCTTTTCCCGCAACAGAATATAAGGCTTGGGGATGGGGGGGAACAGCAATTGCCCTGCACCGCTTAAGAACACCACCGGGTATTCCAAGCCCTTGGATTTGTGAATGGTGGTAAGGGTAACGCAATCCTTGTCTCCATTTTCGGAGGAAGTGGGAAGCTCCACTCCCTTCTCTTCCGCGGCACGGAGGTAGGAGATAAAGCCGGAAAGTCCCTTGTACCCTGTGTTTTCAAAATCTCTTGCATATTCGTACAGCATCAGCAACCCGCTTTTTTCCGAGCGGGTGCAGAGGTGCAACAATCCGCTTTCGGTGTAAAGCTCCCACAAAAAGCTGTGGCAAGCCTTCCCCTCAGCAATCTCCCGCCCGTGGGCAAGGAAGGCAAGGGCGGTTTTGCATTTTTCTCCCAAAGCGTTTTCCTGCTCTCCCGCCTTTTGCAGGGCGGAGAACAGACTACCCCGGGTGCTTTCCATACGGATGGCGTACAGCTCCCCGTCGGTAAAGCCCAGCACAGGACTCCGCAGGGAGGCGAACAGGGAGATATCGTCGGTGGGGTCGTCCAGAGCCTTCAGCAGTGCCACCATGAGGCGAATCTCCGCTCTGTCGAAGAACTTCTGAGGGGTGGTGATGGTATAGGGAATCCCCCGCTCTTTCAAGGCCTTTTCGTAGGGAGCGGTTTTGTCCTTCAAGGTGCGGAACAGGATGGCAATATCCCGATAGCGCAGGGGGGCTTCCCCCTCGGGGGTCTCTCGGGTACCCGTTTCCACCAGGCGCAGGATCTCCTCCGCCACGTAAGCCGCCTCCTGCTCCACCGCCTTGCCCTTGGCACGCTCCTCGCTGATTGCGACGGCGATGGTCACAGGCTTTTTGGGAGCGGTGGTGGCTTTTCTAAAGATCAGCTCCTCCCCCTTGTATTCCTTTTGGTAGGGGGTGTCGACGGTGATGCGGGCAAACAGCAGATTGGTGAAGTCGATGACACTCTGTCCGCTTCGGAAGTTCTCCCGCAGGAAAATACGGGTGCCTGCTTCCTTCTCGCCCTTTTCATCCCCGTAGGCGTCCTTATAGCCCAGGAAGATGTCCGGGTAGGCGTTGCGGAAGCGGTAGATGGACTGCTTCACGTCCCCTACCATAAAGCGGTTGTTCCCCTTGGACAGCAGGGTGAACAGCCTGTCCTGGAGGGGAGAAACGTCCTGGTATTCGTCGATGTAGATCTCCTTGATATTGCTTTGCATATCCAGGCAGAGGGGGGTGGGCTTGCCGTCCTGCTCCAAAAGCTCCAAGAGGAAATGCTCTGCGTCGGAGAAGTCCAGAATCCCTTTTTCCCGCTTGGCGGTGTCGTAAAGCTCCTCGAAGCGGGTGAGAAACAACTCCACTGCGGCAAGGATCTCCCCCATTTTTTGGTATTGGCGGGCAAGCTCCCCTTCACCGTAGACGGCAAAAACCTCAAGGATCCGTTCCGTTTCCTTTTTGATCCGTGTCCGCTCTGCGGCGATGTAGTCCTTGGCGATAGGATCCGTTTTCTTGGTGAAGGTCATCCGCGGGAAGGCGGTCTCTCCCAACAGCCTTGCGGCGGCAAGAAAGGCGCCGTAGCTTTCCCCCGCGGCATCGTACAGGGCTTGGGTATGGGTCTCCCAAAGCTGTGCCGTCAAGAGAGGGTTGGGATCCTCCGTGTGGGCCAGGGCGTATTCGTGTAGCTCCAAGGCCGCATCCCGAATCTCCGAAAACCACTCCCGGAGACGGCTGCGGATCTCTTGTCCCCAAGGGGTCTCGAACAGATCTGCCCCGTTTTTCAAAAGGGTGGCGGAGTCGGTCATGTCCTTCTGCTTTTCCCTCAGCCAACCGAAATAATCGGTGTAAGCCCGCAGGTCGCCGTACAGCTTCAGCATGGTCTCGGTGAGGGGGGCGTCGTCCTTGGTGCCGGAAAAGGTGTCCGCCAGAAGATGGAAGGCGGGAGACCCGGATTCGTAGAAGGCATCCGTCACCAGCTCCATCACCTCGGTGGCGATCATCCCCGTTTCTCTGTCGTCCGCCATGCGGAGTTTAGGGGAAAGACCCAAGGTCTGGAAGTTGGCCCGCACGATCTCCAGACAGTAAGAATGGATGGTGGAGATGTGTGCGCCGGAAAGCTCGTAGGTCTGGGTACGATAGTGCTTGTTGTCCGGCTCGGCAAGAGAAAGCTTGGTGATCTCCTCATAAAGCTTCCGCTTCAGGTCTCCTGCGGAGGCCTTGGTGAAGGTCACCACCAGAAAATCCGAAATAGAATCCCCGTTTTTGATCCGCTGTAAAATACGGTGGGTGAGGACGGTGGTCTTGCCGCTCCCCGCGCCTGCGGAGACCAGCAGATTGGTGTCCTGCAGATCCAAAGCCTTTTGCTGTGAAGGCGTCCACTTAGGGCTCATCCTCCGTCCCTCCTTCCTCGGTGTATCGGCAAGCGGATTGCAATTTGCAATACCGACAGGCGTCGTGATAATTTCCCAGCTTCAGGGGACGGATATCCATCTCCCCTGCAAAAATATCTTCCCCAAGGCGGATGAGCTGGGCTTCCACCAAGCGGTTCAGACGTTCAAATTCCTCGGCGGGCAGGAGATACTTGCTTTTTTTCAAGGCCCCATCCTTGTCGAACTTCACCGGGAGGTATTTCCCGCTCCCTGATCGATCCATGGCACGGATGATCTCCGGGTCCTCCAGCAGGATGCCCGTGCGGCAAAGCTTTTTCTCTCGGTCGGTCTGCAAATCCTCCTCCGTCTCCCCACCTGTCTCCCGGGCAAAGGTGAGACGAACGGGGTTATACAGCACCCCCGCAGGCATGAAGATCTCGCCGTCCTTGGCATTGAGGCGGCAATAAGCGAAGAGGTAGAGCAGCATCTGCTGATCCAAACCGTAATCCTCCACGCTTTCCATGTGGAGCTCCTTTGCATAGCTCTTATAGTCCACCACGCGGACGTAGGTCACCCCGTCCTTTTGGTAGGTGTCCACACGGTCGATGGAGCCGATGAGGTACACCCGCTTCCCTTCGGGGGTGATATATTCCACGGCGGGAAGCTTGCTGTCCTGCATTCCCATGGTAACTTCAAACCCTGCGGGAATAAAGTCGGACCCGGAAAGCTCTCCGGTCAGATTGGAAAGCAGAAGATACAAGGTCTTTTTTAAGTTCTCGCAGGTGTGTAAGAAGCGCTTGCTCTTGTCGTCCGATCCGCCCGTCACACGGGTGAGGTAATCGTCGATGTAGCCATCCGCCTCCCTGCGAAGAGCTTCTTCGCTTTCGGGAGGAATAAATTTACCATCTGCGGTGTGAGCACGCAAAAACTGCTCCAACACGGCGTGCAAAAAGCTTCCGCTTTCCTGGTTTGCAAAACGGTTGGTCTTCTTTTCCTTCAGCTTCATCACCGCGTTGCCGAAATAGGAGAAAGGGCAACCCCGGTACAGCTCGATCTTACTGGGGGAAAGGCGCAAGGAATTCCCTTTGTAGGGAATCTTTGCCTCCCGCAGGGTCATGGGCATACGGCTCTCGGGCAGGGTGATCCCCTGCTCTGCCAAAAGGGCGCGCAGTTCCTCTCTCTGGCTTCCCTCGGGGAGGGTAAAGAACAGAGAGGCGGCGTTTTGGGAAGAGAACAAGCCCTGCTCTCCCCTGCCTGTATACAGCAAGGGCTTTACGTGAGGCAACAGCATCTTCACTCGCTCCAAGGCGGCGGAGGGACGCAGCTCTTCCCCGCTCCAGGTACCCAGAGGGTAGGTGAAGATCAGCTTCTCCGAGGGAGAACAGACGGCGCTGTAAAAATAGAACCGCTCTGCGTTCATGCGGGAGGTCTTTCCTTCCACCACGGGAATATCTGCCGTTTCCAGGATCCCTGCCTCCTCGTCGTCGAAGAGGGGGTCCTTGCCGATGGTGGCGGGGAACACTCCGTCGTTACAGCCCATGATGATCACAGCCCTCGGGTTTTCCGGTCGCAACAGTGCCGCTTCGCCCACGGTAACTGCATCCTCTGTCACAGGCAAAGCGCCTAATGTATATTGGGTAAAGGTCAGCTTCAAAAGAGCAAGCATCCGCTTTGCGGTCATGGGCTTTTCCCCGCAAAGGTCGTTCAGACGGTCAAAAACGTCCATGAGCAGATTCCAAAGCCCTGCCTCCCGTTCCGCCTCCTGGGGGTCGCCGTGAAGGGCCTTTTCCTCCACTTTCCGTGCGAAGGTCTCTTCCGCACCCACGGCTGACAGATGATTGTACAGCCCTGCCAAGAAGTCCTTACCCGTTAAGTCTTTCCCCTTCAGATCCTGCCGCAAGGAAAGGAAGTGGGGGAGAACCTTTTCTCTGGCGGCGTTCACCGCGGCAAGGTTGGCAGTCTGCTCCTCGTCCATGGGACGGTCGGAATAGCCGTCGGGGTTGCGGGTCCAAGCGACGTCGCCATACCAATCCTTCCCCCGCATGGTCCAGCTTTCCCCGTAACGCAACAACAGGTCGCTTTCCTCCGGGGAAAGGAGGCAATAGCCGTTTTTCAGATACTTCCGCACGGAGGGCAGGGAGAAATCCGTCACCACCAGCTCCAAAGCGGCCAGCAAAAAGGCCGCCAAGGGACGGGAGGAAAGCTCCTCCTTTTCCGAGAAAAAGTAGGGAATGCCGTTCCCCGCAAGTACCGTGTCCAGAATGCCGCGGTAGCTTTCCACCCCACGGGCAAGGACGGTGACGTCACGGTAACGCATACCGCTCCGCACCAGAGACAGGATCTTGGAGGCCACCGCCTCCGCTTCCCCGAAGGCGTGCTCCGCCGTCAGGATCTCCACGTCTCCGTGGGTGCCGTTATAGAGCGGGGTCTCGGTGGACCATAAGTACTGTTCCAGGAAACGAAGCTCCCGGGAATTGCTCCGCTTGTATTCCCCCACGGGGATGTCCTTAACCTCACGGGCGTACCGCGCCAGCTTCCCCGCGCAGTCGGCGTTGCCACGGAAGATCTCCCGTCCGTCGTAGGTAAAGCTGCAATACAGGTTGTTGGCTTGCTTTAAGATCTCGGCAAGCAGGGCGTATTCCTGCCCCGTGAAGGTGTAATAACCGTCCACGAACACCGTCTTCCCCCGGAAGAAGGGCTTTTCCGAAAGGGAATCCGCAAGCACCGTGAGAGCATCCCGCATATCGCGGCGGGTTTCGTTGAAATATGCGTCGTAGGCACGGTAAAGCAGGGCGATATCCTTCACCTTGTTTTCCAGCCGTTTCCCGGAAAAGCTCCCTTTTTCGACCTCTGCGTCCAATTTATCGGGAGTGATCCGTTCGGAACGGAGCTTGCCGAACAAGCCCAAAAGTCCGCTTGTGAAATCCGCATCCTCCGCACTGCGGGCGTATTCCACCAAGTGCTTTTTGTTCTCGAAGGTCAAAACAGACAAAAGGGCGCAGAGTGCGCCCTTGTCGGGATACAGCACCGAAAGATCCCCGTACTCACGGGCGATCCGTTCAGGCAAACGTTCAAAATTTAAGATCTCCACAGAGAGGTTACAGCCGTCCCCCAAGCGGGCAAGGATCTCCCGCTCGTACTGCAAAGTCTGCTGTTCGGGGCAGATCCACACGCACTCCTCCCCGGAAAGGAAGGCTTGCTCCAATTGATTGTAAAGACGGCTTGTCTTCCCGCTTCCCGCAGGACCGATCACTCGAATAAGCATGAGAACCACTCCAAAAGCTTGAATCTGACGGTGTATTTTTTCTTGGTGAACACCTTCCCGGAGGCGGGGTCGATGCCCACGGAATCCAGGCTGTCCTCCGCGTCGGCGGCGTTCATACAAAGGGGAGGAAACAAACAGCACCACCAATTCTTCCCCTCTCCCTCTCCCAAGAGGATCCGCAGAGAATAATACTCCCCTGCAGGGAAGGTGACGCCGTCGTATGCACAGGTGGGGTATGTCTCCCTGCCGAAGACGGCTTTTGCGGTGTAGGGAACGCCCTGCTCTTTCAGCACGCGGTTGGCCACGGCCTCCATGCGGGAGGCGGCGGCTTCTATCCCCGCAAGGGCTTCCTCAGTGGTAGCTGTCTCCGCAAAGAGATCTCCGCATTCCTCCACAATAGCGTCCCGCACCAAAAGCTTCACAGCCTGATCCTCCTCCCTGTCGGACTGTGCCAGCACGTGGAGGCGGATGAGGGTCTTATAGATCTCCCCCTCCCCCGCGGGAATAGCAAGGTCCAAACACAACAGCAAGACGGCGGAGGCGCAAAGAGAAATAAGTATACGGTGGATGAGAGAAAACAATTTCATGTCACAAGCTCCTTTTTGTTTGATGTAGGGAGTTTGGACAGGATTTGGAAAAATTATGCAAAAATCAAAGAGTATGGCAGGGTTTTGCGTAGAAGCCCTCGTTTCGCAAGGCTTCCGCGGCGGGGAAAGTGGCTTCCTCGGTTTCAAAGATCCCGAACACGGCACTGCCGCTCCCAGTCATCATGGTAAAGGTGGCCCCCAGCTCCTTCAAGCGGGTTTTGAGATGGGAGATCTCCGGTATAACCGCCTCCGCCACGGGCTCAAAATCGTTGTAAAAGCCTTCTTTGGCAGGACTGCTCCAACACGCCCTTGCGGCGTCGGCACGGCGGTACATCTCCGGGGTAGATAGGCTTTCCTTCCCCTTGGCGATCACCAAATACAGGGTGTGTCCCTGGGGTAAAGGAGTCAAAACCTCCCCAATGCCCGTACAGAGGCACTTGCCGCCCTTGATACAGAAGGGCACGTCCGCCCCTAAGGTGGCCCCCAGGGCGAGAAGCTCGGGTTCGGAAAGGGGATCGCCGTACAGCTTATTCAAGGCGCAAAGCACGGAGGCACAATCTGCACTGCCGCCCCCCATCCCCGCTCCCATGGGGAGGGATTTTTCCAGGTGGATGGCGGCACCGCCTTTGATCCCCGTGCGGGCAAAAAAGGCTTTTGCTCCCTTGACACAGAGGTTCTTCTCCCCTGCCAAGGTCTCGTCTGTGCAGGTGAAGGTGATGGAATCAGCCTTCTCCACCGTTAAATTGTCATGTAAGGATACCTGCTGCATCACGGTATGGAGGGTATGGTAGCCGTCCTCTCTGATCCCCGTGATGGCAAGGGTCAGGTTGATCTTTGCAAAGGCTTTACACTTCATAGGGTTTTGACAAACTCGCCCAGCCGCTCCATTGCCTGCTCAATATGGCGGACGGAATAGGCATAGGAAAGTCTTGCAAATCCCTCTCCGCTTGCGCCGAAGGCGGTGCCGGGAACGATGGCTACGTGCTTTTCGTACAGCAGACGCTCACAGAACTCGTCGGAAGAAAGGCCGAACTTGCCGATGTAGGGGAACACGTAGAAAGCACCCTCGGGCATGAAGCAATCGATGCCCAGCTCCCGCAGGCGGGAGACGATGAGGTTTCTTCTGGCGTGGTATTCCGCTTTCATCATTTCGATATCCCCATCCCCGTTCTTCAGCGCCTCGATGGCGGCGTACTGGCTGGTGGTAGGGGCGCACATAATGCCGTACTGGTGGATCTTGGCCATCTGCTTGGTGATATAAGCAGGAGCTAAGGTGTAGCCCAATCTCCAGCCCGTCATGGCGTAGGCCTTGGAAAAGCCGCCCACCACCACGGTGCGTTCCCGCATTCCCTCGATGGAAGCGATGGAGGTATGGGTATAATCGTAGGTCAGCTCCCCGTAGATCTCGTCGGAGATCACCAAAGCTTCACTTTCACGGATCACCTCTGCCAGCCCCTCAAGCTCTGCCTTGGTGAGGCAAGCCCCCGTGGGGTTGTTGGGGAAGGCCAGGACGATGGCCTTGGTCTTTTCTGTCAGAGCGGAACGAAGCTCTGCGGGGGTGAGCTTGAAGCTGTTCTCCCACTTCAGGGGCAGAGCCACGGGAATCCCCCCTGCCATGGACACCAAGGGTGCGTAGCAAACGAAGCAGGGCTCTGGAACGATGACCTCGTCCCCGGGGTTCACGGTGGCGCGGAGGGCCATGTCGATGGCCTCGCTGCCCCCTACGGTGACAATGATCTCGGAAGCGGGATCGTATTCCAAACCGAAACGTCGGGACTGATAGTTTGCAATTTCTTTACGGAACTCTAAAAGTCCGTTGTTGGAGGTATAGTAAGTACGCCCCTCCTCCAGGGAGCGGATGCCTGCATCACGGATATGCCAGGGGGTGACGAAGTCGGGCTGACCCACGGTAAGGGCCACCACGTCCTTCATCTCGTCCAGAAGGTCGAAGAACTTGCGGATCCCCGAGGGCTTGATCTCCGTGACGGTATGGTTTAAACGTGTCGTAGGATCAAACATTACCAGCTATTGCCTCTCTTATCGGTGGTATCCTGCTCGTATACCACGTCGTTATCCTTGTAGGTCTGCAAAACGAAATGGGTGGCGGTGGCGGTGACCCCCTCCATGGTGGCCAGCTTTTCCGCAACGAACAGCGCCACGTCACGCATGGTCTCCCCTTCCACGAACAAAGCCAAGTCGAAGCCGCCGGACATGAGGAACACGCTCTTCACCTGGGGATAGGTGGAGATTCGCTCTGCAACGGTATCAAAGCCCTTGTCTCTCTGGGGAATGGTCTTCAGCTCAATGAGTGCCCGCACCATACGGCGGTCGGTCTTTTCCCAGTTCACAATGGTTTTGTAAGAGAGAATGGTGCCCTCGGCTTCCAACGAGGCAATCTCCTTTGCCACTTCCTCCTCCGTCATGCCCAGCATCACGGCCAAGGTCTTGGCATCCAAATGGGAATCCTTTTCCAGGTAGGAAAGAATGGTGTTTTTCAGGTTCATCATATAGCCTCCATGATCTTTTGTCTGTTGCGGAAACGGGTGAGATAACGGAACCCCGCCCCTTCCGCAAGGGCGACGGCTTCCTTGAAGTTTGCACCCACGTCGGGAGAGACGTGTGCGTCACTGCCTAAGGTGAGATATTCCCCGCCCAGAGAGCGGTAGAAGGAAAGCAATTCCATACAGGGGTCCGGCTCTGCGAGAGACCCTCTCCGCACAGCGGCGGTGTTGATCTCCAAAGCGATCTCCCTCTCGATCAAGGCCTTGAATACCGGCTCAAAGGCCTCCTTGGTCACGGGGAAGCAATACTGCCGCTCCTTTTCTACGTACCGCACGGGGTAAAGAATGTGGGTCAGCACGTCCACCTCCGCCTTCTTTGCGATGGTGATCAGGTCGGCAAGGTAGGTGTCCCAAAGATCCCGCAGGTGGTCGTCGGAAAAGGACTTGCAATCCATGAAGTAGAAGTCGATGTTTCCCTTGCCGTTGTGTTGGGAGCCAAGAACCACGTCGTAATCCCGTTTGGCAACCAGCTTGCGGGCGGCCTCCAGGTCGTAGGCGGGCTGACCGATCTCGATGCCCCGCAGGACGTCAAGCTTCCCTGTGAAGGCTTCCTTAGCTTCTAAAAGCATGCTCTCTTCTTTTTCCAGGTCGGGAGCTTCCGCGGTGCCCAACAGCACCATGTCCAATTCGTAATGGTTGGTCAGCGCCAGCTCGGCAAGGCCTTTCTTGACAGCCCATTGGCAGTGTCCAAGTAAGGTCGCTTCGGAATCAAAGGATATTTCGTTGTGGGTGTGATAATCAAACAGTTTCATAAGCAGTTAATAACAATTCTTATTGTGTGGAGGGGGTACATTTTCCTTTCAGAGGAACCTCATCCACCACTACGAGAAATAACGAAACGAACAGACGTCAATCCTTCCGTCTCGTATTGGTCCCCCTTCCCCAAAAGGGGGAAGGTCAGCTCCCTGCGGGAGCGCGCAAAAGCGTTCGATCCTGCGTAGCCGAAGCGATGGCGAGAGTGAATCGTTTCCTACGCTCTCCCCCGCAGGGGATACATTAAAATTGCGTCGCTTGCCCGAATTCATTTCGGGCAAAAAGACACCTTTTATAGTTTTTCTCCAAGCGGTTAGCGCAGGAGAAAAATTTGCAACCTTGTTGCAAACCCCGTCAGGGGCTCGCCCTGCGCAGAAGCAGGGCGTATCACCCAAAAAAATTCTTTTTTCGGGTGCAAGCGAAGCGCTTAAAACAGCGTGAATTGATTGGACTCCGGCAGGCCTTCCAGGCAGCCGTTGTTTCGCAGCATTTCCACCACGCTCTTGCCAACGCCGGGCTCCATCATCAATTCCTCCACGGTGGTGACCCTACCCGTGGCGATGGAATCCTGGATACGCTCTGCGGCACCCTGCCCCAACCCGGAAAGGGAGGTGAAGGGCAATCTGACCTTGCCGTCTTCCGGCAGAAACTTGAAGGCGTGGGAGCGGAAGATGTTCACGGGAAGGAACTCCACCCCGCGGGCATACATCTCCACCACCAGGTTGAGAATGACCAGCATATCCTCGTCCTTGGCGGTGATATTCTGGGCGTTCTGCAATTCCCGCATTTTGGCCTTGATGGCACGGAGT
Source organism: Eubacteriales bacterium (assembly GCA_045589515.1). GTDB lineage: Bacteria > Bacillota > Clostridia > Oscillospirales > CAG-382 > Coliplasma. The sequence goes on along the minus strand of JAZNPH010000010.1, from coordinate 19,059 downwards.
CCCTGCATCACCAAGGCGCCGTCAAAGGTATCTGCCTTGATGGTGAAGTAAGCGGCGTAGAAGGCCACGGGCTCGTAGACCTTGAACCAGCCCAGACGGAGAGCCGCGATGGTATAGGCCGCCGCGTGGGCCTTGGGGAACATGTACTTGATCTTCTGACAGGATTCGATGTACCAATCGGGAACGTCGCACTTCTTCATTTCCACGATCAGGTCATCCGTCAAACCTTTACCCTTACGGGTACGCTCCATGGCGGTGAAGGCCACGGAGGAATCCAGTCCCTTCTGCATCAGGTAGATCATGATACTGTCACGGGTACCGATGATCTCGTGAATGGAGCAGGTGCCGTTGGCGATGAGATCCTTACCGTTGCCCAGCCAAATGCCCGTACCGTGGGAAAGGCCTGAGATCTGCAACAGGTCGGAGAAGTTCTGAGGCTTGGCGTCCTCGATCATCTGGATGGCGTATTTGGTGCCGAACTCGGGAAGACCGAAGGTGCCAAGGTTGCAATCGATGTCCTTGGGGGTGATGCCCAAAGGCTTGGTGGACTTGAACAGCTCGTACACGTTGACGTCATTCATGGGGAGCGCCATCACGGAACGGCCGGTATATTCTTCCAGAATGCGGTAGAAGGTGGGAACATCGTGACCCAGAATATCCAGTTTTAACAGGGTATCGTGGAGGTATTCAAAGGCGAAGTGGGTGGTGATGACCCCGGAGGATTCCTTCTCCGCAGGGTATTGCACGGGAGTAAAATCGTAGATCTGATATTGCTTGGGAATGACCACGATGCCGCCGGGATGCTGACCCGTGGTACGCTTGACGCCGATGCACCCGTCGATGAGACGTTCGATCTCCGCACGGGTGAGATCCTTCCCCTCCTCCTCCAAATAATGCTTCACGAAGCCGAAGCAGGTCTTGGACTGCAACGCGGACACGGTGCCTGCGCGGAAGATGTTCTCCTTGCCGAACAGCACTTCGGTGTATTTATGGGCGGCGGACTGGACGTCTCCCGAGAAGTTCAGATCGATATCCGGTGCCTTTTCCCCATGGAAACCCAAGAAGGTCTCGAAGGGGATGTCGTGGCCGTCTACCGTCATTTTCGTTCCGCAGTGAGGACAGTTCTTGTCGGGCATATCAAATCCCGAACCGTAGGAGCCGTCGGTGATGAACTCGCTGTGCTTACAATTGGGGCAACGCCAATGGGGAGGCAGGGGGTTTACCTCGGAAATATGTGCCAAGGAGGCCACGAAGGAAGAGCCCACGGAGCCGCGGGAGCCCACGTAGTAGCCGTTTTCCTCGGAGTTACGCACCAAGTTACGGGCGATGATGTAAAGCACTGCGAAGCCGTTTTTGATGATGGAGGTCAATTCCCTGTCCATTCTGGCCTTGACGATCTCGGGAATGGGGTCGCCGTAAAGCTTCTTCGCCGTCTCCTCGCAGGTACGGATCAGGTCCTCGTCTGCACCGGGGATCTCGGGGGTATACTGACCGTCGGGAATGGGCTTCAAAAACTCCACGCTTTCGGCGATCTTACGGGGGTTGTCGATGACCACTTCCCTTGCCTTTTCTTCTCCTAAGAAGGAGAAGGCTTCCAGCATTTCGTCGGTGGTCTTGAAGTAAAGCTTGGTCTCTTTGTCGCCGTCGGCAAAGCCCTGACCCTTTTGCAGGATCTGTCTGTAAAGCTCGTCCTCCGGCTCTAAGAAGTGTACGTCTCCCGTGGCGCATACGGGCTTGTTCAGCTTATCCGCCACACGGATCACGGTTCTGTCGTATTCGTGGAGCTGCTCTAATGCCTTTTGGGGATCGGTGCCCAGCTTGCCGTCCTCATAGAGGAACCAGTTGTTGGTCCAGGGCTGGATCTCCAGATAATCGTACATCTCGGCGATCTTGCAAAGCTCCCCGAAGGGCTTGCCGTCCACCACCGCCTGGTAGAACTCACCGGCAATACAGGCAGAGCCTAAGATCAGACCCTCTCTGTGCTCCTTCAGCACTGTTTTGGGGATGCGGGGGTGACGGTTGAAATAATTTAAGTAGGAATAGGAAACCAATTTGTACAGGTTCTTAAGCCCTGTTTCGTTCTTGGCCAGCAGTACGATGTGATAAGTGTTCTTCAGCCGCTTGGGGTCGGAATTTTCCGCCATGGCGGTGACCATCTCTCCCGTGGTGAAGATGCCGTTGGCGGCAAGCTTCCCGATGAGGCAATCGAAGATGCGGGCAAGCATTTCCGTGTCCTCGTTGGCGCGGTGGTGATCGAAGTCTCCCAGCTTGAAATACCTGGCCAGAGAGTCCAGGGTGTGTCGGTTAAGATCGCTGTTGATAAAGCGGGACAGCGCCACGGTATCCAAGCAGGGACAATCGAACTCCATGCCGTAATCCGCACAGGCCTTGCGGATAAAGGAAGCGTCGAAGGAGGCGTTGTGTGCCACCAGCATACGTCCCCCCGCGAAGGCAAGGAAGTCTCTCACGGCGGTCTCCACGTCGGGAGCGTCCTTCACCATGTCGTCGGTGATGCCTGTGAGCTGAGTGATATTCTCCGGAATGGGCATACCGGGGTTGACGAGAGTCTCGAAGGTATCCAGCATTTCTCCGCCCTTGTAGAGCAGAGCGGCGATCTGGGTGATGCCGCAGTTCTGCACGGAAAGTCCTGTGGTCTCGATATCGAAGACGATGAACTCGTCTTTTTCAAAGTTCTTGTTATCTTTTTCGTCGGAGTAGAAGAATACCGCTCTGGCGGTATCATCCACCAGATAGCCCTCCATACCGTAGATAGGCTTCACGTCGGGGCATTTCTTGGTGGCCTTCATAATCTCCGGGAAGGCCTGCAAATTGCCGTGGTCGGTGATGGCCAGGGCGGGACAGCCCCAATCCTGGGCACGCTTCATAATGGCACCGGGATCGGACATGGCGTCCATAGCGGACATATTGGTATGGCAATGAAGCTCCACACGGGGGGTGGGGTTGGTCTCCTTGCGGAACAGGGCCTTCACCGTGGCCATGGCGGATACGCGGATCACCAGCTCCCCGTCAAACTCGGAGTACTGTGCCTTGCCCTCCACCAGCACGTAGGCGGGAGCTTTTGGAAAGGAGGTTCCCTTTTCCGCCTGAAAGCGAAGCATCACGGAGGCTTCCCCGTCGGTGACGAACATCTTAAAGGAGTTCTTGGGTTTATCATAGTTTTCCTTCTCCTCCCAGGAGAACAGCTTCCCCACGAAGGAAACGAAGGAATCTCTGCGCAGCATTTTGATGGGCACCAAGGAAGAACGGTTCTTCAAGGTGCCGTAAACGGGCTTGGGCTCGGTGATATCGAAAGTCATATTGCCCACCCGAAGGATCACCTTGCCATCCTCGGTATGCTCGGGAATGGCGGCATCAGGGCCGAAGAACTCCAACGCCATACTCTTTTGATCGTTGAGAACGCTGGCTTTGATGCTGTTGGCCTCCTCCAGAGCTTCCTCTTTGGCGGCCTTCCGCATGGCGGCTACCCCTGGGGCCTCGTAGCGGGAGGGATCCACCTCCTCGCCGGTGATATACACGGTGATATCCAGCCCAAACTGGTGGCGGATACACTCGGAAAGGAAGGCTGCCGCGCCGCTGTGGGTGACGAAGGCGGGAGACACGTACTGCCGCAGGCTGATCTCCAAAGTGCCTCTGGGGGCGTCGAAATGCAACACGCAATCCTCAAAAAAGCCGTAGCTTACCCCGGAGCCGGTGACTCTTTTCAGCAAAGCGATGAGTCCCTTGACACATTCCGGCTTGAAAGCTTCGGGAGGATATTTGGGGAAGATACGAACCTCGTTCAGCCCATAGGCGGCTTTGATGAGATCCTCCAGGGCGAACAGCAATCTGGGGTTTTCCACCTTGGCAAATTTTGCATGGATCTCCACCCGCTTGTTCTCCTTGTCCACCTTCACGCCGAAGGTCTCCATGCGGCGGACCAGATCCTCGTCGTCCTTGGTCAGGAGCGCACGGGCAAATTTCTTTTTGAATTGTTCTAAGATGTCCATAAACGCTCCTTAACGCGATGAACGCGATTGAAAAACAGTGCTTTCTCACTTCAAAAGGCGGTTGATCTCATCCCACAAAACGGGGACGATCTGATCCTCGGAGATTTTACCCACGATCTCCCCTTTGCGGAAGAGCACCGCTTCGCCCTTGCCCCCTGCCACGCCGACGTCGGCTTCCTTGGCTTCACCGGGGCCGTTGACCACGCAACCCATGAGAGCCACGTTCAGTTTCTTCCCTGCGGGAACGTTCAAGGTATCAATCTTACTCTGCAGCTCCTCGGCATAGCGGATAAGATCCACTTCCGTTCTGCCACAGGTGGGACAGGAGATCAGGTTCACCCCGCCCAAAAGTCCGCAGGCACGCAGGATCTCCTTGGCGGCGTATATCTCCTCAACAGGATCCGCAGTCAAGGACACCCGCATGGTATCTCCGATACCGTCGCACAGCAAGGCGCCGATGCCCACAGCGGATTTAATGCTCCCCCCCCGCTTGGTGCCCGTTTCCGTGACGCCCAAATGCAAAGGATAGTTACATCTCTCCGCCAGCAATCTGTTGGCTTTGATCATATTTGGCACGGAGGAGCTTTTCACGGAAAGCACCAGGTTACAGAAGTCCACCGCTTCAAACTCCTTTGCCGCCTTCAAGGCGGATTCGCAGAGAGCTTCGGGGGTGGGAGAGCCGTACTTGACCAGAAGCTCCTTTTCCAGAGAGCCACCGTTGATGCCGATACGGATGGGGATGTTTTTTTGGTTGCACACCCTTGCCACCTCACGGATACGATCCACGGAGCCGATGTTGCCGGGGTTGATACGGATCTTATGGATGCCGTACTCCGCCGCCTTCAATGCCAGGCGGTAATCGAAGTGGATGTCCGCCACCAGGGGGATATGGGTATGTTCCCGCAGATAAGGAATGGACTCCGCCGCTTCCTCCGTGTTCACCGTGAAGCGGACGATCTGACAGCCCGCCTGCTCCAAGGCAAGGATCTGGGCAAGGGTTGCTTCCCTGTCTGCGGTATGGGTATTGGTCATAGACTGGATGGCCACAGGGCTTCCGCCCCCGATGGTCACAGTTCCGATTTTTACGATGTTTGACATACACAGCCTTTCGGGGAGGCTTAAGAAACTTTCTTGAAAGAAAGTTTCTTAAGAATCTTCAAAGAACTCTCCCTGCCGAAAACTGTCGTTTTCGGGAAATAAACTATAAAATACTTTTTCCAAAAACGGTAGTTTTTGAAATCGAATTTTCTTGAATTTTTCGCCCCTTTTTAGAGGAATATATCCTTAACGAACACAAGCGCCATGAGAGCCAATAGCAAAAACATGGTCGCGCCAACAATTCCTTCTTCAACCTTTTTTGGGAGTGGTTTTCTACGAATCGCTTCAATTACATAGATCAAGAACCGCCCGCCGTCCAGCGCAGGGATGGGCAGGAGGTTCATAATACCAAGGGAAACGGAGATCATCATGGTTATGCTCCCCAAATTCCGCAAGGTGTCGGCAAAGGTATCGGCGGCATCCATAGCCTCTCCGATCTGCTCTCCGATGGCAACGGGTCCGCCCACAGCCTCCAGACCGTAGCGTCCTTTGATGGTATCGATCAGGGAATCCACCGTCATATAGATGGAGTTATATCCCTGCCAAAAGCTTTCGTACAGGATGGTAGAAAGCGTTTTCTCCTCCCGATACACCTTGAAATCCAAGGCACCGTAGACGATACCCTCCTCCTCGGTGTAGGCGAAAACCACGTTTTCCAAAAGCACCTCTTTCCCATCGCGCTCCACCAGCATATCCACACCGAAGGCGCCGTCCGCCATGATCTTGTAGGAAAGATCCGGGAAGCAACGGATGGTCTTACCGTCGATCTCCAGAATGATATCTCCGGGCTGTAAACCGTATTTTCCGCTTTCGTTATGCTCCATCAGCTCCGCCACCTGGGTACTGCCGATGGCTTGACTGGTGCTGACCAGCAAAAGCATCACCAAAAACGCCAGCAGGATGTTCATGAACGGCCCTGCCAGGACGATGAGCATCCGCTTGAAGATGTTCACCTCATTGATGGGCTTTCTGCCGATGCAGGCCACCATGGATTCCACGTCGTCATCCTCCCCGGGCTCCCCTGCCATACGGACGTAGCCGCCAATAGGAAGTGCGCGGATGGAGAAGGTATTGATCTTGCCCTGCCAGCTCTTGATCTTGGGCCCCATGCCGATGGAAAACTCAATGATGGCCACACCCGAGGCGCGGGCAACCAGATAATGCCCCAGCTCGTGGACAGTAACCAGCAGGCCGAAGATCAGAAGGGTAACGAGAATGGTGATCATAAAAAACAGGGTTCCTTTCGTAGGTGAGGGAAAAGCTTACTGCGCTCTTACGTATTCTCTGGCGGCCTTGTCTGCCTCCAGGATCTGTGCCAAGGTGGGATGGGGGACGAAGTGTGCGTTCTCCGTGGCGGAGATGACGATATCAAACAATTGGGTATACCCAATCTCTCCCTTTAAGAATCTGCCCACGGCCTCCTCGTTGGCGCCGTTCATGGCGGCAGGGAGGTTGCCGCCCTTTAAGATGGTGTCCTTGGCCAGCTTCAGCAGAGGGAAGGTCTCCGTATCCGGGCGGAAGAAGGTGAGCTTGCCTACCTGGAAGAGATCCAGCTCTCCCGAGGGAGATTCGGTACGCTCCGGGTAGGTCAAGGCATATTGGATGCAAAGCCGCATATCCGGCACGCCCATTTGTGCCAGCACGGCGTTATCTTCAAACTGAACCATGGAATGGATGATGCTCTCCCTTTGGATCACCACCTCAATTTGATCGGGGTGGACGTCAAAGAGATGCACCGCCTCGATAAACTCCAAGCCCTTGTTCATCAGGGTGGAGCTGTCCACGGTGATCTTGGGGCCCATGCTCCAATTGGGATGGCGCAGGGCGTCTGCAGCGGTGACGGTCTTTAAGAATTCCTTGTCCTTCCCGAAGAAGGGGCCTCCCGAACCGGTGAGCAGGATCTTCTTCACCTTGCCCCCGCACTGCAGGCATTGAAAAATGGCGGAATGCTCACTGTCCACGGGAAGGATTTTCAGGCCCTTCTCCCGTGCGAGAGACATCACCAAATCGCCCCCTGCCACTAAAGTTTCCTTGTTGGCCAGGGCAATATCTTTCCCCGCCTCTAAGGCAGAGAGGGTGGGCTTCAGACCCAGGATCCCCGTAAGGGCGTTCACCACCGTGGGGGAAGTGTCCGTAGCCGCAAGCTCGGTCAGCCCCTCGTCCCCGGAAAGGATGCGGATGCTCGTATCCGCAAGGCGGGTCTTCAAGGAGCTGTAACGTGACTTGTCAATATAAACGGCGGCAGGCAGGAACTCACGTGCCTGCCTTTCCAACGTTTCTTCTCTTGTACCCGCCGCCAAAGCGGTGACGGGGATGTGATGCTTACGGGCAACGTCCAAGGACTGGGTGCCGATGGAGCCCGTAGAGCCTAAAATACAGATAGAGGATGTCATATCAAATTCTCAAAATAAGGGAATACCAGCAAAAGCTGCAACAGAATGGCCACGGGGATGGTGCTGTCAAAGCGATCCATGATGCCGCCGTGCCCGGGGAACAGCTTGCCGTAGTCCTTCACACCAAAGTGGCGTTTTACCACCGAGGCAAACAGGTCGCCGTAGATGGAGACCACCGCCAACAGCATGGCGCCGATGAAGATAGGCAGCAGATCCCAGATCTCCCAGCCGCTGACGAAACCGTACACCACCACCGCCGCGATACCCGTACCCAACACGCCGCCGATGGCGCCCTCCACCGTCTTTTTGGGAGAGATCTCCGGGCAGAGCTTATGCTTGCCCAAGAAATAGCCGGTGAAATAGGCCATGGTGTCCGCCACCCACGGGATGCACAGGGCGACCCACAGGGGAACGGATGCGCCGGGGGTCGCAAGGCCGATGAACATGGGCTTATCCAGCGCCAGGCCCGCCAAAGCGGAAAAGCCGTATTTGGCGTAATGCACCAGCCCGAAAAGCATGATCAGACGGTCAACAGGGAGCTTTTTGTAACGCACCACCGCCGCCAGCATAAAGGCCAGCACGGTGACCACGTTCATAATGGAAGGCAGATACAGCACGTACTGCAGCCATTCTTCTTGGTAGAACTTGTTCAAGAGAGTGCCCGTAAGGATATTACAGCCGATGGAAATCACCAGGCTGAGGATGGAGACCACCCAGAGCCACACCTCTTTTTTGAATCCCACGCAGGAGAAAAACTCATATACCGCCACAGCGCCCAACAGCGCCCAAAGACCTGCCACCGCCCAGGTGGGAGCGAACAGCAGAATGGGAACCAGCAGGCACAGAGCGATCACTGCCGTGATGATACGGGTTAACATAAGGATACCTCCTGTATGTAGGAATAGTACGAGGGCTTAAGAGGCTTTCTTTGAAAAGAAAGCCTCTTAAGAATCCCAAAGAAACTTTCAGTGCCGAAAACTAACGTTTTCGGAGGGGGGAAGATAGAAGGGAGTTGACCCTTACTTACCGAATCTTCTCTTGCGGGATTCAAACTCCCGCAGTGCCTTGTACAGTTCTTCCTTACGGAAGTCCGGCCAAAGCACGTCGGTAAAATAATATTCCGCATAGGCGGACTGCCATAACAAAAAGTTGGAGATCCGATACTCTCCGCTGGTGCGGATGATCAGATCCGGGTCGGGGATCCCCGCAGAATACAAATGCTTTTCCAGCTCCTCTGCGGTGACTTCCTTCTTCCCTTCCGCCAACAGCTCGTTTACGGCGTGCAAGATCTCCTGTCTGCCTCCGTAGGAGATGCAGATGGAAAGCACCGCACCGGTATTGCTTGCCAGACGGTCTCTGCAATCCAGAATGGCGTTCCGTTCCTCGTCGGGGAAACGGGAAAGATCTCCCATGAGGTTCAGACGGATATTCCGCTCCTGCAATTCGGGCATATAGCGGACGATGCCGTTTTTCATAAGGGCCATGAGGGCATCCACCTCGGACTTCTCCCGATTCCAGTTTTCGCTGGAAAAGGCGTACACCGTCACGTAAGGGATCCCCAAGTCACTGCAGGCGTTGGCCACCTCGAAAAATGCATCCAGCCCCACCTTGTGTCCCGCGGTGCGGGGCAACAGCCGCTTTTTTGCCCAGCGGCCGTTGCCATCCATGATCATTGCTACGTGGTTGGGAAGCTTTTTGAAATCAGGATGCTCCATCAAAGCTCCATGATCTCCTTGTCCTTCTTGGCAACCACTTCATCAACCTTCTTCACGTACTTGTCGGTAAGATCCTGGACTGCCTTTTCTGCGTTCTTCTGATCGTCCTCGGTGATGATGCTGTCCTTCTTCAGCTTCTTGATCTCATCGTTGGCGTCTCTGCGCAGGTTACGGATGGCAACCTTTGCTTCCTCGCCCATCTTAGCGGTCTTCTTGGTGAACTCCTTACGGCGCTCCTCGGTAAGAGGGGGGAAGTTCAGGCGGATGGCCTTGCCGTCGTTCTGGGGGGTGATGCCCAAATCGGATGCGGCGATGGCTTTCTCGATCTCCTTCAGCATGGAGGTCTCCCAGGGCTGGATCAGCAGAGTTCTTGCGTCGGGAGTCTTAACGGTGGCAACGCCGTCGATGCCGGTGGGAGTGCCGTAGTAAGGAACGGTGATCTTATCCAGCACTCTTGCGGAGGCTCTGCCCACACGGATGGTGGCAAATTCAGACTCCAGGACGTCGATGGTCTTCTGCATTTTGGACTCGTAAGGCTTTTTGTCGAAACTCATGGTGATTTTCCTTTCTATGTGAAGCTTTTTTTATTCGGTGATCAAGGTGCCCAGATTCTCCCCCATCACCGCACGGGTGATGTTCTCGGGGTGGGAAAGCCCGAAGATCAGGGCGGGCATTTTGTTTTCTCTGCCAATGGCGGAGGCAGTGAGGTCGATAGCCTTGAGATTCTTGGAAAGGATCTCGTCGTAAGTCAGGGTATCATACTTCTTGGCGTCGGGGTTCTTGGCAGGGTCGCTGTCGTAGACGCCGTCCACGTTCTTGGCGGACAGAAGTACGTCGCACTTCAATTCCACAGCCCGGAGCATCATCCCCGTATCGGTGGAGAAGTAGGGATAACCCACGCCGCAGGGGATCAGCACAACGCTTCCCTGCTCTAAATATTCCATAGCCTTATACTGGGCGTAGGGCTCACAGACCTGCTGGATCTGGAAGGCGCTCATCACCTTGGCGTCCACCCCTGCGGCAAGCAGATAGTCCTGCATGGCAAGGGAGTTGATCACGGTGGCAAGCATGCCCATGTGGTCCCCTCTCACACGGTCGATGGAAAGACCGCCCTGGCGGGCACCTCTCCAGATATTTCCCGCACCGATGACGATGCCGAACTGTACCCCTGCCTTTACGCAGGTGGCGATCTCTGCGGCTACGGCACGAAGGAAACCGTCGTCAAGGATCCGATTTCCGTCCCCGGACAAGGCCTCGCCGGAGAGCTTGAGTAACACGCGTTTGTATTTGGGCTGCATATTCATGGGCAGATTCCCCCTTATTGTATCGTTTGGAAATATTATAGCAAAGTTCTTTGATAAACGCAAGGGTTATTTGTAAAAAAATTGTGAGAGGCGGGAATCAATTCTCCGAAGAAATCGACTTCCGAAAGCAGACCCTTTCGGGGGTCAAAACATCAATTTCTCCCGCATCACCCGCATATCGGTGACCTTGTCCCCCAAGAACTGCTCAATATAGGAGGGGTTTAGGTACTCGTTGCCGCAGGGAAGGGTGCAATGCAAGGTCACGCCTGTTTCCGTTTTGGCAAAAAACTTTTCGGTGATGAGGGGGGCGATGTCCACGGTTTTTTCCTGGGTCTTGGTCTTCTTCACCACGGGCATTTCCCCGGCGAAGAGGGCTTGGAAGGCCTCTACATCAAGAGCCGTCTCGAAGGTGAGGGTATACTCCGCCGCTTTGCAGGGAGGAAGCTTCCTTTCGGAATACTCCACCTTGGTGAAGTTCATCCCTTCGGGAGACTGTTCCTGCAAACGTGCCAAGGTCTCTGCCTCGGTGGGGCATTCGTCCTCAAAGCGGAACTCCGCCACCTCGCAAATACTTTCCTGGAACAGGGAAAGAGGCTGGGCGAACATCAGCTTGGGGTGGGGATTGAAGCCCTCGGAAAACTTGATGGGCAGACCCGTACGCAACAGCAGACGGGTGAAGGCTCTCTGAAGATCCAGGTGGGAAATATAACGGAGGTTACCCGTTTTTGTAAAGGTTGCAAATACGTATTTCATCTCTCAAGCCTCCTTCGTAGGATGTGCGGAACAGCCCTTGCCGCCGCAGAGGGTATTTGCCCCACAGGCGGAGCATTTGGTGCGGCAGTCGGGGGTGGTGGTCTCCGCTTCCGCCTTATGCTTTTCGGAAAGCAGGAACCGCTTGGTCACGCCGATGTCGATGAAATCCCAGGGCAACAGCTCCTCTTCTCCCATGACACGATTGGCGTAGAAGGCGGGGTCGATGCCCGTGTCGGCAAAGTAACCCATCCAGTTCTCGTAGGAGAAGAACTCGTCCCAGGCGTCGAACTTCTGGCCCTTTTCCACGGCGTAGGCCAGAGCCTTGCCCAGACGGCGGTCGCCCTTGGCGAACACAGCCTCCAGACGAGAGACCTTGGCGTCGTGGTATTTATAGTCGATCTTGCGGGAGGTGATGTGGTCGCGGAGCAATTTCTGCTTCCGTTCCAGCTCCTCGAAGTCATTCTGGGCTTCCCACTGGAAGGGAGTGAAGGGCTTGGGCACGAAGCAGGAAACGCTTACCGTCACGGTAACGCCTCTTCCCTTACGTTTCTTAGCGTAGAACAGATCCACGATTTTCTGTGCCAGCTCTGCGATGCCCAGGATGTCCTCGTCGCGCTCGGTGGGCAGGCCGTTCATGAAGTACAGCTTCAAACTGTTTCTGCCCCCGTCGAAGGCCTTCTCGCAGGCCACTAAGATATCGTCCTCGGCGATGTTCTTATTGATCACGTCACGGAGTCTTTGCGTACCCGCCTCGGGGGCGAAGGTAAGGCCGCTCTTCCGCACGGACATCACCTTTTCCATCAGTTCCTCGTAGAAAGCGTCGATACGCTGGGAGGGCAGGGATAGCCCTACCTTTTGCTCCTCCGTCCACTCCAGCAGCTTGTCCACCAATTCGGGCAGACGGGGATAGTCGCTGATGCTGAGAGAAGTCAGGGAGATCTCGGAATAGCCGGTATGACCGATGGAGGCCATAGCGCAGGCGTTGATGCCCTCGGGAGATTTGTCGCGGTAGGGACGGTAAATCATCCCCGCCTGGCAGAAACGACATCCGCGGATACAGCCGCGGGTTACCTCCATCATCACACGGTCGTGAACCACGTCCAGGTAGGGCATGGGAGACTTCTCGGGGAAGTACACCTTGTCCAGATCGGTGATGATACGCTTCTTCACGGTAGCGGGAACCCCTTCACGCCCCGGGGCAAAGTACTGCAGGGTACCGTCCTCGTTGTAAGTAACTTGGTACAGGGAAGGCACGTAGAAGCCTTCCAGCTGAGAAGCTCTGTAAAGCAGCTCCTCCTTGGAAACGCCCTCCTTCTTGCAGGTACGGATCAGCTCTGCCAGCTCGCAGAGAGCTTCCTCCCCTTCTCCGATGGAGAAGATATCCACAAAGTCCGCCAAGGGCTCGGGATTGTAGGAGCAGGGGCCGCCCGCAATGATAAGGGGCATCTCCCCCGTTCTGTCCTTTGCGTACATGGGCAGACCCGCAAGGCGGATCATGTTCAGCACGTTGGTATAGCAAAGCTCGTACTGCAAAGTGAACAGCAAGGCGTCAAAATTACAGAGGGGCTCCCCCGTTTCCAGGGCGTAGAGGGGCAGGCCGTTTTGTAACAGCTGTGCCTCCATATCCGGCCAGGGGGCGTAGGAACGCTGGCAATACACCCCGTCCATGCGGTTTAAGCAACCCACAAGGATGCGCATACCCAGGTTGGACATACCGATCTCGTAGGTGTCGGGGAAGCAGAAGCACAGGTTCAGGTCTACGGTGGCGGGGTCCTTATACTCGCTGTTCAGCTCGCCCCCCACGTACCGCCCGGGCTTCTCCACGTGTTTTAACAGATGTGCATATTTCTCGGTGTTCATGTATATCTCCTTTTTTCCAAGAAACTTTCTTAAAAGAAAGTTTCTTGAACTTCAAAGAACTTTTATTGCCGAAAACTGTCGTTTTCGGGAGGGTGTATAAAAAACGAAGAGGAAAATATCGTAGATTCGGGGGAAAATCGTTCCCTTCGGTTCCGGGCGATTCGTGAATCGCCCCTACGGTTACGCAAGATACGCTGGATAAAATCAAACCATATTTTCACGCAACGAGGTAGGTATAAACCGTTTTTCGTCCTTCCTATCTGCGGAAGAAAGGGCTACGTTTCTAACCTTTCCTCCGCTCGGTTTTGTAGGGGCGATTCACGAATCGCCCGAAAAGCGTTGTGTTGCGAAACGACTTTGCGCTGTACCCTATGCGGGAACTTTTTATTTTCCCCTCACAATGTGGGATTCCAAGGGGACTTGACCTGTTTACAGGTCTTCCCTTCTGGCGGGGTTTCTTAAGGGGCGGCGCCCCTTAAGCGTTCTCCTCCAAAACGCCCTTCAGATACTGACCGGTGTAGCTGTCCTCGCAGGCGGCTACCTCCTCGGGAGTACCGCAGGCAACCAGAGTGCCGCCGCCGTCTCCCCCCTCGGGTCCCAAATCAATGATATAGTCCGCGGTCTTGATGAGGTCAAGATTGTGCTCGATGACCACAACGGTGTTGCCGCTGTCCACAAGCCGCTGTAACACGGCGCGGAGCTGATCCACGTCGTAGGAATGCAACCCCGTGGTGGGCTCGTCCAGCACGTAAAGGGTTCTGCCGGTGGATACTCTGGACAGCTCCGTGGCAAGCTTCACACGCTGTGCCTCGCCGCCGGACAAGGTGTTGGAGGGTTGGCCGATCTTGATATAGCCCAAGCCAACGTCCTGCAGGGTTTTCAGCTTCCGCTGGATTCCGCGGTAGACGGAGAAGAACTCCACCCCTTCGTCCACGGTCATTTCCAGAACGTCGTAGATGCTCTTGCCCTTGTATTTCACTTCCAAAGTCTCGCGGTTGTACCGCTTGCCCTTGCACACGTCGCAGGTGACGTACACGTCGGGAAGGAAGTGCATTTCGATGAGGTTGGTGCCGTCCCCGCCGCAGGCCTCGCAACGGCCGCCTTTTACATTGAAGGAGAAGCGGCCGTCCTTGTAGCCCCGGGCCTTGGCCTCGGGAGTGGCGGCGAACACCGCGCGAATCTCCCCGAACATCCCCGTATAGGTGGCGGGGTTGGAGCGGGGGGTGCGTCCGATGGGCGACTGGTCGATCTGGATCACCTTATCAATATATTGAGTGCCCAGAACCTCCTCATGTTTCCCGGGGACAATGGCCATTCTACCAAGCTTCCGCGCCAGAGCACGGTAGAGAATGAGATTCACCAAGGAGGATTTTCCCGACCCGGAAACCCCCGTGACACAGGTGAAGGTGCCCAGAGGAAAGTCTACGGTGAGGTTTTTCAGATTGTTCTCGGAAGCGCCCACCACGGTGAGCTTGTTGCCGTTGCCCTTGCGGCGTACCGTAGGCACGTCGATCTTCCGCTTGCCCGTAAGGTATTGCCCTGTGAAAGAGTCGGGACAGCTTTCGATGTCCTCCGGCTTGCCCGCGTAGATGATCTCTCCCCCGTGGATGCCCGCCTTGGGACCCACGTCCACAAGGAAGTCCGCGCTGCGCATGGTCTCCTCGTCGTGCTCCACCACGATGACGGTGTTGCCCAAGTCGCGGAGCTTCTTCAAGGTGTTGATCAGCTTTGCGTTGTCCCGCTGGTGGAGACCGATACTGGGCTCGTCCAGGATATACAGCACCCCCATGAGGGAAGAACCGATCTGGGTGGCAAGACGGATACGCTGTGCCTCTCCCCCGGAAAGAGAGCCGGATTTTCTGCCCAGGGTAAGATATTCCAGACCCACGCTCATTAAGAATCCCAGCCGGGCATTGATCTCCTTGCGGATCTCTGCGGCAATCATGGCCTCGCTGTGGGAAAGGGTGAGTTTGTTCACAAAGTCCAAAGCCTTCCCTACGGAAAGCTGACAAAGCTCGTGGATGTTCTTATCCCCCACGGTCACCGCCAAGGGCTCGGGGCGCAACCGCTTACCCTTACAGGCGGGACAAGGGACGTTATCCATAAAGGTTTCGTAATATTCGCGGATCTCAAAGGAGGGGTTGGTATCGTAGCGGCGTTTGATCAGATTTACAATGCCGTCGAACTTGGGCTCGCCCACACTGCGGCGCTTGTTCCCGTTGCCGTACATCACCACCTCGAAGGCTTCTTCGGAATATTGATTCATGGGGGTGTGGACGTTGAAGCCGTACTTTTCCCCGATGACCTCGATGATCTGACCGTAGTAGCTGTCCGCCTCCACGGATTTGAAGCCGTTGCAGACCACCGCTCCGCCGTAGAGAGACAGAGAGCGGTCGGGGATCAGCTTTTCCACGGTGAGGACGAAATTCTCTCCCAGACCGTTACATGCTTCGCAGGCCCCTGCGGGGTTATTGAAGGAGAACATACGAGGCTCCAATTCCCCGATGGAGATGCCGTGGGTCTTACAGGCGTAGTTTTGGGAGAATAGGATCTCCTCGGGGTTTTCCCCAACGGTGACCACCAGCACCAGCCCTTCGGAAAGCTTTGCGGCTGATTCCACGCTGTCTGCCAAACGGGAGCGGATCTCCCCCTTGATCACCAATCTGTCCACCACGATGTCGATGGTGTGCTTTAAGTTTTTATCCAGGTCGATCCTCTCGCTGAGGTCGTAGAGACTGCCGTCCACACGGGCACGGACGTAACCGCTCTTGCGGGCGTCCTCCAACACCTTATCGTGCATGCCCTTCTTCTCCCACACCACGGGGGAAAGCACCATGAAGCGAGTCCCCTCGGGTAGCTCCAGAATACGGTCCACGATCTCGTCCACCGACTGCTGTTTGATCACCTCCCCGCAGATGGGGCAATGGGGCACGCCGATACGGGCGTAGAGCAGACGGAGGTAGTCGTAGATCTCCGTCACCGTGCCCACGGTGGAGCGGGGGTTCTTGGAGGTGGTCTTCTGGTCGATGGAGATGGCGGGAGACAGGCCGTCGATGCTGTCCACGTCGGGCTTGTCAAGCTGTCCCAAAAACATTCTGGCGTAAGAGGACAAGGACTGGACGAAACGGCGGTGGCCCTCGGCGTAGATGGTGTCGAAGGCAAGGCTGGATTTACCCGAGCCGGAAAGGCCTGTGAACACCACAAGCTGCTCCCTGGGGATGGAAAGGTCTACGTTTTTTAAGTTGTGGACGCGGGCGCCCTTGATGATCAATTCTGCGGATGCCATGTGTTGTCCTTTCTGTTTTACGGGGGAGCTCAAGGAACTTTCTTGTAAGAAAGTTCCTTAAGAATCCTCAAAGAACTTTAAGTGCCGAAAACTGTCGTTTTCGGAAAGGTGATATAAAAAACAAAGGGGAAAATATCGTAGTGCCGGCAAAAGCCGTTTCCTTAACGGGCGATTCGTGAATCGCCCCTACGGTTACGCAAGATACGCCGGATAAAATCAAACCATATTTTCACGCAATGAGGTGGAAATAAAACGTTTTTCCCATCCTATCTGCAGGAGAAAAGGCTATATTGTTAACCTTCCCTCCCTTCGATTTTGTAGGGGCGATTCACGAATCCCCCGAAAAGCGTTGTGTTGCGAAACGACTTTGCGCTGTACCCTATGCGGGAACTTTTTTATTTTCCCTCACAAAGTGCAGGGATCCAAGGGGGATCATCCCCCTTGGCGGGGATCATAAGGGGCAGCGCCCCTTAAGGCGTCCCCCCCTTAAGCGTCAATCCTTCTCGCCCAAGATCCTGCGGATCCTGTCGCGAAGAGCGGCGGCGGTCTCGAAGTCCAGCTCTTTGGCGGCCCGCTTCATCTCCACGGTGAGCATCTCCACCAGCTTGTTCTTCTGGGCCTTGGTCATCTTGCCCGTTTCGGCGGTCTCCGTCTTGGTGGTGATGGCGATGGGTGCACGGATCTCCTTGACGATGGTCTTGGGGACAATGCCGTTTGCCTTATTGAAGGCATCCTGCACCTCTCTGCGGCGGCGGGTCTCGGTGATGGCGGCGTGCATGGAGCGGGTCTCCTTGTCGGCGTAGAGGATCACCTTGCCCTCTGCGTTACGGGCAGCACGGCCGATGGTCTGAATGAGGGAGGTCTCACTACGCAAGAAGCCTTCCTTGTCCGCATCCAGAATGGCCACCAAAGACACCTCCGGCAGGTCAAGGCCCTCACGGAGCAGGTTGATGCCCACCAAAACGTCGAACTCACCCTCGCGGAGGCCGCGAAGGATGTCGATACGCTCCATGGTGTCGATGTCGTAATGCATATATTTGGTGCGGATATCGTTTTTTACGAAGTATTCCGTCAGATCCTCCGCCATCTTCTTGGTGAGGGTGGTGACCAGCACACGCTCCCCCTTGGCGGCGCGGAGACGGATCTCCCCTGCCAGATCGTCGATCTGCCCCCCAGTGGGGCGTACCTCCACCTCCGGATCAAGAAGCCCCGTAGGACGGATGATCTGCTCTGCGATTTGGGTAGAAAGATTCTTTTCGTATTCCCCGGGGGTAGCGGAGAAGTAGATGGTCTGCCCCCGAAGGGCATCGAACTCGTCGAACACCAAGGGGCGGTTATCAAAGGCGGAGGGCAATCGGAAGCCATAATCCACCAGATTTTTCTTGCGGGAATAATCTCCCCCGGACATTCCCCGCACCTGGGGGATGGTCACGTGGGATTCGTCCACTAAGAACAAAAAGTCCTTTGGGAAGAAATCGAACAGGGTAAAGGGCCTGCTTCCCGGCTCTCTGCCGGAAAGGACACGGGAATAGTTCTCCACCCCGCTGCAAAAGCCGATCTCACGAAGCTGCTCCACGTCGAACAGCACACGCTCCTTGATCCGTTGGGCTTCGATGAATTTTTCCTGCTTTTCAAAGAATGCGATCCGTTCCGTCAGCTCGTCCAGGATCTCTTTAATCGCCTTTTCACGGCGCTCCTCACCGGTGACGTAGTGGGAGGCGGGATAGATGGCGATGTGGGAGAGCTTGGCGGTGACCTCCCCGGTAGTCACGTCGATGACGCAGAGGCGGTCGATCTCGTCCCCGAAGAATTCCACACGGATGGCGTCGGTGGCGGTGTTGGCAGGAAAGATCTCCAACACGTCCCCGCGAACGCGGAAGTTGTCACGCTGAAAGTCCATATCACTGCGGGTGTACTGCATGGCCACCAAACGGCGGATCACGTCCTCACGGGCGATCTCCAGCCCCGGCCGAAGAGAGAGAAGCTGGCTTTTGTACTCCTCCGGGTCACCCAGGGAGTAAATACAGGACACGGAGGCCACCACAATCACGTCCTTCCGTTCCAGCAAAGCGCTGGTGGCGGAGTGACGGAGCTTATCGATCTCGTCGTTGACGGCGCTGTCCTTCTCGATATAAATATCCTTTCCGGGGACGTAAGCCTCGGGCTGGTAGTAGTCGTAATAGGAAAGGAAAAATTCCACGGCGTTGTTGGGGAAGAACTCCCGGAACTCGGAGCAAAGCTGGGCGGCCAGGGTCTTGTTGTGGGCCAGCACCAGGGTGGGCTTGTTCACTTCCTTGATGATGTTGGCCATGGTAAAGGTCTTACCCGAGCCGGTAACCCCCAAAAGGGTCTGGTCTCTGTCCCCGCGGCGAACGCCTTCCACCAATTTTGCAATGGCTTCCGGCTGGTCTCCCATGGGCTTGTAGCTTGACACCAATTCAAAATGATCCATGCCTCTATCCTTCCTTTCCCCGGTTTTCTCGGTAACAAGATATTATACCATACTTTTCCCAAAAATGGAAGAGGTACAGAGGAATTTGTGAAAAAAGTGGAGGGGAAATGCTGCAGGGGACTCCGTCCCCCCCCCCCCCCCCCCAAGGGGGTCCTCCCCCTGGGGGCCCCCCCCGTGGAGAGGAGGGGAAA
>JAZNPH010000009.1:0-6319 GCA_045589515.1 Eubacteriales bacterium | reverse complement strand
TTTGGTGGGAGAGCACGAGAGGGAACCTTTTTTCAAAAAGGTTCCCTCTCGTATAATCGCATAAATCTCTATCACGCAATGGGTTCAAAATCCGCCGCGCCGTGCTTGCACAGGGGGCAGATAAAGTCCTCGGGGAGGGTGTCGCCCTCGTACACGTAGCCGCAGATCTTGCAAACGTAGCCCTTCTTACCCTCGGTCTCGGGCTTGGGCTTCACGTTGTCCTGATAGTAGGTGTAGGTCATGGTGGGCTTGTCGGAAAGCACACGGGCCTCGGTGACGGAGCAAATGAACATCCCGTGGGTGTCCAGATCCAGATACTGCTCCACCTTCAAGGACAGGAAGGCGTTGATGTTCCGAGGCAGGAAGATCAAGCCGTTGTCGGAGCGCAGGGGAGTGCAGTCTTCAAACTTATCCACGTTTCTGCCGCTCTGGAAGCCGAACTTCTCAAACACGGAGAAGGGTGCTTCCTCGGTGAGACAGTTCACGTTCATGATCCCCGTCTGCTTGATCACGTGGTGGGAGTAGTTCTGCTTGTTGATGGTCACCGCCACACGGTTGGGAGTGCTGGTGACCTGGGTCACGGTGTTCACGATGAGACCGTTGTCCTTCTTGCCGTCGTTGGAGGTGACTACGTACAAGCCGTAGCCCAAGCGGAACATGGCGGTGAGATCGTTCTTGTTGGCGGTGTCGCTCTGCTGTGCAAGGTATTCTTTACAAAGCTCTTGCACCAGAGCGTCCAGCTGTGCCTTGCTGTCGTCGTTCAAGGCGGAGAGGATCTTCACCGTGGTGTCGGTGAAGGTGATATTCTTGCTCTCTGCGAACATCTCACGCATCACCTTGGCCGCCAAGGGCGCCCAGCTTCCGTTCTCAATGAGACCTACGGTACGGCTCTGGAAGTTGCGCTCCACTAGGTGATTGATGAAGGTGCGCATAAAGGGGAAGATCTCTGCGTTGTAGGTGGTGGTAGCCAATACCAGCTTGCTGTAACGGAAAGCATCCGCCACCGCCAAGGCCATGTCACAGCGGGCAAGGTCGTGGATCACCACCTTGGGGCATCCGTTGGCCTTCAGCTTGTCCGCCAACTGCATAACAGCCGTGCGGGTGTGGCCGTATACGGAGGTGTAGGCGATGACGATGCCCTCCTCCTCGGGCTGATAAGAGGACCAAACGTTGTAAAGATTGAGGTAATACCCTAAGTTTTCCTTCAGAACGGGGCCGTGGAGGGGGCAGATCATGGCAATGTCCAGCCCTGCCGCCTTCTTCAAGAGCGCCTGTACCTGTGCGCCGTATTTGCCCACGATGCCGATGAAATAACGGCGGGATTCGTCTGCCCAGGGTTCTTCTCCATCCCAACCGCCGAACCTGCCGAAGCCGTCGGCGGAGAAGAGAACCTTGTCGTAGCTGTCGTAGGTCACGATGACCTCGGGCCAGTGTACCATGGGTGCGGTGACGAAGGTGAGGGTATGCTTGCCCAACGACAGAGTATCCCCCTCGCCCACCACCATACGGCGATCCTCAAAGGCGGTGCCGAAGAAGTTCTGCATCATGGCAAAGGCCTTTGCGGAGGAAACGATGACACACTCCGGGTATGCCTTGGCGAAATTGAAAATATTGGCGGAGTGATCCGGCTCCATGTGCTGAACCACCAGATAGTCCGGCTTGCGGCTGCCCAGGGTGTTCTGAATGTTGTCCAGCCACTCGTGG
This sequence comes from Eubacteriales bacterium, assembly GCA_045589515.1. Lineage (GTDB taxonomy): Bacteria > Bacillota > Clostridia > Oscillospirales > CAG-382 > Coliplasma. The sequence continues at coordinate 4,615 of JAZNPH010000009.1, read as the reverse complement.
GTAAAGCCCTTGTCCACCGTGTCCATGATGGCGATCTTTTCATCCAAAATGGCGTAGGAGTTGTAAGACATCCCGTTTGGTACCTTGTACTGCCCCTCAAACAGGTCGATCTTACGGTCGTTTACGCCGATATAACGAATATCTTCCGTAACAAACATGCAATGTAACCTCCAATGCTTTTCTTTACTTTTTCAGTATAGCCGAAAATGGGAAAAAGCGCAAGAGGGGGAACAAGAATTTTTTGGAAATTTTTGCATCGGCGGTATATAGTTATGCACGGTATACAGCTGTGCGCCGACTTGGTCATCTCTAAGCATACCAACCCCGCGGGTTGGCCGCGCGGGTCGGGCTGCCACGGCCTCTGTCATCCTGAGCAAGTGCGGAATGTAGTTGTTGTGGCTGCAATAGAGACATTTTTCCGCACGCGTCGAAGTTTTGCGTAGGTGAGCGTAGCGAACGAAGCAAAACCGCCGCAGGCGGGATCTCATAAGAGTCTGATGTACCTTTGCCGAATCTAAAGAACTGTTTTATCACAAAGGATGTAAGTTTACCTATGTAGAGGTAGATCAGACTTGTGGGAGCCCCCTTGCGGTTTTGCTTTTCGAAATTGCTGTAAAAGGAACTACGTATCCAAAGACACAGGGCAATTTCAAAAAGCAAAACTTCGACTCCGCAGGCTTTTCTTGTTGCGGTTCAAGACACATCATCGCCCCACCCCTGCTCCGCTCAGGGTGACAAACAGACACAGTGGTTCGATTCCGCGCTTGCCAACCCGCAAGGTTGGTATGCTCAGAGATGACCAAGTCGGCGGACGGCCTTATACCGTGCATTGTCGCATACCGCCGACGTCAAAAACGGCAAGCCGTTTTTGGAACTGCGGTGCGAAGCCAAGTCGGCGTTCAGCCTTCGGTTTATGCGTAGTTTTGTTTCGCCGACTTGGGGTGAGGTTCCTCCTTGCTTTTCCCAAAAAGATTCCCTTCCCCTCTTGCTTTTTCCGCAAAACAGGTGTATAATCAACTGCTCTATGAAAACATCCTTTGAAAGAAGATACACGCCTATGAAAAACCTGTTCCGTCCCAAGCTGTTTGAGACCCTGAAGGGGTATTCTCCCAAGCAATTGGTCAGCGATTTTGTGGCGGGGCTTATCGTAGCCATCATCGCCCTGCCTCTGTCCATCGCCCTTGCCATTGCCTCGGGGGTGTCTCCCGAAAAGGGTATTTATACTGCTATCATTGCGGGCTTTGTCATCTCCCTGTTGGGAGGCTCCCGTGTGAACATTTCCGGCCCTACGGCGGCCTTTGCCACCATCGTGGCGGGGATCGTTGCCACCCACGGCATGGAAGGGCTGATCCTTGCCACCCTCATGGCAGGGGTGATCCTGATCCTTATGGGGCTGCTGAAATTCGGCGCCCTGATCAAGTACATCCCCTGCACCATCACCACGGGCTTTACCGCAGGCATCGCTGTCACCATCGCCATCGGCCAGGTGAAGGATTTCCTGGGGCTGACCTATCCCGAGGGAACCCACGCGGTGGAGACCATGGAAAAGGCGGAAGCGGTGGCAAAGTCCATCCATACCGCAAACCTGTGGGCACTTTTGGTGGGAGGGGTGGCCTTGGCCATCCTCATTGTTTGGCCTTTTATCAGCAAGAAGATCCCCGGCTCTCTCATCGCCGTTCTGGTGGGATCGGGAATGGTGTTCCTGTTTGACATCCCCGTGAACACCATCGGGGACCTTTACACCATCGGCGGAGATCTGCCTGCCTTCTCCATGCCTGCCTTTTCTCCCGAATTGCTGATCAAGCTGCTGCCCAACGCCGTGACCATCGCCGTGCTGGCGGGGATCGAATCCCTGCTGTCCTGCGTGGTCTCCGACGGGATGATCGGCGACAAGCACAACTCCAACACCGAGCTCATCGCCCAGGGCGTGGGCAACATCTGCTCCGGGCTGTTCGGCGGCATCCCCGCAACGGGTGCCATTGCCAGAACCGCCGCCAACGTGAAAAACGGGGGCAGAACCCCTGTGGCGGGAATGGTACACGCCGCGGTGCTTTTCTTAGTGCTGGTGGCGCTGATGCCCCTGGCCTCCTATATCCCCATGCCCGTCATCGCCGCCATTTTGTTTATGGTGGCCTACAACATGAGCGAGTGGCGGGGCTTTGTGAAGCTTTGCAAGACCGCACCCCTCACGGACATTCTGGTGCTGGTGGTGACCTTTGTTCTCACCGTGGTGTTTGACCTGGTGGTGGCCATCGCCGTGGGGATGATCCTGGCCGTGGTGTTCTTTATGAAGCACATGGCGGACCACACCCGTCTCCGGGTCTGGACCCACGACGTGGAGGGACGGAAGAAGGCGCTTCCCCGCTGTGTTTCCGTCATCGAGCTGGACGGCCCTATGTTCTTTGCCTCTGCGGATAAGTTCGGGGATATGCACGGAGAGACGGACACCAAGGTGCTGATCTTAAGAATGCACGACGTGCCCTACCTGGACGCCACCGCCATGAAGAATCTGTTTGCCCTCCAAAAGCTGTGCACGGAAAAGGAGATCGTCTTGCTCCTTTGTCACGTGGAGGAACAGCCCCTTGCCGCCATGAAGCGGGCGGGACTGGTGGAGGCCTTGGGAGAAGATCGCTTGGTGAACACCATCGACGACGCCTTGGCAAAGGCCAACACCTACTTGGAATAACCCCTACAAAAGAGCCTGTAAACAGGCTCTTTTTTTCGGGTTTCTATTGATTTTTTTGCGGGTTTGGAGTATAATATTTTGATGGAGAGTTATAGGGATGCCAGGTCGGAAACGGTGACGAATTCATACCCCATTTCCTTCAGCCTGGGGATCAAGATCTCCAGCGCCTTGGCGGTGGGGCTGACGCCTGCCACGTAATCGTGGAACAGGATGATATTCCCGTCCTTGACCCCCTTCAGCACGGTGTTTACCACGCTGTCCACGGAGACGGAGGCCCAATCACGGGTGTCCACCCGCCAGGACCAAAGGACGTAGCGGTAGCCCAAGCGGTTGACCAGCTCCACGGCCTCCTTGCTGATGTCTCCGCCGGGAGGGCGGAACACCTTGGGGGTGACTCCGCAGAGATCCTGCAACACAAATTCCGTTTGTAAGATCTCCCCTTGCAAGGCCTCCTCGGAGAGGGCGGACACCTTGCAATGGGAATAGGTGTGGTTGCCGATCTCATGCCCCTGCAGGCTTGCGATCTTTACCAGCTCGGGATGGGCTTTGACGTTCTCCCCGATGGGGAAGAAGGTGGCCTTTACCCCGTGCTTTTGAAGCACCGCCAGAATTTCCGCCGTTTGGGTGGCGTGGGGGCCGTCGTCGAAGGTCAGCGCCAGATATTTCCCCGCAGAAGGGTTTTCCGAAAACACCAGCCCCTGCTCACGGTAATCCGTGATGTCAAAGGAGGGGGTTACCCGCAGCTCGTCCAGACAGCCGAAGCGGTAGCCCTGCTTTTCCGCTTCCGTCAGAAACCTGTCCAGAATGGCCGCGTTGGTGGAGGAGGTGGGGTGGAGCAACAGTACCTCCCCGGGGTGCAGGTTGGAAAGCAGCTTTTCCAGGGCCTTCTCCTCGCTCATTTGGGCATTGTTGTCCCAATCGGCGTAGGCGTAGGACCAGAACACCGGGGTATACCCCAATTCCTTGCAGAATCTCAGCGTGTCTTCCGAAAAGGTGCCCTCCGGCGGGCGGAAATAGGGAGCCATCTCCTTGCCTGTCAAGGCGGTGTAGGCCTCCTCCGCGCCTTTCAGCTCCTTGCGGAAGACTTCGATGTCCGTGATGGACGCCATATTCTTATGGGTGGTGCTGTGATTACACACCAGATGCCCTTCCCGCTCCATGCGGAGAACAACTTCGGGAGAATGCTTGATGATCCCCGGAAGGATGAAGAAGGCACCCTTGGCGTCATGCTTTTGCAGAACGTCCAAAACCTTTGCAACGTTGCCGTTTTCGTAACCTGCGTCAAAGGTCAGGTACAGCACCTTCTCCTCGGGAGAACCCAAGGCGATGCCCCCGTAATTTTGCCACAGGTTGTTCCCGTCCAGCAGAACGGGCTGTTTTTGCCCCGCGGGCTTAAAGAACCAGCGGTATTCCTTGCCTGCGGAAACGGTCAGGGAAAGGGCGCACAAACACAAAACCAACAGAAAAACGGATATCCGTTTTGTTATTTTCAAATTCAAAACCTCCTTTCTTCGGTTTGCAAATAGTGTTTGCCGAGGAACTTGGTTTTATCGCAGAGAATTTTTTCATCAAAAAAGAGGAACCCTACCGTGAGCACCATCGGCGAGAAATCTTTAGAAATGCATTATCGGTGGAAGGGGAAGATCGAGATTGCTTCCCGCACCACCGCAGATACCAAGGAGGCCTTGTCCTTGGCCTACACCCCCGGGGTGGCACAACCCTGCTTGGAGATCCAAAGGGATTTAGAAAAATCCTACGACCTCACCCGCCGCTGGAACACGGTTGCCGTCATCACCGACGGTACGGCGGTTCTCGGCCTTGGCGATATCGGCCCTGTGGCAGGTATGCCCGTAATGGAGGGCAAGGCGCTCCTTTTCAAGGCGTTTGCTGATGTAGACGCCATTCCCCTTTGCATCAAGTCGAAGGATG
>JAZNPH010000008.1:0-16921 GCA_045589515.1 Eubacteriales bacterium | reverse complement strand
TCTGTTACGGTTGCATCGTACTTGTGTCCTGTTGCCGCGATGGTTTGGGTTTCGGAAACGTCGCAGTCTGCGCAATCTCTGCATTGTTCACCGTCTGCGGTGCAAGTAGCATCGGTTACCGTGTACCATTCCCCAAAGCTGTGACCCTTGGCATCGGTGTGGTCCGATACGTAAGAGTCTCCGCAACGGCAAGTATAAGTCGTGTACCCCTGTTCCGTACAAGTAGGCTCTGTCACCACGCCTTCGTAACGGTGAATATGCTCCAACGGGGGAAGGGTTTCTTCCTTGGTCTCCCCGCAAGTGGTACAGGTGTAGACCTTGCGGCCTGCCTGCTCCTCTGTGGGTTCTACGGTGATCACACCCTCGTCCCAGCTGTGGCCAACGGCGGGAATGTGATTGCCCGTGTAAGTGTCCCCACAATGACAGGTGTAAGTAACGTAACCCTTTTCCGTGCAAGTAGGCTCGGTAACCACGCTTTCGTAGCTATGCCCCGTGGCTTGGGTGTAATTGGAAACATAGCTTTCCTTGCAGACTGTGCAGGTATACGTTGTGTAGCCCTGCTCGGTGCAGGTGGGATCGGTAACCACGCTTTCATAGCTATGCCCCATGGCGGGGGTGAAGTCCGCTTGGTAGCTGTCCCCGCAAACCGAACAGGTATACGTTGTGTAGCCGTCTTCTGTACAGGTGGGCTGAGTCACAGTTGCGGTGTAAACGTGTCCCAACGGAGACAGTATTTCTGCCACGTACTGATCGCCGCAACGGCAGGTATAGGTGGTGTAGCCCTTCTCCGTGCAAGTAGGCGCGGTTACGACACCTTCATAATGGTGGGTATGCTCCAGCGTAGGCAGAGTCAACGTGTATTGCTCTCCGCAGGAGGTACAGGTGAAGACCTTTTTGCCTGTGGTTTCTTCCGTGGGCGGCAGGGTGATCACACCGTTGTCCCAAGCGTGTCCCGCCGGGGGAACTTTGTTTGCCACGTAGGAATCGCCGCAATGACAGGTGTAGGTAGTAAAGCCTTCTTCGGTACAGGTAGGCTTGGTGACGGTTGCTTGGTAACTGTGGCCGGCGGCAGGAAGCTCGGTGTAGGTGGTGTAATCGCAGACTTCACAAGCTTCATAGGCCGCCCAGCCTTTTTCGGTACATGTGGGGGCTTTTCCCGGGTGGGAGATCAGCGCGTGCCCTGTGGCGGGAATGGGTTTGGTTTCGTAGTGGTTGCACACTTCACATTCTCTGCGTTCCATGCCGTTTTCGGTACAGGCCGCTTCTTTCAGAGTGTGCCATTGGCTGTAACTGTGCCCTGTCGCAGGGGTTTTGTCTGCTACGTAAGAATCTCCGCAATGGCAAGTGTAGGTTGTGTAGCCCTCCGCCGTACAGGTTGGCTTGGTGACTGTTGCTGTGTAAGAATGTCCTGTTGATGCAATGGGTTGGGTCTCGAAGTGATCGCAGTTTGCGCAGTCTCTGCGCTGTTCACCGTTCTCGGTACAAGTAGTTTCTTTGATTGTGCACCACTCGCCGAAGCTGTGCCCGGTTGCGGGAACTTTGTCCGCCACGTAGCTGTCACCGCAATTACAAGTGTAGGTGGTGTACCCTTCTGTCGTGCAGGTAGGTTTGGTTACGGTTGCTTGGTAGCTGTGCCCGGTTGCGGGAACTTTGTCCGCCACGTAACTATCACCACAATTACAAGTGTAGGTGGTGTACCCTTCTGTCGTGCAGGTAGGTTTGGTCACGGTTGCTTTGTAGCTGTGTCCCGTTGCAGAAATTGCCTTGGTTTCGAATTGATCGCAGTTCTTGCAATCCCTGCGTTGCTCGCCGTTTGCGGTACAGGTTGCCTCTTCGGTGGTTTCCCATTCTCCAAAGCTGTGCCCGGTAGCAGGAACTTTATCTGTCACATAGGAGTCACCGCAATGGCAAGTATAAGTAGTGTAACCTTCCTTGATGCAAGTAGGTTTGGTAACAACCGCGTTGTAACTGTGACCAGTCGCGGAAATTGCCTTGGTTTCGAATTGATCGCAGTTCTTGCAATCCCTGCGTTGCTCGCCGTTTGCGGTACAGGTTGCATCCTTGACGGTTTCCCACTCTCCAAAGCTGTGCCCGGTAGCAGGAATCCTATCCGCCACGTAAGAATCACCGCAATGGCAAGTATACGTCGTGTAACCTTCCTCGATGCAAGTAGGTTTGGTAACAACCGCGTTGTAACTGTGCCCTGTAGCAGGAATTGCCTTGACCTCGTAAACATCGCAATTCTTGCAATTTCTGCGTTGCTCACCGTCTACGGTACAGGTTGCCTTTTGGGTAGTATACCATTCGCTGAAGCTATGACCGGTTGCGGGGACTTTATCGGCCACGTAGGAGTCGCCACAGTGACAAGTGTAAGTAGTGTAACCCTCTGCTGTACAGCTAGGCTTGGTAACTGTTGCTTGGTAGCTATGCCCGGTCGTGAGAATTGCCTTGGTCTCGTAAACATCGCAGTTCTTGCAATCTCTCCGCTGTTCACCGTCTGTGGTACAGGTTGCATTCTTGACAGTCGCCCACTCGCCGTAACTGTGCCCAGTTGCGGGAACTTTGTCTGCAACATAGGAATCTCCACAATGGCAGGTATACGTCGTATAACCCTCTGCGGTGCAAGTAGGCTTGGTCACAACTGCGTTGTAGCTATGTCCTGTTGCCGTAATAACTCTCGTTTCGTAGTGATCGCAGCTTGTACAGTCTCTTCGTTGCTCACCGTTAGCGGTACAGGTCGCTTCCTTCACGGTGTACCACTGACCGAAGCTGTGACCTGTTGCGGGAGTTCTGTCTGCCACATAGGAATCGCCACAGTGGCAAGTGTAAGTTGTGTAGCCTTCCTCGGTGCAAGTGGGTTTCGTTACAACGGAAGTGTAGCTGTGACCTGTTGCCTCAATCACCTTTGTCTCGAAGCGATCGCAGCTTGCACAGTCTCTGCGTTGCTCACCGTTTTCGGTACAGGTTGCTTCCTTCACGGTGTACCACTGGCCGAAAGTATGCCCGGTAGCGTCCACGTAGTTGTCTACGTAAGAGTCACCGCAATGGCAAGTGTAAGTGGTGTAACCTTCTGCCGTACACGTAGGCTTGGTGACGGTTGCTTGGTAGCTATGTCCCGTTGCCGCAATGGACTTGGTTTCGTAGTGATCGCAGTTTGCGCAGTCTCTGCGTTGCTCGCCATCTGCGGTACAGGTCGCTTCCTTCACGGTGTACCACGCCTCAAAGCTATGCCCCAATGGGGGAATGGGCTCTGTGTAGGTGTGGTCGCAATAGATACAGAAGTAGTCATACCGTCCCTCTTCGGTGCAGGTGGGCTGGGTGACCACGTAATCGTAGCTGTGCCCCTCCGCGGGAACAAGCTCCTCGAAACTGTAGCCGCAGGCTGTACAGATGTAGGTATATTTGCCGTCTTCCGTGCAGGAGGGAGGATCGTAGGTGGTGGTATAGGAATGCACGTAAGTGATGGCATCCTTCTTGCCGCGGCAGATGGTACAATATTGGGGTGTGCGGCGCTCACAGCCGACGATGACCGCGGAGCCTGTGGTGCTCCAGGAGCAGGTATGCTTGGAATACAGGTCGTAGGCAACGCCGTCCTTGGAAATGGTGGAGCGGATGGGATAATTGGTGGTGATATAGCTGCTCAGCCCCGTGCTTCCCGCGGGAACGGCAACGGTGAGGGCGTTTTTGCAAAGGTTGCCGAAGGCGGTGGCGGAGGTGACCTTCTTTGCCGTGGCAAGATCGTCGAAATACACCGCAAACAGCACGGGACAATCGCGGAACAGCTCACGGTCGGTGGTGGTTGCGTAGGAGGCCACGCTGCCCTTGAAGTGGATGAATTTCAAATTGGAGCAGGTATCGAAGGCGCTCCAATCCATATAGCTGAGATTGCCCTCGATCACCACCTCCTCCAAGGCGGTGCAGTTGAAGAAGGCGCAGTTTTCCAGCTTGGTGACGTTGGCAGGGATGGTCACCTTCTTCAGGCTCTTCATGAATTGGAAGCAGCCCGAGCTGATCACGGAAACGTTTTTCGGGATCTGGATCTCCGTAATGGCGTGGCAATCGGTGAGCGTGCCGGGGGAAAGCTTGGAGATCTCCGCCGGGAAGGTGAAGCTCTTCAGCTTGGTGCAATGGGTAAAGCAGTAGTTGTCGATCTCCATCTTGGGGTTGGCAAAGGTGATGGAGGTCAACGCGGTACAGAACCCGAAGGCGGTGTCTCCCAGACCGGTGACGTTGGGTCCGATATCCACGGAATACAGCCCGTCGCAGAAGGCGAAGGCGTAATCGTCAATGAGGGTCACGGAATCCGGGATCACCAGCCGTGTCACGTGGCTTGCGCCGTAGAAGGCGGAGTCCCCGATGGTGGTGACGCCTGTGGGGATCGTGTAGGTGCCTCGGTCGGGAATCATGCCCGCAGGGAAGCAGACCAACGTCTTGGCATCCTTGGTAAACAGCACACCGAAGCTGGAGAGATAGTTGGGGTTGTCGGATACCACGCCGATCTGCCTCAGCTTACTGCAATTGATGAATGCACTGTGGCTGATGTAGGTCACGCTTGCAGGGATTCGCACGTAGGTCAGCTTTTCGCATCTTGCGAAGGCTGAGGTGCCGATGGAAACGATGGTATCGGGAAGGATCAGCTCCTTGATAGCGGTGTTGGAGAACATGGAGTCCGCAATGTGGGTGAAGCCCTCGCCGAATTCGATGGTGGCGATGTTGGGGCAGTTGGAGAACACGCTGCTTCCGATGTTGGTCAGCTTGGCGGATACGTAAACACCGGTCAAACCGGAGCATTCCGAGAAGGCGCAGAACTCCAAGGTGGTCAGCCCGTCGGGCAGATCCACCTCCGTGAGAGAGCGGCAGTTGTTGAAGCCGTATTCACAGATCACCTGCAGGGTTGAGGGCAGGGAAAGATAGATGGCATTTTTGCACCATGCAAAGGCACGGTCGCCCACTTGGGTGATGCCCTCAGAAAGCTCAATGCCCAGAATGCTGTCGCTGTAAGGCTCCCAGGGAGCGTTCCATTGACGGTAATCGGGGATAGCCCCATTGCCGGTGACGGTGAGAACTCCGGTGTCGCCATCCAGGATCCATTCCATGCCATTGGACAAAGTTCCCGAGGCGGCAACCTTTTCCACGTAGGGCAGGGTGGCCATGGGGTAGGCGGCGTTGAAGGCGTCGGTTTCATATTCGGCGTTCCGATCGTGGCCGCCGAAGCTGTAAATAGTGGTGAGGAAATAGCGGTAGTAATTCCCCGTGCCTCTGTCGTAGGTGGGATCCATGTTGTAGTACTTGTCATCCAGCTTTACGATGTTCCAGGCGTGGGATTCGTCGGTGTAGCCGATGATCACACGGCAATCCACCCCAAGCTCCAAACAGAGACGGTAGAATAAGGAAGCAAAGCCCTGACACACCGCCTTTCCGTGGATCAGCGCGGCGTAGGAGGAATGCTTCAACAGGTAAGTGTTGTCGTAGAGATTATCATGGTCGTATACCACGTTGGTACAGACCCAGTCGTAAGCGCACTTGATCTTTTGGTAGTCCGTGGCGTTTTCAAGGTTCCATTCCGCCAGAAGGTCTGCCACGGCGGCATCCACCTCCGCTTCCTGTGCGGCGGTGGTGAACCATGTGGTGCCAAAGTACATCTCGGTGTAGATGCCCTTGGTATCCGTTCCCGTAACGGCACTGCAGGAGATGGTCAAACAGTTTTGACGGATGTAATCCCCTTCGTTGGGAACCCCCGTGTGTGCCCAGGCGTCGTTTCTGAAGTTGTAGACCTGGTTTTCGTCCAGCTGTACGCCGTAAAGACGGACGGTAACGCTGGGAACTCTGGCCACCATCTGCTCACGCAGATACTCTACAGCCTCCTCGTAGCTGTCAAAGCCCGTGAAGTCGGTGTAATCGGAAACGTAACTCTCCCCGCAGACCTCGCAGGTGTAGGTGGTGTAGCCCTGGGTGGTGGCAGTGGGCCGGGTGACGATAGAGGAGTAGGAGTGCCCCGTTGCCGCCACTTCGTCCCCCACGTAGCTTTCCCCACATTCACAGGCGTACGTAGTATATCCCTGTTCCGTGCAGGTGGGTTTGGTAACGGTTGCGGTGTAGGAGTGGGTATGCCGATCCGGGAGGGCCAGGGTGTGGAGGATGCCGTCTGCGGCGGCATAATAGATCGTACCGCTGACAGGATCGACGCAAATGACCTCCGGCTCCGCTGTCAGTGCGGAGTCTCCGAGATAGTAGGTCTTCAAGAGCTTCTGCATGGAAAGATCGATGATTCTCAGAGCAGACTCGTTGGCATTGCTTGCTCCGAAGCCTTCCAACGAGAAGATCATCCCGTCGTAGTAGCAGCCGCCCTGCAGATAATTGAAATAGTCGGTATCGAATTGGGATTGGATATCCGAAGCTTGCAAGGTTACCACGTTGCAGCCGTATTCCTCATGATACACGCCTTCGGACACATCGGACAATCCAAAGCTGAAGAAGCGGGTGGTTTTCTCCTTGTCACGCATTACGTAGGCGTAGAGCTTGTTGTGATCCGTATCCACCACAAAGTTCCCGTAGGGGCGCACGTCGCCGTTGTTTTCCTTGGATTTCCACAAAGAGAGATCTTCTGTAAACCCGATTTCGATCACTTGCACCAGCTTGGTTGCAAACTGGCCGTTTTCTTCTGTAATGCGGTAAACACAGCAGGTGCCTTCCATGCGGTCTTCGGCGTTGCCGTAGTTGTTGTAGATGTTCACGTACAGCAAGGGGTATTGATCGCCGCTTGCATAGAAGGTGCTTCCAAAACACACCGAGTTGGCGTGGGGGAGCAGAACGTCTGCTCGATCCGGCGTCAGGAAAGACAGCTTTTGCTTGGTGATCAGGTCGTATACTGCGCCCGTTCCGTTTTCTCCCAGAACAAACAGCTTGTCGTTCCAGATCGCACCGTCCTGGCGGGAGTCCACGTTCATGATTTCTTGGTGCTTCAGCTCGTTTTCTTTCGCGGGCAGATCTTCTCCCGCTTGATAGAAGGTAACGCCTGCATCGGTCAGATCCTCAAGAGTCAAGGCGCGAGAATCCATCGCCCGCAAAGCAACGCGGAAATAGACCCCGGTGGGGTAACGGGAAAGCAGCTCCGAGACCTTCACGGGAACGCCGCTGCCCAGCCAGTAGCCGGTCAGGGCTTCGGTGCCGTTGCCCAGATAAGCCTTGTTTTCGTCGTATACGAAGTAAGTGAGGGTGTATCGGTTGTTGACCGTTACACCGCTGTAATCCTCCAGGCGGAGGAAGTCCGTCATGCGGAGGCGGGTGGCGTTTGCGGTGTTGGTTCCCGTCGCCGCCGCAATGGTGCCGATCTCCCAGAAGTCGGTATAGTCCGCGACGTAGCTGTCCCCGCAGACTTCACAGGTATAGGTGGTGTATCCCTGCTCCGTGCAGGTGGGCGGGGTGACGGTGGATTGGTAGGAGTGGAGATGCTCGTTCTGAAGTTCTGCAATCGTTGTGGGGGCTATATGTCGCATCCCTGTCTCGTTGGGATGGGGAGGCTCTGCCGTCACGGTGGCTGTCTCCGCCGTCAGCTCCTCCGCCAACGCCACAAGGGCGTTTAGGGGCAGGGCAGTGATCAGCATGAGTAGTGTGAGCAGGAAGGAGAGGGAACGTTTCATATAGAACCTCCTTGTTTGAGGGGAGAATGATTACGATGTTTCCTATATTATATCATTTGCTCCACGAAAAAGCAACCTTGCGGGGCGGTTTTGCGCAAAAAATGCACCCTGCTTTTGGGCAGGGTGCTGAAAAACGAGATTCGTTTTTTGGGCAAGTTGCAAGGCCTGTTACTTCACCTGCTGCATGAGAAGCACGCAGTCGAAGATGGTGAGAGCGCCGTCGAAGTCCAGGTCGAAGAAGGTGTCGGTCTCCATACTGCCGGTGAGGTAGGAAAGGAGCGTGGCTACGTCGTGGCTTGTCACACGGCTGTCGCCGTTGATATCGTAAACGGGGGTCATGTCCCGTTTTTCCGTCTTACCGCAGGTATCACAGGTGCGTTCCTCCTTGCCGGGAGCAACCTCGGTCCATTCACCGAAGCTGTGGCCGAGGGCGTCTGCATAATCGTCCTGATAACTGTCTCCGCAGTTTTTACAGGTGTAGGTGGTATAGCCGTCTGCCTCACAGGTGGGAGGGGTGACCGCTTCTGCGTAGGAATGTCCGTTGGGAGGCAGGGTTTCCGTATAGGAATCCTCGCAACGGGAGCAATCAAAGACGTAATAGCCGCCTTCCTCGCAGGTGGGAGCGGCAGAGGAGGTGATCTCGAAGTGATGGCCGAGGGAATTTACATAGAGATCTGTGTATCTGTCGCCGCAATGGCAGGTGTAGGTGGTGAAGCCCCGTTCCGTACAGGTGGGCTCGGTTACCACAGCCTTGTAGGCATGGCCTGCCGCGGGGGTGTTGTTGCCCGTGGTGGAATCATGACAAACGGAACAGGTGTAGGTGGTGAAGCCGCCTTCGGTGCAGGTAGGCTCGGTCACCACAGACTTGTAGGCATGGCCCTTGGCGGGAAGCTTATCCGTTACGTAGCTGTTTCCGCAAGGACAGGTATAGGTGGTGTAGCCTTCCTCCGTACAGGTGGGAGCCGTTACCACGGCGGTATGCTTATGGGTGTGAACCAGCGTGGGCAGGGTCTCGGTTTTGGTATGCCCGCAGACGGTACAGGTGTAAAGCTTTTCACCGGTGGTTTCTTCCGTGGGCTCGATGGTGATTTTGCCGTCGTTGTAGCTGTGACCCGCAGCCTTGACGCGGTCTGCCACGTAGCTGCTGCCGCAGGTTTCGCAGGTATACGTGGTGAAGCCTTCCTCCGTACAGGTGGGCTGAGTGACCTTCTCCCGATAGTCGTGTTCCAAGGCGGAGGTTCTGCTGTCGGTGTAGCTATGACCGCAGTTTTCACAGGTGTGGGTGGTGAAGCCGCCCTCGGTGCAGGTGGGCTTGGTTACCACAGACTTGTAATCGTGCCCTGTTGCGGGGATCGACTGGGAGTAGGAGCTGCCGCAGGTGGCACAGGTGTAAACCCGCAAGCCTTTTTTCGTACAGGTGGGTTGGGTGACCTCTTCTTTGTAATCATGCCCCGTGGAGGAGGTTCTGCTGTCGGTATAGCTATGACCGCAGTTTCCGCAGGTATGGGTGGTGAAGCCCCCGTCGGTACAGGTAGGCTTGGTTACCACGGACTTATAATTGTGCCCGAGTGCGGGGAGGTTCTCGGTGTAGGAATTGCCGCAGGTGGCGCAGGTATATACCCGAGAGCCCTTTTTCGTACAGGTGGGCTCGTTGACCGTTTCTCGGTAGTCGTGGCCGGTGGCGGAGGTTCTGCCGTCGGTGTAGCTATGACCGCAGTTTCCGCAGGTGTGGGTGGTAAAGCCGCCCGTTTCACAGGTGGGCTCGGTTACAATGGATTTGTAATCATGCCCCGTTGCGGGAAGTTCTTCGGTATAGGAGTCGCCGCAATTTGCGCAGGTGCAAGCCCGAGAGCCCTTCCCCGTACATGTGGGCTCTTTGACCACTTCTTTGTAATCGTGGCCGGTGGCGGAGATTTTGCCGTCGGTGTAGCTGTGACCGCAGTTTCCGCAGGTGTGGGTGGTAAAGCCGTCGGCGGTACAGGTGGGCTTGGTCACCACGGACTTGTAATCGTGTCCCAACGCGGGGATGGCTTCGGTATAGGTGTGTCCGCAAACGGTGCAGGTGCTAATCCGGGAACCGCCCTCGGTACATGTGGCTTGGGTAACGGTCTCCTTGTAATTGTGGCCGGCAGCAGGGGTCTTACCGTCGGTATAGCTGTGTCCGCAGGCGGAACAGGTGTAGACGGTAAAGCCGCCCTCGGTACAGGTGGGATTGGTTACTACGCTTGTGTAAGCGTGGCCGTTGGCGGGAAGGATCTCGGTGTAGGTATGCCCGCAGGTGGCGCAGGAATGGGTGCGGGACCCGCCTTCGGTACAGGTGGGCTCCACCGTTTGGGTGGAATAGGCGTGTCCCAAAGCGGGCTTCAGGTCGCCCACGGTGCGGTATCCGCAGGTATCGCAGGTGTAGGTGGTGAAGCCGCCCGTTTCACAGGTGGGCTCGGAAACAACCGTCTGAAAATCGTGGCCGCTGGCGGGCGTTTCATCGCCCACGTAACGATGTCCGCAGCTTGCGCAGGTGTAGGTGGTGAAGCCGCCTGTCTCGCAGGAGGGCTTCTGGACGGTGGGGTTGTAGTTGTGCCCTGCGGGAGCGGTCTCTGCGATTTTGGTAAACCCGCAATAGGTACAGTCAAAACGGCTTTCTCCCGGTTCGGTACAGGTGGGAGAAAGGATAACGGTTTCTTGCCCCCAGGTGTGATCCGCGGGAGGCACTTCGTTGCCGATGTAGCTGTCGCCGCAGATGCAGAGGTAGGTGGTATAACCGCTTTCCTGACAGGTGGGAAGGGTCACTACTGCCTGATAGTCGTGGACGTGTACGTTGTTGTGTTCGTATTTGGTGGGGTTCAGGGCGGGGGTGGTGAACACCACCTGGCCGTAACCGTAGAAATCACCGTTGGCCACGTGGGATTCGTTGAAGGTGATCCCTTGGAAGTAGGTGGGGACGGAATCGCCGCCCACCAAGAAGAAATCGTAGTAGATCCTGCCGCCCGGCTCGTCGTTCTGGTCATCCCAGGTGACGTCGACGCCGTACCACTTGCCGTTCTCCATACGGACCAGGTTCCAGGCATGGGGCTCGTAGCCATACGCTGTATAGCCTGTGCCGATGGCGATGATACAGGGAATCTCCTGCAGCTCGCAGAACAGGCGGAAGGCCTTTGCATAGCCTTCGCAAACGGCCTCTCCCTCCAGAAGAGGGCCTACAATGTTGTGGGCGTTGGGGCCTTCGCGGTACGTTACGTTCTTGCAGAGGTAGTCGTGAAAATACTTCAGCTTATCGTAGATGCCTCCGGGAACGTCCAGAGAGGTATACAGGCTGATCAGCTCCATTGCCACCAGGGAGTAGGACATCTGGTTATAGACCCCGGTGGAGGTGGGGGTGCAGATCAACGTGATACCCACGACCTCCGCGCCGATGGTGCTGTATATCAAACTGTATGAAATACCCGCCATCCAGAACATCAAAGGGTTATCCAAAGAGGCGGCGGCGTAGGCGGGAAGCACCAGATTATTCAGCTCGGCTTCGACGAGTGCATTGGTTTCGGGTGTGATACCCTTCCCTTCCAAGATGGGAAGCAGGAGATCGGTAATATCCATTTCGACGCTGGCATCTACTTCAACCTTGCAGATTTCCCGATAAAGCTCCTTCTGGAGCTTGGTCTCCAGCTGATTGTAATACAGATGAGACCCGTTCAGATTGGGGGTCATGGCCGCGTAGCATTCCTGCTCCGAGGCGTAGAAGGGGCCTAAGGTATGGATCTCCACGCTCTGCGCCATAACGGGCAAAGCCTGCAGCAGCATCACAAAAATCAAACAAAGGGGAAGAAATCGAACCTTGAAAAAATGTTTCATACGAACGGTCACTCCTTGGGATAATACATATATACATAATAAGTATACCATCTTTCCCCATGTTTGTCAAGGGAAAAAGGGCGGTTTGTTCTTATTTTGTTCACAATTTCATCGGGGAAACCCTATTGCAAAATACGGGGAAATGCTGTATACTGAAACCAACGAGCTTCCAAGGGAGGAACTGTGCAATGATCAAGGAATGGTTGGGTAAAAACGCAAGCGAGGTGGCAGAGCAGCTCATCGCCCGCAATCGGGAA
Source organism: Eubacteriales bacterium (assembly GCA_045589515.1). Taxonomy (GTDB): domain Bacteria; phylum Bacillota; class Clostridia; order Oscillospirales; family CAG-382; genus Coliplasma. The sequence continues at coordinate 5,178 of JAZNPH010000008.1, read as the reverse complement.
AATGAATCGGACGCCGCCGTGGCGGGCTTCGGCGTGAAGGACAGAGTCTACCGCGCCACGGAGCTTCTCCGCAAGGCCATGTTTCCCAATATCTTCTCCGAGGAAGTGATCCCCGAGGCGTTCCTGCCCGCCTTCGTCACGGACAGTCTGCAGAAGGCGGCCATGCTTCTTTACGGGGTGATCAGCGAGGTGTACTGCTACACCTGCGGCGGCGACTCTCCTGCGGGGGTGACCTGCGGAGATTGCGAGGAGAAGGCGGACAAGGCCGTCTGCGCCTTTATGGATACTTTGCCCGAGGTGACCCGTCTGCTGAACACGGATATCAAGGCCGCTTATCTGGGGGACCCTGCCGCAAGGGGAAAGACGGAGATCATGCTGGCTTATCCTTCCTTTGAGGCGGTGAGCATCTTCCGCTTGGCACACAGCCTCCACGTGCTGGGAGTGCCGCTGATTCCCCGCATGATGACGGAATACGCTCACCAAAAGACGGGAATCGACATCCATCCCGGGGCTACGGTGGGAGAGAGCTTCTTTATCGACCACGGCACCGGCGTGGTCATCGGCGAGACCTGCACCATCGGCAGGGAAGTGAAGCTGTATCAGGGGGTGACCCTGGGCGCAAAAAGCTTCGAAATGGATGAAAACGGCAACCCCGTCAAGGGGATCAAGCGCCACCCCGACATCGGTGACCGCGTGGTGATCTACGCAGGTGCCACCATTCTGGGAGGTAACACCCGCATCGGCGACGACAGCGTCATCGGCGGTAACGTGTGGCTGACCCACTCCGTCCCTGCGGGCAGTAAGGTATACAACACCCTCTCCAACAAGGAGAAAACTTAAAAAACGCCGCAACGCGGCCGAAACCCGAAAACAAGCCGAAGAGCCGCGTCAAAACGGCTCTTTTTGCATTTTTGGCAACAACTCGGCAACAAAGCCGTTGTATGCTGTTCTTAAAGGAAGGAAGGGAGGCGTGATCTATGGCAAAGATCCTCATCGCAGAGGACGAGCTTGCTATCAACGATCTCATCAAATGGAATTTGGAGCTGGTGGGGCATACCTGCCACCAGGTGTTCGACGGCAGAGCCGCCCTGGAGGCCGCCGGGACGGGAGCGTTTGATCTGCTGATCCTGGACGTGATGATGCCCGCCCTCTCCGGCTTTGAGCTGATGCCCCACCTGAAGGGACAGCCCGTGATCTTTGTCACCGCCAAGGCGGGGGTGGAGGACAGGCTGAGAGGCTTGCAATTGGGGGCGGACGATTACATCACCAAGCCCTTTGAGATCTTAGAGCTGGTGGAGCGGGTGAAGGCGGTGTTGCGCCGCACCAAGGGGGAGATGAAGGAGTTTTCCTTCGACGACATCCGCGTAGAACTCACCAACCGCCGCGTCTACAAGGGCGGGGTGGAGATCCCCTTGAAGCCCAAGGAGTTCGACCTGCTGGAGACCCTGATCCACAACCGCAACCTGGCACTTTCCAGAGAAAAGCTTATCGAATTGGTGTGGAATTTTGACTACGAAGGAGATTCCCGTACCGTGGACGTCCACGTTCAGCGCTTGCGGAGCAAGCTGGGCATCGCCCACCGCCTGCAAACGGTGTATAAAACGGGATACAGACTACAGGTATGAAAAACGGATCGTTTTTCATACCTGCAACCGCCCCCTGAAGGGGGCTACTTAGGAAAAAGGATTTCGGTATGAAACTTCGATTCTGGCAAAAAGCCTATCTCCTCACCCTGGCGCTGTTTCTGATCTGTATCAACGTGGGTATTCTGTCGTTGACGGTATACACCCACGGAAAGAACGTCCGGGCCGCCGAGGAGGCCGTGAAGGCACAGCAATATTACGTGGCCATGTCCTTTGAGCGGGATATGGAATACCTGGAAAGCAACGGAGGCTCCGCGGCTCTGCTGATGGAGGGATTCGGGGCTCATTACCGCGACAAGGGGCTTTCCATCGCCTTTTTGCAGGGGGAGGAGACCTTGTATTCCACCATTTCCTTCCCCTACGAGATGGAAAACGATACCCTCACCCATCTGGACGTGGAGGGGAAGCGGCATATTCTCATTTCCTCCTCGGTGTGTGAGGGGGCGTATCGGATCGTCATCGCCAAGAACGTGGACTCTCTGGACGTGGAGTTCCGCAGTCTCATGGTGCTGTATCTGCTGACGGCGTTGGCGGTGTCCTTGTTTCTGGCAGTGTGCTTGTATTTCGTGTTGCGGAAGCTTTCCAAGCCCTTGGATTCCCTGCGGGAGACCACTGCGGCCATCGGGGCGGGGGATTTTTCCGTCACCGCCAAAGAAATGGGCAACGACGAGTTCACTCTGCTGGCACAAAGCTTCAACGCCATGCTTGCAAAGATCAACAGCCAGATGGCGGATCTCGCCTCGGATGCGGAGAAGAAGCAAATGCTGGTGGACAACATGGCCCACGAGCTACGGACTCCCCTCACCAGCATCTACGGCTACGCGGAATATCTGGAAAAGGCTCCCGTCACCGAGGAAAAGCGGGTGACGGCGGCGCAATACATCATGTCCCAGGCGGGGAGATTGCAGAAGATCTCGGAATTGCTTCTGGACAGCGCCTATATCCGGGGCAACCCTCCCGAGATGGGGGAGGTGGCTCTGCACACCCTTCTTTCCCGGGTGGCGGCACAGCTTGCCTTTTTCGGGGAAGGAAGGGGCGTGACCCTGCGGGCGGAAGGGGAACAGACCTCCGTCCGTGGGAACGAGACCTTGCTTTCCATGCTGTTCTTCAACCTGGCGGAAAACGCCGTGAAGGCTTGCAGCCAAGGGGGCGAGGTGGTGCTTTCCTGCAAGGACGGCCGAGCCACCGTCAGAGACAACGGCAAGGGCATGACGGAGGAGCAGATCGCCCACGTCACGGAGCCCTTCTACCGTACGGATAAATCCCGCTCCCGTGCAGAAGGCGGGGCAGGCTTGGGGTTGGCATTGTGCAAGCAAATTGCCGATCTCCACGGAGCGGAGATGAAGATCTCTTCTAAGGTGGGAGAAGGCACGGAAATTTCTCTCGTTTTTTGAAACGGCAGGGACAATCCCCTCAGTCAAGTCGCACGCGCCTTGACAGCTCCCCTTGCTAAGGGGAGCCTACGCTCCACGGAGCGGAGATGAAGATCTCTTCTAAGGTGGGAGAAGGGACGGAAATTTCTCTCACTTTTACAACTTGGCAACAACCCGGCGACGGGTTGGCAACAAACGGGTGATAAAGTGAAGGTGAAAAAGGGGAAAGGGTAGCACGCAGGTCGGATGGCGGAAAGCCGTTTCGTAGCGTAACGCTTTGCGGGCGATTCGTGAATCGCCCCTACGGAGACGAACCGAGGAAGGGCACAAATGCGACCATCTCTCCCGCACAGGGTACGGTGAAAAAACACTTTATGCCAACCTCATTGCGCGGAAGTATGGCTTGATTTTAGTCCATGCATCATGCGTAATTGTAGGGGCGATTCACGAATCGCCCGTTCAGGCGCCCCCGTGTTCGTAGGGGACGGCTTTCGGGCTTGCCCGTAAGACGTCCCGCTGTGGAAGACCACCCCCTCCCTTCAAATCTTTCCCGAAAGGAGTCCTATCCCATGAAAAAATTCATATTGATCGCGGTTTGTCTTCTGCTGGTTGCTTTACTCACTCTCGGGGTGTGTATGTACGCCATCGGGGAGAACAAGGACATCTCCAAGCCCTACGACATGGGAAGCGAGATCACCGTGACACCTCCCGAGGACACCCCCACGGCACAGGATCAAATGGAACAAAAATTCTCCGTCTACAACCACGTCACGGAAGAAAACGGCAAAAAGATCCTCACCCTGTTCTCGGAAGAACAAGCGGAGGAGCAATGGACGAAACGCCAAAGCGGGGAAAACTTTCGTCTCACTTACGATGAAATCCTGTTCCTCATCAACGATTCCGCAAGGCTTTACGAGACCTACGACGAGATTATTTTGACAAATGCTTCGGAATACGGCGTTGCTTCCACGGAGGTTCCCGACGGTATCGTGACGGATCATCTGCAAAGAACGGGGTTGACCTACCACGGTGAGCGCGAAATGTATTACCTGCGGGAGCAGGCTTTGGCAGAACTGATCCGTTACCGTCTCTTTATGCTGGATTCCGGAATGCGCCGGGTGGAGACTACACACGACCCCAATATCCACAAGAGTGTTTCACCGAATGGAGAATCGGTTCCTGCCACCCAAGCGACCGTGACACTGGACGACGTGACTAAAACCTTGACGGTGCCGGTGAGCGGGGAACAAGCGCTTTTGGAACTCATTTATATGACGAACCTGTGGCATCCTCCGGTGGAGCTCACTCTTTGGGCGCTGTTGCCGGAAAATACTTTTGACACCGGAGTGGCATACCGCGAAGCGTTGGTTAACCACTTGTTCTGTGCCGCCTCCGGCTATGCCGAAGCATTGGAGGGCTTTGAGGTCACATCTTCCGTTTTGGTGATCCGCGGCGGGCACGTGCGGCTCACGGATCAGCGGACGGGGGAATGTATACGCACGGAGCTTTCGCCTTTCTCCATGCCTTTTTCTGATTCCTTGGAGACATTTTTTGTTGAAGTGGAGGAATGGCTTCCCAACTGGGAACTGAAAACTTCTTATCTTGCGCCTTACACCGGGAATAGATATACTTCTTCGGAGCCCTCGCTTTCCTTGTGTTCGGAGGGTAAGTTGCTTGAAAAAGCGTTTTTGCCTTGGGAGAAGCTCCAAAACCAGATGGATCCCGAGGGGATCGTGGATGCCATAGAGCAAGGAGAAGCCGTGGGCATCTTGACGGCAGGGGAACTATTTTTGGAGTTGGATCTGAGCAACGGTACTTCTATTTTATTTCCCCTTTTGGATACTCTGGACGGGGAGACCTTGGGCGCGGCGGCAGTGGTGGAATCCGCGGCAGAATACGGAGAGGTTACCCTCTATCGGTGCGTGCCTGCAGAATTTTTGAATTCCCTGCGAATGCAGTTCATGATAGTTTCCAATGATTGGTTTGAACATGGCGGTCTTCACTACTTCGTGAAGCTCCCGGAGGACTATCCCTGCGTGGATTGAAAAGGAAAAGTCGGTTCGCGAATCGCCCGTTCAGGCGCCCCCCGTGTTCGTAGGGGACGGCTTTCGGGCTTGCCCGTAAGACGTCCCGCTGTGGAAGACCACCCCCTCCCTTCAAAT
>JAZNPH010000007.1:0-4157 GCA_045589515.1 Eubacteriales bacterium | reverse complement strand
CCCTCTCCCCCGCGGATCAGCCCGTGGATCCCATGCTGTGGTCCTTGTTGATGGTGGGCTCCTTCGTGGCGGTGCTGGTGGTGATGGTGGCGTTTCTGAAGATCGTGAGAAAGAACAAGGATCCTTACCGATAAATTTTTTTCGTTTTCCTTTGCAACCAAATCCCTCTCTCAAAGGTATTATTGGTAGAAGGAGGTGGCATATACGCATGCAAGCAAACAATCGTTACGAAGCAGAGCGCTTGGTGGAGGAATACGCGGACATGATCTACCGTCTGGCGTTGATCCGCACCAAGAGCCCCCACGATGCGGAGGATATCATGCAGGAGGTCTTCCTGCGGTATCTGAAGGCCCATCCCGTGTTCGAGAGCTCCGAGCATGAAAAAGCCTGGCTGATCCGCGTAACGGTGAACCGTGCAAACAGCTTCCTTTCCTCTGCGTGGAACAGACGGACGCTGCCTTTTGACGAGGCCGTTTTGGGGGAACTCCCGGAGGGAGAGGACGGAAGCGCGGTTCTGAACGCGGTGGCTTCCCTGCCCCTTGCCATGCGTACCGCCATCCATCTGCATTATTTTGAGCAGATGACGGTGAAGGAGATCTCTTCCGCCATGGGGAAGAGTGAATCCGCCGTGAAATCCCTTCTGTTCCGCGGGCGGCAATGCCTGAAGGAGCTTTTGGAACCATGAAAGGAGAAACGGAAATGATGGAAAGATATCAAAAAGCTATGGGGCGTATCCATGCGCCGGCAGAAGCGAAAAAGAAGTTGCTCGGCTCTACGACACGTCCCCGCAGAAGCGTCTTTGCCCGGGTACTGCCTGTTGCCGCTTGCTTGTTACTGCTGGCAGCGGGATGCGTCGGCTTGTATTTCAAAGAAAAGACACCCGCTCTGCCGACAGGACGTTCCTACGACGATATATATGAGGCGTGGTTCTCCAACGCAGGCATTCAATACGACGCTGACGGCAATGCGCTAACAGAAGGCGGGTCGGGAGCAGCCGGCGGTAGCGGTTCGAGCGGCGGGTCGGGAGGAACGTCAGCCTTGGGCCACTACGAGACCCATATGCAGACGGAGGGGGTACTGGAACCCGATATACAAAAGACGGACGGCCAGTATTTGTGGCGCCTATCTCGCAATACGCTATACACCTACCGCTTGGCAGGCGAAGAGACGGAGCTTTTGGAAATCACCCCTATGCCCGCAGAGTGCAGCAATTCATACGACATATTCCTCTGGGAAGACAGGCTTGTTGTGATCGGTATGAGCCTTGCGCATGACCCGTACACCTGCGCAAACCTCTACGAGATCGATTCCGATACGGGGATTCCCCGCTTGGCAGAAACTTTTTGGCAAAGCGGAATTTACGAAAACAGCCGTATCGTTGACGGTGAGCTTTACCTTGCCACCCGGCAGTTGAATTATTTGCTCGATTTGCCCCGAAAAGGTGACGTGCTTGACATCGAAATATATATCCCCAGAATTGCAATCGGAGATAAAGAACGTTTGTTGAAGCCGGAGGAAATCTATCTTAGTGAAGAAGCCGAGATCCACGCCCGCTACATTACCTTCGTCGTGGTTTCCGCCATTGATTTGGAAGAGAAGTGGTTTGACAGCTCGAAAGCTGTTTTGTGCTATTCCTACGATTTTTACGCCTCGGCAGAAAATATTTATCTGTTCGCTTACGGAGCCGATTCTTCTACGAACATCCTATGCTTTGCAATGGATGAGGAAGACACCATCCTGACGGCATCGGGAACAGTAAAGGGCTATATACTGAACCAATTCTCTGTTGACGAACACGACGGATATCTGCGTGTCGCTACCTGCGTGGTTGATTATTACATTGCAGGTATATACGCGATCACAGAGTATAACGCCGTTTACGTGTTGAACAAAAACCTGAAGGTCATCGGAGCATTGGAGGGTATCCAGCCGGACGAGCGGATCTTTTCCGCTCGGTTCTCGGGAGACCTTTGTTACTTGGTAACCTTCCACGTGACGGATCCCCTATTTGCCGTTGATCTTTCTAATCCTCGCAAGCCGGAAATTCTCTCGGAATTAAAAGTAACGGGCTTCTCCAGCTATCTGTACGAATACGGCGAAGGGCTGCTTTTGGGAATTGGAGCCGAGGGAACCGAAACCGGCAAGTTAACGGGGTGGAAGCTCTCTATGTTCGACGTAACGGATCCCGATAACGTGACGGAAATCACCAACCGTCTTCTTTCTGACCAAAACGCACGGGATGCCATTTGGTACGACCACAAGAATCTGATGATCAGTGAAGAACGAAACCTTATCGGCATACCTTTGGAGGAGTATCAGCTGTACGCTTATGACGCAGAAGGCAAAGACTTCGTTTTGATGGGGAGGTATAACTTAAGTGGCAGCTACTTCCGGGGCACCTACGCCGGGAAGTACTGCTACGTGACCTCCACCATGGGGTTGATCGCCATTGATCTGGAAAGCTACGAGGTGGTAGCGGAGATCGATCTTACGGTATAAAAACATTTTTTGCAAAAACGGCAGTTTTCGGAAATCAGGCTTCTTTGGAGTTTCTTAAGAACCTTTCTTTTCCCAAGAAAGGTTCTTAAGTGCTCTTTTTTTATGTCAAAAGATTGACTTTTGGGGAAAGATATGATATTCTGTTATGGACGCAATTTCCAAAAAGGAGGGTATGCAGATGGGAAAGGAATATCCCCATGCGGGACACCGCGAGCGGCTGCGGGAAAAGTTCCGCACAGGGGGCGAGCAGGCTTTGACGGAAACGGAATTTCTGGAATTGATGTTATTTTTCTCCATTCCCAGAGTGGATACTCGTCCTTTGGCGGAAAAATTGATGGAAGCCTTCGGTTCTCTGGACGGTGTTCTGGCGGCTTCCCCCGAGGAGCTGCGGGGCTTTGCCAGCTTAAACGGCAGCACGGAGGCGCTGTTTGCGGTGATCCGATGTCTTACGGAGCGCGCCGTGCGGAGGATGCGGGATTTTGACTTCCGCGACGAGGAGTTCGTCCGCGCCTATCTCCCCGGTCAGTTTGCGGGATACACCAAGGAGCGTGCGCTGTTGTTCTATCTGGACAGCGACGGCAGCTTGCTTTGCAGGCAGACGGCCATGAGCAGTGAGGAAAACGCCGTTCAGCTTACTATGCGCGCCGTGGTGGAAACCGCCAAGAAGGCGGGAGCCTCCGCCCTGGTGATGGCCCACAACCACCCCAACGGACGGGCGATCCCCTCCGGTGCGGACGTGGTTGCCACCTGTAAAATGCGGGAGGAGCTGTTGCGGGAAGGGATCCTGCTGTTGGAGCATTACATCGTGGCAGGCGGGGAATGCGTTCCCATGCTGGAATCCCCTGCTTCTTTGTGACAAGGTCACAGCCGTGGAGATTTGTTCCAAGTATAATGAATGTGTCAGGGAGGAGAGGGTTCTTCCCTACGGATATACAGAAAGGTTTTTACACTTATGATGCTTGAATTGAGAGACGTTTCCTACCGCGCCGAGGACGAAACCGGCGTCAAGGAGATCATCAGTCACGTAAATTTACAGATCGACGAACGGTTCGTCGCCTTTACCGGCCCCAACGGCGGCGGCAAATCCACCCTTGCCAAGCTGATCGCGGGGATCTACCTTCCCACCGAGGGACAGATCTTCCTGGACGGCGAGGACATCACCAACCGCTCTATCACCGAGCGCGCGAAGATGGGGATCAGCTTTGCATTCCAGCAGCCCGTGCGGTTCAAGGGCTTGACGGTCCACGACCTCATCTCCATGGCCTCCGGGAAGAAGCTTTCCGCGGCGGAGGCTTGCTCTTATCTTTCCGAGGTAGGGCTTTGCGCACGGGAATATATTAACCGTGAGATCAACGCCAGCCTTTCCGGCGGTGAATTGAAGCGTATCGAGATCGCCATGGTCATGGCAAGAGGTACTAAGCTCTCTCTGTTTGACGAGCCCGAGGCAGGGATCGATCTTTGGAGCTTTAACAATCTGATCTCCGTATTTGAGAAGATGCACCAAAAGATGGGCGGTTCTATCCTCATCATCTCCCACCAGGAGCGGATTCTGAACATTGCCGACGACGTGATTCTCATCGCCGACGGCAGCATCCGCAAGCGGGGCAGCAAGGATGAGATCCTGCCCGAGCTGCTCAAGACGAAGTCGGAGGCCAAGC
>JAZNPH010000006.1:0-28233 GCA_045589515.1 Eubacteriales bacterium | reverse complement strand
AGTTTCACTTGCCATGATAGAGCCTACGAATACGCCTGCATTCCAATCTCTTGCTTGGTAAACAAGGGGAGCAGTTTTAGCACGTCTGCCACCGAATACGATTGCAGATAGCGGAACTCCGTCGGGTGCTTCAAATTGGTCGGAAATGCAAGGACAGTTGATTGCAGGTGCGGTGAAACGGGAGTTGGGATGAGCGCCGGAGGTCTTCACCTTGTCGTTCTTGTCATACTTGGTGTAATCCCACTGTTCGCCTCTCCAGTTGAGGGCGTTCTTGGGAGGATTCTTGTCAAGACCTTCCCACCAAACAGTGTTGTCATCCAGGTTGTGAGCAACGTTGGTGAAGATGGTGCCTTCCATGGTGGAAGCCAGAGCGTTGGGGTTGGAGTTTACGTTGGTACCGGGAGCTACGCCGAAGAAGCCGTTCTCGGGGTTGCAAGCCCACAGTCTGCCATCGGGACCCTTACGGATCCAAGCGATGTCGTCACCAACACACCATACCTTGTAGCCGTTTACGCGGTAGTTTTCCGGAGGAATGAGCATTGCCAAGTTGGTCTTACCGCAAGCAGAGGGGAATGCGGCAGAGATATACTTGATCTCGCCCTGGGGATTCTCGATACCGAGGATGAGCATATGCTCAGCCATCCAGCCCTCGTTTTTACCCAGATAGGAAGCGATACGCAGAGCGAAGCACTTCTTGCCCAGCAGAACGTTTCCGCCGTAACCGGAGTTGATGGACCAAATGGTGTTGTCTTCGGGGAAGTGGCAGATGTATCTTTCGTTTTCATCCATGTTTGCTCTTGCGTGCAGACCCTTGATGAAATCGCCATCGGTGCCCATAGCTTCCAGAACGTTCAGACCTACACGGGTCATGATGATCATGTTCAGAACAACGTAGATGGAGTCGGTCAGCTCGATACCGTTCTTTGCGAAGTCGGAGCCTACTACAGACATGGAGTAAGGGATTACATACATAGTTCTGCCGGTGTAGGAGCCCTTGTACAGCTTACCCAGCTTGTTGTAGCATTCGGTGGGATCCATCCAGTTGTTGGTGTTGCCGGCGTCTTCCTTCTTGCGAGAGCAGATGAAGGTTCTGCCTTCTACACGTGCAACGTCGTTGACTGCGGTTCTGTGCAGGTAGCAGCCGGGAAGCTTCTCCTGGTTCAACTTGAAGAGCTCGCCGGTAGCGCAAGCTTCAGCGCGGAGCTGTTCAGCCTGTTCCTCGGAGCCGTCGATCAGAACGACATCCTTGGGATTAACCAGTTCGATCATTTCGTCAAGCCAAGCGTTGACTTTGACATTCTTAATGCCGAGATTGTTCATCATTTTTTCCTCCTGAGAGTTTGTATATTTTTATTTTCTTTTCTTAATTTCATTTGCTACCGCGGCAAATTGCTCTGTAGAAAGCATTTCGCCTCTGGCATCGGGGCGCATTCCCAAGGAAACCAGGATCTCGCAGATATCCTCCTTGGAGAAAGCAGGGAAGTAAGATGCCAACGCGTTGCTCATGGTTTTTCTTCGCTGTAAGAACGCCGCCTTGATTACGTCAAAGAACAATGCCTCATCTTCCACATGAACCGCAGGCTCCTGATACAAGTCAATACGGATCACCGCGCTGTCCACCTTGGGCTTGGGCGAGAAATTGCCTGCCGTTACGGTAAACAGTCTTTTCACCTTACCGTAATATCCGATGGAGGCTGTGATGGCACCGTACCCATCGTCGCCGCTTTTTGCGCAAAGTCTTTCCGCCACTTCCTTCTGTACCATAACGGTAATACTGCGGAAGCTGTGCTTGCCTTCCAAAAGCTTCATCAGAATGGGGGTCGTAATGTAGTAGGGGAGATTAGCACAAACGCAAACCGTCATATCCGGAAAATGCTCCCGAAGCAACCCATCCAGGTCGACCTTCATGATGTCATTTTCCACCAATGAGATATGATCATATGGAGAGAAAATCTCTGTCAGCGGTTCGATCAGCTCGTGGTCGATCTCCACCGCAACGATCTTCTTTGCAACAGGCGCCAGCTGCAACGTCAAAGCACCAAGGCCGGGACCGATCTCCAGCACGCCGCAGGTCTCATCAATGCCGCTTTCCTTCACGATCCTTTGGGGGATGGCGGGATTGGTCAGAAAGTTCTGCCCGTACTGCTTCTTTTTACGAAACTGCTCGCTCATTCTTTATCAATAATGGTCAGGAACTTGGCGTTCCCTTCCAGTGCGATCTGTCCATGGGGAATGGAAGGCTTGAAATAAATGCTGTCGCCTGCGGAAAGCTCCAGAACTCTGTCGCCCAAAATCACGCCGATCTTACCCTCCAACACGTAGTTGAATTCCTGGCCGCCGTGGCTCAGCAAGCGAGGATTCTGCTCGGCAGGGGAAAGGGTTACGATCATGGGTTCCTTGTCTCTGCCCTTGAAGTTGGTCGCCAGAGCCTCAAACTCATATCCTTCATGTCTCTGAATGGCAATTCCCTGTCCTTTACGGGTGATGCTGTAATCTGCCATACGGGGTGCTTCACCGGCAAGAAGCTCGGTGGCATCTACGCCCAGAACTGCAGATGCAGCGTAAATCACGCTGATGGGAATATCCGTCTGCCCGATCTCATACTTGCGATAATCCTCCAGAGGGATCCCGATACGTTCAGCGACCTCTTCCTGAGTCATATCCATTGCATCCCGAAGATACATAATGCGATCTGCAATCTGATGGATCTGTTCGTTTACACCCATTGGGAATCCTCCTTCGAACGGTGGCGGAAAAGCGTTTTGCCCTACTTCCGCATTCTAAAATCGTTCATAATCATTATACCATATTATTCAAATAAGTCAAGGGAAAATCTTTGATTTTTCTTCTATTCACTGAGATTTTCCAAATTGGACAAATTCTCGGTGATCCTTGCCCTCCCGCGCCATGAAAATGCAAAACGAGAGAATTCTTCATCGCACATAGAAATTATCTCCGAAGATATAAAATTACCGTGCCTGCGGTTCATAAAGAACGGTATTTTCGTAAATTCTCTTTCGCGGTTATAAGGGCAAACCTCCTGGCAGCGATCGCATCCCCAGGCAACTCCGTGTTTCTTTAAAAGCAATGCTTCCTCTTCGGTAAGCTTCTTTTTTTGGGAAATGGCTGAAAGGCAAAGCGCAGGGTTGATCCCGCTTTCGGAAATCGCCCCGCCGGGACAACTCTTCATGCACTTTCCGCAACGGACACAATAGCATATCTCTTTACAGCATTCCTCGGTTTCCATATCCGTGATCACAGACCCCAGGAAGATATAACTTCCATAGCGAGGATTGATCAGCATGGAGTGCATTCCAATGATCCCCAACCCCGCTTTCGCGGCCGCCTCTTTTTCGTGAATAGGGGAATGATCCGCAGAACCGAAGAACCGTCTCCCGGGAAATGCCTGCTCAAATGCAGGGAGGAGCCGTTCAAACAGCTCTCGGAAATAGAGATGATAATCCTCTACGTGGGCGTATGCGGAAACACCGTCTACATAGCTTTCGCCGTTGTCGTAAGGAACGACCATCATGATGGCAGACCTTGCCCAATCCGGCATCAGTCTGGGATTGATGACCTTCAATTCCTCCGCGGGCAAGATTCCGAAGCAATCGATCCCTTCCGATGAAAGGATTCTTCCTATGATTCCCTTCAAGTACTTCACCACCTTTTTTCAAAAGAAAATGCTGTGTTGCAAAAAATACAACACAGCAAAAAATCAGTCGCAGATATAAGGAATCAATGCAACGTGTCTTGCTCTCTTTACAGCGAGAGTAAGCTGTCTCTGGTGCATTGCGCAAGTACCGGTCACTCTGCGGGGCAGGATCTTAGCACGCTCGGAAAGATTCTTTCTGATGCGGGGAATATCCTTGTAATCGATATTGGTGATCTTATCTACACAGAAGATGCAAACTTTCTTTCTTCTTCTGTTGCGCATCTGGGGCTTGTTTTCTCTGGGCTCTCTTGCTTCGGTAGCGGGAGCAGCGGGAGCACGATCAACAACCTGTTCGTTCTGCTGGTTCTCCATTGTGGTAACCTCCTTTTAAGTTTTTAGAATGGGAGCTCGTCGTCCGCGGAAAGGTCTTCGAAACCGGAATCGGGACCGGAGCTGTAAGAGGGCGGTGCATCGTTGCCGTAGGGGGCAGGTGCAGAGTAACCGCCGCCGTTACCTTTGTTCTCCACAAAGGTAGCCTCGTCGGCAACCACTTCGGTGGTATAACGCTTCTGACCGTTTTGATCGGTCCAGCTTCTCGTCTGCAACTGACCGCAAACCAGGATGGGCTTGCCCTTGTTGAAGTAACGCGCGACGAATTCAGCAGTCTGTCTCCAAGCGACAATATTGATGAAATCCGTCTGCGGCTGTTCGCCCTGCTTGGTGAAGCGACGGTTGACAGCAATGCTGAAAGACGTGACAGAGACACCGCTGGGGGTTTTCTTCAGTTCGGGATCGGCAGTCATGTTGCCTACCAAAATCACTTTGTTAAAGGATGCCATTTGTCAAAACCTACCTTTCAAAAAATAACTGTCAGCTTACTCTTCGCAAGCCAAGACGAAAGAACGAAGAATGCCGTCGGTGATATTAAAAATTCTGGTCAGCTCAGCCGGGAATGCGTGCTCGGACTTAAAGCGGACGAGAACATAATACGCCTCGTTCATGTCTTCGATGGGGTACGCCAGTTTTCTGACGCCCCACTCGTTCACGCTCTCGGTCTCTGCGTTAGCAGCGATCAGACCGGTGAACTTCTCAACAAGAGCCTTTACAGCCTCTTCGCCGAGAGAGTTGTCGACCAGAAACATGGTTTCGTACAGTTTCTTCTGTTCCATCTTGTAACACCTCCTTATGGACTTTTGGCTGTACGTTTTCCGCACAGCAAGGAGAAAACCTAAAAGTTTTCATACGAACTGGATTATACCACGCTTTTCACAAATTGTCAAGGGCTTTTTTGAGATTTTTGACGAAAAGCAGCCCTCATTTTTTCTCTTTTCGGCCATTTCCTGTCCCAAAATTCAAAAGTATGTAGATTCCCAAAAGCAAGAGGATGCTTCCGCAAAGTATCCCGTAACTTACAGGCAACGAAACCTTCTCTCCAAAGAAATAGATGTTGCAATCAAACACGTCCTTGAAGGTCTCGATGGATTCGGCGGGGAAGCCAACGGATTCCATTTCTCCCAAAACACCCGTCAGAGAATGCAACCTGAATAAAGAGGTTGCGTAGGTTCCGGGCAAAAATGCCAATGTGTTCCGAAGGCCTTCTCCGAACTGAGATAACGGCATATATGCTCCGCACAAAAAGCCGTACCCCGCACTGACAATAGTGCCAACCGCAGAGATCTGTCCTTGGGAAGACAAAAAGAAATGAATTACGGAAGAAAGCGCTGTACCGAAAGATACGGTCAAGAATACGTCCAACAACAGCAAAAGCACGTCGGATACAGATAAATACCATCCGATTGTGCCCAGGTAAGCAAATCCGATTCCGGCTGTGATCAAGCAGATCAACAGCGTCACGATCATTGTGGAAAGATAATAGCCCAAAGAAAGCAGAGAAGGCTTTACAGGGGAGACGATCAGATCATTTCGAACGTTTGTTGCCCGATCCTGCACCATCAGCATATTGGAGCAGAAGGACACCGTTACACAGCTCACTGCCAGAATGGAAGAAAGCAGCTGTCCGCCCACAAAGCCGTTGATCAGCTCCTCGGACAATTTGATTCCTTCGGGAATCTCGGATACGAAGGAATCGCGGTATACGTTTCCCAAAAAAGTAATGTACAAGACCAGCAAAATTGCAGGGGTGATCAACGACGTAAAGAACATCCCTTTATCCTTGAAAAACAGCTTGCTGTTACGGTAGATCAAAGCACGCAAGGTCTTCATTGAGCATGACCTCCTTCTTCCGGTTTCTTGCCGGTGGCATTCAGGAAAACGTCATCCATTTTTCCCTTAACCACTTCATAGTCGATAAACAATTCCGGCCTCTTTAAGATCAATTCCGTCACGGCAGATGGATTTGCAACAGAAAAACGGAACCCGTCTCCATGCTTTTCGTAAGGTAATCCCAAGGAGGCCGCCGTTTCTTCCTCAACGCCGTAAAGGGTCAGGAAATCACAGACGAAACGGTTCTTCAGCTCCAGAGGTGTACCTTCAGCAATCTTTCTGCCGCGATCAATGATCACAACGTGATCGGCATCCGCCGCCTCTTCCATATAATGAGTGGTAAGAAAGACCGTCATCCCCTTTTCTTTTCGCAGATAGCCGATCACATCCCAGATCATTTTTCGCGTTTGGGGATCTAAACCTGTGGTGGGTTCGTCCAGAATTAAGATCTTTGGTTCGTTCAAAAGAGCTCTGGCGATGTCGATTCGTCTTCGCTGACCGCCCGAAAGCTTTCCCACGGGACGCTTTAAGAGAGAACCGAGATCCAAAAGCTCGGTCAGCTCCTCCAGCTTAGCGTGAAATTCCGCACCTGTCAATCCATACAAAGCCCCTCGACATTTCAAATTATCAAACACCGTCAAAGGAGCGTCCAACAGAGAATTTTGGAATACGACACCGATCTTGTTTTTCACGATTGCAGAACGTTCGGCGACATCACATCCGCAGACCAAAACCTCGCCGGCGTCTCGGGGCAGCTGTCCGCAAAGCACGGAGATGGTAGTGCTTTTGCCTGCACCGTTCACTCCCAAAAAAGCAAACAATTCTCCCTCTTTCACAGAAAAAGAAAGATCGTTTACCGCCTTGATCTCACCAAAGCTTTTACATAACCGGTTAAGTACAATGATGTCCTGAGCCATATAAAAACACACTTTCTCTAAGAATACATAAATTGTACCACAACGGCAAAATCTTGTCAAGAATTCTCCCGCAAAAATCCTGTTGACATCCTTTTGTGACCATGCTATAATTTGAACATCCGATTCGAAAGGGATGTACTTATGCAAAAAGAAGAGATTGCGTCTATCGTCCAAAAGCAAAGAGACTTTTTTTCCACGGGAAAAACCTTGCCTGTCAAAAACAGAATCGAAGCATTGATAAAGTTGAAACGCGCTTTGGTAGAAAACAAAGACCGATTTGCCGCCGCATTGCAAAAAGATCTTGGCAAATCCGAGTTTGAAGGATATATGTGCGAGATCGGCATGGCTCTTTCGGAGATCGGTTATTTACTCAAACATATTCGGTCCTACGCCAAAAACAAACGGGTACGCACGCCGCTGGCGCAATTTGCTTCCAAAAGCTACGTAAAGCCCTGTCCCTACGGCGTAACGCTGATCATGAGCCCCTGGAACTATCCCTTGCTGCTGACCGTAGATCCTCTGGCTACGGCCATTGCCGCAGGCAATACCGCAGTGGTAAAGCCAAGTGCCTATTCGCCTGCTACGAGTGCCTTGATGGAGGATCTTCTTTCACAGTTATACCCTCCGGAATACATCACCGTCGTTTCCGGCGGCAGGGAAGAAAACAACTTCCTTCTGGATCAGAAATTCGATTACATCTTCTTCACGGGCAGTAAGTCCGTAGGAAAGATCGTTCTGGAAAAGGCTGCCAAGCACCTCACGCCCGTTACCCTTGAGTTGGGCGGGAAGAGTCCTTGTATCGTGGATCAGACGGCCGATCTAAAGCTTGCGGCAAAACGCATCGTCTTCGGCAAATATCTCAACTGCGGGCAGACCTGTGTCGCTCCCGATTATATTCTTTGCCACGCATCCGTCAAGGAACGATTCCTCTCTTACGTAAAAGCGAAAATCGAAAGTCAATACGGAAAAGACCCTCTTTCCAACCCCGACTACGGCAAGATCGTCAACCAAAAGCACTTCCAAAGGATCCTTTCCCTGATCGACCCTCAAAAGGTGGTTCATGGCGGAACAGCAGATTCCAATACCCTACAGATCTCTCCCACCGTTCTTGATAACGTGACATTGCAGGATTCCGTCATGCAAGAAGAGATCTTCGGGCCCATTATGCCCATCCTGACTTTTGAGACGGTTGACGAAGTGATCCAAACCGTGAACGCCCAAGACAAACCCCTGGCGCTCTATATCTTCACCAAGGATAAAAAGACTGCAGAACGTATTTCAACTCTTTGCCCCTACGGCGGCGGTTGTATCAACGACGTGATCATTCACCTTGCCACCTCCAACATGGGCTTCGGCGGGGTGGGAGAAAGCGGCATGGGCTCTTATCACGGAAAGGCCGGCTTCGATACCTTCACCCACTATAAAAGCATCGTGGATAAGAAAACGTGGATCGACCTTCCTATGCGCTACCAACCCTACAAGCCCTTCCACCGTAAGCTCATCGGAAAGTTCTTAAAATAAGATAAAAGCCTGTTGCATGCTCTTGCAACAGGCCTTTTCTTTAGATATTCACCGGGTAATCTCCGTATCCCATACAACAGCTGATGCCGTGAACCTCACCCTCACGGGTGGTCTCCAGAATCGCCATCATCAGGCAAAGCCCCGTATGGTACATATCATTGATCTTATAAGTCTTTCCCAACGCCTTATGCTTGGAGATCTCCTCGAAAACGATCTTCCGCTCGATCAAAAGCGTCAGCTTTTCTTCAAGTGCCGATTCCTCCATCCCCAAACGCTCCATCAATTCAAACAGGCTGATCTCGCTCATGGAAATAATGGCAAGTAAGATCTTCATACGGTCTTTGTCTGCCAGGGCTTCCAGCAGAGGAACGGCAAATTTCACCGTAGACTCGTTGATCTCACGGAAGAAACCCTTGGTGACCATAGCTCCCAATCCCTTGCTCCACAGCAAGGAAAGTCCTTCTTGGTTGGAAATATGGCAAGGACAAGGGATCTCAAAAGAGTCGTTACCCCACTTACCGCGGAAGATACCGGAATGAGCCGCCGCATAGACCTTCAACGCCTCCTTGTAAGACTGCTCCGACATCTGCGGATTCTCACGGATCTTTTGGAAGACCTTTTCGTATAGATCATCGTAAACAAGCTCCTTGCCTTTATACAGATAATCCACGCTTACTCCAAAAGCATCCGCGATCAAAGGAAGCGTCTGTACGTCCGGCAGGCTCGCCCCCGTCTCCCATTTGGAGACCGCCTGCGAGGAAACGTTCACCGCTTGTGCCAACTGCTCCTGGGTCATACCCTTTTCTTTTCTAAGCTGTGCAATGTGCTGTGCAATGTTCATAAAAAACTCCGTTCAATAAATTGGCAGGGCGCCTCTGCTCTTGGAACCAAGATAACACGTAAACGCTCAAAAGGCAAGCACTTGTTAAGCCACCTCCACAACCAACGGTTGGGACGACGAAATATTACCCCACCGATGGTTGTATTCTCTTTTTAATGTGCCAATAAACCGGAATCGCAGCCAAAGGGAACAGCAGCCCTACCAGCATGCCCAGCTTCAAGCCCAACTGCTCGGGCAGGATCTGCAGGCTTTCCGCCAGGGAAAGCAAAGCTGGATTCTCCAAAGCGACGTCGGTGATCATACCGATCAGCTGTGGTCCCACGGAAGCACCTAAGTCACCACCGGCAGCCATCATAGCAAAGATAAACACGCCGCCTGCGGGAAATCTGTCGGAGGCAATGATCAAGCTTCCCGGCCAAAGCATAGAGACGCAAAAGCCTGTGAAAGCGCAGGCAAATAACCCAAAAATGGGGAAAGGGGTCAATGCACAGATCAAATAGCATAGGCTTGCACCGATGGCACCGTAGAACAGCGCCCTGCCGGGATTCTTACCGATCTTGCTGTACAGCGTTCTCCCAAGCCCAAGCATCAAAGCAAACAGCGCTACGCCAAAGATATCGCCCCAAATCTTATCAATGCCCAAAGCGCCTTCCAGATAGCCGGAAGCCCATTGCGCCATGGTACACTCTGCTGCACCGCCAAGGAAAATGGCAGCAACGCAAAGCCACAAGGATTTATTCTTCAAGTAGCTCAAAGCCCCGGAAACCTTTTCGGGAGTTTCCATTTTGGGGATCTCCGTTCCCATATACAACATAGCGGAACAAGCAGGGATCAGCGCCATAAGCAAGATCAACCACTGCCAGCTTTCTTTTCCAAAGGCAAGCAAAAACAACGTCCCCACGGTGATTACACCCACCACGCCCCAAGCGTAGATGGAATGGAGCTTGCTCATCTCTCTGTCGGGGTTTTCTGCGGGAATAGCCGCGATCACAGGGCTGATCAACACCTCCGCCAGGCCTGCCGCTGCAGAAAAGAGTACTGTACCGACTACCAGACAGGCATACACGGCATTCGGGAACAAATAGGGCAAAACAGCATACGCTACAAGCCCGATCACCGTCAGAACGGGGGTAAATTTCACCGTTTTCGGAATGTTGAACTTATGGGAAAAGAAGGAGAAGATCAAATCTACCGTCAACTGGGTAAAGAAATTTACAAGCACCAAAAGCCCAAGCAGAGAAAAGGAGAGGCCGTAAAGCTCACGAAAAGTCAAAAACAGCATGGGCGGCAGGTTTCCGGCAACCGCCATGGAAACGTTTACCGTATAGCAGGCGTATTTCAGCCTTGTATATCCCTTCATTTCAGCCTCCAAAAGCCTCCAGAGCCTCCTTCAGATTGGTCCGTTCCTCCAGGGTCTCCTGCACGGTAACACCCGTTACAGGATCGTACATGTACTGATAGCAGAACATCACCGCACCGGTGCATACATCCTGCGTCTTCAAAAACTCCAAGCAACGCTTCAGAACGTCTTTGTGTTCTGCCCACTCGTTCTTCCCACTACCTGCGTAATTATCAACACCGCTTTGAGCCTTTCCCAAAGTCATACCCGCCCAAAGGGTCACGTTATCATTTTTAAGAATGCTTTTCCACGTATTAAATACCGATTTAAAGTCGTGTGTCTGATGCTCCAATCCAAAATAGATCTGGGGACAAATATAATCGATATATCCGTCTTCCTTGCACCAGGTGTAAACGTCTGTATACAGCGTGGAATACCCCTGTTCCAGATTTCCCATGGGGCTGATCCCAAACAGAATGTCCGTATCAACGCTCTTCACGGCAGAGTAGATCTCCCGCACCATGGCGTTTACGTTTTCGTAACGGAATTTTGCAAGGGACTGTGTCCCGCCGTTTTCCTTGTACACCTTATAAGAAGCGGCGTCAAAGCTTGTTTCCGTGGTGGGGTAGAAGTAATCGTCCATATGAACGCCATCCACTTCGTACCTCTCGCAGATCTCTTTTGCTCCGTCGGCGATCAGCTTCCGTACCTCAGGGTATGCGGGGTTCAGATACCAACGCTCGTTGACCTCTACGATCATGTCGCCCTTCTTGGCACCGTCGTTATACCACTGTTTGACCGGGTATGCGTCATCGATCAGCTTAATCTCCGAAGCCTTCATCAACCGCATAGGGTTGATCCAGGCGTGAACGGAAAGCCCCAAGGACTTGGCTTGATCAATAATAACCGCAAAAGGATCATACTCCAGCCCCTTGGAATAGCTCCCGCTGGCATAGCGAGAAGGCGGATACAGCTCACTGGGATACAAGGCATCACCAAAGGGCCGCATCTGAATGATGACCGTGTTATACCCGTCTTTTGAAACGTTGCTCAAAACACGATTGATCAAGGGAACATAATCCTCCAAAGGACGTTGATCACCGCCTGTCGTATATACGGAAAACAGGTCGTATTGAGAAAGCCACACCGCTTTCACATATTCTCTCATCTCAGGCTCCTCCTCAGGCAAGCTGATTTCTGAAATCCCCTCGGATACTTCCGTAACGCTTGAAACATCGGAAAAAGAGCTTTCGGAAGAATTCTCGTAAGAAGCCTCGCTGTATGAGGATAACTCCGCAAATATTGCCGGCGGCTCTATGGAGCATGCGCACAGCAAAATAGAAAGGATTAAACAGAGGATCATATATGTTCGTTTCATAAAAGGAAAATCCATTCAAGTTTTTTGACAAGTATATCATATTCTCGACAAAAAAGCAAGACATCCGGCTTTCTTATGAAGCGGAAAATTTAACTGTCGGTTAAGCTCCGTTGAGACCAAATCCCTTGCTTTTTTCGTTGCTTGTGCTATAATAGTTCTCGTAGCAAGGCCTTGCAAAACTACTTACAAGGAGACTTAGAATGAACATGAACATCGGTCAAAATATCAAACGGCTTCGCCGGCAGAAGGACATGACCCAGGAACAATTGGCACAGCTTTTGTGCGTTTCCTCCGCCGCCGTCAGCAAATGGGAGGTAGGGAATACCTATCCCGATATATCCATGCTGTTTCCCTTGGCACAGATCTTTTCCGTTTCTATCGACGAATTGATGGGCTACGACAAAGAAAGCGCCAAAGCTGAGATCGATAACATCCTGCAGGAAGCCCGTACCGCCCGTAGGAACGGCTTGCTGGAGAAAGTCCGGGAGATACTTGCGGAAGCCCGCAAAAAACACCCTCACGATTATCGTATTATGAACACCTATATGTGGGATCTTGCAGGAGGATCTACAGACAACGACCCCGTTGTCCTTTTGGAGCATAAGGAAGAGTTTTTGCAGATCTGTAACTGCATTCTGGAAGGCTGCGATGTCGAAAGCATTCGCTTAGAGGCAATGTACATGAAAGCAAAGTTACTCCACGCCGCCGGAGAAACGGAAGAAGCCTTGAAGATACTGGAGGAATTTCCCACTTGGTTTATGACCCGGGGACAAAAAACCGAACAGCTTTTTGCAAAGGATACCCCGGAGTTCCGTTATTGGAACGAGCAGAATCTTTACGGCTTGCTTGATGTGGTTTTCAGCAAGATCGCAAGATACTTCTGGCACGATCCGGCTCTCGCCGAGGATGAGAGGATCTTACGCATAGAACGCTTGGCCGATTCTTTTGCAGAGCTTTCCGGCATAGAAGGGAACGAGTTTCTCGCCGCTCCTGCGCAAATGCTTTATTCCATGCTTGCAGGCCGCCTTTACGAAGACCGTTTGCAAGACCTACTCCGCGTACGGGAAAAGCAGTTTGAAACTATGGAAGCCCTGTACGAACATACGTCCAAGTCAGCCGTTTTGAAAGAACTGCTCCAAAAGACCTATGGGACAGACCGACCTTTGGAATATCAATTGCATTGGCTGGAGACCTCCATGTGGTCCGGACACGTAGCCCTGCGGAATCACAAGGAATACAACGATCTGCTTGCCAGCTGGCAGGAAACACTGAACTGAAAGAGAAAACCGAGCGTCTCGACCTCTTCGAAACGCTCGGTAGTTTTTTATTTCTCCCGGTTCAAACGGAACTCTACGGAGCTGCGCAGATATTTCATATATTCCTCATCTCTGCACATTTCCTTGCCGTGTACGTCGGAAAGCTTGGCAACGGGTCTGCCGTTGACGTACTGGAGCTTGATGACGATGTTCAAGGGATCCACGCAGGTATCGTTACAGCAGAAGGTACCGATGCCGAAAGAGACCTTCGCCTTATCCTTAAAGTAATCGTAAAGCGCCTGTGCGCGGTCAAAGTCCAAACTGTCGCTGAACAGCAAAAGCTTCGTTTTGGGGTCCACGCCGTACTTCTTGTAGTGGGCAATGATCTTTTCGCCCCATTCAAAGGGATCTCCGCTGTCGTGGCGAACACCGGTGTAGTTATTCACCATAGCACGGTTAAAGTCCATCAGGAACAGATCTGTGGTGATGGTGTCCGTCAAAGCGGTGCCATTATCACCCTGGTATTCATTATACCAGTCCTGCATGGCGTAATGATTGGTGTACGCCAAGGGAATGGAGTCAATGCCCTGATACATCTGCACAAACTCGTGGGCGTAAGTACCGATGGGGGTCACGTTATGCTTCATTGCAAGGTACACGTTGGAGGTACCAACGCAGTTCTTCGTCTCGTTGACAAACCGCTGAATCACCACGTCCTGCCACTCTCTGGAAAGACGTCTTCTGCATCCGAATTCCGCAAACTTGAAGGTATATTTTCCTTCGTTGAAGTCCTTGATCTTTTTGCTCAGCTTTTCTTCCGCAGAAGCGCGCAAAGTATCATAATCGTAGGCCATGCGGAAATACACTTCGTTCACGATCTCCAAAAGATAGATCTCAAACTGCATGGCAGAGAACAAGGGTCCGTTGATGACAATATTCAGCTCTCCCTCATCCGTGCGTGAAACAGTCACGTAGTCCCGCAAGGGGTGCCACAGTCGCAAAAACTCAATATAGTCGTTCTTCAGGAAACGAATGGAACGAAGATACTCCAGTTCGTCCTTTTTAAAACGAAGTTTGCAAAGATGATCGATCTGCGAGCTGATCTCCTCTACCATTTCTTCGGTAAAGACGATTCCTTCGTTTCTGCACTTGAAATAATACTCCCCGCACAGATCGGTGTGCTTGTGGAAAATCACCTGGTCCATGTTGAACTTATATAGGTCAATATCCAAAAGGGACGTGATAATGGGTTCTAATTTCATAACAAACCTCTTTTATAAAACGTTGATTTGACAGAAGCCCATGGTGGTGAGCGCTGCATGATGAGAATCGGGAGTCACACCCGCACAGCAGGTACTATCCACGGAGATCTCGGCCTCCGGAAAATGTGCCTTCAAAAGCAATGCGTTGGAAACCACGCAGATATCCGTGCAAAGACCGATCAGCTCCACGGAGAAGTTCTCATCTCCCGCAGATGCCTTGATCAGCTTGGGCAATTCCGTACTGCCGAAGGTGATCTTCTCAACGGCGGTATATACCTTGCCATCCAAAGCCTTGGCAACAGACTCGTTAAGCTGCCAACCCTCTGTGCCCTTGATGCAATGAGGAACGGGAAGCTTCTTGCCTTCCGCCGACTCCATATAGTTTTCGAAATGGGTGTCATAGGTCACAAAAAGCTCGCCTTCAAAGGTGTTGATCTTGGTCACCACGTTTTCCACGATGGCAACGGCTTCTTTGGTGCCCAAAGCACCGTCCACGAAATCCTTTTGCATATCCACAATAACCAAAAACCTTTTCATACGCCCGTTTCCTTTCCATATAGAACTTGTTTGGAATGTATTTTAGCAAATCTTTACTGATCTGTCAAGAGTTTTTTATTTGCGCAAGCCAATTGCCTTCAAAACCTGCACCGTGGTGACACCGAGATCGGTGTAGGCAAGCTCCTCCAAAGCAAAAGGCAAAGAATAACCGCTCCTCAGCTTGATTAGCTCCCGATTCAAAAGCAACCGTTCACGATGCTCTGTAAGCATTTCCCGCAAGCTCTTTCGGTCAATCTCGTCAAGCCTTTTAAGGATCTCTTCAATGCTTCCGAAACGATTCAGCAAAGCCGTAGCCGTCTTGGGGCCTACCTTGGGTATCCCTTTGATGTTATCGGAGGCATCTCCTGTTAACGTCTTATGATCTGCATACTGATCGGGTCGGATCCCGAACTTCTCCTTTACAAACGCCGGAGTGCAGATCATCGACCGATCTCCCCGATAGCGCAACACGGAAACGTTTTCGGTGATCAATTGAAAGAAATCACTATCAAAGGAAGAAATATAAACACGATCCTCTTTCCCGTATGTAAGTGCATATTCCGCCATCCAATCGTCGGTTTCACAATCTATGGTCTCGGTATGCATGATTTTCAGATAGTCCAACGCCCTGTAAACGTCCGGAAGCTGTGAAAAAGGGGAGTCCTCCTCCGCCATCTCGCCGTAATTCGGGCGGTTTCTTTTGTATGCTCCATCCAACTCATTCCGCACCGTTCCATGCTCCCCGTCAAACAAAACCGCAACGTGGGTAGGCTCCACCATACGAATAATCTTAAGCAGCGCTCCCACAAAACCCAATGTCCCCTGGATCGCCTTGCCTTCCTCGTTCAGGATCCGTGCCGGCATGCCATAGAACATCTGGAACAGCAAATTACTGCCGTCCACAAGTAATAACTTATTCATTTTCCCATTCCTTTTTGTTGTTCACATAAGGGTTAACGCCGATATACCATTCTCAATTCCGTATTGCGCCCGCCGAGCATCACTTCTTTTTCCATACCGTCAAAACGGAACCCGTACCGCTCGTAGAATTTGATCGCTTTCTCGTTACCCTTCAATACCCAAACTACGATCGTTTCGTATTCCTTCAGCTTTTCAAAGGCCGCATTCATCAATTCATAGCCAACCTTTTGCCTGTGATACTCCGAAAGCACGTAAATTGCAAACACCTCTCCGTAATCAGAGGCTTCCTCGTCACGGCAGCGCCCATACGCGGCAAACCCGATCACCTTGTCGCCGTCCTTGGCAACGAGAATATTATCCGTCCATTTGCGCGCCATGGCTTGACACCGCTCCAAGGTAATACCATCCAAATAGGATTCCTCCATAAGTCCTCTGTAAGTCTCTTGCCAGGACTTATAGTGTACGTAACCCTTGCCGTCTATCTCCTCGGCAGTTTCCATTGGCTTTACTACGTATTTCATCATTCTTCCTCCCGTTTCACGTACCAAACATCATGTCCGTCGAAGCCGCAGGAACGATACAATCTTTCCGCGCCTACAGATTCCACCTTCCCCGAGACCGTCATAAAATCGGCAACGCCCTTCATTCGCCAAAGAAGCTCCTTCACCACAAAAGCTCCAAGACCCCTTCGGCGATATCCATCTGAAACCTGGATCCATTCCAGATACCCTTCTTTGGCCATCGGATCAAACTCTGCGATTCCGGAAGCAGCAATTTCTCCCGTTGCTGCTGCTTTAACAAGAACGACCAAAGCTTTATCGTACCTCTCCATCTGTTCACAGGTAATGGAAACGCCGTGGTAGCAACTATTGATATGCGTAACGATGTCCTCGTTCTCTGCATCCC
Organism: Eubacteriales bacterium; assembly: GCA_045589515.1. Lineage (GTDB taxonomy): Bacteria > Bacillota > Clostridia > Oscillospirales > CAG-382 > Coliplasma. The sequence goes on along the minus strand of JAZNPH010000006.1, from coordinate 11,477 downwards.
CGAGACAGAAGCCTACCGGTAAACAAGGCTTTTGCACGTTCTCCAACCGATGAAGCAACCGAAAATATCCTTCTCCTTCACCGCTTCCGTGTGTAACGGTAACGCCCACAGGCTCTCCTATGGCTATCGCTTTTCCATAAGGCAAGGACAAGCTCCCGCAAGGATCTTTTAAGTATTCCTCTAAAGTGATCTCCATCACATTTTCACCGCCTTGGTCATAAAGGGCAGATCGGTAATGTCCTCCTGTTGTTCTTCCGCGTATCCCGTGATCACAAATCCGCAGGAAAGCTGTCCGCCCAAATAATCGTTCATGGTGTGACCGTATTCGATCCAATCGCCCATATCGGCACGTTCTGCGGAGCAATAAGGCATCCGATTCACAGCTTTGTAATATCCGCCGTCCTCCACGTAATCACAAACGTACGCAATGGGATTGGGCGCCGCCAGGATCAAACACCCGCCGCGTTTCAAAACACGATAACACTCCCGAAAGACAACCGTCACGTCGGAAACGTAAAACAACGATGCGGGGTTGACGATCAGATCAAAGCTCTCGTCCCCAAAACGGGAAAGATCCGTCATGGTCCCATGCTCCGTGCGGATCTCCAAGCCGTATTTTTCCGCCATCAAAGCATCCTTTTCCAACATCTTCCCGGAAAGATCCAGAACCGTCACCTTTGCACCTGCCGCCGCCAGCAAGGGGCCCTGTAATCCTCCTGCGCCCGCAAGGCAAAGAACCTCCTTCCCCTTCAAATCTCCCAGCCATTCCGACGGAACGGGGAAGGGGATCCCAAGGGAGAGGGAAAGGCTACCGTTTTTGGCACTTTCCATCTGCTCTTCGGTGGCACAGCCCGACCACCAAACGCCGCCTTCCACAAGACGATCCATATTCTTTTCCACTTGATTGATAATTTTCTGATCCATAGACCCTCCTTTTTGCAGTCAATCCACGTCCTGCATTCCCATCTTCTCCCGCAGATCCCCAAGGCTCTTTTCATATTGCGCCCTGGTGATGGCTCCGTTTTTCAAGAAAGTATCCAGCAATTCCTTCTGGTTGAGAAACAATTGCCGCCTCTTCTCCTCGGGAGATAGTTCTTTCCATTCATTTTTCTCGTTGTTTAACATCTTATCGCCTTCTCCCATTCCTCTCGGAACTGCTCAATGCTCTGCTGTCTCAAAGATCGTTCTGCGCTGACCGCTTTTACGGCAACCTCAAACAGTTTCTCGCTCAGCTCCCACGCTTCTCTTGTCCGTTCATACCCTCCGAACAAAGCAAACGCCGTCGCACCAAGGGTATATACGTTGGTGATTTCATCAATTACTGCACCCTTACAGAACTCCTCCGGTGCCTGAAAACGGGAACTGCCCCACAACCGTTCCATGGGATTCACAAAGGGTTGCTTTGCAAAAAGATCAACGTCGCAAACCGTCGTCTTGCCCGTAGCAAAGTCATACAGAATACTGCCGTCGTAAAAATCCACGGCAACGTAATTCTTCTCCGCCACCAAGGCGAAAAAGTCGGCAACTGAACGAAAAACCTCCAACCTATCTTCAACATAGAGCGCCATAAACCTCTTATGCGAAGCGGGATACATACGTCCCATGCAGTCACCCCGAGCCCAGCGGAACACCATCAAGAACCCGCCGCCGACCTCCTTGGATTCCAAAAGCTCGATCAAGCTTTCGTGCCTCAGATCACGGTAGATCGGAACCGATGCCTTCAAACGCTCCACGGCATCCTTGGGATCCCCTGCAAACCGTTCCGTAGGTGCACCGGCAAACTTCAGGAAATACCGCTGTCCGTCCTTTTCCGTTCCAAAGCAAATATTCCCGGAGTCCAGGTCGTCGTAAACCTTGAACACCGTTCCATACTCTTTCATAAAGCTGAAATCAAAAGCACTTTTCAGCTTGAAAGGAATCCCGTCAATGTACTGCAGATAATATCCTTTGAAATACCATGTCGGCACAGGATTACGCATATTATCGTACCAAGACAGAACCTCCTTGGCTTGGTTTAACATTGTGTTCACTTCGTCCTGTCCGAACGGAATTGCCCAATATACAGACGAGAGAGTATTGCTTGAAATGTAAAGCGCAAGCAACCGCCAGAACTCCATGGGAACGTTACCTTCAAAATATCCGTTTACCATGCCGGAGGCAAAAATAGGCGCCTTCTGGGCACACCATACGATGCGGTTGAACTCCTCCCAGGGGTCTCCGTAATCGTTACGGTTGAAATCAATGATCTGCAGCTTACCGCTCTTATCGATCATCATGTTGCTAATGTGATAATCTCCGTGCTGATACACCTGGGGCCTGTTCTTCAGCAAATGACGGTTTTCATTGATGTAGTCGATAAACGCCTGTCCGTTTTCGTACTTGATGGGACACTCGCCGTATTTTTGGATCTTGTAATCCATCTTGCGGTTGAAACGGCTCTCCCAATCCTCCTGCTTTGCAGGTGCAGGAATGGAGTGGATCTTCTGTAAGATCCTGCCCGCCTCCAGCCCGTAAGCATATTGCATAGCTTCGGAGAGGGAAGGAACCACGTCCTCTGCATCCTCGCCGTCGATCCAGCTCTGCAGAGAATAAACGCCCTCGTCGCAAACCCCAAACTCCAAGGGAAGGCACATAGGAATCCCTAAAGAAGCCAACCGTTCCATCATGCAAAACTCTGCTTCTTTTTTATCTTTCTGAGAAAGATCGGAAACACGCAAAAGATATTTAACACCCGCTTCGTCCGTAACGCAGTATTTTATGTCAGTGGACCAACCTTTCAAGATCTTAACTTTGGAAACAAAATTCATTCACTTCACCTTATTTTTGCACTTTGATCAAAAGGAAGTTCGGTTTATGCCGGCAACGCTCCCATTTCGGATTCATTGCACACAGTTCCTTCGGTGGAACGGTTTCCACCATGGTTTTGATCGTAAACCCTGCGTAAACCAACGCGTTTACAATTTCCGAAAACGTCCTGTGGTATTTTTCAACGCCGTCCACGATCCACGCTGTGGTGCGTTTCCCGCTCCTGGAATAATCCGTCAGATTATAATGGAGATCCTTTCCGTATTCATCCTTCGTCCAGCTTGCACCTGCCATAGGGGCTGTGGTAAGAGGATGTTCTTGAGAAAACAGGAAAATGCCTCCCGGTGCCAATAATCCGTAAATTGACTTTACCAGCAAATCAAAATTTTCGACGTAATGAACCGCAAGAGAACTGAAAACAACGTCGAAGGTTTCTTTGATAAACGTCAAATCGCTCATATCCCCGCACACAAAATCCAGGGAAGGATTTTCCCGTGCGGCAACCTCTAACATCTTTTTCGAGAGATCGACCCCCAAAACATAGCTTGCCCCCATCTCCTTGAAGGCTCTGCAATTTTCGCCAAAGCCGCAACCGAGATCAAGTACTCTCTTTTCGGTCAATTCGGGTGCAAGAGAGAATAAAGCAGGTTTTTCCTCTACGTTATTGGAACTGTAAGGATTTTCCCGAAGTCTTTGATACCCTTCGAAAAACTCCTGCCGATCGTAAATGTTCTGTGATGTACTCACTCTATACCCTCCTCTCGCTTACAGCGTCATAAGGAACTTTTCTTCAAGAAAACGAGCCACCCCGTCTTCATCGTTATTTCCTGTAACAACGTCCGCCGCCTCCAAAACTGCAGGGATGCTGTTGGCCATGGCAACGCCGATCCCGCAATTTCGTATAGGCAAAATATCGTCGTTATCGTCTCCGAAATATATAGCCTCCGAAGGGGATATATCAAAGCAGTCCAGCATCGCCTTTACACCGTTCCATTTGTTTGCGTCAATGCTCATCACCTGGACAAGCCGATTGATGACGCCGGAATGGGCAATGGTATAATAAGTATCTTCCGTCAAAGCATCTTCAATGCGGTCGTAGAACGAAGGATTCTCGCTGCTTGCAAGGACCTTATAAACCGTCAAACCCTCCGGCAATTTGGGAAAACGGTGATACACAAGGGGATCCCATTCCGGGATCTCTCTGTTGGCATACAGCCCCCGATCCGTTTCTACCGAAAGAAACACCACAGGATCTTTGCAAAAAGCTTCCAAAACCTTCTCGGCGCTTTCCTTACTGATCCCGCATTTGATCTCCTTACCGGGCAGGTATACCATGGCACCGTTCATAGCGGTCACCCCGTCAAACCCCACCAAGCGCCTGTATTCCTCGATGGTACGCATTGGTCTGGCGCTGGCCGCCAACAACAGAACTCCTTGCTCCCTGCACCGCCTTAATACGTCAAGGGTATAGCCCGAAATGCTTTTATCCGTCCGCAACAGGGTACGATCCAGATCCATAATTAATGCTTTCAACAAAGAAGACCCTCGTCCTTCATCTTGGCAAGAGAGCGATCGATGGATGCTTCCAGCTCTTGCTCTACACCGTAATACACGGCAAGCTGGATCAAAGCGTTTACGGCCTGCTTGATCTCGTCTGCCATGTGTTGCTTGGAGGGCTCTCCATGCTTTTGCGACTTGATGCCGCTTTTCTCAAAATGGTTCACCTCGCTGGCCACCTCGCCGCACTCCTCCAGAATACGGGTCGTGATCTGATAGGGCTGATTTCCATTGGGAAAACGATTGGTGTACCCCTTGGCAAGCAGATAAAGCTTTTCCATATTTCATTTCCTCACTTTCAAAAGATGATTTTCGGCAAATTCGTGCAAATAGGTTTGTATTGCAGGGTAGGTGGGATCGGCAGGGAAGTCGTCCATCAAGCAGATCTCACCGATCTCGCTTTCCATCGGCAACACTCCCAAGGTGTCAATTTCCGCAAGAAACAGCATTCCGTAGGACTTTTCACCGTCTATCTCCACCTCGTAAGGCGTCAACTCCTCCAAACGAAAAATATTAGCACCCGTTTCCTCCATAAGCTCCCGCTTTGCGGCTTCGAGTGGGGTTTCGCCCGCTTCGATATGCCCGCCGGGAATCTCCCACGTGGAACGCTTCTTGTGACGGCAAAAGATCCATTTTCCGTTATAACGCGCCGCGATCACGGAAAAACCGAAAGAAACGACTTCTTTTTCGTTTTCACTGCAAAACCTGACCTTGATCATACATCACTCCATAGATGAGAGTACGACGCAAAAATTGCGTCGTAGCTCATAAGGTTATCTTCCCAAAACGTCTCTGTTCAACGCATTCAGGAAATCCGTCTCATTGTAGAAAATATAAGAACCGAAACGGTCTCCGCTTTCCAAGGGGATCTGCTTGCTTTCCCAGTTCAAAACCACCTTCTTGGGCATTGAGCTCATAATGATGACCTTTTTGTATTCCGATTGGTAGTCGAATTCCAGACGTTTCTTGTATTGGAACAGATCATACCCCAAAACGGAAGCGGAAAAGGTGAATTCCATCCACCCTTCTTCATCAAAAATCAAAGGCTCTCTTGCGTTTCGTCCACACAACATCAAGCAGGAAAACTGCTTTCCGTCGCAAAAGACGGAAAAGCTTTCTCCCGTATAATGCCGAAATAAAGAAGCGTAAGGATGCCAAATAGCGGAAAGTCTGCTTTTGTTTTCCTTGGCACAGCGGTACAGCTTTTTCAAGAACCGTCTTCTGCCAAGGATCCTTCTTGCATACTTCACGCAGAACAATCCAAGCACCACGAAAAGGATCACCGAAATCACAAAGGGCATAGAAGGATCCGCAAACAGCTTCGGGAGGTTCACAAAAAGCGGAATGACCTGTGGGATCACGTAACTTCCCACGATACCGCCGATCATGTAAATGATCGCAGAAGTGCGGAATTTTCGGTTATACGCTTTGGCAGTAAACTCTCCTTCGCCCTTATCCCATTCCTTGCAGGCCTTCAAATACCCGTGCAGAGTCATCAAAAACAGCGTCGCAAAGAGGATCAAGGTAGCGTACAGCTTCCCGTTCTCCTCCGGGAAGAAAAGCAATGCGAGCGTCTTGAATGCAGGAAATGCACCAAAGGGAAGGATCCAAAACAGAAGAACGAATAACGCCACTCGGATCCAAAATGCAGGATCTCCGAGCAATACGAGAAGCTTATTCTTTCCGTTTTCCTTTCCTTCAAGATATCTCGTCCGAAAGGACTCCTCGTACAGGATGGCGAGCTTGATAAACGTAGCGAAAGAGAGAAGCAGCATCCCGACGCAGATCCATCCAAACAACGCAGGGGTGATATACGTTTCTGTAACGTTCAAAAAGGGATCATCTATTCTTGCGAAATAGAACACCACCTGCGAGATGGTCCACAGAGCTGCAAAAAATTTCAAAAATCTTGTCACGGCAACGGTTATTTTACGTACATCCTTCGGTTGCATGGCTATCTCCTTATCGAAATGCTGCTCAAATATTTTAGAAATAGAACGCCGTTTCGGGAGGACGTATATCCGTCAATTTACCCGTATAATGCCGCAAAGTATGCACCTGGTAAGGGTACTTCAGACATTCCTCTTCGTTCAATTCGATGCCCAGACCGGGTCTGTCGGGAATCTTGATCTTGCCGTTTGCATATTCGAGAGACTCGTCCGTCACGTCCTTGCGGTACACTACGTCGCTGTACATGATCTCCAGAATGCTGAAGTTCATACAGCAAGCCGCCAAGTGCAGGGTGGCCGCATTGGCAACGGGTCCGGAGGGATTATGAGGCGCAAAGGGAATGTAATGTGCCTCCGCTAAAGCTGCAATCTTCTTCAGCTCCAGGATGCCGCCTGCATGGCTGACGTCGGGCTGAATGAAATCCACCGCATTCATACCCAGCAGATCCTTAAAGGAACGCAGACCGTACAAACGCTCACCTGCGGAAATGGCAACGGGGGAGCGGTCGCGCACTCTCTTGAGAGATTGCAGATCGTCGGGAGGGGTGGGCTCTTCAAAGAACATGGGCTTGAACTGCTCCAGCTCCTTTGCGATCTTGATGCCCGTGGGTACGTCGAATCTGCCGTGACCCTCGATCAAAAGATCCACACCGAGGCCAACCGCCTGTCTCACTGCATCCACGCAACGCAAAGCCTTGTCCAGGTCTGCGTTGGAAATCTCCAAAAAGCTCTTGCCGAAGGGATCCCACTTCATAGCGGTCACACCACGCTTTACAGCCTCGGCAGCCTTCTGACCGAACTGCTCGGGCTCGGTAGCACCTGCAAACCAGCCGTTGACGTAAATACGCACCTCGTCCCGCATTTTGCCGCCCAAAAGCTGATAAACGGGAACACCCAAAGCCTTACCCTTAATGTCCCAAAGAGCCATCTCAATACCGGAAATGGCAGACATCAGAACAGCGCCGCCTCTCCAGTAGGCATCGCGGTACAGGTTATGTACGTGCTCCTCGATGCGCATAGGATCCTTGCCGACCAAGGCTTCCTTTGCGTGCTCAATGGCGCCAACCAACGCCTTTTCCTTGTATTCCAGCGTAGCTTCACCAACGCCTTCAATGCCTTCGTCGGTATAGACCTTCACAAACACCCAGTTGGTGCGGAAGCAGTCCACCACAAAGGGCTTGATATCTACAATCTTCATAAATTCGTCTCCTTATAAATTTCGGGGATCAATACGTTTTCATACACAAAGCACTTGGGATCTACGTCGTCCAGCATCCCGAAATGCACGGGAATAGCAAGCTTTGCGCCGATCTCAGCAGCAAACTTTGACGCATCAACAGCATTCATGTTGTTGCCCTTGCCGTTGATAGGAAGGAACACAACGTCAACGTCTTCCGGAATCGCCCGAACCACGTCCTTGGAATACAACGTATCTCCCGTAACGTAGTAGCTTTTTCCCTCGTGCCTGATCACAAATCCAACGGCAAAATCATCGGAATGTACCGCAGGAACCACCTCAACCTCCACGTCCTCGTGAGTCCAAATCACGCCGGGAGCCACTCTCACGTAATTGTTCTTCCCGCCGAACTCGCGGATCTTCTCCCAAACGGATGCAGGGGAGAGAACGGTTATTTCCGTGGCCTCGTTCACGAAATGCTTTACCGTATCGGAGTCGTAGTGATCGATATGTACGTGGGTACACAGGAGCAGATCCGGCTTGATCTCCCAAAGGTTGGGATCCACCGGCATCTTGCGGGGAACAGCGATCTCCGCAGCGCTGTCGGTAAAATAGGGGTCTACCAGCAGGGTGGTCTTTTCCGTCCTGAACAAAAGCCCTGCTTGTCCCAGCCAGGTAACCTTCATCGGAAGTTCGCACCGCCGTTCACGTCCAGCGTTGCTCCCGTGACGTAGCTTGCTTCATCGCTGGCCAGGTAAACTGCAGCCGCCCCAACGTCCTCGATCTTACCCAAGCCCAAGGGAATGCTCGCGCCCAGCTCCTCAACGCCTTCTTCACCGTGGGTCTGTACCAAAAGCTCGGTGCGGATCAGACCGGGAGCAATAGCGTTAACGGTGATATTATACTTGGCGGCAGTACGTGCCAAGGTCTTGGTAATACCGATCTGACCGCTCTTGGTAGCCGCATAGTGGATGTGTCCGAACAATGCGCCGCGCTCGCCGACAACGGAAGAAATAAAGATAATACGGCCGCTGTTCTGTTCCTTCATGATCTCCATAGCCGCTTTACTGCAAAGCATACCGCTGGTAAGGTTGGTTTTGATGATCCTATCCCAATCCTCGTAGGTCATCTCAAAAATATCTTTATCCTGTGAGGTACCTGCGTTGTTCACCAGAATATCAAGTCTGCCATATTCAGCCATGATCTTGCCGAACATCTCCCGGACCTGTGCGGCGTCGCTGACGTCGGCCTTCAAAACCAAAGCCTTTCGACCAAAGTCGCGGACTTTGCCTGCAACCTCTTCCGCTGCAGCCACGTTCCCCATGCAGTTGATCACAACATCTGCGCCTGCCTCTGCAAGCGCAAGAGCGATCCCTCTGCCGATCCCACGGGAAGACCCCGTTACCAAAGCAACTTTACCGTTTAAGCAAAACATACACACGTTACCTCCTGTGCGTTCAATGTAATTTCTTGATTTTTAATGATAAAGGTTTTCGTCTCTTCGGAATCATTCCAAAGAGCGTACATTCTTCCGTTTCCGTTAACAAACTCGCCGTACTTCACTCCTGCAGGAAGCACGGGATCTTCTTCTCGCACGTACTGCCCTTCATAGAAGAACTTGCGGTATTTCTCCTTCAAAGCCAGGATCTTACCGATTTTCTCGGCAAGCTCGGGGATCTGCCCGATATGGGCTCTGCCTCTCCAGGGAGACACGTCGTGACGATAGCCGTGGATGAAAGCATTCCCAAGCTGACGATCCGTTCCAGCCTTATTGTCGTGAACGAATCTGTCGGTCTGCACCGTCTCGGGAAATGTGCGCATAAACATTTCGGGGAAGCAGTTCGGTCCAAAGATGGGACCTAATTGACAGCCGTGGATATACTGTACGTAAGGTAAAACCATATCGTTTACCATCTCCGTACCCACCGCCTTGCCTTCCGGACAATTGGCGTGAAGCTTCTTGAAAGCCTCCACACGCCAAATTTCGCAGGCATCGGGTCTCGGACCGTGGAAGTGCTCTTCGTTGAAGCAGGGAAGAGGTGCGGCAGCTCCGATCTGGTCAAAGAAGGCAGAGTCAGCACCGAAATCAAACTTCATCTTCTCGTGCATCACCACGCGGTTTTGCCATTCCTCGTTGGCAGGACAAGCGGTGACGAAGGATTTGTAGCCAAAGGCTCTCAACATCAACCCGTCGTTGCCGAACCGGTAATGATCCCGATAATCGTTTCCGTCAATATCGATACGACAAACCTTATGACCGATCTCTTTATAATAATCCGTAGCAACGTCGATCAATTGCCCGTTGGTATACAAAGCAACGTAACCGCCCATGGCTTGAATCTTCGCCACAGCCTCACGAAGTTTTTCCGCACCGCCCAAGGCGTCGTCCGGCTCGTAGATGGGGTAACCGTTATCAAAGCGCCCCTTCCACCAGCCGAAGACCATCACCATGTTCAGACCGTATTTTGCACCTTCTTCATAAATCCCGGGAAGATCATCGTAAGTAAACAGCACCTCGCCGAACTGATGACGCAGGATCACTCTCTGCCAACCGGTGATGTTCTTCACCCAATCGGGAACAACGGGAGGCGTATACCAATTTGCTCTGGCGTAACCGCCATAAATATCCGATCCGGTCCTCCAATCTCCCTCGTTCAAAGAAACGAAGCAACGGGTGATCTCCACCGTCTCGCCCTTCTTTGCACAGGGAATATGGGAAATGGCGATCAGAAGTCTGGGATCGTGATCTCTGGGAGAAACGCCCACGGAAAGCACGCAGATCTTAAGCTGGGGATCGTGCCGTCCCATATACAGGAAGTGTCCGCCGGTCTGCAAGCCGAACCAACCCATTGCGGCATCTCCGGGATACCGCATGGCGTTCCATACCACGTGGTTATCGGAGGCGATGTATTCAGTATGGTTGCTCCTGCGAACCTGCTCCCAGGGATTGGCGATGGTGCGGCCCAATCCGTCGATGTGATAGAAAACGTCGTTTGCGCGGTTCTCATCGCAAGCAGTTTCCAGATCCATAAAAGGAAGTTGCAGCTCGTTCAACCGTACGTCGCATCTGTTGGAAACGGTTGCTTCAAAGGAAAAGCCCTCGTATGTGTTCATCTCGGTAGAAACGATTACCGTCAGGGAAGTATCGAAGACCCTCCCGTTGTCAGCCACCAATCGATCGTATTCTACACGAAGAACACCGTCTTCCAAGGTTGCATTACCTATCTGCTTGGAAGAACGAACGGTCATTTCTTTTTCATAGCCGTCGTCGCCGTAAGCACGCCAAAAATCGGCATTTTCGCTTTGTTGCAAGGGAAGCCCATCAGCCGCCCATTCAACACGGCTGCCGTCCTCAGAAACAGAAAAACAAAGCTTTCCGGAACGTATGGATAACATAAAACCCTCCTATAGGAATGAAAAACATATTTTTTTCAGTATAACACGATATTTCAAAAAATGGAAGGCTTTTCAAAAAGTTTTATAACCTTTTTTCTTCTCTTGTTATCGAAAACTTGTAACAAAACCAAAGGCATATTACCCAAAAAATTGATCTTGAGAACGAGATTTTCGACACTTCTAAAAAATTGAAAAAAATTCAAAAAAAGGGTTGACAAATAAAACCCTTTATGCTATACTACCACACGTGCCGCGGGTGTGGCGGAATTGGCAGACGCGCTAGATTCAGGTTCTAGTGGGGGCAACTTCGTGTAGGTTCAAGTCCTATCACCCGCACCAGTTAAATCCAAGTCGAAAGACTTGGATTTTTCATTTTGTCGGGAAATATATTAAACGCTCCAAGCATTTCTGCTTGGAGCGTTTTTGGGATCATTCAGCCGGGAAAATCTTAGTTTGCTTTTTCGTCTGCGTTTTCCTTTTGGATATCATCGTACATCTTTTCGTACATTTCAAGCATTTTGAAAAGGGTAAGTTCTCTGGTTTTGAAAACATCGCAAATTTCGGGAATTTGTTCAAAACGAGATTCACCCTCT
>JAZNPH010000005.1:0-29714 GCA_045589515.1 Eubacteriales bacterium | reverse complement strand
TCGTTGATCAGGGAGGTCACGTATTCCTCGTGCTCCAAACCCGCCTTCAATACGTCCATATGGCAGGTGAATTCCTTGTCAGGCTTTGCAATTGCCTCCAGGGTCACCACTTGGTTCTCGTTTTGCAAATATTGGTAGAACAGCATGGCGTGATCCCGCTCTTCCTGTGCCTGGATCATATACCAGTTGGCGAATCCGTCAAGCCCCTTTGCCTTGAAGTAGTTGGAAAAATCCAAATACAAATATGCGGAATAAAACTCCTTGTTGATCTGTTGATTCAACAGCGCTCTTACCTTTTCGTTCATCATAATAGCTCGTTCCTTTCTTTTGTTTGCACCTTTATGATACTCTTTTTCGAATGTTGTTTCCGTGACCAAGTCACAAATCCGCATTTCTTCTTGACAGAATGACAAAACGGGGGTATAATTACTTGTCACGGGTGCAGAGATAGGGAACCGCATCCCGATCGTTCATCACCGACTCGTAAAGCCTCCACCCGCCTGCCAGGTTGTAACAATCGTAACCGTTCCCGGTCAAGATCCTGCAGGCGATGTAGGAGCGGAACCCGCTGTGGCAGTGCACGTAAACAGGCTTGCCTTTTGGAAGCAAATGCAGATTCTCCCGCAATTCATCCAGCGGGACGTTTATAAATCCCGGAATGCTGCCCCGCTCATATTCCATTCTTGTACGGGTGTCCAATAGGGTCACACTGCCGTCCCTTGGCAGGGAAGCTACCTCTTCCGGGAAGAACTGTTTCAGTTTTCCCGAAGCAACGTTTTCCCCGATAAAGCCGATCATGTTCAAGGGATCCTTGGCCGACCCGAAGGGGGGAGCGTAGCAAAGCTCCAATTCCGCCAGATCCGTCACCTTTGCCCCCAGCCGAATGGCAGTGGCAAGAACGTCCATCCGCTTATCCACCCCGTCAAATCCTACGATCTGTCCGCCAAGGATCCGCAGGCTCTTTTTATCCCATAAGACTTTTACGGACATCATGGAAGCGTCGGGATAATACTTGGCGTGGGAGGCGAAATATCCGTAGGTCTTATCGTAGTCGAAACCTGCCTTTTTCGCCGTCTCCTCGTTTAATCCCGTGGCGGCCACAGTCATATCAAACAGCTTTAAAACGGAAGATCCCAACGTCCCTTTGTATTCCGAGGGAATCCCGCAAAGATTGTCTGCCGCGATTCGCCCTTGCTTGTTGGCAGGACCCGCCAAGGGCAGGAAAGCAAACTCGCCCGATAGGAAGTTTCGCACCTGAGCCCCGTCTCCCACGGCGTAAATTCCCGGGACGTTGGTCTCCATGTGCCGATCCACCGCAATGCTACCGTTTTCGGCAAGGTGAATCCCGGAGGATACCAAAAATCCCGTGTCGGGGCGCACCCCCACGGCAAGGATCACCAGCTCCGTCTCGAGTATGCCTTGGGAAAGAGTCAACCGTAATCCCGCTTCCGTGTCTTCGATCTTCTCAAGGCTGTTGCCGAGGTACAACTGTAACCCCTTGTCTTTGGCGTAACGGTGTACATCTGCGGCCATATCCCCATCCAAGGGGGGGAGCAAATGCTCCGCTCTCTCCACGATCGAGACCGCAAGCCCCATTTTTTTCAGGTTTTCCGCCATCTCCAGGCCGATATACCCGCCCCCCACCACCACGGCAGAAGCAGGCTTCTTATCGGCGATATATGCCTTGATGGCAACGCTGTCGGGAATGCTTCTCAGGGTAAAGACCCCTTTGCAGTCTGTTCCGGGAATGTTGGGCAAAAAAGGCTTTGCCCCGGGAGAGAGCACCAGCTGATCATAGCTTTCCCGATAGTCGATCCCTTTTTTAAGATCTCTCACCAGCACCGTCTTGGTTTCCGGCTCAACGGCAATGACCTCGCTGTGGATCCGTACCTCGATGCGGAAACGCTTCAAAAAGCTTTCCGGGCTTTGCAGGGTCAAAAGAGACCTGTCCTTGATCTCTTCTCCCACGTAGTAGGGAAGGCCGCAATTGGCAAAGGATACGTATCCGCCACGTTCCAAAATGATAATTTCTTGCTGTTCATCCAACCTGCGCAACCTTGCGGCGCAAGACGCACCACCGGCCACACCGCCGACGATCAATGTTTTCATACCCAATTCCTCACTTTCAAGGGAGTTTGTTATGTCACAAAATACGCTGTATCAATTGTTTGGGGAGACCTTCCCCTTCTGGGAAGACCTGAGCGATACGGACAAGGAATCCCTGGTCCGCTCCTCTTACCCCGTAAATTTCAAAAAAGGCACCCATATCCACGACGGCAACGAATGCACGGGGGTCATCCTGGTGCGTAGCGGCAACCTTCGCCTGTACCTGCTGTCCGCGGAGGGCAAGGAGGTTACCCTCTACCGCCTCTACGGGGGAGACGTGTGCGTTCTCTCCGCCTCCTGCGTGCTGGACGCCATCACTTTCGACGTCTCCGTGGACGCCGAGGAGGACAGCGAATGTGTGGTGGTGGGAAGCTGTGTGCTGGAAGAGCTTTCCCGCCGCATTCCCCGGGTGAAGCTGTTCATCATGGAGGTTGCTCTGTCCCGCTTCTCCGATGTCATGTGGGTCATGCAGCAGATCCTCTTTATGAGCATGGACAAACGGCTTGCCATCTTCCTGCTGGACGAATCCGCCAAAACAGGCTCGGATACCGTCAAGCTCACCCACGAGCAGATCGCCAAATACATGGGCTCCGCCAGGGAAGTGGTTACCAGAATGCTCAAATACTTCTCCGCCGAGGGAATGATCTCTGCCACACGGGGCGAAGGCATCAAGCTGCTTGACAAGAAGCGCCTTCGCGCCTTAGCCTTCCAACAGCTCTAAGATCTGTTCTTTGGAGCGAACGCCCACCACCTGCTTGTGGACCTTTCCGTTTTTCAAAACGATGAGGGTGGGGATGCTCACAATACCGAACTCTCTCGCCAGAGCCTCTTCGTCATCCACGTTGATCTTACCTACCAACACGTCCTCACGCAGATCGGAAACTTCTTCCACAACGGGAGCCACCATACGGCAAGGACCGCACCAATCCGCATAGAAATCCAAGAGGATCAGCCCCTCTTCCTTTCTTGCTATTTCAAATTCTTCACGGTTCAGTTTTTTAACAGACATTTTTCAGTCTCCTTTCCTTGTTGTTATTCATAGTATACCCTATATTGCCGGGTTTCTCTGTGACTTTATCACCAAGATTGACAAACCTGCCCCCCGCGTGCTATAATATCTCAAAACCAATCAAGAAAGAACGGTACACCCACATGGAACGTAACAGCGGCGTGCTTATGCACGTTTCCTCCCTCTACGGCGATTATTCTACGGGAAGCTTTGGCAAGGAAGCAAAGTATTTCGTGGATTTTCTGGCAGACTGCGGCTTCTCCTATTGGCAGGTTCTGCCCTTCTGTATGACCGACGAATACAACTCTCCCTATAAATCCTACTCCTCCTTCAGCGGTAACTTGTATTTCGTGGATCTTCCCACTCTGTATGCTAAGGGACTCCTGACGAAAGCAGAGCTGGAGTCCGCAAAGCAGAAGTCTCCCTACCTTTGCGAGTTCGACCGCCTTCAGGAGGAACGTTTTGAGCTTCTCAAAGCCGCCTCCTTGCGCGTTAAGGACAAAACACCCATAGAGACCTATATCTCCGCTTCACCTTACCTGGAGGCCTTCTGCCGCTTCATGGCATTGAGAGAGGCCAACGGCGAGACTCCCTGGCAAACCTGGACGGTGGATGCCGTAGACGAAACCACCCTCTTTGCCTGGAAGTTCATCCAGTTCGAGTTCTTCACCCAGTGGCAGGAGATCCGCGCCTACGCCAACGGGAAAGGCATCAAGCTGGTAGGCGACATTCCCATCTACGTAGCTCTGGACAGCTCCGACATGTGGAGCGCACCCGATCAGTTCAAGCTGGATAAGGATCTGAATCCCACCCACGTGGCAGGGGTATCTCCCGACTACTTCAGTGCCGACGGCCAGCTTTGGGGCAACCCCCTCTACGACTGGACTGCCATGAAGAAGGACGGCTACAAATGGTGGTGTGACAGGATCCGCCACATGGCAACCATGTTCGACACGGTGCGCATCGACCATTTCCGCGCCTTTGCCTCCTATTGGTCCATTCCCGCCGACTCCGAAACTGCCAAAGCAGGGAAGTGGATCAAGGGTCCCGGTATGCCCTTCATCAAGGCCATCAAGGCCGCCGCAGGCAAGACGGAGATCATTGCCGAGGACCTGGGAGACATCACCCCCGACGTCTACAAACTGGTACAGGACAGCGGCTTCCCGGGTATGAAGGTGTTCCAGTTCGGCTTCCTGTCCGACGATAACAGCACCCACCTGCCCCACAACTATCCCGCCAACGCTGTGGCCTATACCGGAACCCACGATAACAACACCCTTCTGGGCTATCTGTGGGAGCTTGACGACCCCACTCGCAAGAAGATGCTGGCATACTGCGGTCACTCCGGCGATTGGAAGAACGGCTGTGAAAGCATCATTCGTACCATGTTCGCCAGCCACGCCGATCTGGTAATGATGCCCATCCAGGACCTTCTTGGCTACGGATGCGACACCCGTTTGAACACCCCCGGCAGAGCCGATGGCAACTGGGCCTATCGCATCACCAAGGAACAGCTGGATTCTATCGATAGAGCCCGCTTCCGCAACCTGAATCGTTTGTACCACCGCTAAAAAATCAGAGCCGATACGAAAAACCTCGTATCGGCTCTTTCTTATGGATTCAGATCAAGCTTTAGCCTTCCAGATTTGCCAGGAAATCGTCAATGGCAAGCTCGTAAGCGGAGCGCTTAGCGTCCAGAGTGGACATATGGGAGTTGGAACCGGAAAGCAGGATATCGGTGTAGAAGCTGAGAATGGAGCTGAAGCTGTATACCGCCCCGATGTCGTAGGACTTGTTGCGGAAGATCAGATCCAGCATCTCTTCGGATTCCGTATCTTCAAATCTCTTGTTCTTCAAAGTACGCTCGTAGTATTCCTGGGTCATCAGTTCCTGGCCGTAGTAAGCCATAGCCTCCAAAGCGTAGCAGGTAGCATCGAACTTCTCTACGTTGGTCTTGGGGATACCCATTGCGGAGCACCAGTAAACGGTAACGGTGGAGGAGTAGTTTTCCTGCTCCTTGGTCTCCTTGGGCATGGGCAGAATACCGTAGCGGATGTTTGCCTCACGCATGGTGGGGTCAGAAACCAGAGCCACCTTGTTGGGCATGAACAGCGCCTTGCCGCCTGCGAAGACCTGGGTCATCACGTCGTAGCAGTTGGCAACACCGGCCTGCTCGGCAATGACGATGTTCTGCTTGTCGGTGAGCATATTGAACACAGTCTCGTAAGCTCTGACGTTGGATTCCTCGTCGATGGTGATGATGGGAACGTCATTCTCCACGCGGGTGAGGGATTCGTCGGATGCAACCATAAAGGTGTAGGAGTCGTAGCACTGTGCCACCATGCCCCAGATGTCGTCGGTATCCGCACCGAAGGTCATTTCGGGGCCTACCTGGGTGGTTGTGGCCTTGATCATCTGGTACAGAACGTCAATAGTCCATTCACCTTTTTCGGCGATCTCGTAGATGGAGTCTACGCCAAAGGGAGCAGCAACCTGGTTGTCATTTGCGATATCCTTGTTGAAGAAGATTGCCCAGGTGGACTCGTCGTCGGTAACCAACGCGTCGCCGGTGGCAAAATATACGCGATCCTGAATGGAAACGCTGTCCTTCAACTTCTGATCCCAATAGGGCTGGGAAAGATCGATGAAATCGTTTTGCTCGATATTTGCAAGATCCACGAAGGCGTCCTCCAATGCGGCGGAGGCCATGTAGATAACGCCTGCAACGAACACCTGATATTCGTCCAAGCCGCTCTGTGCTTGTTCCTTTGCTTTGGCAGAAACGTCACCTTGGTTCTCAGCGTACACCTGCTCCAGAACAATGCCGTATTCCTGGGACAGGAGAGCTGCACGGTTGTAAGCCGCGTCGTTGACAGGCTCGTTGTTTAAAACAGTGGGAGCTACCTCGCAAGAGAGATAATCGGATGCCTTGTCCGTCAGGAACTTGATGGTAACGCCGCCGAAATCTTCTTTCTCGAGACGGAACTTCTTTTCGTCTTCGCCGGGATTTTCGGGGGTGTCGGGATTCTCATCGGGGGCAGAGGATGTCGCAGCGGGCTCCTGCTTATCTTCGCAAGCCACCAAGAGAACTCCCGCCATGCAAACCGCCAAAACCAGGCAAAGCAGTCTGGTAAAGAGCTTCATAAGTGGAAATCCTTTCTTGTTTTTATCTATGTTTTTATTTTATTCCAAAAACATATCGGCAAAGTCGTCAATGGCTTCCTGGTAAGCGTCTCTCTTGGAATCCAATGCGGAAACGTGGGTGTTGTTGCCGGAGATCAGAATGGCGTCGTAGAAGCCCAGCATATCGTTTGCAAAGTTCAACACGATGCCCACGTCGTAGGTTCTGTTGCGGAAGATCAGATCCAGCATATCTTCGGATTCCTGATCCTCAAATCTCTTGTTTTTCAAGGTACGTTCGTAATACTCGGGGGTGAGCATTTCCATACCGTAGTAAGCAAGAGCCTCCATAGCGTAGCAGGTGGCCTCCAGATGCTCCACGTTGCTGGTGGGAATGGCCATGACAGAGCACCACCAAACGGTGATGGTGGAGGTGTAATCCTCCTGGGATTTGTCGATCTTGGGCATGGGAAGCAGACCGTAACGGATGTTTGCGTTACGCATCACGGGGTTGGAAACGGTACCGATCTTCTCGGGGGTGAACAACGCGCCGCCGTTTGCAAAGATCTGCACGATCTCTTCATACTTGTTGGAGGAGGACTTGCCCTCCACCTCTGCCAGAGAGCAAACGGTCTTGTCGTTGAGGATGTTGTGGATCTTAGCGTAGGCGTCGATGTTGCCCTCGGTTCCTATGGTGATGTAGGGAACGCCTTCCTCGTCCAGCGCGGTCATGGTATGGCCGCCTGCAACGGTAAAGGTGTAGCCGTCATAAGCCTGTGCGCTGATACCCCAGACGTCGTCGGAGGAAGCGGACCAGCTCATACCGTCGCCGTTGTCCTCCACAACCTTCTTGGCCATCTCGTACATCACGTCAACGGTCCAATCCCCATTCTCCACGATCTCGTAGAGGGAAGCCACTCCGTAAGCGTCCGCCAGCTTATGGTCGTCGGCAATGTCCTTGTTGAAGAACACAGCCCAAGTGGCCTCGTCGTCGGAGACGATGGCGTCACCGTTGACGAAAAAGTTGTGTCCCATCACGGAAAGCTGCTTGTTGATCTTCTGATCCCAGTAGGGCTTGGAAAGATCGATATAGCCGTTCTCAATGGTGGAAATATCGTAATACGCGTCGTCAGCCACCAGCTTTGCCAGATAGTGCAGGGGAGCCACCACGATCTGATAGGAATCCAGACCGGTGGTCACCATTTCGCGAACGGTATCAACCACGTCGTTCTTGGTGGGAACCAGCTCCTGCACCAGATCAATGCCGTACTCCTGACGGATCAGCTGTGCACGGTCGTAAGCCGTATCGTTCACAGGCTCGGTGTTCAAGGCCTGGGGAGCGATCTCAAAGGTCTGATACTGGAAGCTGCCCTCGGGGGCGTAGGACAGGGACTTAATGGTAACGCCGCCGAAATCCACCTTCTCCAAGGGGAAGACCACCTCGCTGGTCTCGTCACCGCCCTCGCCGGGTTGATTGCCTTCCTCGGTCACACTGGAGGTGTTGGCGGGAGTCTCGTCGCCCTTACAAGCGGCAAACGTGGTCACCGCCATGCAGAGCAGAACCAACAGACAAAGAATTCTGTAAATGTTCTTCATAAATCAAGCTCCTTCTTGTCTTATTTGAAATAAGAAACTGCCGCGTCAAACATACCCAGATTGTAATTGCCTTCCACGTTACGGTACAGATAGTTGCCGATTCTTTCGGAGTGACCCATCTTACCGAACACGCGGCCGTCGGGAGAGCAGATACCCTCAATGGCACATACGGAATCGTTGGGGTTGAAGCGGATATCGGAAGTGGGGTTGCCCGCAAGATCAACGTACTGGGTAGTGATCTGACCGTTCTTTGCCAGCTTTTCCACCCATTCGGCAGAGGCGTAGAAGCGTCCCTCACCATGGGAGATCGGAACGGTGTAAACTTCACCGGGCTGTGCGTTCATCAGCCAGGGGGAAAGGTTGGTACAAACTCTGGTGCGCACCAAGCGGGACTGGTGTCTGCCGATGGTATTGAAGGTCAAGGTGGGATCGGTCTCCATCGTGTCTCGGATCTCGCCGTAGGGCACCAGACCCAGCTTGATCAAAGCTTGGAACCCGTTGCAGATACCCGCCATCAAGCCGTCCTTTTCCTTGAGCAGCTTGTGCACCGCATCCTTCACCTGTGCGGAACGGAAGAATGCCGTGATGAACTTACCGGAGCCATCGGGCTCGTCACCACCGGAGAAGCCGCCGGGGATGAAGATGATCTGAGAATCCTCCACCCGCTTCGCGAAGTGGGAAACGGATTCAGCAACGCTGGAAGCGGACAGGTTGTTCAGCACAACGATCTCGGGCTCGGCACCTGCTCTTGCGAAGACCTTTGCGGTATCGTATTCGCAGTTGGTACCCGGGAACACGGGGATCAGCACGCGAGGCTTTGCCACACCAAGGTGGGGAGACGCGGGCTTGCCGTCGGTATACAGGAAGGCAGGGATCTCCTTGCCGTTCCCTTGAGGGATGTTGCAGGAGAATACGGATTCCAGCTTGTCCTCGTAAAGCCCCAAAAGCTCGCACAGACACAGGCAGTCGTCACCGCGGCAGATCTTTGCCTCTGCGGTGGTATGACCCAGCAGAATGCCGTCAACCTCTTCGGTGCACTCCGCAACGATACCGCCGTAGCAGTAGCCGAACAGAGTCTCCAAGGAGCAATCGGCAAGGAATTTACAGCCAATGCCGTTGCCCATGGCCATCTTCAACACCGCCTCGGCAATACCGCCGTAGGTGGGCGTGTAAGCCGCCAGAACCTTGCCTTCTCTTGCCAGAGAAGTGAACTTGTTATAAAGCGCCAGCAGAGATTCCGTCACAGGCAACCCGTTTTCGTCGTATTCGGGACGGAACAGATAAATAGGATGTCCCGCGCCTTTGAATTCGGGGGAGAGGATATGGTCACCCTTCTCGGTGGTCACCGCAAAGGAGCACAGGGTGGGAGGCACGTCGATTTTCTCAAAGGTACCGCTCATGGAGTCCTTACCGCCGATGGCCGCAATGCCCAGATTCTTCTGTGCCATGAACGCACCCAAAAGTGCCGCCAAAGGCTTGCCCCAACGGGAAGGCTCCTTACCGGGCTTTTCAAAGTATTCCTGGAAGGTGAGGTACACCTCCTCAAAGGAAGCACCGGTGGCGATCAGCTTGGTCACGGATTCCACCACCGCAAGATAAGCGCTGTGGAAGGGGCTCTTCTCGGCGATGAAGGGGTTGTAGCCCCAGCTCATCAGAGAGCAGGTAGAGGTCTCCTTCTTCTCGGTGGAAACCTTGTGGACCATAGCCTGAATGGGGGTCATCTGATACTTACCGCCGAAGGGCATCAGCACGGTACCCGCACCGATGGTAGAGTCAAATCGCTCGGAAAGACCTCTGCGGGAGCAAACGTTCAAGTCCTCCGCCAAAGCCTTCATCCCCTGCGCAAAGTCGGCGGGGATCTCCTTTTCGTAGCTTTCGATCTTACCGGGGGCAATATCAATGTGCTTTTCAGCACCGTTGGAATTCAGGAATTCACGGGAGATATCCACGATGGTCTTCCCGTTCCAGGTCATGCGCAGTCTTGCTTCTTCGGTGACTACGGCAACCTGGGTAGATTCCAGGTTCTCACCGTAAGCCAGCTTGCAGAACTTCTCCGCATCCTCGGGAGCCACCACAACGGCCATACGCTCCTGGGATTCGGAAATTGCCAGCTCCGTACCGTCCAGACCCTCATACTTCTTGGGCACGCGGTTCAGATCGATCATCAAGCCGTCTGCCAGTTCACCGATGGCAACGGAAACACCGCCTGCACCGAAGTCGTTGCAACGCTTGATCAGACGGGTAGCCTCGGGATTGCGGAACAAACGTTGCAGCTTACGCTCCTCGGGAGCGTTACCCTTCTGCACCTCTGCACCGCAGCTTTCCAGAGATTCCAAAGTATGGGACTTGGAGGAGCCGGTAGCGCCGCCGCAGCCGTCGCGACCGGTACGGCCGCCCAGCAAAATGATCACATCACCGGGGGCGGGACGTTCTCTTCTCACGTTCTCAGCGGGAGCCGCCGCGATCACCGCGCCGATCTCCATACGCTTTGCCACGTAACCGTCGTGATAAAGCTCGTCCACCATGCCTGTGGCAAGACCGATCTGGTTGCCATAGGAGGAGTAACCCGCTGCCGCGGTGGTGACGATTTTTCTCTGGGGAAGCTTGCCGGGCAAGGTCTCGGAAACCGCCTTCAAGGGATTTGCACCGCCGGTAACGCGCATCGCCGCATATACATAGGAACGGCCGGAAAGGGGGTCACGGATAGCACCGCCGATACAGGTGGCCGCGCCGCCGAAGGGCTCGATTTCCGTGGGATGGTTGTGGGTCTCGTTCTTGAACAGCAACAGCCAGTCTTCTTCCTTGCCCTCAATCTCCACCTTCATCTTCACGGTGCAGGCGTAAATCTCTTCGGATTCATCCAGGTTCTCCAACTTGCCGGTGGCGCGGAGATACTTGGTTGCCAGAGTGGCAATGTCCATCAGATTGATAGGCTTTTTGCGGTTTAATTCTTCTCTGGTCTTAAGATATTCGTTATAAGCGTTCTGCAGTACCTCGTCCTCAAACTTCACGCTGTCGATGGTGGTAGAGAAGGTGGTATGTCTACAGTGATCGGACCAATAGGTATCGATCATCTTGATCTCGGTGATGGTGGGATCTCTCTGCTCCTTGCGGAAATATTCCTGACAGAAACGGATATCGTCGCCGTCCATAGCCAGACCCGCACCCTTCAGATAAGCCATCAGCTCATCATCGGAGAAATTGCAGAACCCTTCCACGGTTTCCACCTCGGTGGGGATCACGTACTCCGCCTTTAAGGTCTCCACGGTATCCAAGGAAGCAAGGCGGCTCTCCACGGGGTTGATAACGTACTTCTGAATGGAAGCCACAGCCTCCTCATTCAGATCGCCGTACAGCAGATACACCTTTGCGGTACGCACTGTGGGACGTTCTCCCTGGGAAAGGATCTGGATGCACTGCGCCGCAGAATCCGCCCGCTGATCAAACTGACCGGGAAGATATTCCACTGCGAATACCACGTCCGCGCCCTGGGGAAGCTCCGTATAAACGGTATCCAGCTGAGGCTCGGAGAACACCGTCTTCACGGAGGAAGCAAACAATGCTTCGTCAATGTTCTCCACGTCGTAGCGGTTTAATACCCGCACCTCGGTCAAGCCTTCGATCTGCAACAGGGAAGTGAGATCGTTCTTCAGGCTTTGTGCCTCGTGGGCAAGGCCTTCCTTTTTTTCTACGTAAATTCTGTAAACCATTAACAGCCACCTCTTTCATGCAGGACGGACAATGCTCTCTGTCCGATATCCTTGCGATAATAGGCATTTTCAAAATGAACCTTGGTCACGTTTGCATACGCTTTTTCAACCGCCTCGGGGAGATTCTCGCCGGTAGCCACCACGCAAAGCACACGGCCGCCGCCGGTAACGATCACGCCGTCCTTTTCTTTTGCACCAGCGAAAATGAGATCGGCGGTCATACCCTCCTCTGCGGTAATGGCAAACCCGGTCTCATACTTACCGGGGTAGCCGTCAGAGGCCATCACCACACAGCAGGCCGCCTTGTCGGAGAACTTCACTTCCAGATCTCCAAGAGTGCCCTTCGCGGTGGCTTCCATGATCTCCAGGAGATCGCTTTCCAGAAGGGGAAGCACTACCTGAGCCTCGGGATCACCGAATCGGCAGTTGTATTCGATTACCTTGGGGCCGTCCTTTGTGATCATCAGCCCGAAGTACAAACAGCCCTTAAAGCTTCTGCCCTCGGTATTCATTGCGGCAACAGTGGGCAGGAAGATCCTTGCGATACATTCCTTTGCCACCTCCTCGGTATAGAAGGGATTGGGAGCAATGGTACCCATGCCACCCGTATTCAGACCCTTGTCGCCGTCCAGCGCTCTCTTGTGGTCCATGGAAGAAACCATGGGTACCACGCACTTGCCGTCTGTAAAAGCAAGCACGGAGACCTCGGGTCCTTCCAGGAACTCTTCGATGACCACCTTGCTACCGGATTCCCCGAAAATTTTGTCCTCCATCATGGAGCGGATAGCCGTCCTGGCCTCCTCTCGGGTGGTGGCGATGATCACGCCCTTGCCCAGGGCAAGTCCGTCCGCCTTCAAAACCGTGGGAATGGGAGCGGTTTCCAGGTATTCCAACGCCTTGTCGAGATCGTCGAACACCTCGTAAGCCGCCGTGGGAATGCCGTATTTCTTCATCAGGTTCTTGGAGAAGACCTTGCTTCCCTCGATGATTGCTGCCGCCTTGTTAGGCCCGAAGCAGGTGACACCCACCGCCTCCAAAGCGTCCACGCAACCCAATACCAGCGGATCGTCGGGCGTCACTACCGCAAAATCGATTTGCTTTTCCTTGGCAAATTCTACGATGGCGGGAATATCCTTTGCCCCGATGGGAACACAGGTGGCGTCTTTTGCAATGCCTCCGTTGCCGGGCAGAGCGTAGATCACCTCTGCCTTGGGGTTGCACTTCAGTTTTTTGATCACGGCGTGCTCACGTCCGCCGCCGCCGATTACCATTATCTTCATGCTTGATTCCTCATTTCAACGATTTCGCGGGAGACTTTTTCCGCTGCCATGGGGAGCAACAGCCATTCCGCCTGCTCCATTACCAGCTTCTGCAATCCGGGGGCGTCGATTCCGTCGGGAATTTCAACCGCCTTTTGGAAAAGAATCTCACCGCCGTCGGTGATCTCGTTCACAAAATGCACCGTTGCACCGGTGACCTTCACGCCCTTCTTCAACGCTTCTTCATGAACTCGAAGCCCGTAATACCCGTCTCCGCAGAAGGCGGGGATGAGAGAAGGATGGATGTTGATGATCCGTCTGGGGTATCTCTTCACAAAGCCCTCGGAAAGGATGCACAAAAACCCTGCCAATACGATGAGATCGATCTGTTTCTCTTCCAGAAGGCTCACAAGCTGCTTTTCAAATTCTGCCTGCCCCAATTCCTTCTTGGGGATCACAGCGGATTCCACTCCTGCGGCAGAAGCACGCTCCAAAGCGTAGACCTCCGGCTTATTGGACACCACCAAAGCGATCTCCCCGGAGGGAAGCTTGCCCGCCTTTTCTGCGTCCAGCAAAGCCTGCAGATTAGTTCCGCCTCCGGATACAAAGACCGCGATCTTTGCCTTTAACATATGATGATCCCTTCCTCGGAACGGATCACTTCACCGATGATGTAAGCGTCCTCGCCTGCCTCACGGAGGGTTGCCAATGCAAGATCAGCTTGCTCCTTCGGCACAACAATGCTCATGCCCACACCCATGTTAAAGGTGTTGAACATATCTCTCTCGTCGATGCCGCCCTCTTTTGCGATCAGATCGAAGATGGGCAGTACCTTCACGGCCTTCTTCTCGATCTTCGCAGTATAACCCTTGGCAAAGGAACGAGGAATGTTCTCATAGAAGCCGCCGCCTGTGATGTGGGAAATACCCTTCACCTGTACCTTCTCCAGCAGAGAAAGCACGGGCTTCACGAAGATTTTAGTGGGGGTCAGCAGGACCTCACCCAGCTCACGGCCGTCCAGCACGTCATACTTGCGGTGAATATCGCTGTGCTCCAGATCGAACACTTTGCGTACCAAGGAGAAGCCGTTGGAATGTACACCGCTGGAGGGAATGGCGATGATCACGTCACCCTCGGTCATGGTGTTTCTGTCAATGACCTTGTTGCGGTCAACAACGCCCACGGAGAAGCCCGCCAAGTCGTATTCGTCCACAGGGTAGAAACCGGGCATTTCCGCAGTTTCGCCGCCGATCAACGCGGAGCCGGACTGCACACAGCCCTCTGCCACGCCGGAAACGATGGCAGCGATCTTCTCGGGAATGTTCTTTCCGCAGGCAATGTAGTCCAGGAAGAACAAGGGCTTCGCGCCTACGCAGATCACGTCGTTGACACACATTGCCACGCAGTCGATACCAACGGTATCGTGCTTATCCATCAAAAATGCGATCTTCAGCTTGGTGCCTACGCCGTCGGTACCGGAAACCAGTACGGGCTTGGAGATTCCCGTAAGATCCAGGTCAAACAACCCGCCGAAACCGCCGATGTCTGAGCAAACGCCCCCGGTCATAGTTCTGGCAATGCTTGCCTTCATCAATTCTACCGCCTTATAGCCTGCGGTAATATCTACGCCTGCTTCTTTATAGCTTTCGCTGAAACTCTTCTCGTGCATGATAATATCCTTTCGTTGTAAAACGGTGTTTTATGATTTCTTTTCCTTGTCGGAGATCTTCTGGTCAAAGCGCTTGACTCTGTTTTCCCTGGGAATCATGGTGGGGTACTCTCCCGTGAAGCAAGCATTGCAGTAGTCCTTAGTCTCGCCGCTGAGCTGCATGGCACTTTCAAGGCTGAGGTAGCCCAACGAATCCACACCAATGACCCCTGCAATTTCCTCTAAAGGATATTTGTTGGCGATCAGCTTATCCTTGGAGCTGATGTCTGTACCGTAGTAGCAGGGGAACTTGAAGGGCGGGGAAGAAATGCGCATATGCACTTCTTTTGCACCGGCGGCTCTCAAAAGATTTACGATCTGCCCGCAGGTAGTGCCGCGAACGATGGAGTCGTCCACCAGAACCACCCGTTTCCCGGCGATGACGCTGGCAATGGGACTCAGCTTAAGACGAACCAGATTTTCTCTGGATTTCTGACCGGGAGAAATAAAGGTGCGTCCGATATAACGATTTTTCAAAAGTCCGGGTGCGTAAGGGATTCCGGATTCTCTGGAATAGCCTAAAGCAGCATCCAAGCCGGAATCTGGGACGCCTACCACAACGTCTGCCTCAACCGGATGCTCCTGTGCCAAATAACGTCCTGCACGAACGCGAGCTTCATGGACACAGCACCCGTCGATGACGGAATCGGGTCTTGCAAAATAAACGTACTCAAACACGCAAAGCTTGGGACAGGACTTGCCGCAGTGATCCGTAATGGATTCCACACCGTCTTTGGTAAACACCAGAATCTCACCGGGCTTCAGATCCCTTACGAACTTGGCGCCAACCGCGCCCAAAGCACAGCTCTCGGAAGCAATGATGTAAGCCCCGTCGTCCCGCACGCCGTAGCAAAGAGGTCTGAACCCGTTTTCGTCGCGGCAAGCGATCATTTTGGAGGGAGACATCACCACCAAAGAGTATGCGCCCTTTACACGGTGCATGGCTGCGTTAACAGCCTGCTCGATGGAGGGCTGTCTCAACCGCTCCTCAATGATGATGTAGGACATTACTTCGATATCGCTTTGTGTATGGAAAATAGAGCCCTTCAGCTCCAACTCCTCTCTCAGTTCAAAGGAATTCACCAGGCTACCGTTGTGGGCAATGGCCATTCTTCCCTTGATGTGATCCACCACGATGGGCTGAGCGTTCTCTCTGCCCTTGCTGCCGGAGGTACCGTAACGGCAATGCCCCAGCGCCATGTTACCGCCCTCGATGGAGGCCAGTACCTCGGGAGTGAACACGTCGTTCACCAAACCGCTGTCCTTGTGGGTGCGGAACAGACCGTCGTCGTTTACTACGATACCGCAGCTGGACTGGCCGCGGTGCTGCAGGGCAAACAATCCGTAATAGGTGGTTGCCGCAACTTCGCAATGTTCGGGAGCGAAGATACCGAAAACACCGCATTCTTCTCTTAGTTTGTTCATCAGTAATACCTACCTGTATAAAAGTGTCTTATTCGGAAAACCTTGCGGAGATCTCCGCATCCTTTTTCAAAACCTTCTCCGTGTCAGCCTTCCTCTTGGCGGCCAGCTTGGTAGCTAATGCCCTATCGCTGACGGCCAGGATCTGAACGGCCAGCAATGCGGCGTTGGCAGCTCCGTCAATGGCAACGGTGGCAACGGGCATTCCGGTGGGCATCTGGACCGTAGCGAGCAGGGCATCCAGTCCGTCCAGCGTAGAGGATTTCACAGGGATGCCGATGACGGGCAGGGTGGTGTTGGCGGCAAAAGCACCTGCCAGATGAGCGGCTTTTCCCGCGGCACAGATCATCACACCGTAGCCCTTGCTTCTTGCGCTTTCCGCAAATTTCTTGGCCTCTGCGGGCGTTCTGTGTGCAGAAAGCACACGAACGGTATAGGGCACCTCAAACTGCTTCAAAACGTCGATGGCCTTTTCCACCACGGGGAGATCACTATCGGAACCCATAATAATAGCTACTTTTTTCATAACTTCAAAGATCCTTTCTTGGAGTGGCAAAAAATGAAAGAACCGGCATCCCGCCAAGGTAGGCAAGAACTCCGGTCAAAACAGTCGAAAGGGGGGCAGGGTGACGCCGAGAAACTTAACGCGCATAAAACCGCCGCAAAGGGGCGCAATGCTACCGCCTGCGCAAATTCCGTGGAACGTATAATTCTGTCGAGAAATGCACGTAGGTTTCACAGGGGCTCCGCTCCTTTCAAAAACATATAATATTCTACCACGCATCCCGTTTTTTGTCAACGGATTGGGGAAAAATAAATCAAGTTTTTCGGTTTCCACAGAGGAAAGGGCAAAAACCTCCCTCTTTCTCGTCTCTTTGTCAAAAAACGCCAAAGGAAACTTGACAAACGAACCTGTTTGGAGTAAACTAATTCGAAAAGATCAGCAAAGCGAGGGCACTTTTCATGGAAGGCACACTCATCGTCAATCACGGCTTAACGACCGAAAAATACACGGAGCAAACGGCACTTTATACCCGGGCCGCAGAAGAGCTGGGCATCGCCCTTCACGTCTGCACCAACGCACAACGCCCCGAGACCTACGGGGATTTTGTCCTGTTTCTGGACAAAGACGTGGTCCTTGCCCGTACCTTGGAGCTTGCGGGGATCCCCGTGTTCAATTCCGCCTCCTCCATTGCCCTCTGCGACGATAAATCCCTTACCTACCTTGCCCTGAAGCACAGCGGCCTCCCAATGCCCAAGACTTTGGTAGTTCCCATGACCTTCTTTGAAACCGATTGGACGGATAATCCCTTCTTGCCTTACGCAGAGGAACAGCTGGGCTATCCCATGGTGGTCAAGGAAGCCTGCGGCTCCTTCGGCTGGCAGGTATGGCTGGCAAAGGACCGTACCGACCTTGTGGAATATCTGAACAAAACCTCCCCCAAACGTACCCTTCTCCAGGCCTTCGTCGCAACCTCCAAGGGTAGTGACGTCCGCATCAACGTGGTGGGCGGCAAGGCAGTGGCGAGTATGTACCGCTATTCCGAAACGGATTTCCGCGCCAATATCTCCTCCGGCGGCAGCATGAAGCCCTACACCCCCACCTCCCAGCAGGAAGCCCTGGCTATCCGCGCCTGCGAGCTTTTGGGGTTGGATTTTGGCGGAGTGGATTTGCTGTTCGGCGAGAACGACGAACCCCTCCTGTGCGAGGTGAATTCCAACGCCCACATCAAAAATATCTTGCATTGCACCGGTATCAACGTGGCCGACTGTATCCTTTCCCATATCAAAAATACTATGGAGAACAAGAAATGAAGGGCTGGCTGATCTATGACAAAGAGGGTGCCGCCCGCAACCGCACCTTCATCGATTTTTGGTTTTCCGCCTGCGCCAAGCGGGGTGTGGAACTGGAGCTTCTATTTGCAGAAGATCCCCTTCCGGTACAGAATCCCGATTTCGCCGTGGTACGCACCATTTCCCCCGCTCTCAGCTTCCGTCTGGAAGGGAGAGGGATTCCCGTGTATAACCCCGCCTCCGTCAGTGAGATCTGCAACGACAAATGGAAGACCTATCAATTGGCCTCCCGTCTGGGCGTTCCCTTTCCCGAAACGGAATACATCCCCGATCCCGCCGTTATGCCTTCCCACCCGTATCCCTACGTTCTCAAAGCCTGCGCGGGCCACGGCGGCACTCAGGTTTTCATGGTGAAAAGCAGGGAAGAGGAGCAGGCCGCAAAGCAAGCTCTTTCGGGCGTCCCCTCCGTTTTACAGGAGCCCGTCTCCGACCTGGGCAAGGATCTCCGCGTCTACGTCCTGGGCGGCAAGATCCTGGCGGGAATGCTTCGCGTCTCCCACACCGATTTCCGCAGTAATTTCTGTCTCGGCGGTGCTGCCACCCCTCACGAGCTGACCCGGGAGGAGCGAGCCATCGTGGAAGCCTTTACGGAATCCCTCCCCTTGGGACTTGCGGGCATCGACCTGATCTACCACGAGGGAAAGCCCGTTTTCAACGAGATCGAGGACGTTGTGGGATGCCGTATGTTGTATTCCCAAACCGAAATAGACCCTGTCGCTCTCTATTTGGATCTGATCATAGAGAGAATGTGACGAAAGAACACCTACCCCGATTTCCAAATTTTGTAGGATTTTTCATTGCCACAGGGGAGAAAATGTGGTACAATATGTCGATAAAAAATTGTTAGATGATAGATTGGAGTAACGTTTTGGTACGTAAGGATTTAAGAAACATCGCCATCATCGCCCACGTCGACCACGGTAAGACCACCCTGGTGGACGAAATGCTGAAGCAGGGCGGTATCTTCCGTGACAACCAGGTCACCGAGGACCGCGTTATGGACTCCAACGCTCTGGAGCGTGAGCGCGGCATCACCATTCTTGCCAAAAACACCGCCATCCACTACGAGGACGTGAAGATCAACGTTGTGGATACTCCCGGCCACGCCGACTTCGGCGGGGAAGTGGAGCGTATCCTGAAGATGGTCAACGGCGTTATCCTGCTGGTGGACGCCGCAGAAGGCCCCATGCCCCAGACCCGCTTCGTACTGCAGAAGGCTCTGGAGCTGGATCACCGCGTCATCGTGGTAGTGAATAAGATCGACAAGCCCGACGCCCGTCTGGACGAGGTTCCCGACGAGGTTCTGGAGCTTCTCATCGACCTGGATGCCAATGACGAGCAGTTGGAAAGCCCTGTGCTGTTTTGCTCCGGCAGAGACGGCACCGCCTCTCTCAACCCCTACGAAAAGGGCACCGATCTCCAGCCCCTGTTCCGTACCATTCTGGACTATATCCCCGCACCCGAAGGTGAGCCCGAGGAGGATCTCCAGCTTCTGGTCTCCTCCATCGACTACAACGAGTACGTGGGCAGAATCGGCATCGGCAGAGTGGAGCGCGGTACCGTGAAGGTGAACCAGGAGGTTGCCATCACCAACTTCCACACCGGCTCCGCTCCCAAAAAGACCCGTATCGTCAGTCTGTATCAGATCGACGGCCTGAACCGCGTCCCCGTAGAGTCTGCCTCCGTAGGCGACATCGTCTGCTTCTCCGGCGCGGAAAGCATTACCATCGGCGATACCGTCACCTCCGTTCTGAATCCCGAACCCCTGGAATTCGTCAAGGTCAGCGAGCCTACCATGGAGATGACCTTCTCCGTCAACGATTCTCCCTTCGCTGGTAAGGAGGGCAAGTTCGTCACCTCCCGTCAGCTTCGCGACCGCTTGTATAAGGAGCTCCAGAAGGACGTTTCCCTCCGCGTGGAGGACGGCGAGACCACCGACAGCTTCAAGGTCTGCGGCAGAGGTGAAATGCACCTCTCCATCCTCATCGAGAATATGCGCCGCGAGGGCTACGAGATGTCCTGCTCCACCCCCAAGGTGCTGTTCAAGGAGATCGACGGCGAACGCCACGAGCCCATCGAATTGGTGTATATCGACGTCCCCAACGAATATTCCGGCTCCGTCATCGAGGAGCTCAGCCGCCGCAAGGGCGAGCTGCTTGCCATGAACCCCAACGCCGCAGGCACCCGCATGAAGATCGAGTATAAGATCCCCACTCGTTGCCTGCTTGGCTACCGCAGTATGTTCATGACCATGACCCGTGGCGAGGGTATTATGAATACCGTGTTCGATTGCTACGAGCCCTTCCGTGGTGAGATCCAATTGCGCTTCACCGGCTCTCTGGTAGCCTCCGAGGCAGGGGAGACCACCTCCTACGGTCTCTATAACACCCAGGAACGCGGCAATATGTTCTTAGGGCCCGCCACCAAGGTTTACGAAGGCCAGATCGTGGGCATGAACCCCAAGCAGGGGGACATCGTCGTCAACCCCTGCAAGCAAAAGCACCTCACCGCCATCCGTTCCGCAGGTGCGGACGAAAAGCTGATCTTGGTTCCCCCCATCATCTTCTCTTTGGAGGAAGCCATCGAGTTTATCAGCGACGACGAGCTCATTGAGGTCACTCCCAAGAGCATCCGTCTCCGTAAGCGCATTCTGGATAAGGATGCCCGTCTGAAGGCGGAGGCCAAGGCAAGAAGGGGGAACTGATATGCGTATCCTGTTCCAAGGCGACAGCGTCACCGACGCAGGCAGAAACAGAGAAGACCCCATGGATCTGGGGCCCGGCTATACCTCTATCGCTGCAAAGCTGTTGCAGGAGGCCTTCCCCGAAACGGAATTCACTTTCTACAACCGTGGTATCGGCGGCAACCGCACCGAGCATCTGGTGCAGAGATTGCAGGCTGATTTCCTGGATCTGAATCCCGATATCGTCACCATTCTTGTGGGTGTCAACGATAGCTGGCATATCTTCGACAAATACGCGTTGGTGAACACCACCCACGAGATGACCGAGCAGAACTACCGCACCGTGTTGGAGGCATTGAAGGCCCGCAATATCCCCGTGATCATGATGGAGCCCTTCTGCCTGCCCACTCCCGCCACCGAGGAGTTCCGTATGGATCTCTACGGCAAGATCGACGTGATCCGCCGCCTCGCCCGTGAGTACGCAGTAGCCTATATTCCCCTGGACGGTCTCGCCCAGGCGGAAGGGGTTGCCCACGGAACCCTGTACCTGGCCGACGACGGCATCCATCCCAACACGGAAGGCAGAAAATGGCTTGGTAACCTGGTTGCCGAGGCCCTGAAGCCTGTGATCGCAGAAAAATTGGAGAATACCTCTTGCTGATCTATAAGAAATTTTTCACCCTGGGCGAGGAGATCTTCAACGCTGTTACCCATGGCGTTGGCGCGGCCCTTGCCATTGCCGCAACGGTTTTGCTTTTGATCCGATCCGCTTCCATAGGGGCTTTGGCGGTGGTGAGCTGTGCCATCTACGGCGCTTCTCTCATCATCCTCTATACCATGTCCACCCTGTATCACGCCTTGGCGGCAAGAACGGCAAAAGCCGTGATGCGGATCTTCGATCATTGCACCATCTTCGTTCTCATTGCGGGAACCTACACCCCCTTCTGCCTGATCTTATTGGGCGGTGCTTGGGGCTGGAGCATCTTCGGTGCCATCTGGGGACTTACCGCCCTGGGAATCACCCTCAACGCCATCAATCTGGAGAAATATAAGGTCTTCTCCATGGTCGCTTACATCGCAATGGGATGGTGCGTTCTGCTGGTGGCAGGGAAGGTGATCGCTGCACTGGGCTTTTGGGGTACGACGCTCCTGCTTTCCGGCGGAATCGCTTACACCGCAGGCATCGGATTCTTTGCAAGCAAGAAGAAATACTTCCATTCCATCTGGCATTTCTTCGTCCTTGCAGGGAGCATTCTTCACTTCTTCACCGTATATTTTTTCGTGCTGTGAGTACGGTTTAAGGGGGCTTTCTTGAAAGAAAGCCCCCTTAAAAACCCCCAAGAACTTTTCCTGCCGAAAACTGCCGTTTTCGGGGGAATTGGACTATATGGGTATTTCCCGCCGTCTTGACAAACCGCCTCGTTTATGGTATCATAAACGTATGCAAGGCAGGTACGAATCGTTTCATTTCGCACCGCTGAATATAAAAAATGAACGTACTTGCTCCGAGGGGTAAGTACGTTTTTTCGGAAAGGAGAGCAGACATGGAAATTCCTGCAGAGATTCAAAAAGAAATACAGTACCGTCAAATGCTGAATGAAAAGATGTACCATACCAAGCTGACCGAGTCTGAATTGGAGTGGCTGAAAACCCATCGTTCGTACAACCTTTTGTTGGGCTATCCGTATTTACTGACGGATATTATCTGCTTGGAGCCTAATCGACAGTATTCCATCTGTGTAGAGAATTTTTCACAGTATCCCACCACGATCGATCCCGGCTTTTCCGTTTCTTATGGAAACGGTTCCATTGTAGCCGAAGGCGTTGTTAGGGATAGACGCGGTAAGAAATCGTTGGGGGAAAAGATCCGCAACTTGACTTTGACGGACGGGTATGATACCTATCGTTTTACCTTTTCTTCCGAGTTGGGATTGCTTTCCGTGGACTACGGATGTTGGGTATATGACGTAAATCAGAAAATGAATATGTACCGAAATACCTATTATGGCGGCTATTGTGCCATGCTGCGGGAGCAAGAGGGGAACAAGTATATTTACCGCTGTAAATATCCCGGTAAGGAGCGATTTGAACCTTGCTCCTTCACCCTGGAGATTACTCCCGTATAGTTTCCGCTCTTCCCCCCTCCAAAAACGATAGTTTTTGGCATTCAAGTTTCTTTTGGGATTTTTAAGGGCCTTTCTTTTCAAAGAAAGGCCCTTAAAGTCTCTTTTTTAATTTTAACCCTTCCCGTAACGATGCCACAGCACAAGCGCGCCGTTGACGCACCCGCCGCCGCAGGCCATGCCCTCAAAGAAGTTCTTGGTGCTCTTGTGATACCGAAGCTTCAAAAGCTCCCGCCGCACCTCGTCCAACCCGTTCATGGCAATGGCGTCTGCCTCGCCGCCGGAAAGCTCCTCGATGTACCCGGAAAGATTGCCGCACCGTGCAAATCCCTTTCCGTAAGCCGTAGCCTCGGTGCAGGGATCCTCCTCAAGGGACTCCAAATCCACGTCCAACCCGTCGAAATATCCGGAAAGCTCTTCAAAGGAAAGCATAGCATCCACGTAAGGGCTGTTGTGTACCTCACGCATCTTCGCCGTGCAGGGGCTGATGAATACTACCTTTGCGTCGGGCTGTTCTTCTTTTACCTTTTTGGCAATGGCAACCATGGGGGAGTCACTGTCGGAAATGTAAGGTGCAAGATCCGGGAAGTTCTTTCTCACGTAGGAAACGAATGCAGGACAGCATGAGCTGAACAGCAAACGCTTCTCCTTCCATTCTGCCGCCTCGTGGGCCAACGTGATGTCGGCACCGTATGCCACCTCACGCACCTCGTCGAATCCGATGGCTTTCATCCCGGCGATCACCTTTCCCAAGGGCACGTCAAATTGCCCCTCCAACGCAGGGGCGTAAATGGCAACCACCTTGGAACGCTTTTCCTGTAACATGCGGATCACGTCAACCAGCATGGAAACGTTGGTGATGGCGCCGAAGGGACACCGTTGCTGGCAAGCCCCGCACTCCACGCATTTTTCCTCGTCAATGTGGGATTGCTTGGTGACGGGATTGATGTTGATGGCGTTCGCTTTGCAGGCCACCACGCAAGGGCGTCTCTGCAGAATGATGGCGTTGTAAGGGCAGGCAGAAACGCACTTCCCGCACTCAATGCACTTTTCGTGATCCACCACGCACTTTCTGTCCACAATGCTGATGGCACCCTTGGGACAGGCGTGCTTGCACTCGTGGGAAAGACACCCTCTGCAGGCGTTCAGAACGGTGATGCCGTCCACGGGACACTCGTCACAGGCGATGTCGATAACCCGCACCGCAGGCTTACTTTCCGTAAACCCTTCCATGGCCAGCTTCAACCGCTCCTGCACGATGGCACGTTCCTTGAAAATACAGCAACGCAACAACGCCTTGGGTCCGGGAATGATCTCACGAGGCACGTGGTAATGCAACACGTCCACACGGTCAGCGTAGTATGCCCGCACCAGCTCGGCGTAAACCCCGTGGCGGATGCGTTTGATCTTGGTTTCAAATTCCATGCTTATTTCGCCCGGGCGGCGATGAGATCAGCCATCTCGCCCACGTTCTTCATGGAGCTGACCTCCTTCATGGTGAACTTCACCTTGAATTCACGCTCCACAGCCCCGATGAGGGTGATGTGCTCCAAGCTGTCCCAATCCTCAATATCCTTGGCTGTGGTCCTTCTGGTCACGGTAATGCTGTTGTCGTCAAATACCTTGCGGAAAATTTTGTTCAGCCTGGTAAAAAGCTCTGCTTCTGTCATGATAGTTCTCCTCCATTGATACGAATAACGTGATTCTGTTTCTGATATCCTTCGGTAAGAAGCTCCCAAACGGTGTTTCCTTCCTCATCCTCGCGGATCTTGGTAAAGCCAAACTTGCCGTAAAGCTCCCTCACCATATTGTTCTTTGCGGTGGGGTAGTAGTAACCCACAATGCGCCCGATACCCTGTTCCTTTGCCTTGTCAACCACCTGGTCCAGCATGGCAAACTCCATGTCCTTCTTGAGAACGCGGCAGCTCATCAGCCAAAGCTCCATGTGCAGGTCTTCACCCTCTTTTTTGCCGATGACCACGGAGACCACGCCGTTGTCGCCGAATCTGTCCACCAGCTTGCCGTAAAGGGCGATATGCTCCCCGTCGGAAGCCGCCGCACGGATCTCATCCTCGGTATATCTCCGTGTGGTCAGATTAAATTGGTTGGATTTGTTTGTCAACTGGGTAATACGGGACATATAGACCTCGGGGAAAGGCAGGATCTCACCCTGCATATCCAAGCTGAGCAGATACTCGGTGTAGTCTCCAAAGGAAAGCTCCGCCTGAGCACGCTCTGCGTTGGCCTTGTACATCTCGTTCCGCTTGATATCGTCCTCGGAAATGACCGTTGCCTCAAAATACCCGTTTCGGTCTAAAATACGGATGTAATCGTGAGGGGGATCCATCTCGGGAACGGCAATTCCGGGAACGTTGGCCTTCACCAACGCACGCTCTGTGGGATTGTCGTCCGCAAATACGAAGGAATCCACGCCCAGATTCATCTCCGCCGCCGTCTGCATCAGGTTTCTGTCCTTGTTCTCCCAGTCCGCCTTGATGACAATGAACTCGTCGGGACGCAACACGCCGTCGGGGTGGTTCAACCCGTCAAGGGCGTTCTGCAGGTCGTTTTTGGAAGCCACCGTCAGCATCACGCCCAACTGCTTCTGCTCCTTCACGTAGGTCTGGAAGGCCTTGAAGCACTCTGCCGTAGCGTTCTCACTGCCGATCTCGATCCCGTCCACGCCATCATCGCCTACCACACCGCCCCAAAGGGTGTTGTCCAGGTCCAACGCCAGCACCTTTTTATTCTTGCCGTAAAGGGACTTGATGATCTTCACCGTGTTGAACGCCCAATGGGGGATAGCCTCCAAGG
The DNA here is from genome assembly GCA_045589515.1 of Eubacteriales bacterium. Taxonomy (GTDB): domain Bacteria; phylum Bacillota; class Clostridia; order Oscillospirales; family CAG-382; genus Coliplasma. The sequence continues at coordinate 4,310 of JAZNPH010000005.1, read as the reverse complement.
CGCAGGGATACTTATACAAATACCAAACGGAATCGTCCAGCCACTTGTCCAACCCGTAGCAGGCGGAAACAAACTGAATATCGTTGATATAAAAGGTATCCTCCGCCGCCGCATAGTCGGCAAAGGCCATGTTCATACGGTTCACGAAGCGGGTGGCACCGCTGATGTCCCATGCGTCACGGTTGCCCAGCAAACGGTATCCCGGGAACTCAAAGTTGTTCTGAATGATGGGGCAACGGAACTTCTCCTTCAATCGCTTCCAAATGGCCTCAAACTGCCCGTAAGCCTCCCCGAAGCGAGCGTCCACCGCCTCGGCGTTTTCTCCCCGCTTTGGCAGAAACTTCATCAAATTGCGGAAGGAGGTGTGGATATAAATGAGATCCGGCTCAAATGCATCCAGCTCGGGATTGCCGAACATGGCGTCCTCCGCATACTGCCCGTATTCCGATTGATAAAATACGGGAGCGATTCCCATATCCAACAAAAAGATCTCCATCATCTTGCAGAAATCGTTGGTGGTAGACCCGCCCAGCACGGCGATGCGCTTGGTCATCCGCTTACTGCCGTCTGCCAGAAGCTCTCTCCGCAGGGATCTTTTATTTTCAAACAATTCTTTCCCGTCAAAGGGGTAAGTCAAAGAAATCATAAATGCCTCAAATCTCCGTCAAACGGATGATGTTATTTCTGGCAGAAGATGCCACAGAGAAGGCCGCCAGGGTCAAAGACACGTCGGTGATCTCATGCTCTTCAATAAAGTCCAGAATGTTGCAGTTAAACTTGCGGTAATCCACCACGTAGACCTCTTCAAAGCCCGCCAGCAGGAAGGGCGCCAGGGCATTGCCGAAGCTGTCTTTCACCACCAAAAGCTTTCTGCCGTTCTTCACCCCGGTCTCAATGCGAACCACGTAGCTGTCTCCGTGGATGAACTTGGAATAAGTCTTTGCACTTGAGAACAGACTGTCCTCAAACTTATAGTCGTAGCTCTGGCTGTAATAGTGAGCAGTGTATTCACGGGCAGGCTCGTACCAGGTAAAGGTCTCGGGATATTTTCGCAATTCCTCCACGTCGTAGCCTGTGACGATAGAACCCAAAAATCCGTCGAAGGACTTGGCTTCAAAGCTGTCAAGGGTATCAAATGCTACGACCGCTTCCTTGCAAAGAGCTTCCGCGGCGTAATACGCCCCCAAAGCCATCCAATGATGGTCGGTCTTGGCGTAAATGTATTCGTCGGTATGTTGGTTCAACGCACCCAAAACGTCCACGTACTGCACGTTTTCCAGCCCGTCTCTCACCCCGCCGAAGCAATCCGCCGTGCGGGAGATGGAGCCTTCGTACCCCTCGGGGGCGTAGAAGGCGCAGGCCAAAGGAATGGGCATGGCGTAAACGTTGACGCCGTCACCCACCAATGTCTTGAACTGATTGAACACCTCTGCGGTATACCCGCCGCCCACGGCAGATCCGCCGAAGGGCTCCATGCCGCGGTCACCATCAACGATAAAGCCGTTCACCTTGTGAGGCTTGGAGGGTGCTTCTGGCTGGGAAGATTCCTCCGGCTGGGAGCTTTCCTCCTCCTTGGATTCTTCCGCACTTTCTTCCATCCCGGAACTCTCTTCCGGCTCGGAGCTTACTGCCTCCTCTGAGCTTTCCTCGATTTCAGAGCTTTCTTCTTCGGAGAACACCCCGGAGATCTCACCCACGGCAGAGCTTTCTTCTTCCGCGGGCACAGAAACCACCGGCGCTACGGAAGGCTCGGCAGGAGAGGAAATGCTACTTTGATAAGAAGTTTCCTTCTCGGGGTCATCCGTTGCCTCCGTACAAGCCGCAAGAAGGCAAAGACCTATCAATAAAAACAGTAAAACGATCAGCTTACGTCTCATTTGATCAAGCCTTCCAGCTTCGCAATATAGTTATTGCTGGTAGCGGAGAAAGCAACCTCGGCAAACAGCACGTCGGTAATGCCCTGCTGTTTGGTAAAGTCATCCAGATGGATCTGGAATTCTCTGGCGTCCACAACGTAGATCTCCTCAAAGGAATACAGCAGATAAGGCACCAATGCGTTGCCGTAGCTGTCCTTCACCACCAAAAGCTTCCGTCCGTTACTGCAAGCGTCCGACTTGATCTTTACGGAGTATGCATCCCCGCCGATGAAGGTAAGATACCAGCTTGCAACGGAGTTATCTCCCACGTAGTGGAAGATGCTGTCTCTCTTCCGGGGGTTCTGGAAGCTCTGGTCGTAGGTCTCGTAGGTGTAGGTTGCCTTGGGCACGTAGGTCACGAAATCCTCGGGATTGTCTTTGATGATGCTGTGATAATTGCTGTATGCATACATGGTTCCGCGGTAACCCGTGCGAACGTTTTTGGTGTAAGTGGAAATGTCCTGGAAGGGAAGTCCAAGGTCGGAAGCAAACTGCTTTACTGCGTAATACGCCCCCAAAGAGCTCCAGTGATGGTCGGTGCGCATATAGATATCTTCGTTCTTGTGGGCCTTCAAAATATCGTAGATATTGATCGCCTGCACCTGATCGGAATACAGCTTGTCCAGATTGTTTAGGTCGTTGAGGGTTCTTCCCGCAAGATGCTTGTAGGTGGGGGACTTTTCCAGATAGAACGCCGCCGCCTTGGGGATCACCATGGAATATACGTTCAGGTTGGGATTGTTGGAGGCAAAGGCGTTCAGAGCGTCGGCAAAACGGGGAAGCTTGTTCAAGTTGGGATCACCGTAGTAGATCTCCATGGCTCTGGTGCCCAGGATCAGAATGCTGTCCGCCTGGATCTCCTGGGGAGGCTCTTCTTCGGAGGTATCCTGAGAAGGCTCTTCGGAAGGGCTGTCCGGTTCGGAACTGTTTCCGCCGCCGGAAGAACTTTCGGAGCCGGAGGGCTCTTCGCTGTCGGGAGGCAGAGAAATATCGCCGCCCCAAGAAAACTCGGGATCGGAAGTGCCGGGATCGTCACTGGGGATATTGATGCCTCCGCCGATGATGATCTCCTCTTCACCCTCCTCGGTAATGACCACCGTTTCTTTGCCGAACCAGGTCTTCAGCTCGGCGTAATATTCACCCTTCAGGGTGTCCCGCATAAAAACGGTATCGGAGAAATAAGCGCCCAGCTGTGCAGTATAACTGCCGTCAAACAGGGAGCTCCAGGAAAACTCCGGGAACTTAGTCAGGGTATCGTAATTGGATACCGTGGTTCTGGGCAGGAACACGCAGAACACGAACAGGAACAGAAATGTCCCCAGAATCAAAAGCGCACTGATCGCTTTTGCCAATTTTAACAAAGCGGTTTGTTTTTTACTCATGACAGATTACCTCAAAGTATCAGAAGCGGAAGTACAGGAACGGATTGTTGTTGGAGGACACCAACAGGATCATACAGATCACCAGAAGTCCTACGCAAACCAGGGCGGAAGCCAGTTGTGCCGTGGCACGGACGGGAATGCTGCAGGTGCGGATCTTCTCCTTCGCCCACTGCAAAACGGGGAAGCAGATGATCACGGAGATCAGGAAGACCCAGATGTACTTCATCAAATAAACGGAAGACAACACCGATTCGTTGTAAGGACCTGCGGTAAACTCCTCTGCACGGAAGAACCCGTTGCCGGAGAACCCGAACAGGTTGCCCAGGAATCTGCCCATGGCGGAGAAGAAGGAGCCCACGGTAGGGCAGTTGTCGTGATAGAAGATACCGAAGCCGATGAAGATGACAATCTTGTTGTAGATGTGCATGATCACCGAGGGGATCTTCTTCAGCCGCTTCTTACCCAGCTTCTGCTCAATGAAGATGAAGATGCCGAAGTACAAGCCCCAGGCGATGAAGTTCCAGCTTGCCCCGTGCCAAAGACCGGTGGTAAACCAAACCAGGAACAGGGAAAGCACCTGGCGTCTCTTGCCGAAAATGGGAAGATACAGCAGATAGTCGCGGAAGAAGCTGCCCAGGGAGATGTGCCATCTCTGCCAGAATTCCTGAATGGAACGGCACATAAAGGGATAATTGAAGTTCTCGTCAAAATGGAACCCGAAGATACGGCCCATACCGATAGCCATATCGGAATATCCCGAGAAGTCGAAATAGACCTGCATGGAGTAAGCGATGAGTCCCACCCAGGTGGCCACCACGGAGCTTGTCCCGGCGGTATCCGTCAGATATGTCTGGGCCAGCAGGGAAAGCTGGTTTGCCAGGATCACTTTTTTGGCAAGACCCAGGATCATACGGCAAAGACCTTCGGTCAGATCCGTCAGAGTGGTTCTGCGGTTATCGATCTCCTCGGCGATGGTGGAATATCTTACGATAGGAAGTCGGAGGCCAAGCGG
>JAZNPH010000004.1:0-19663 GCA_045589515.1 Eubacteriales bacterium | reverse complement strand
GAAGAGCCCTCCGATGACCCCGACCCCTCTGAGGATCCCTCTGACGTTCCTTCCGAAGACACCTCTTCCGAGGATACCTCCTCCGAAGACACCTCTTCCGAAGAGCCTGTTACCGAGGCTGAGCTCCGCGTCACCATCAAGGGAGCAGGCTCTCTTGCCGCAGGGGACGTTCTGGTTACCGGTACCGGCAACAAGGTGACCGAGTCCGTTTGGCTGGAGATTGGTGTCACCACTCCCATTACCATCACTCCTGCCCACGGCTACAAGCTTACCGGCTTGAAGCTGGACGGCCAGGACAGAGACGTTTCCAGAGGCTTGACCAAGCTGACCATCACCGAGCTGACCACTCTGGAGCTTACCTTTGAGCCCGACATCGTCACGCCCACTACTTATCAGATCGTGGTTTCCTGTGCCACCGCAGGCGGTTACGTTTCCGCAGGAGGCTACACCATCACCTCCGGCAACGCCACCACCATCACCGTCAATGCAGGCGACTCTTTGGTGATCAGCGTTTACGCCGCAGACGGTCATCAGGTAGATGCTTTCCGCGTGGGTGGTACCGCTCAGAACCTTACCGACGGCACCTACGTGCTGGAGAACGTGGCGGCCAACGCCACCGTCACCGTCAGCTTCAAGGCTGTGGTGGTGGAGATCGACCCTGTGGAAGCAGAGGATCTTAATTGGACTCCCGATGCAAGCGGAGTGATCGTTCTGGATCTTACCGGCAAGAATTACGTGGGCAAGTCCGTATTCGATAAGATCAACACCCTCACCGCAACCGACGGCGAGTTCGTGGTTTTGAAGACCGCTTACGTACAGTGGTTCATTCCCTGCGGCGGTCTGGTCAGCGGGGTTGAAAAGGACTATATCAACTTCTCCGTGGCAGTGGGCCCCAACGGCTCTTACTACGAGATCATCCGCAATGCCGTTCTGGCGGCCGACGCGGAAACCGTGTTCCAGTATTTTGAGCTGGCCGAGACTCCCACCTTCCCCGAAGGCACTCTGGCTTCCTTCAACATGGCTGAGTTTGCCACCGCTGCAGGCGGCGACGGCGTTGACCTGATGGTCAAGGACGGCACCAACCTGAAGGTGGTAGGCACCGGCACCACCGAGGCAGGCGGCTGGACTGCCCGCATGCCCTTCCTGACCTCCCGTAACATGGTGGTTCGCATCAAGGTTCTGGATACTTACGTGATCCAGGCGGCGGCAGGTGCAGGCGGTACCATCACCCCCGCAGGCGCTAACACCGTATCCCGCGGCGGCGAGCTGGCCTTCACCATCACCGCAGAAAACGGCTTCATGATCTCTGCCGTTTACGTGGACGGCGTGGCCATTGCAGGTCCTGCAGGCAAGACCGCTTACCTGTATACCGAAAGCAACGTCAGCGCAGATCACAACATCCGCGTGGAATACATTCCCGCCGATACCAACTACCAGATCATCGGCAACGTGGCGGTTGAGGTGGAGGAAAGCTCTGTGGAAAGCATTCCCGAAGCGCCTCAGCGTTCCAACACCGGTCTCATCGTAGCCTTGGTGATCATCTTCGTGGCCATCGCAGGCGCGGCAGCCCTGTTCATCGTCAAGTGGCGTCAGGAAAAGTTTTAATCCTTAAATAATCAAAACTCCGTAAGAGCGTAACAGCTTTTACGGAGTTTTTTGTTGTGAAGACGGTTCTGAGCAAAGGTTTGCAAGCAAAACCGAGGGATGCTTGCGTCCCGCAGGGATATGAGACGAGTTTGATGTGCCTGTCTGATCCTGAAGAACTGTTATCGTTCTTTTCTCACCACGGCGTACATCATCACCGGGAACTGAGTGCCTACAGAGGTGAGTCCCACTTCCAAAATCTTCAAACGGGAGGCTTTCAACTCCTTTTCAAAGGTTGCGGAGGTGACGATCCTGCAGGAGGTTTCCGCCACCGGCAGGGTGTTGCCCTCAAAGGTGCGTTCGCTCAGATCAAAGGCCTTCGTGATATCCGTGGCACGTTCTATCGTGCCGTCTCCCATAGTGCAGATCAAAGCAATCCCATGCTCGGCCAGGTGGTCTCGAACAAAGGCGCAGAAGGAAGACCTGCTCTCGTCATCCACCAGCATATGGATCACCGCTACGGAATAAATGAAGTCGAATTTTTCGTCCAGCTTGCCTTTGACGGCATCCAAAACGGTAAAATGTTCCGCGAAGTCGGGGTATTGTTCCCTACAGTAGCAAATGGCCTGCGGAGAAACATCTGTGGCTCGCAGGCGGTATCCTTGCTTCAAGACCGCAATGGAGTCTCTTCCTTCTCCACATCCCAGCTCCAGAAGGGGTGCTTCCTTTGGGATGGCGTATTTCTTCAAGATCTCCGCAACGATGGGGGAACTTTCGTATCCCATACAACGGAGATTCTTTTCGTGGACGGCTTTATAGCGCTCGTCGTAAGCTTCGTAGTAGTTTTTCATGAAAGCTCCTCTCACGGGAAAAGAATGCAGTGCGGCTGCTCACTGCACTGCGTTTGGCTTTAATCGGTAATAAAGGTGTCCCCCAGAGACATGGCAAAGAAGAAGTTGCCGTGCTCGGCGGAGCTTCCCAGCGTGCCCAGCTCCTCGGCGCGGGAGATCTGGTCCCCTGCCTTGACGGACAGGGTATCCAGCAAAGCGTAGTAGCTGAACAGGCCGCAGCCGTGGTCGATCACCACCAGGTTGCCTGCCGCCCCAAGCTCGCCTGCAAACACGCAGACCCCTTGCTGAACGGCGGTGGCCGTATCCCCCTGTTCTCCGTGGTAAAGCTTACCCTTCAGATAGGAAAGCCCGGGGCCGTCGGTGGCACCCTCGCTGCCCAGCATCAGGGTAGCGCCGTAATCGTAGGCCAATTCTCCCTCCACGGGGAGGGCAAAGGTGAGATCCATCCGCAGGCGGGGTGTTCCGTCGGAGGCTTCCCGCAGGGATTTCAAGGTGCTTCGCAGGGTCTCCAGCACCCCGGGGGCGTAGAAGGCTTTGTAGTCGTCTTCATTCAGCACCACGGAGATGATCTCCTCATTTTCTCTCGCTTCCACGGTGACGGAATAGACGTATTCCGTTTCCCCGGAGCGGATGGTGAGGGGATAGGTGCCTGCAGGGGTTTCGGAATCGATGGGCAGGAAGGCGTAGCTGTTGCCGCTTCCGCCGTCGTAATAGAACTGCAGATTGTCCGTCTGCCCCTCAAAGGTGACGGCCAGATCCTCCGCAGGGTTGGTATATTCCGCGATCAAGGTGAGGTACCTGCCTGCGGTGACGGTCACGGCGTTGTTTTCACTGCCCGGCAGCTTCACTGCGGCAGGTACGTCGTACAGCGCAAGGAAACGGTAGCGGGCCTCTCCGTATTGGGCGGAATTGGAGGCCTGACTCCAGGTAGCGGTGATCTCCACGCTGACCAGGGTGTCCCCGGTAAAGTGCAACCCGCCAAGGGAGGTTACGGGAACCTCATAGCCGTCCTCTCCGTTCTCAAAATGCCGCACCACAAAGCTGTAATGGGAGGGCTCTACGGAGAACTCCAAAAGATTTTCAAAATCCGCCAGCAGATTGCAGGTCAGGATCTCTTGGGAAACAGGGGAGGAAAGGTCGTTATAATACACCCCGTCGGGCTTTTTGTAGGACCAGGCGTATTCCAGGGGGAGAATGTCGTAGCTTCTTTCCCCGGAGCGGACTGCCAGAGAGGGCAATCGATGGTCCGCAAAAAGGTATTCCAGCTCGGGGCGCACCACCAAAGCGGCGGCGTCCTCCCGGGTCAGCAGGTAGCAGTTGCCTGCTTTGTCGAAGGCCATACAGCCGGAAAGGCTGAGAGAGGGATACAGCGTGTATTCCGCATCGCCCAGGGTCAACAGCAAAGGCGTTTCGCCTTCGATTTCCCGCACGGGCTCTTCCAGGGGCGTGGCTCGTTCCAGCATCCCCGTGAAGAGGTTCAGCGCCTCTTTCTCCGTGAATACCGGACGGCTGCCGTCGGGCAGTTCCAACGTGGCCTCCGTTACGTGGTCAAAGGAGATCCCGCCTGTGGCCAGCTGAATGGAAAACAGCACCACGAATACCAGGGGAACGCACAGCAATGCCGCGATCAAGGCGGCGGTTTTTTTATGATTGGCAAGCTCTAACACGAGGGGATACCTTCCTTACAGTTTCTTCCTTTATTATATAATAGGGAAGCAATTTCGTCAAGAGATTTTTTCAAAGCAATTCCGCCACGGAACAGACGGCGATGCCCATCCCCGCAGATATGAGAATGAGCCAGATGGAGGAAAGCTTTTTCTTCCACAGCTTTTTCACCCCAAAATAGACCCCCAACAGCAGGGCAAAGATCACCATGGAGCGGAAATCCGGGGTGAACTCCGGCTTGAAGAAGAATCCGAAGGCGTTTGCCAGCAGTACCGCACCGGTGGAAAGGATCAGGGCGGAGACCACGGGCTTCACGCCCTTCAAAAAGCCCTTGAAATACTTGTTCTCGGTGAAATTCTTCAGAATGGAAGCGATGATGAGAATGATGATAAAGGCGGGCAACACCGTACCCAGGGTGGCCACGATGCTTCCCAAGGGGCCGCCTGTCACGGAGCCCACGTAGGTGGCCATGTTCACGGCGATGGGGCCGGGGGTGGATTCGCAGACCCCCACGAAATCGTAGAATTGTTCCGCAGTCAGCCAGCCCTTGGCAACCACCGTCTCCTCCATGAGGGGCAGCATCCCGTAGCCGCCGCCGAAGCAGAACAGACCCACCTTAAAAAAGCTTAAAAACAGTTCCAAAAAGATCATTCCTTGCCCTCCCGTTCCTTTGCACTGCGGAGAGCGTAGGCGTAAATGCCGATGGCACCGCCCGCTAAGATCCAGACGATGGCACTGACGCTGACGGCAAACCATTCAAGCACCAAAAGGGTGATAAACAAAACGCCAAAGGTGATCATGGGCAATCGCTTTTTCCCCGCCTTGGAAAGGAGGTTGAAGCCCGCCCTCAGGATCAAAAACGCCACCGCACAGCGGATGCCCACGAAGGCGTAGGCCACGTACTTGTTGGCCATAAAGGGCTCCAGGAACAGGGAGATGAGATAAATGATCACCAAAGAAGGTGTCACCACGCCCAGGGTAGCCAGGGCACTGCCCGCAACCCCTGCTTTTTTATACCCCACGAAGGTGGCCATATTGATGGCGAGGGGGCCGGGGGTGGATTCCGCAATGGCGATGACTTCCATGAACTCATCCTCCGTCAGCCAGCCGAATTTATCCACCCCAGTCTCCTCCACCACGGCGATCATGGCGTAGCCGCCGCCGAAGGTGAACAGACCGATCTTAAAAAAATTGAAAAACAATTTCCAAAGCATAGGAAAGAACCTCCTTTACCGCTTAGTATATCATAGTTTCCCCCCGATTGCAAGGCGTCTTTCTTTTTGCAGAGAAAAAACCGCCGTTCTCTTGACAAAAGACGACACAGGTGATACAATAACAAATAAGAACAAATTTTGAAAAAGAAAAGAATAAATAAAAAACAAGGAAGGTCTTTTTCCCATGAAACTTACCTACGGCGTCAAAGACAAGCCGAAGTTTGGTCAGACGATCATCTTCGCAATCCAGCAGCTCCTTGCCATTATGGCCGCAACTCTCGTCGTTCCGATCATCGTCGGCAACAACATGAGCCCCGCCGCCGCTCTGTTCGGCGCAGGCGTCGGTACTCTTGTGTACCTGTGCTTCACCAAGTTCAAGAGCCCCGTATTCCTGGGCTCCTCCTTCGCGTTCCTCGGCTCTATGTCCGCTGCCTTTGGAGGCGGTGTTTCCATGGCTTTGGGCTACGTCGGCCTGATCATCGGTGCCGTATTGGCAGGTCTGGTCTACGTGATCATCGCCATTTTGGTGAAGATCGCAGGCGTTAACTGGCTGAACAAGCTGATGCCCGCCGTTGTTATCGGCCCCACCGTTGCCATCATCGGTCTGTCTCTGGCAGGTAACGCGGTAGGCGACCTCCGGTCCGGCGACGTTGCTACCGGCTCTCCCTACGTTGCTCTCATCTGCGGTCTTGTCGCTCTGATCGTCACCATTCTTTGCTCCACCTACGGCAAGAAGATGATCAAGCTCATCCCCTTCATCATGGGTATCCTGGCAGGTACTGCCGCCGCTACCATCTTCACCATCATCGGTGACGTGATGGGCAACGACGCCCTGAAGCTGGTTGATTTCTCCAACTTCACCAACCTGTGGGCAAACGGCGTGAACCTTGAGACCTTCGTGACCCTGCCCGACTTCACCTTCATGACCGCTCTGGACGGTGTGAAGGAGATCAACCTCGACTATATCGTAACCATCGCAGTGGCTTATATGCCCGTTGCTCTGGTAGTATTTGCCGAGCACGTTGCCGACCACAAGAACATCTCCTCCATCATCGAGTCCGACCTGCTGGAGGATCCCGGTCTCCACAGAACTCTGCTGGGTGACGGCGTGGGCTCCATGGCCGGTGCCTTCTTCGGCGGCTGCCCCAATACCACCTACGGTGAGTCCGTTGCTTGCGTAGCCATCTCCGGCAACGCTTCCGTTATCACCACTCTGTTCGCCGCCATCGGCGCCATCCTCATCGCCTTCTTCGCTCCCTTCGTAGCCTTCGTTAACTTCATCCCCGCTTGCGTTATGGGCGGTATCTGCGTGGCTCTCTACGGCTTCATCGCAGTTTCCGGTCTTAAGATGATCCAGAAGGTTGACCTGGAGAAGAACCGTAACCTGTTCGTGGTCTCCACCATCCTGATCTGCGGCATCGGCGGTCTGTCCCTGTCCTTCGGCCAGGTGACCATCACCTCCATCGCTTGCGCTCTGATCCTGGGCATCATCGTGAACCTGATCCTCTCCGGCGAAAAGGACGCAGAGTAAACCCTTTTTGAAAGGAACTTCAAACATGGCACAACTTCACGTTATCGACCATCCTCTGATCCAGCATAAGCTGTCTATCATGAGAAATCAGAATACCGGCTCCAAGGATTTCCGCCAACTGTTGGAGGAGATCTCCATGCTCATGGGCTACGAGGTGACCCGGGAGCTTCCCTTGGAGGATTACACCATCAAGACTCCTTTGTGCTCCATGACCGCCAAGCGCATCTCCGGCAAGAAGCTGGCCATCGTTCCCATTCTCCGCGCGGGCTTGGGCATGGTGGACGGTCTGCTGTCCCTGATGCCCGTGGCAAAGGTTGGGCACATCGGTCTTTACCGTGACCCCGATACCCACCTTCCCGTGGAGTATTACTGCAAGCTTCCCCCGGACGTGGCAAACCGCACCGTGCTGTTGGTTGACCCCATGCTGGCAACCGGCGGTTCCGCCTCCGACGCTTTGACCAAGCTGAAGGAGCGGGGTGTGACGGATATCCGTCTCATGTGTCTGGTGGGCGCACCCGAGGGTGTGAAGAAGATCGAGGAAGACCATCCCGACGTTCCCATCTATCTGGCGGCGTTGGACGAGAAGCTGAACGATCATGCTTACATCCTGCCCGGTCTGGGCGACGCGGGCGACCGTATCTTCGGTACGCTTTAACAACTTGCGGGACTGCCTTTTCAAAGCGCAGTCCCGTTTTTTATCCAAAAAGGAGGCTTTTCTATGGCCGTCAATTTACCGGAAGCGTTTCTGGAACGCATGAAATCCCTGCTGGGGGAGGAATTCCCCGCTTTCCTTGGGGAATATGACAAAGAGGCCACCAAGGCTTTGTACAAAACGGCGGAGGTAGTGCCGGATTTTCCCACCTCTCCCATCGCCCACTTGCCACACGGGTACACCTTTGACACGGAAAAGCCGGGGAACCACCCCTTCCACCATGCAGGGGCGTTTTACGTTCAGGATCCCTCTGCCATGGCCACCGTTTCCGCCGTGCCCTTCCGCGAGGGGATGCGGTGTCTGGATTTGTGCGCTTCTCCCGGGGGGAAGACGGTGCAGATGGCTCACCGCATGGGAAAGGAGGGCTTTTTGGTGTCCAACGAGATTAATCCCTCCCGTTGCAAGGTGCTTTACGGCAACGTGGAGCGGATGGGCTTTGGGAACGTACAGGTGACCAACGCCGACCCCAAGCGCATTGCGGCGTGGTATCCCGATTTCTTTGATCTGGTGACGGTGGATGCCCCCTGCTCCGGAGAGGGAATGTTCCGCAAGTATGAAAACGCTCCCGCGGAGTGGTCGGAAAACGCTCCCGCCTTCTGCGCCGCACGGCAAAGGGAGATCCTGCACTATGCAGGGCAGACGGTGGCCCCCGGGGGCTACCTGCTGTACGCCACCTGCACCTTCTCTGTGGAGGAAAACGAAGGCTCTGTGAAGGCCTTTTTGGAGGAATATCCGGAGTTTACCCTGCAGGAGCTGCCCGCCCGTTTGCAGGCGGTATCCTCTCCCGGGGTGGAGATGCCCCTTGCACGGCGGTTCTATCCCCACAAGGCGGCGGGGGAGGGGCAGTTCGTTGCCCTTTTGAAGCGGAGCGAGGAGGGGATGCGCCGAGAGACTCCCGCCTTCCCCGACGGCAGAGAAGTGATTCCCTATGAGGAATTGAACATTTTGCAGGACTTTTTGGAGTCCGTCATGGAAAAGGGCGGGGATCTTACCCTGTGCAAATACGGGAAATACCTGTATTCCGCTCCCATGCCCGTGCCGAAGGAGAACGTTTTCTCCGCGGGGGTGACCTTGGGCACGGTGGAAAAGCGCCGTTTCGTCCCCCATCACCAGCTGTTTAAATGCTTTGGAACCCGTTTTCTTCGGAAATTGGAGCTGGAGCTTAGCGACAAGCGGGTGATGCAGTACCTTTCCGGGGCGGAGATCGAATGCGACCTCCCCGACGGCTGGGCGGCGGTGCTCCTCGGGGGCTTGCCCTTGGGCGGCATCAAGGTCTCCGGGGGCAGGGGGAAAAATCACTACCCCAAGGGGCTACGTGTGAACGGGGTGTAAAAACATTTTTTTGCCTTGACAGAGTCCGCGTTTCCGTGTTACAATATCTGTAGAACAAACAAGAAGGAAGTCGTTTTTGTGAAAAGATCCTGCCTGCGGTTTGCCTGTCTTCTGCTGGTCTTGAGTATGCTTTTCGGGATCCTCCCCGCCCCCGTGGTGTCTGCGGGAGACCCCTATACCTACGAGATCAGGGATGGAGAAGCCTTCATCACCTCTTACAACGGAATAGCAGAGGTCGTGACGGTGCCCGACACCCTGGGAGATGCTCCCGTGGCGGGGATCGGGGCGTTTGCCTTTGAGGAAGCCACTCTGCGGGAGCTGGTGCTTCCCCACAGCCTGCGGGCCATTGGAGACGGGGCTTTTTACGCCTGCGCTTCTCTTTCGAAGGTGACCTTCGGCACAGGGCTGACTCACATCGGGGAGGCGGCCTTTGCGGATTGCGTAAGCCTTGGAGAGATCCTGTTGCCCAAGAGCCTTGCCACCATGGGGAGCGAGGTCTTCTCCGGGTGTAACGCTCTGACTTCTCTGGCGGTGGAGGAGGGCTGTGAGGCCTTTCTTTCTGCGGGGAACTGCATCATCGAGGCGGACACGGGCTGTTTGCTTATGGGATGCGGCGCTTCCGTGATCCCGGGGGACGGCAGTGTGAAAAGTATTGCGCCCTACGCCTTTTCCTGCTTGCAAAGTCTGACCGCGCTGGAGATTCCCGACAGCGTCACCGCCATCGGAGACGGCGCGTTTGAAAACACGGGGCTGACGAAGCTGTTCATTCCCGCGTCCGTTGTTTCCGTTGGAAAGTTTATCCTCCACGGCACCTCGCTGACCGCGTTGTATTGCGGCGGCAATGCACAGCCCGGGGATTGGCAGGAAAAGTGGGACGCAGGGGTGGAGGTTCCTCCCATCTGGAGCTACGACAACACTTGCCCCCACGGAGACAGCCGCAAGGAGGCTCTTGATCCCTCTTGCGACACGGACGGTTTTGAAAAAGAGGTCTGCAACCTTTGCGAAAGCGTATTGCAGCTGAAGATCCTGCCTGCTTTCGGTCATGAGGAGAAAACAGAGACTGTGGAGCCCACCTGTGCCAAGGCGGGGTATACCCGTGTGATCTGTACCGTTTGCGGGGAGGAGCTTTCCCGCAAGGTGCTGCCCGCCACCTCTCAGCACGGAGAGCTGCGCACCGAGCGTGTGGAGCCCACCTGCACCAAGGACGGCTACGAAAAACAGATCTGCACGGTGTGCGGCAGAACGGCCACCACCGTGAAGCTGCCCTCCCCGGGGCATACGGAATATACGGAGACGGTGCTTCCCACCTGTGCCCAAGGGGGGTACACCCGTGTGACTTGTACGGTCTGCGGGGTGGAGATCGTCTATGCCGAGCTTCCCGTTTCCATCAAACACGGAGAGTTGCGTACCGAGACCCTTGCCGCTACCTGCACCACCGCAGGCTACGAAAAGCAGATCTGTACCGTTTGCGGCGCCACCGTCAAGGAGAAGAAATTCGCCGCTCTCGGGCATAAGCCGGAAACCGAGACATCCTTCCCCTCCTGTATTCAGGGAGGATACACCCGCGTTACCTGCACCACCTGCGGGGAGGTGCTATCATACCAAGAGATCCCGCCCTCGGCGGATCACGTTTCCCCCGAGACGGAGAGAGTAGAGCCTACCTGCGCTCAGGGAGGGTACGAAAAAACCGTTTGTACCGCTTGCGGGGAGCAGATTTCCTACGAAGAGCTTCCCAAGTTGGAGGAACACACATCTCCCGTTACGGAGCGAGTAGAACCTACCTGCGCTCAGGGGGGGTACGTGAAAACCGTTTGTACTGCCTGCGGAACGGTGATTTCCCACGAAGATCTGCCTGCCACGGGGGAACATTCTTCCGTGAAGACAGAAGCGGTGGAGGCCACCTGTACCACTCCGGGCTACCGTCGAGAGACCTGTACCTTCTGCGGTAAAACGGTGCTGGACGAGGTGTATCCTGCAACGGGGCATCGTTCCCAAAGAGAGAGCGTTTCCCCCACCTGCAGCAAAACGGGTTATGTCCGTGATTTCTGCAGTGTTTGTCTGGTGGAGCTTGCTAAAATGGGGATGCCCGCCACGGGTCACTTGTACGACACGGAAGGCAGATGCACCGACTGCGGACTTCCCAAGGGAGAGCCTGCCGAAAGCTTCCGGACCGTGACGGAAGGGGGCGAGGTGACCATCCTCGGCTATTTGGGCAGCAGTTCCCACGTGGTGATCCCCTCCCACATCCAAGGCGCTCCCGTGGTGAAGATCGGGGATGGCGCCTTCGCGGGGAAGACCTTCGAAGCAGTCAGCCTCCCGTACACCCTGCGGGAGATCGGCAAATTTGCCTTTGAGGATTGCAACAATCTGCAAGAGCTTCTCATTCCTCACGGGGTGAAGAAGATCGACGAGGGTGCTTTTATGGGCTGTACCTCCCTGAAGGCCCTGCATTTCGGGACGGGGGTGGAGTCAGTGGGAAGCGCCGCCTTTGCGGAATGCACGAGCCTGACCTCTGTGACCCTGCCTGCATCTCTTACCGCCCTTGGCCACGGCGCCTTTGCCTACTGCACCTCTTTGAACGCCCTGTACGTAGAGGAAGGGAATACCGTCTACACCTCCTTGGGGAACTGTATTGCGGAGAAAGAGACCAAGACCCTGCTGGTGGGTTGCCTTTCCACCCAAATTCCCGCGGACGGTAGTGTGGAAAGCATCGCCCAAAGCGCTTTTGAGGGGCTGAAGGGGCTGACCGTCCTGTATATCCCCGAGGGGATCCGTTCCATCGGGGCTTACGCCTTCCGCGGTACGGGGTTGACGGTGTTGACCATTCCCGCTTCCGTGGAGCGGGTGGGAAGATACATTCTTTTTGACACGCCTGTGCAGGAGATCTACTGCGCTCTTGAGAACCTCCCCGCAAGCTGGCATACCAATTGGATCGCCGGCTGTGAAGGGGAAGTGATCCTCAAAGCGGAGACCTGCCTCCACGAAGAAAAACTGCTTCTTTCCGAAACCGCGCCTCTTTGCGGAGCGGAGGGGGAACGGCTTTACGTTTGCAAGACCTGCGGTATCCCCACGGAGCAGGTGAAGATCCCCGCCTTGGGTCACGTTTTCAGCAAGGGGGTCTGCAAGACCTGCGGTTGCCCCGAGGGATTGGTTCTGGAGCGGCAAAACGGTATTTATGTGCTTGCCGGGTACACTGGGAAGGCCGACACGCTGGTGATTCCCGAGACGGTGGACGGCATTCCCGTGGTCGCCGTGGCAGACGGTGCTTTTGCGGGGAACAAATCGTTGAAAATCGTTTTCCTTCCCGCATCCCTTGTTTTCTTGGGAGAGGGCGTATTTGAAGGCTGTGACGGGCTGAAGGAGATCCTTTGCAGCAGAGAAAGCGCTCCCGTCCTCTGGGATTCCGCTTGGGCTTGGGGGGCGAAGGCCGCAGTATCCTGGGGGCAGGAGATCCCCACGCAGACCACGGTGCTTTACGGCGACGTGAATCTGGACGGAAGGATCACAGCCATGGATTATATGCTGTTGAAGAACCACGTGTTGGGACGCAAGCTTCTCACCTCGGAGCAAAAGCCGGGCGGAGACATCAACAAGGACGGCAAGATCAGCTCCGCGGACTACCTGTTCTTAAAGAACCACGTGCTGGGAAGATACACAATCAAGCAAGATCAATGAGCCGAAAAGAAAGGCTGTTCAAGGACAGAGAAGCAGAACTTCTCTGTCCTCTTTTTTGTGCGGATGGGGCGTCTCTCGGAGGTTTTCTATTGCAAAACAAAAAAAGGTGTGATATAATAAACATACGAGAAAAAAAGGCGGAGATTTCATGAAACGAAAGGCGTTATCCATTGTGGTTGCCCTTCTCCTGCTTGCCGCACCGTGTATGGGTGGGGCTTCTTTTCGCGCCTTGGCGTCCCCTTTGCTTTTGGGGGACGTGAACGGAGACGGTAAGGTGGGCTCCGCGGATTACTACCTGGTCAAGCGGTACGTGCTCCATTCCTACGAAATGACGGCGGAGGAATTCTACAGCGGAGACGTCAACGGCGACGGGAGGATCAACTCCCTGGATTACTTTCTTCTCAAAAATCATGCTTTGGGTCGGGGAGACATCCACGCCAAGTACGCCTATCGGGATCATTTGTTTTTGAACCATCAGAACCGCGGCAATTGCGGGGAGCTGACGGGAAAGGTAAGCTTCCTTTTCGTGTTCGTCAGCGATTGCGAAAGCAGCTGGGACAGCTCTTCCAAGGAGGCGGCGGAAGCCCGCTTGCGGCAGGAGATGGACCGCCTGAACGGCTACGCCCGTGAGGCCGGAGTGAGTCTGACCCTGTATTACGGGGATTGGGACGTATCCATACAGGCCGATGTGGAGGCCTACCGCCCCAAGGAATGGGAAGGGGGATTGATGGCAGAAATGGGTTTCGCGTCCATCCATCATCTGCAGACCGATCTGCAGCAGAACTGGAACGTGGATTCTGCTCCCGTGGTCTTCCTGCTGAATAAAACGGGGCGCGCCACGGCCTACTCCACCCGCCAAGCGGAGGGCGCGGAGTATCTGGTGATGTACGCCTCCGATCTGACCCCCTTCTGCCACGAGCTGCTCCATCTGTACGGCGCGCGGGATTATTACTACCCCGAAGTCGTTGTTACGGCGGCAAAGGAGTATCTGCCCGAAAGCATTATGGGCACAGGGGACGTGATGGACGATCTCACCGCCTTTACCATCGGCTGGCGGGGCATGCTCTCTGGTGATGCCAAGGGATTTTTGAACGCCACCGCCCATCTCACCCAAAAGGATCTGGACGACGCCTCCCGGTCGGAGCAATACACGGGATACGGCAGTCGGGTCTACGCCAACGGTGACCTTTACGTGGGGGATCTGGTGTACGGCGTTCCCCAGGGCGTGGGAGAATACCGCTTTGCGGCGGGCGGCGTTTACCAAGGTGAATTTGCGGGAGGCACCTTCCACGGTGTGGGCCGCATGGAATGGGCGGGAGGCGCCGTGTACGAGGGCGACTTCGTAAACGGAGCCCGCACGGGACAGGGGATCTACTTCTGGCCCAACGGAGACCGCTATGAGGGCGGCTTCCTGGATGGAAAACTACACGGATACGGCACCTATACCTACGCAGACGGCGAGGTCAAAAGCGGCTACTGGGAATACGGCGCCTACCGTTCCAATTAAAAACTTTCTTGGAGGATCCTTATGAAGCGATTCTTGGCAGGCCTTTTGTCCGGCCTTCTGTTAGGGACGGTTTTCAGCCTTCCCGCATCCGCCGCCCCGGGGGAAAACCCCGCGCCCACCGTTTTGCCCGCTATTCGTGAGTGGCAGGGAGGAAGCGGCAAGTTTTTGGCCGACGGCAACACGGTTTTGGTGAACTTGTCTTCTTCTCCCGCTGTGGAGAAGGTGCAGGGCTATTTCCGCGAGATGCTCTCTTTGGAAGTAAAGATCGCCACCGCAGGAGAAAGCGGCGTGGTTTTCCAAAAGGACGAGACTCTTTTGGACACCGTAGGCGAGGAGGGCTACACTCTGGACGCCACGGAGACCAAGATCCTTATCAAGGCTCCCACGGACGTGGGCCTTCTGTACGGCGGCATCACCCTGTGCCAGAGCTTGTATGCCGACGGGTATTTCCCCGTGGGACAGGCGGTGGACTATCCCTCCTATCCCATCCGTTCCGGTATGATCGACGTGGGCAGAGCATGGATCCCCCTGGAATACGTGGAGGAGATCTCCCGCTACATGGTTTGGTTCAAAATGAACGAGATCCATCTCCACATCAACGATGAGGGCAGTAACGGCTACTCCGCCTTCCGTCTGGAAAGTGACGTGAAGGGGCTTACCGCCAAGGACGGCTATTATTCCAAGGAAGATTACCGCGCCTATCAGAAGCGGATGCTGGAATACGGCATGACGGTGGTGACGGAGATCGACACCCCCTTCCATTCCCGTTGCTATCAGAACGCGGACAACCCGCCTCCCCATCTGCCGGGGAACGACAGATGTCTGGATATCTCCAAGCCCGAGACGCTGGAGTTCGTGAAGAATCTGTTGGCGGAATACATGACAGGGGATGACCCCGTTTTCGTGGGCAAGGTGGTGCATATCGGCACCGACGAATACCCCAGAGAGTACGCGGAGGATATGCGCAAGTATACCGACGCTCTCATCAAGTACGTGGATTCCTTAGGCTACATCCCCCGTCATTGGGGCAGTATGGGCCCTGACGGCTTCCCCGGGGAGACTCCCGTGGCACAGATCGGCCAGGTGAACTTCTGGGATTGGAACATTTCCGGCCCCTCCCAGACCATGGCCAGCGATTACGACGTGATCAACACCGTCAATTCCATTCTGTACACCGTGCCTACCACCAATTACAGCTTCCCGGACTACTTCAACCTGCCCTATATGTATCAGACCTGGCAGGTGAACGTGTTCAATTACTACAACGACGCCAAGGTGGATCCCAACGATCCCCAATTGAAGGGGGCTTGCTTCGCCCTTTGGAACGACCTGCACACCGCCTACAAGGGGGTCACCCGCTACGACATCTTCGACCGCCTGCGTGGTATGGTCTGCATGGTAGCGGAAAAGACCTGGCTGGGTGTGGAGACCAAGAACATTCCCGCCACGGATTTTATGAAACGGTACGAGACCCTGTCTCTGCTGGCAGGGGACGCTGACCCCGGCAGGCATACCTATCCCGCCGAGGGCATCGACCTGACCTACGAAAACGGCTTTGTTCTGGACGGGGAAACAAGTCTTTCCATGGAGATCCCTGCTCTGGGGTTCCCCAACACGCTGGAGTTTGAGATCGCTCTGGATGAGATCCCCTCCTCTCCCTTGTTTGCAGGGGACGGGGTGGAGATCCTGGCGGATGCCGACGGCAAGGGACACTTCGGCTTCAAAAACGAGGTGTATACCTTCACCTACGATTACACTCTGCCTATTGGGGAGAAGGTGAAGCTGCGCCTTTCCTGCGACGGAACCACCACCGTGCTGACGGTGAACGACGGCCTTTGCTTTGAGCCCTACAACGCCCGCAACCCCGCGGACACCAAGCTTTCCACCCTCACCATCCCCTTGGAGACCATCGGCGAGGGGGTCAAGGGCAAGCTGTACAGCCTGCGGGTCACTCCCGCTTTTGAGAGCGTTGCGCACCTGGTGGCAGGGCGGAACCTGGCACTGAACGCCCCCGTCTCCGTCTCCAAATTAGAGGTGGAGGACGGCCGCTTCACCGCCGATCTTGCGGTGGACGGGGATGAATCCACCCGCCTTTCCTTCTCCGCCAAGGAGGACGAGCAATGGCTGGTGGTGGATCTGGGCTCTGTGTGCGACATTACCCGTGTGGAGATCTGCTACAACGAGCGTGTGGGAGAATACGACCTCCAGGTTTCCGACGACGGCGAGACCTTCACCACCGTTTACACCCTCACCGGGGGAGAAGAACGGAAGCAGGAGACCGACGTGATCCAATTGGAGAACGTTTCCGGGCGGTATATCCGCTACCGTCAGCACAAGCGCTGGTATCATGCCGAATGGAACACCTATTACAGCGGCGGCATCCGTGAATTCCGTGTTTATTCCCAGGATCTTTCCGCCTACGAGGCACTGATCGAGGAAGCGTATCAATTGCTCACCGAGCTGGCGGGTAACGATCCCCGCAGAAAGGCTATCCGCGAGGCGGTCAACGCCTTGAAGGACTACATCATCTCCGGCAACACGGTGTATATCCCCAACGCAGACCTGCTGGGAGAGGCATTAACGGCGGCTATGAACGCAGAGCTTCCCCAGGAAGGAGAGACCTCCGAGGACGTTTCCGCAGAAGAGAGTCTGCCCGAGACCTCCGCACCCGCACCCTCGCCTGCACCTGCAACCAAGGGCTTCCCTTGGGGCTGGGTAGCAGGGGGCATCCTTGCTTTGGGCGCAGTTGCCGTGGCGGCGATCCTCTTTAGTAAAAAGAAATCGTAAAAAGTTTCCGAAAGGTCTTGAAAAAATCACTCATATTTGATAATATGAAATCAATCAAAACATCAAAGGAGAGCCTGTTATGAAACAGTTCAACATCGCCATCATCGGCCAGGGCAGAAGCGGCAGAGATATCCACGGTCTGCATCTGAAGAAGGATACGGAGCGTTTCCGCGTCGTTGCCGTTGTGGAAAAGCTGGAAAAACGTA
Organism: Eubacteriales bacterium; assembly: GCA_045589515.1. Taxonomy (GTDB): domain Bacteria; phylum Bacillota; class Clostridia; order Oscillospirales; family CAG-382; genus Coliplasma. The sequence goes on along the minus strand of JAZNPH010000004.1, from coordinate 2,599 downwards.
TGAACCGCGCCGCAGCAGAATATGGCTGTGACGTTTACGACGATTATACCAAGCTGTTTGAGAGAAATGACATCGATCTGGTGGTCAATTCCTCTCCCAGCCATTTGCATTATGCCATCACCAAGGATCTGCTTTCCCACGGGCTGAACGTGCTGTGCGAGAAGCCCTGCGTTCCCACAGTGGAGGAGTTTGACGACCTTTGCGAAACCGCAAAGCAGAACGGATGCCACTTCCTGGTGTTCCAGCAGAGCCGCTTTGCCAACTACTTCCTGAAGGTAAAGGAGGTTATTGCCTCCGGCGTGCTGGGCAGAATCGTCCACGTGGGTATTCAGTTCAACGGCTTTGCCCGTCGTTGGGACTGGCAGTGCTGTCTGGACTTCAACGGCGGCAACCTTGCCAACACCGGCCCTCATCCCGTTGACCAGGCACTGAACATCCTGGACGCTTACGACCAGGATCTGGAGATCTTCTGCAAGATGGACCGCTGTAACACCTTCGGCAACGCCGAGGACTACGTGAAGCTCATCGTCACCGCTCCCGGTAAGCCTTTGATCGATCTGGACATCTCCTCCTGTGACGCATACCCGCTCTACACCTACAAGGTGGAGGGCACCAACGGCACTCTGAAGGGCAACATGGCTCACATCGATTGGAAGTACTTCAAGCCCGAGGAGGCTCCCCAGCAGAAGCTGATCCGTACCCCCCTCTACGTGGACGAGGAGCAGATGCCCGCATACTGCGGCGAGAAGCTCACCTGGTACGAGGAAAGCTGGGACGGCGATCCCCAGGCACCCTTCATCGCGGCGGTGCAGACCTACTACGATCAGATCTACGCCCTGCTGTCCGAAGGCAGAGAGCACGATATCAAGCTGTTCCAGGTGCGTCAGCAGTTGGATCTCATCCGCAAGTGCCACGAGATGAATCCCCAGATTTGCTAAAACCGAAAAACAAAAGAAGACCTGCAAAAAAGGTCTTCTTTTTATGCTCTTTTTTCCAGCCGCAGGGTGAGCCTTGCCGCCAAAAACAGCTTGACAAGGTCAAAGGGGAGAAAGGGCAATACGTACCGAAGCACCGCCGCGGCGATGCCGCCCGGCCCCGTATGGGGGGCGTACAGCAGGCAATACCAGGCCGTGCCGCACAGGTACAGCACCAATAGTCCGCAAAGCATCCGCAAAAACAGGGGAAGCTTCTTTGGCAAGAACCCGGTGGTTGCCACGGCGGGGAGGAAGCCTATCAAAAATCCGCCTGTGGTGCCGATCAAATGTCCCACGCCGCCCCGGAACCCCGCGAACACGGGAAGGCCTGCCGCACCCAAGGCTAAGTAACAGCCCACCGCCACAAGCCCTCGGTTGCCTCCCAGCACCCCCGCGCACAGAAACACGGCGAAGGTCTGCAGGGTAAAGGGCGGGTCGAAGGGTACTTGCAACAGGGAACACACGGCGATGAGGGCGCAGAACAACCCCACCCGCGTGAGATTACGGTATTTGGTTGTCATTCTGCACCTCCTTTTTGGGGGGGCTCTGCCCCACCGTCTGCGACGGTTCCCCGCTTAAGGGGATGATCCCCTTAAGAATCCTGCACCTTGAAATCGGTTTTCTTGGGGTTTGTTAAGGGGGCTTCTTTTTTCGAAAAGAAGCCCCCTTGACGCGTCTCTCTTTTATTTAGCCTTTGTGTCTCGTTCCACAATAATCTTCGCCATCAGATCGTCCATGGAAAGACTGCCCAGATTGCCTTCCTTGCGGGAGCGGATGGAAACGGTGCCGTTTGCCATCTCCTCGTCGCCGATGACCAGCATATAGGGAATCTTTTCCAGCTGCGCCTCGCGGATCTTGTAACCGATCTTCTCGTTGCGGGTATCCACCTCTGCACGGAAGCCGGCCTTCTTCAGCACCTCCAGGCACTGATAAGCGTAATCTGCGTGACGGTCTGCGATGGGCAGGAGGCGAACCTGCTCGGGCATCAGCCACAGGGGGAGAGCGCCTGCATACTTCTCGATGATGTAAGCCAAGGTGCGCTCAAAGCAGCCCAAGCTGGTGCGGTGGATGATATAGGGGCGCTTTGCGGTGTTGTCGGAATCGGTGTATTCCATGCCGAACTTCTCAGCCAACAGCATATCGATCTGGATGGTGACCAGAGTATCTTCCTTGCCGTATACGTTGTGGTACTGGATGTCCAGCTTGGGGCCGTAGAAGGCGGCCTCGTCGATGCCGATGGTGTATTCCACGCCCAGATTGTCCAAAATCTTGGCCATGGTGTTCTGAGCCTCTTCCCACTGCTCGGCGGTGCCTTCGTACTTGTTCTTGGGGTTGGCGGGATCCCACTGGGAGAAGCGGAAGGTGCAATTCTCCAGCATACCCACGGTGTCGAGGCAATACTTCGCCAGCTCCAAACAGCCCTTAAACTCCTCCTCCAACTGGTCGGGGCGGAGCACCAAGTGACCCTCGGAGATGGTGGACTGGCGCACACGGATCAGACCGTGCACCTCGCCGCTGTCCTCGTTACGGAACAAGGTGGAAGTCTCGCCCAAACGCATGGGCAGGTCGCGGTAGGATCGGGCGCGATTGAGGTACGCCTGATACTGGAAGGGGCAGGTCATGGG
>JAZNPH010000003.1:0-31047 GCA_045589515.1 Eubacteriales bacterium | reverse complement strand
GAGGAGCATCCGGTTGCGTTGGAAATCATCATGTGATCGCCGAAGAGCTGGGTTACGAGACGTGCATAGCTGGTCTCAGCGCAGCCTGCGCAGGAGCCGGTACCTCCGTTTTGGGAAGGGGGCGGTCGATGGCGAACTTGTCGTTGTTTTCGCAAAGGCCGCCTGTGACGTCATAGATACCGTCTGCGGGGACGTTTTCCTTGCCCAGCACGGTGATGTGGTGATAAGCGCCGTACATGGCGGGGCGCATCAGGTTCACGGCGCAGGCATCCAGACCCACGTATTCCTTCCAGATGTGCTTGTGGTGGATCACCTTGGCTACCACGCCGCCGTAGGGGGCAAGCATGTATCTGCCCAGCTCGGTGTAGATGGCAACGTCCTCCATACCTGCAGGAACGAGGATCTCCTCAAAGGCCTTGCGGACACCCTCTCCGATGGCGTTGATGTCGCTCTTGGGAGCGTCGGGAAGGTAGGGCACGCCTACGCCGCCGGACAGGTTGATGAAAGCGACGTGAACCCCTGTCTCCTGCTTCAGCCAGACTGCCAGCTCAAAGAGGATGGATGCCAGCTTGGGGTAATAGCCGTTGTCGGTGGTGTTGCTGGCTAAGAAGGCGTGGATGCCGAAGTGCTTGACGCCGTAGGCCTTCATTTTCAAGAAGGCTTCCTTGATCTGGGGACGGGTCATGCCGTACTTAGCGTCCTTGGGAGTATCCATGATGCGGTTGCCCATGGTGAAATCCCCCCCGGGGTTGTAGCGGCAGGACATAGTCTCCGCAAAGGGGGCGATATTGGCATAGTAGTCCACGTGGGTGAGGTCGTCAAAGTTGATGATAGCACCCAGGTCGGAGGCAAGCTTGAAATCCTCTTCGGGGGTGACGTTGGAGGAGAACATGATCTCCTTGCCGTGGAAGCCCACCACGTCGGAAAGCATCAGCTCGGTGAGGGAGGAGCAGTCCACGCCCACACCCTCCTCCCGCAGGATCTGCATCAGGTAGGGGTTGGGAGTGGCTTTGACGGCGAAATATTCCTTGAAGCCCTTGTTCCAGGAGAAGGCGGCCTTCAGGCCGCGGGCGTTCTCACGGATGGCTTTTTCGTCGTAGATATGGAAGGGTGTGGGGTAGGTCTTGACGATCTGCTCCACCTGTTCTTTGGTTACGAAGGGGATCTTCTGGTTTGGCATGGGGTTTCCCGCCCTTTCTGCAATGGGATGAATCTTTAGTAGTATAGTCGAAAAGGCGATATCTGTCAAGGTGGTTTTTTCGATTTTGGGGAAGTTTTGGGTGGAAAATGGCGGAAACGCACTTGACAAAAAGGGGGCGCTTGATTACAATAGTAAAAAGGTGTATTTTTGCAAGGAAAGGTATTGCTGTTATGGTAAACATTCCCGAGATCTTCGGCAGTATGGTCTTCAACGATTCCGTCATGAAGAACAAGCTCCCGAAGGAGATCTATAAATCCTTAAAAAAGACCATTGAAAAGGGCGAGGATCTGGATATCGGTCTGGCAAACGTGGTTGCCGCCGCTATGAAGGACTGGGCTCTGGAGCTGGGGGCTACCCATTATACCCACTGGTTCCAGCCTTTGACGGGGATCACCGCAGGGAAGCACGACAGCTTCATCTCCCCCACCGGAAACGGTACGGTCATCATGGAGTTTTCCGGCAAGGAGCTGATCAAGGGCGAGCCGGACGCTTCTTCCTTCCCCTCCGGCGGGCTGCGGGCTACCTTTGAGGCCCGGGGCTACACTGCTTGGGATCCCACATCTCCCGCTTTTGTAAAAGACGGCACGCTATATATTCCCACGGTGTTCTGCTCCTTCAGCGGACACACCCTGGATACCAAGACGCCTCTGTTGCGCTCCATGGAGGAGATCGGAAGAGAGGCACTCCGCATCGTGCGGTTGTTCGGAGACAACGTCACCACCTCCGTTTCCACCACAGTGGGACCGGAGCAGGAATATTTTTTGGTGGATAAGGAGCTTTACGAGCAGCGTAAGGATCTGATGTTCACCGGGCGCACTCTATTCGGGTCCCCCGCACCCAAGGGGCAGGAGATGGACGATCATTACTTCGGTGCCATCAAGCCCAGAGTTGCGGCGTTTATGAAGGATCTGGACGAGGCTTTGTGGAAGCTGGGCGTGCTGGCAAAGACCAAGCACAACGAGGCCGCTCCCGCGCAGCACGAGCTGGCGCCTCTTTACTCCACCACCAACATCGCCGTGGACGGCAACCATCTGACCATGGAGCTGATGCGTTCCATCGCCCCCAAGCACGGGCTGATGTGTCTGCTCCACGAAAAGCCCTTCGAGGGGGTCAACGGCTCCGGTAAGCACAACAACTGGTCTCTGGCCACGGATACGGGAAAGAATCTCCTGGATCCCGGCAAGACACCCGGTGAGAACGCCCAGTTCCTTTTGTTCCTGGCGGCGTTCATCAAGGCTGTGGACGAATACCAAGGGCTTTTGAGATCCTCCATCGCTTGCGCGGGGAACGATCACCGTTTGGGTGCCAACGAGGCACCTCCCGCTATCATCTCTATTTTCCTGGGCGACGAGCTGACCGCCATCTTAGAGGATATTGAGAAAGGGCACCGTCACGAGGATGCTCCCGTTTCCGCCATGGAGCTGGGGGTACACGTTTTGCCTTCCTTCCCCAAGGATAACACCGACCGAAACAGAACCTCTCCACTCGCCTTTACCGGTAACAAGTTTGAGTTCCGTATGCTTGGGTCTTCCCAGAACATCGCACAGCCCAACACTTTGTTGAACACCGCAATGGCGGAGGTTTTGGGGCAGTTTGCAGACCGTCTGGAGAAGGCGGACAATCTGATGGAGGACGTGTTTGCCATCGTTCGCGAGGTGATGCGTGACCATAAGCGGATCATTTTCAACGGTAACGGATATTCCGACGAGTGGGAGATCGAGGCGGAGCGTCGGGGGCTTTTGAATCTGAAGTCCACCGTGGCTTGTCTGCCCCAGATGCTGGAGCGGAAGAACATTGCTCTTTACGTGGAGCACGGGATCTACTCCGAGCAGGAGATCCATTCCCGCTATGAGATTTCTTTGGAAAGCTACAGCAAGAACATCAACGTGGAGGCTTTGACCGCGCTGGAGATGCTCAACCGTGAGATCCTGCCTGCCATCAACGCTTATATCGGTGTTCTGGGCGACCAGACCAAGTACGAAAAGCAGGTGAAGTCGGAGCTGATCCAGCTTTGCGACCGTATTTTTGACAGCACCCGTATGCTGGAATCCTTGACGGCACAGGCGCGCACCATGAGCGACGTGCTGGAGCAGGCGGAGTTCTACCGCGACAAAGTGGTGAAGGCGTTGCAGTCTTTGCGGGTGGCGGTGGATCTGGCGGAGGCAAAGATGCCCTCCGATTACTGGCCTATGCCTACCTATACGGATTTGTTGTTTAGGATTTAAGAGAAACGAACAAGGGGGACCTTCTTTTCGGGAAAAAGAAGGTCCCCCTTTAACCCCCTAAGAAACCCTGAATGCCAAAACCCGTTTATGAACGGGTTTTGGAGGGAAAAGTTTTGGGGATGGGAGCACGAGGGAGGGGACTTTTTCAAAAGTCCCCTCCCTCGTATGATCTTTTGTATTAACCGATAAATGCGCCTGCTTGGGTGAGGGTGTCATGGAGGGTGGGGATATCCACGTCCTTGACGTTGCAGTTTGCCTTGCTGGCGATGGCGGCGGCGGTACCTGCGGCCTCGCCAAGGGTGCAGACGATGGGCAGGATACGGATGGAGGCCTGTGCCTCGTGAGTGGTGGAGATACATCTGCCTGCCACCAGCAGGTTCTCGGCATCCTTGGGGATCAGGGAGCGATAAGGAATGGTGTAGTAAGCGCCCTGAGGGAAGAAGTAGTGGGAAGTGCCGGAGCCCTCGGGGTTGTGGATGTCGATATCGTAGTTGCCTGCGGCGATGCGATCCTCAAACTTGATGCAATCCTTCAGCTCCTCGGCGGAAAGGATGTGTTCACCGTCGATCATGCGGCTTTCACGAACGCCGGTCTGCAAAGCGGAGCTGATAATCTGGCAGTTCTCGAAGCCGGGAATGAACTTACGAAGGAAGTCGTAGAGCTCCACGATCTGCTCGCGCGCGATGATGTCCGCCTGGGTGACCTCCCAGCAATCCACAGGGTTCTTCTTGACGATACGGGTGGCATTGAGCTGTACCACCCCGGGGATGGGGGTATGGAACACCATGATCTCCGTCATGGGGTTCTTGATATAGCCCTTGGCGTGCTCTGCCTGCCAAATGGGAATGATGTTAGGCTGGCACTTGTCGAATACCTCCTGATCTACGTTGCAGATCTGGAAGCACAAGGTCATGGGCTGGCAAAGCTGATCTCCGGGTCTGCCCAGACGGTATGGGAAGCCTGCCAGGAAGGCAACGTCGGCGTCACCGGTGCAGTCAATGAAATAGGAAGCCTCCAGCTCCACAAGGCCGGATTTGTTCGATACGGTGACGGAAGTGATACGGTTCCCCTCGCGCTTGGCGGAAACGGCCACGGAGTTGAACAACAGCTCCACGCCGGACTCCAGCATCATGCGGTTGAGAATGATCTTCATCCATTCCGCGTTGAAGGTGTTGTGGTACATGGCGCCTGCTTCGCGGAGGTTGTTTTCCAGCTCTGCGAAGATGCCTCTGGACAGGGGGATCATCTCCCCTGTTTCGGGATCTCTGGTCTTATAGGGCATGAAGGGGTTGACACCCATGGTGCAGGGTGCGCCGCCCAGGGCGTTGATACGCTCTACCAAAAGGGTCTTGGCACCGTTTCTTGCGGCGGCAAGTGCCGCGCCGCAGCCTGCCAGACCGCCGCCAAGGACGATCACGTCGTAGGTCTTGTTGCTCATAGGGATTCCTCCGATGTATGGTTTTTAAAAAATTTAAGGATGGATGATGGGAATTATTTGTAGTATTCCTCTTTTTTGATGAAGAAGTTCTGAACGATCATGATCACGAAGCCGATGCCCACCAGCGCCAAAAGGGCAATAAAGGCGGGGTGCATGGAGGCGGAAGCTTCGGGGACTTCGCTGACCTCGGAGACGGCATTCAGGAAGGGAAACAGGTTCATGGGTGGACTCCTTTTCTGCGGGATGAGAAATCAACCGCCGCAAGGTGGCGCACCACTTCCCCTGCCATCATCAGTCCTGCCGCAGAGGGCACGAAGGCCAAAGAGCCGGGAACGCCCTCCTCCAGAGGAATGAGGGGAGGCTCCTCGGAATATACCACCTTCACGTCGGTGATGCCCCGCTTGCGCAGTTCTACACGCATTACTTTTGCCAAGGGGCAGACCTTGGTCTGGGAAATATCCACCACGCGGAAGGCGGTGGGGTCCGTTTTGTTCCCCGCACCCATGGCGCAGATGATGGGAGTGTCTGCGGCCTTAGCCTGCTCCACCAGGGCAAGCTTGCCGGAGACGGTATCGATGGCGTCCACAACGTAATCGTAGACGGAAAAATCAAAGAGATAAGCCGTTTCGGGGAGATAAAAGGTATCGTAAATGCGGACGTTGATCTCGGGGTTGATATCCGCAATACGTTCTGCCATGACCTCCACCTTCTTACGTCCAACGGTGGAGCGCAGGGCGATGATCTGACGGTTGAGGTTGGAGATAGAGACGGTGTCGTGATCGATGAGATCCAAGGCGCCCACGCCGCTGCGGGCCAATGCTTCCGCCGCGTAGCCGCCTACGCCGCCCACGCCGAACACGGCGACATGGGACGCTTTCAGACGCTCCATGGCCTCCGCCCCCAAAAGGGATGCGGAGCGGGAAAAGGTGGGATCCATCATATGCCAAGCCTCCTTGTCAAGCGTTTTACGGTTGCAGTATAGCATGTTTTCCCTTGAAAATCAAGTTCTTCTTGACTTTTTGTGTTTAATAAGTTATAATAGGTCGAAGCTTGTAAAAAAGGATTGGTCGCACTTATGAACGCTATGCACGAAGATATCAAAGAGATCCTCTATACCGAGGAACAGATCAAGGCCAGAGTGAAAGAGCTGGGTACACAGATCAGTAAGGATTTCGAAGGCAGCATGCCCATCGTCATAGGCATTCTGAAGGGCGCTATTATTTTCTACGCCGACCTGATGAGAGAACTGGATCTGGCGGCACAGCTGGAGTTTATGATCGTGTCCTCTTACGGTGCGGGAACCACTCCCGGTCAGCTTGTGTTCAAGAAGGATACCGATGCTAATTTGGAGGGCAGAAATATTCTCATCGTGGAGGATATCATCGACAGCGGTAACACCCTGTATCTGCTGAAGCACGAGCTGGAAAAGCGCAACCCCGCTATGGTAAAGATATGTGCCTTTTTAGACAAGCCCGCAAGACGTACCGCCCAGATCAAAGCAGACTACGTGGGCTTCGTTTGTGCAGATGAATTCGTGGTGGGTTACGGATTGGACTTCGCAGAGAAGTACCGCAACCTCCCCTATATCGGCGTTCTCAAACCCCACGTTTACGAAAAATAAAGCAATACGTTTCTTTCACCGCAAAAGAGCTTCGGAAAAACGAAGATCTTTTGCGGTTTTTCTTTGCTGTTTCTTAAATATTTTCCCGTTTTTTGGCAAAATATATTGCAATTTTATGAACGATCTTGTATAATAAAGTCGAAGTCATTTGAAAACTTTCGCTATTTTTTGAAAGGACTGCCGAATTATGGATCTTTTTGACGTATTGAACCTGATAGGCGGCTTGTGTCTGTTCTTGTTGGGTATGAACCTGATGGGCGACCATCTGGAGAAGTTTGCGGGCGGCGGCTTGCGGGCTTTGCTGACCAAGATCACCGACAATCCCGTGAAGGGCTTTTTGGTGGGCTTGATCGTGACCTCCATCATTCAATCCTCCTCTGCCACTACCGTTATGGTGGTGGGCTTTGTGGGTGCAGGTATGATGACGTTACGGCAATCCGTCAACGTGATCCTGGGTGCCAACGTGGGTACCACCATCACCGCATGGCTGGTGGCCATGGACGATATCGGCGGTGCCGGCGTTTTCATCAAGCTCCTGAAGCCTTCCTCCTTCTGTCCCATTCTTTCGTTGATCGGCATTGTTTTCGTGATGATGAGCAAGAGCCGCCGCAAGAAGGATCTGGGTATGATCTTCCTGGGCTTTTCCGTTCTGATGTTCGGTATGGACACTATGTCCGGCTCTGTGGAAGGGCTCAGAGAGATGCCCGAATTCCAGAGCATTCTCACAGCCTTCTCCAACCCCATCATGGGTATTCTCATCGGTACGGTCTTCACCGCCATCATTCAGTCTTCCTCTGCATCCGTGGGTATTCTGCAGGCGTTGAGCGCCACCGGTGCCATCACCTTCTCCGTTGCCTTCCCCATCATTCTGGGTCAGCACATCGGTACCTGTATCACCGCCATGCTTTCCACCCTGGGCGCCTCCCGGGATGCCAAGCGTACCGGTTGGGTGCATTTGTATTTTAACATTCTGAACACCGTTCTTATTGCCATAGCATTCTACGCAGTCCATGCATTTGCATCCTTCGGTTTCTACGACATGGTGCTGGATAAGATCGGCATCGCCGTAGTTCACACCGTTACCAACCTTGTGGGTACGCTGATCTTCCTGCCTATGGGCAGACTGCTCGAAAAGATGGCTGTCATGACCGTCCGGGAAAAGCAGGACGAGGACGAGTTCCGTTTGCTGGACGATCATCTGCTTTCCAGCCCTGCCATTGCCCTGGCACAGTGTGAGGAGACCGTGCGCGGGATGGCTACCCTTTCCGTAGCTACCATGAACGACGCCATCGGACTGTTGGATAACTACAACGGCGACGTAGCCAAGCGTATTGAGGAAGCGGAGGGCAAGGCTGACCGCTACGAGGACAGAACCGGCTCTTATCTCATCAAGCTGGCCGCAGGAGAGCTTTCCGAGGACGAGAGTGCCGAGGCGGCCAAGCTTCAGCGTGTCATCGGTGACTTTGAGCGTATTTCCGACCATGCGGTGAACGTGATGGAATCCGCCCAGGAGCTCAAGGAAAAGAATCTGAAGTTCTCCGAGTACGCCATCCGCGAGTTGGCTGTGATGAAGGCGGCGGTTACCGAGATCATGTCTCTTTCCGAGAAGGCGTTCTGCGAGAACGATCTGGAATCCGCCGTGCGGGTTGAGCCTTTGGAGCAGGTGATCGACGACATCCGTGAGCGGATCCGTTTGAACCACACCCTTCGTTTACAGAAGAGCGAGTGCACCATTGAGCATGGGTTCGTGCTTTCCGATATCCTGACCAACCTGGAGCGTGTTTCCGACCACTGCTCCAACATCGCGGGCTGTGTTCTGGAGACCAGCAAGGACGAATTGGATATGCACCGCTATTTGGCAAGCGTTCGAACCGAGAGCCAGGAGTACCGCGCGTTGCTGGCGCAGTACAGAGAGAAGTATAGTTTGTAATTGAATACGAATATAGCGAGGGAGGGGAATTTTGAAAAAGTCCCCTCCCTCGCGCTCCCGCTCCCAAAACTTTCCACTCCAAAACCCGTTCCCCAACGGGTTTTGATTTTTGAAATGATCAATCGGTATCAGCCAAGTGCTTCCAAACGATTCTTGATTGCTTGCAATCGTGCATCGACGCGAAGGCATTCAAAGCGGGGATTTTCCTCCAAAGAGCACAAGAAGCCGTACGCCATGCTTCGTTCATCACTATTGCCGGACATTGTTTTCTCATAATGCAAGCCCCGTACCAAGGGAGAGGTATGGTCGATGCTGACGAAACGATCGTACTTTTCCATGTGCTCGCACATTTCTTCAAGCTCGGCAAAGGCTTGTTCCGTCTCCCCCATCTCCGCAGAGCTCAGTGCCATATCGCGGCAAAGCGTTCCCAACCTGCATTCCCAAAAGCCGAAGTCTCCATCCGGGAAAAGGGTTAGGAAAAAGTTGTAGAGTGCTTTTCTGATACTGTGCCGTTCCTCGGCGGTATATCCGGCTTCGGGGCATTGCATCATATTATGGGAGAGCCTCACCATGGTGCCGCCCACCTTCCAAAAATACCAGCGGCAATGCTCCACCAATTCCTTTCCCTGAAGAACCGTAGAAAGCAGATCTTGATTGCAGGGAACCATTTTTGCGTATTCCACCGCTTTTTCTTGGTTGCCCATAGCACAATGGGTAAATGCCAGCATCTGAATGGCACCAAACCGATATTCCGTGGGACCTTTTTCAAGAAGTCTGCTTGCGATGTCGATCACTTCCTCACCATTTGCCAATCGATCGACTGCATACAGATCGTGCATCAAATAGTACAGCACTTCCGGTTCATTGGGGTATTTCCGTTGCATCTCTCTGCACAGCGCAAGCCCTTCTTTCCGCTTACCCAGATGGACCAATCGGTGTTCCTTCTCTTTGAAGGCTTCCCGCTCCTCCTGCTTCCGCAAAGCGTGACAGCCTAAGATCTCGTCTACCGTCACTTTGTAAAAGGCGGCGATAAAGGGCAGAAGCGTGATATCGGGAAAGCCGTCGCCCCGTTCCCACTTGGATACTGCTTGCACGGAGATGCGGAGATGATTGGCAAGGTCGTCCTGCGTATTCCCTCGTTCCCTGCGTAACCGTTTTAAGTTTTCGGCAATTTTAAGTTCCATATGAACCTCCAAAATGAAAAGTAACAAGCGCTTGTTCTGATATCAGTATAGCACAGATTCTCATGTTTTCAATAACCGCTCCGTTTTATTTGGGTTGAAAAAATCAACGGAGCGTATAATTGAAAAGGCGCACCCGTTTTGTCGGCAGGTGCGCCAAGGTTGGGAGATTATTCTACGAAACGGTGAAGGTTGCGACCTCTTCGCCGCCGGTGGAGGAGGTATAGACGCCGCCGGTGGGAGTGCCTTCGGGGGTGACGCCGGAGAAGAGGGTGTACTCCCCTGCCGCGAGAGCCTCGGAGGAGAAGCACAAGGTCAAAGCGTTTTCCCCGGGGGTGAAGGCGATGAGGGTATTACCATCCTTATCGCGGAGAGCGTAGGTAACGTCCTTCTTTAAGGACACGGAGGTGCCTAAGAAGCTCTGCGCGGACTTCTCTGAGGGATATTGCACGGCACTCAACGATCCGTATGCCAAAAGGAAACCGCCGTCCACGAGGATCTCATAGCCATCGGGGACGTCCATGGGAGCATAGGCGTTGGAGGGAGAGCCGCAGATCACGGTGGTGCCACCCTTGATGTGGATGTTTCCGCCGCTGTCCAACCCATCGCCGCCTGTGATGACACCCAAAGTGCCTCCTTCAACGGAGAGCAGCGTTGCGGCATTGACGCCGTCGTTGTCAGCGTTGACAATCACCTTGCCGCCCAAAATACGAACGGCAGCATTTTTGGATTCCAGCCCTTCAAAGGATTTGAGGATCTGCAAATTGCCATTTTCCACGGTGATATCCCCGTCGGCCTTGATGCCCTTGGCATCGGAATCGGCGCTTCCGCTATCCGCCTGAAGGAGGATGACAGGGTTGCCTGCGATGGAGACAGTGCCTTCCGTTACGATGGCATCGTCCCGGGAGGAGATCCGGAGAGTGCCACCCACGATGCGAACATTCTTGATAACGTCAACGCCGTCGGTTTCCGTGGTGATCTGAAGAGTTCCGCCTTCCATGGCGAAAAAGCCCTGTCCCTCTTCGTCCGCTTGATTTACCTTAACCCCGTCGTCGCCGGAATTTACGGTGATATCACCGCCGCGGATGGAAACGGACTCTTTGCCGCGCAAAGCTTCCTCCTTTGCATTGACGGTAATATTGCCGGAAACGATACGCAGATTGGAATTGCTGACGATGCCATGGCGATAGACGGTGTTTACGGTAAGAGATCCCGTACCGTTGATGGTCAACCCCATTTTGGCGTGGATAGCGCCTGCATTTCTGCCGTCGGGAGTTTGACCGCCCTCTACGTAGTCGGCTTTATTGTCGTTGACGAAGTTTTCCGTTCCTTCGGCAAGGGTGATGCTCACCTTATCACCCCGTTCGCAGAGAATGGGAGTCAAGGTATCGTTGTTGACGGTAAAGCCGTTGAATACCAGGTGGACCTTCTTGGTCTTATCGGTAGAGACGTAGAGCTGGCCGTTCAGGGTACCGGAAAGAACGTAGGTGCCCTCGACACGGATATACAGGTCGCCCCCCATCAGCTTAGCGCCTTGCCATTCCTTTTGGGTGTTATCGGCAGTCAAGTTGATATGGACATCCTTATCCGTCCAAGTGTCGTTTAGATCAAACTCTGACCAGGTAGCAGGTGTTTCCGCGGGAGGGATCCAAGGAGCGGAGGTGGTATCCTCCGAAGGAAGGTCCCCGGAGGGCTGCGCCACCTCGCCGTTACAGGCAGCGAGGGTCAAGCTGACGGTCAAAAGCAACGCGGTCAATAATACGGTAACTCTTTTCATTTCAAATTTCCTCATAGCAATGGTTGGAACGTGGCTTTAGTATACCACGGTCGCAAAGAATTGTCAAGAACAGCCTTTTATACCTCGCGCAAAAAGAAGGAGGGACGGTTTCCGTACACAACGGAAATCGTCCCTGTTTCTATACAGATCGAAAAAATTCGTCGTTTAGCCCTTCATGTTGGTCTCGTAGCTCTGAATCATTTTCTTGATCATGTGACCCGCAGGAACGGCATTTTCATTTTCACCCGTTGTTGCGCATTTTTCGAGCTTTCTGAGGTATTTCTCCACGGTTTTTCCGGTAAAAATCTTAACCGTCAGTTTCGCTGTATCATGATCAATTGATTTGACGTAAATTTTGTCGATATAACGGTTCACAAAAGCGGGGGTGATCATGCCCTGAGAAGCGGCGTTTTTGGCCTCCTCAAGGGTCTTTCGGATCTCCGCCATACGCTTGCGGAATTCCTCCCCGGAGACCAATTCCTGCTCAAGCTCTTCGAGCTGCAGTTCGATCTCGTCCAGCTCCGCTTCGCACTTGTCGTTCATCTGGAGGTAGGTCCGCTCGTTGGTCTTCCCGGTAACGTGAAGCTCAAGAAGGCGGTTCTGTTTGTCCCAGATCACCTGCTGCTGGGCCTTCAGCCCGTCCATGCGGGCCTGGATATCACCGTCTGTGGCCATGCGGCGGAAGAGATTGGAATATTGCTCGATCAAGGCGTTGGCATCCGATTCCGTGTCGCTGAACACCTCAAACAGGATGGGCTTGATCTCATCCTCGTAGATGGGGAACGAGGGACAGGAATCAGCGCCGTTGTTGATCTTACCCGCGCAGATCCACTTGCTGTTGGACTCACGCTTGCGGCTTTGGGAGGCCCGTCGATAATAGGGCGAGCCGCAGTCGGTGCAGAACAATTTGCCCGTCAGGAGATTGCCGTGGTTGCATTTGCCCTGGCGGCTTTTTACGTCGTCGCTGCGGCGGGCAAGGATCTCGTTGGCTTTGTCCCACAGCTCCTCGGTGACGATGGCGGGAACGATCTCCCCTGTTTCATCCTTAAACATCACCCATTCCTCGGGAGGGAGGAACTTTTGCTTTTTGGTAAACATATCCAGGACTTTTACTTTATTGCCCACGTAATAACCCTTATACTTGGGGTTGGAGATGATCCCCGACATGGTGGTGTGGGCGATCCGCTTTCCGTTGTGGTTGCGGTAGCCCTTCTCCCAAAACAGGTTCTCGATCTGCTTCATGCTGTACTCGTCGGTGGCGTACAGGTTGAAAAGCTCGCGAACCATGATGGCTTCTTCCTCGTCGATGACCAAGCGGCGGTTATCCTTACGGTAGCCGAAGATACGGCTGTTTCCAAGAACAACGCCGGATTTGATGGCTTCCCTATGGCCGAATTTGATACGGGAGGAAAGCTTCCGCAGCTCTTCCTGGGCGATGGAGGACATGATGGACAGACGGAGCTCGGAGTCCTCGTCAAGAGTGTTGATATTATCGTTTTGGAAAAACACGGCAACCCCGTATCTGCTGAGCTCCCGGGTGAAGCTGATGGAATCCAGGGTATTACGGGCGAAGCGGGAGATCTCCTTGGTGATCACCAAATCAAAAACGCCCAGCTTGGCATCCCCGATCATACGGTTGAAATCCTCGCGCTTGCGGGTAGAGATACCGGAAAGTCCTTCGTCGATATATCCGGGGACAAACGTCCAGGCTTTGTTGCGCTTGATAAGATCTTCGTAGTAGCTGATCTGGTTGCCCAAGGAGTTCAGCTGCTCGTCGCTTTCCGAGGAAACGCGGGCGTAGAAGGTGACTCGCAAAGGAATCTCATAGATAGAGCGAGTGCGTAATTGCTCTCGAACAGAATGGAAATCCATAGTTCTCCTTTCATTTCGTTTCGTTGTATCATACTTTTCTTGTTGGTATTTTACCATATCGAAACATAAATTGCAAGGGGTTGAATGAAGATTTTATAGGAAAAAGAGGGTTGCGGAAGGAAAGAATCCTTGTCATTCATAAACGGCCGTATTTTTGCTTAAGTGAGCCTCCCGTTTATTGACATTTTGTGAACAAAGTGGTAAAATATATGTAACATTCAAGTTTTACCGTTGGGAGGATACCTATGACACGCAAAAGAAAAATCGTTTTGACGCTGGTATTGGCTCTTGTACTGATCATCACTGCTGTTGGGGCGGTGTTGATTCATCAGTTCACGAGAAATTCGCAGCTTGAAGAACAGCGAAACGAAGCTTTGGAGGAGTTGGAGCGTAATATTGGCACGTACGATGATCAAAGTATTGTGCTGTACCAAACCTCAAAGGCAAACGCCGAGGAGCTTGCTTCCCTTTTGGGGGCGGAGCTCCGCATCACAAAGGATGGGCGATTCGCCAAGCTGACCTTGCCCGAGGGGACTACCATTCGGGACGTATATGCGGACGATGCCAATCTGGAGCACATCGAGAAGATGGCTGCAGACTATCAGGTTCACATTGCGGATATAACGGAAGAGGAAAATGTCTCCGAGGAGAGACTGCCCACTAGACCCAAGTACACCGTCAGTGATTCCGATTATGCCCTGCAGACCTATCTGGATTATCTGAATATGCAGGATGTTTGGAACTACTATAACGGTAGCGGCGTGACAGTTGCGGTTATTGACACGGGTATTGATACGGATCATCCCGAGTTTGCGGGTCGGATCAGCGAATATTCCTACAACGCCACCGAGGATAAGATCGTCAAGGACTGGACGGATGAGAACGGTAATTACGACTGGTCTTTGATTGAAGATGAACAAGGTCACGGTACCGCTGTGACCGGTGTTCTTGCTGCGTCCATGAACGGCGAAGGGATTGTTGGTATCGCGCCTGACGTAAATATTCTTGTAATTAAGGCCGACTGCGACCCTAACGGGGCGTTCTATCGCACCTCCGACTTGGTATTTGGTCTCTACTACGCCATCGAGCGGGACGTTCAGGTTGTAAATATGTCCTTCGCCTCGCCTGACCCGACCAATCCTTTTGCAGAAGCAACGAGGCTTGCTGTGGACAGTGATATCGTGTGCGTGGCTGCGGCAGGTAACGAAGCTACCGCTGCTCCTCGCTGGCCTGCGGCGGATCCCAACGTCATCGGCGTAGGTGCTTTGGCAGCTAATAGCTGGGAGCGTGCGCCGTATTCCAACTATGGCGAAAACGTTGACCTCGTTGCCCCCGGCACAACGTATACTGCACAAACAGGCGGCGATTACGGCACCATGAACGGCACTTCCTTTGCTTCTCCCACGGTTGCCGGTGCCATTGCCCTGTTTATGCAAAACGACCCCTATATCATGGTAGAGGACGTCACCGAGGTTCTTTACGCTTCTTCCTATGACTTGGGAGATCTGGGGCGTGACTGGATATATGGCTTTGGCGCATTGGATATGTCTGCCCTTTTGTTGGAAGAACGGGGCACCATCACCTACGATATGCTCACTGATGAATTGGAGAATACCGAAGGCCTATTTATCGAGGGCCATACCCTTCAGGAGCTTCCGGAGCCGGAAAGACTTTACGCAGTTTTCGACGGCTGGTATTATGACGACACCTTCACCCAAGAATATGTGTATTACGAGGATAAATTCTACGGTGACGTAACCTTGTATGCCAAGTGGGCAAACGAGGACGACGGCGTGCCCTATACCTACGTAGAGTTGGAAGACGGTACCATTGAGATTCGCTCCTACACGGGCAAGAGAAGATATATCACGATTCCCGAAAAAATCGACGGAAAAATTGTTTCGTCTATCGGTGCAGAAGCGTTTAAGGGCCAAGCCCGTCTTCGTGAGGTTGGCCTGCCTTCGGGACTGAAAAGCATTAAACGCTCCGCGTTTGAAGGTTGTTCCAATCTCGTTTGGATTGAGATCCCGGAAAGCGTTATGACAATCGGTGAGAAAGCATTCGCAGACAATACCCGCCTTTCGTCGGTTGCGTTTCTCGGGAACAACAAGCTTGAGACCGTAGGCGCTTTTGCTTTCTTAAACTGCGGTAGCCTCAGAATGTTTGAACTGCCTGCGAATCTCAAATACATAGACGGTTCTGCTTTGTTCGGCGCGCAAGCACTTACGTCGATAACGGTACAAAAGGGAAATACCGCGTTTTCCTCGCAGGACGGTGTGTTGTTCAACTTCACGGGTAGCAAATTGGTTGCGTTCCCGGCGGCAAAGGGAAGAGAATACACTGTGCCCGCTCAGACAAAGACCATCGGTGATTATGCTTTTGGCTATGCAAACCTTGCAACAATCGATCTATCGGGCATTACATCCATCGGAGGCGCTGCATTTGCATATTCCGAGTTGGAAGAGCTGACGATCCCTGATGCAACCACCAC
This sequence comes from Eubacteriales bacterium, assembly GCA_045589515.1. GTDB lineage: Bacteria > Bacillota > Clostridia > Oscillospirales > CAG-382 > Coliplasma. The sequence goes on along the minus strand of JAZNPH010000003.1, from coordinate 15,311 downwards.
TGTCGGTTCGAGTGCATTCTATCACAATCTCAGGCTTGCATCTGTATCTATCGGGCGTGGATTGACAAGCATAGAGCAAGCGGTATTCGCCTGTGATTCTTCTCTTGAAGCAATCACGATCCCAAATACTATTCAAATCATTGGCCTTGGCGCTTTTGATTCCAGCGGCTTGACCACTGTAACATTTGAGGAAAACAGCAATCTGCAATTCATCTCTCTGAATGCTTTTTATCAAAACAGAATCGCAAAACTGGATATTCCTGCCTCCGTCGCAAGTATTGAGGCGTACGCTTTTGCAGAAAACCCGCTGACAGAACTGACCTTTGTGGATGGTGGGGCTTTGTATTCGATTGGCGCCGGAGCATTCTATCAATGCAGTCTGCTCAAAGATGTCAAGTTCCCCAGACAGCTTGTCTCGATCGGTGAAATGGCTTTTGCACACGCAGGCTTGGAGGCGGTCACAGTTCCCGCGGGGGTCACCACGCTTGGGAACGGCGTATTTGCCGGTTGTATGGCGCTTACGGCAATTGACATTGAAGACGGTAATGCCGTTTATCATGATATTGATGGCGTTGTTTATACACTTGACAATACCGTTTTGCATTCGTACCCCTCGGGAAGAGCATGCGATTATACGGTTCATTCTGCTACGACGGTAATTGCTCCGTATGCATTCGGATTCTCGAATGTGAACAGCGTCGGTCTCCCCGTGTCGCTCGTGCAGATCTCGGAACACGCATTTTACTCCTGTTACAACTTATATTCAATTCATATTCCCGATAACGTTCTGCAAATCGGACGGTATGCCTTTGCCGAGTCTTGGAATTTGTATTCTATTACCTTCGGTGAAAACGCAAAGATCCCTCGTTTTAGCTTTGAGTCCTTCGCATACACCGGGTTGCAGTCCTTTACCGTGCCTGCCAACGTTTCCACGATGGCTCAAAAAGTGTTCGAAGGCTGTTGCTACTTATCCTCCATCACATTTGCAGAAAACAGCAAGCTGGAGAGCATCTCCGCGTATATGTTTGACGGGTGTACCAATCTGCAATCCATCACCTTCCTGCCTGGTAGTAAGCTTACTTCTATCCAGGCTCACGGCTTGGAGGGAATGTCGCAATTGTATTCCATCAATTTCGGCAATGCCAAGCTGGAAAACATTGATAATTTCGCTTTCCGCTTCTGCGAGAGCTTGAGCACGCTGAATCTCCCGAACACCGTCAAGAACGTGGGCAGATATGCGTTCTATGCGTGCGAATCCCTTTCCGAGCTTTCTCTCCCCGAAACGTTGGAGCATATCGGAAGCTACGCCTTCCTTGGCACAAACGACTTGGATCTCTACCTTGCCTCCGAGTCCATGCCCGCATACCTGGACGAAAACTGGGATCACGGCATTCGCGGTTATTACACCGGCGTTACCAACGTAGAGACCAGCGGTGATTACAAGTACGCCACCCTCACCTCCGGCAATCTTGCCATCATTGAATACCTGGGAACCGACAAGACGGTGGATCTGACTACCGTCAACCTTGGTGCGCCCATTTCCGTCATTGGCGGCAGTGCGTTCAAGGACAGCACTGTGGAGCAGATCATTCTCCCCGATACTCTGACTGCTATCCAAGCAGAGGCATTCCAATATTCTCCCTTGAAATCTATTTCCATCCCCGCAAGCGTGACCTTTATCGGGCGCGAAGCATTTGCGCATACCGACATTCAAACCTTAACGTTTGCCGGCAACGCCAACCTTTCCGTTATCGAACAGTACGCTTTTGAAGGCACGGACAAGCTGTCTTCCGTTACCATCCCCGCCTCTGTTACGACTCTCGGTACCGGTGTGTTCCAAAAGAGCGGCCTTACCTCCGTTACCTTCTCTCAAGGCATCGCTCTCGCCGAGATCCCTCAAAACGCCTTTATGGGCACCAAGCTGACCACAGTTGCTTTGCCCGACAGCGTAAAAACGGTAAACCACAACGCTTTCCGTGATATTCTCACCCTGAAAACCGTTTCCTTCGGCAACAGCGACGGCATCCGCCTGCTGAGCAACGTGTTCTACAACACGGGGCTGGAAAGCCTGCATATCCCCGCCAACGTCACCTATATCGGAGAGTACTGCTTCGTTGGCTTGGAATCGCTTTCTGCCATCACCGTGGACGAAAACAACCCCAATTACAAATCCGTAGATGGGCTCCTCCTTACCAAATCCGGCAAAAAGCTGGTCACTGTACCGGCTGGCAGAACGGGTTCTTTGACTGTGCCGATTTCCGTGGAAGAAATTGGATTCGGTGCCTTCGAAAACTCCGCTTTGGATGAGATCCTGTTTGACCCCAACGCAAATATTCTCACCTTTGGCTACCGCGCTTTCTTTGGGGCGAAGAATCTCACTGCCATCCATATTCCCGCCAGCGTGGTGTCTATCGACTACTATGCCTTCGCATATTGTGAAAAACTGCATACCGTAACCTTCGCGGAGGGCAACCAGATGAAGGGCATCTACGAGGGTGCTTTCTGCGGCGACATCAATTTGGAGAACATCACCATCCCCGATGCCATCGTGGAGATCTCCGATTTCGCCTTTTACGGATGTTCTAAGATCACCAAGCTGCCCATCAGCGATACCCACAACCTGAAGGGCATCTATGACTATGCCTTTGCGTATACCTCCATCGGCGGCGAGTTCACCACTCCCGAAACGCTGATTGACATTGGGCCTTATGCCTTCCTGGGAACGGACATCACCAAGCTCACCATTCCTGACACCAACAAGAAGGATCTGATCATCGGCATCGGTGCCTTTGAGGGATGTAACAAGCTCACCGAAGTCACTCTTCCCTTTATCGGCGCATCCTACGAGGATGAGGATATTTCTTGGTTTGGCTATATTTTCGGCGCGGGATCGTACCAAGCGAACGGGACTTACGTTCCTGCCTCTCTCAAAACCGTTACCATCAGCGATGGCATCACTTTCGTGGGGACCGGCGGGTTCTACCAGTGTGCCTCTCTCGAAACCATCCATGTCCCCCATAGCGTCAGTGTTGTATTCAACTATGCGTTCGGGGATACGGATGCGAGATATGAGCTGACCAATAAAATTGCCACTGTGAAAAAAGAGACCAGACATCTGGAATTTTGCGAAATTCGCTGGGGACATTTTGGAAAAGGAATCACCGGCAGCGTTATCATTGACGAGGGTGTCACAGCTCTCTGCGACAGTGCGTTTGCATACTGCAATAATTTGATCAGTATCACGCTTCCGGAGTCATTGACACGAATTGATTCTTGGGCATTTGCCGAATGTGAAAACCTGCAGACCGTCAATGGTGCGGAGAATGTGGCCTTGGTCGGGAGCTATGCGTTTGGCCGTTGCTACAAGCTGGTAGACCTCAACTTTACAGATGCATTGCATACGGTTGATGGCAGCGCATTTTGCGAGTGTACGTCTCTTGTATCCATTGGCGACACAAACAATCTGAGTTATATCGGTAGCAGTGCATTCGATCGGTGTGTCAAGCTGCAAAAGGTGACAGTCTCCGACTCTTTGCAAACCATTATGAATGGTACATTTTACATGTGCGAATCTCTTGAGCAAATCAAGCTGCCGTCCGCGCTGCTTCGAATCGAGGATTATGCATTTGTTGAGTGTGCCTTGAATGAGGTCGTTATTCCCGAAGGAACGATATCCATCGGACAATGCGCATTTGCTCATTGCGAAAATTTATCTAAGGTCACTTTGCCCGATAGTCTTGAATCGATCGGTGCTTGTGCGTTTAGCTATAGCAATTTTGAAAGCGTTACGATAGGCGAGGGTATTTCGTCCATAGGCGCAGAGGCGTTTTCCTATTGCAGCAACTTAAAATATGCCAAGCTGCCGGAGGGTCTCCAAACCATAGAAACCGGATTGTTCTATTATTGTGAGAAACTGGAAAAAGTTAACATTCCGGAAAGCGTCACTGTGATCGGAGAACGAGCATTTTGCAATTGTGCCGCGTTAACTGAAATCAGTCTGCCTCACAATGTCACAACCATCTCGGTGTGCGCTTTTGAGAGGTGCGGTAATTTGGCGAACGTTACTTTACCCGACAGCTTGCAATCAATTGGGGGATTTGCGTTTTCCGAGTGCTACGCCTTGCAGAAGATTGACATACCCGCATCTGTTACATCTATCGGATTTAATGCGTTCTCCAGCTGCGAAAAATTGACTTCCGTCACATTGTCTGACGGGCTGGAGTCGATCGAAGAATGGGCGTTTGCTTATACTGCCATCAAAGATCTTGTGATTCCCGATTCTGTGGAGCATCTGGGAGCGGCTGCTTTTTATCATTGCACCCAATTACAAACTGTCGAGCTTTCCGAGGCATTGACGGAAATCAGCTCCGGCGCGTTTATCGGATGCGCTTTGACCGAAATTGTAATTCCCGAAGGGATCCATACGATCATGGACACGGCATTTAACGGTTGCGGCAAGCTCGTGAACGTACAGCTACCGTCTTCGCTAAAGACCCTTGGTTCGAGTGCGTTTTCGAGCTGTTACTCCTTGCGGGAGATCATCATCCCCGATGGCGTTGAGGTGATCGATCAAGGCGCGTTTGCATACTGTTCCTCTTTGGAAAAAATTACGTTGCCCTCCGCATTGACGGAAATCCGGCAGGATGCGTTTTATGCTTGTAATAAGCTCACAAGCATTGTCAACCGCAGTGAGTTGCAATTTGAAATCGGCTCGCAGGATCATGGATTCGTGGCGGAAAATGCGTATTATGTGGTTGACAAAAACGGCAATAAGACCTACAGACAAGGGTATTTTACCGAGGGAGACTTTTTGTTCTGCTATGAGGAGGGTGTGTACAAATTACGCGCCTATTTGGGAGCAGAGGATACCGTTACGCTCCCGTTGGATGTGGGTGGTAACCCGTATGTCATTTATGCGTTTTATGGCGCGGAGCGTGTCATCATTCCCGACGGAATGACCGAGATCTCCGATCAAGCGTTTGAAAATCATACCGAGCTAAAACATATTTCTATTCCCAACAGTGTGGAGAGTATAGGATCAAATGCATTCATGAATTGTTATAACCTAGCGGAGATTGAATTGCCTTCGAATCTTGTTGCAATCGATCGTTGTGCGTTTTCGTGTTGCACCAGTCTTCGATCTGTGCAAATTCCCGATAGCGTAACAGAGCTTGGCACAAATCTGTTTGATGGCTGTACGTCTTTGACAAGCGTTACCTTGCCCAAGCAGCTCATGGTCATTCCGTCTCATTTCTTTACGTATTGTGTCAATTTGACGTCGGTAACACTCCCGGATTCTGTAACTGTGATCGAACCTGCGGCGTTTTATCATTGCGAGAATCTGCAAACCATAAATATCCCGCAAGGTGTTTATTCTATCGGCTTCGATGCATTTGCATATTGTGACAGTCTCAAATTGTTGCAGCTTCCCGAAGCGGTCACAGAGATCGGAGCACATGCGTTTGCTTCTACAACGCAGGTAGTGTTCCAAGGGGACAATGCAAACTTCCGATTTATCGACGGAGTTCTGTACAACAATCCACCCACAACGGTATTGTTGGCAAATCCGGACGTCACAAACGTTGTGATCCCGGAGGGCATCACAACCATTGGAAGTCAGGTCTTCGAAGGTTGCACAAATTTGATCAGCGTTACATTGCCGCAAACGCTTATATCCATTGAGTGGAATGCATTTGCAGGCTGCACGAGCCTGGAGTCGATCACCATCCCCGATAGCGTATCAGAGATCGGCACGTGGGCATTTTACGGCTGTTCCAGCTTGTCAAAGGTTACCCTGCCTTCTCAAATTACACAAATACCTTCCGGTTTGTTTTCCGGCTGTACCGAGCTGACCTCCGTAGTGATTCCCGATAGTGTTCACACGATCAATTACGGTGCATTTGAAAACTGCACCTCCTTGACAGAAATCAAAATCCCCCGAAATGTGACTCAAATCGACGGAAATACGTTTTACAATTGTACAAGTCTGACCAAAATAGAGCTTCCGAGCTCATTAACGCAGATAGGCAGCTGGGCGTTTTACAATTGCACCAACTTGGCAGATATAGAGCTTCCGAGTACATTGATACAAATGGACGCGTATGCGTTTCATGAGTGCCACAGCTTGACAGATATCGTGTTGCCCGCAGGCGTTAAGTTGATCGAAGATGGTGTTTTTTTCGGGTGCAGCGGGTTAAAAACGGTTGTGCTTCCGGAAGGCTTGCAACAAATCAGCAGTTACTTGTTTTTAGGTTGCACATCTTTGGAGACGGTAGTTGTTCCGGAATCGGTTACGACGATAGCGTCTCAGGCATTTGATGACTGTAGCGGCTTGCGCCAGATAACCCTTCCGCAGGGATTGCGTGATTTAGGCAATTCTGCATTTTCCGGTTGCAGCAGTCTGGAATCAATCGCAATTCCCCAAGGGGTCACAATCCTTCCTGAGAATTTGTTTGCAGGATGCGGCAGTCTTGTTTCAGTGGAACTGCATGATTCGATTAGCATCATTGAATCCAGCGCATTTTCCGAATGCGATAGCTTGAGACAAATTGATCTTCCCAACAGTTTGACACAGATAGGCGGATTCGCATTTGGGGAATGTGATCGTTTGGAATGTGTTGATATTCCGGATAACGTGACTACGCTCGGAGATGGAATCTTTTGGGCGTGCAAACAGTTGCAAACCGTCAAGCTCCCCTGTAACATTTCGGCAATTCCAAGCAGCACTTTTTATGCATGCGTTCAATTACAAACCGTGGTAATCCCTGCGGGAATCACTGAGATCAATTCGTATGCATTTTACGAGTGTAACAATCTCCGTTCTGTGAGCTTCCCCGAAGGCTTAGTTAAAATCGGAGAGACGGCGTTTTACCGGTGCAATAGCTTGACAGCGCTTGAGATCCCTGCTTCGGTAAAAGAAATTGGATATTCTGCATTCTATTCCTGCGACGGTATAAAGACGCTTACGTTCAAAGGAGATGCTACCGAAATCGGAGAAACGGCATTTAGCAGTTGCAATGGGTTGACAGAGCTTTCTCTGCCTGCAAACATCAGCAAGATTCGCGCCAACGCATTTTCCGGTTGCGGCAATTTGCAAAACCTGAATATTCCGGAGAGTGTGACGGAAATAGAAGCGCAAGCGTTCCAATATTGCCATTCTCTGGATATCATCACGCTTCCCGCCAATTTGATTTCCATCGGTGAAGATGCGTTTAGCGGATGCGATACCAGGATCGTATATAACAACAGCAATTTGGAGCTAAAGCCGGGCGACGAGTCTCACGGTGGGATCGCAAGCTTTGCGGTTGCGATTTTTGACAAGAATCATAACGTGACCGCTGCGGAAGGCCATGGCGTGCAGGGCGACTTCATCTTCTGGTTCGATGAATCACGGAGCGAGGTACGGTATTATCTTGGGGACAGCGAGACTGTTGTTTATCCCACGCACTATAATGATATCCCTTGCGTTGTAACATCCTTTGAGGGTGGACAAAGTATCAAGCACCTGATCATTCCGGAAGGAATCACTTCAATTTCGGCTTGCTTTGGCAATCTCACAAACTTGGAGACTGTAGAGATCCCGGACAGCGTTACGGATATCGGGAGCTATATATTCAGAGGCTGTGAAAAAATCACTTACGATCAGGAGTATCTTGCACACGGCATGTATGTATATGATGGCTGGTTGCTGGGCATCGACGAGTCGGTGAAGTATCTTTACGGCATCGAGGGGATTAGATACCTTGCAAGTGGTGTATATGCTGATCTGCATCAACTCAAAGAGATGATTTGGCCGAACAATGTTTGGGCAGGTTACACAAGTAATGTAGAGACGATTTATGTTCCCGATTTGCAGGGCAGTATGCCTTTACCGCATTCGCATCATACTCTTAAGAACATTATCATTTGTGATGCCGTTTCGCCGGATGCCTTGTATCACCATCCCGAGTTCTTCTACAACATCACCGGTGTCACCATTTACGTTGAGGCCCTGGAGCAAGATCTGCGCTGGGACGACAACTTCCCGGGGTGGAACAATGGCAACAAGGTCATCTACGGCGACGAGTGGAACTGGGTGACGTTCTACGATGAAAACGGCAGAATCATCAGCCGTGAACCCAAGCTGAACAGCGAAATCATCCGTCTGCCTGTTCGCGAGATCGAAAGTGACCAGCTGTATTCCTACCGCATCATTGGCTGGGATCTTGACGGCGACGGCGCGAAGGATTCCATTCCCGCAACCACTGCAATCAACCTCGAGCTGCGGCCCATCGTGCAAAAATCGCTGCGTCAGTACACAGTGAACTTCGCGGATCAAAACGGCTCGATCTATCACAGCTTGACCCTGCCCTACGGCACAGAAATGGTTTTGCCCGAGGAACCCTTCAAGCAGGGGCATGACTTTGCGGGCTGGTTGGGATACACCGAGGGCATGACCGTTACGAGCGACATCACCTTTGTCGCACAGTGGAAGCACCACGGCAACGGACACACTTACGGCGAACCTGTCTGGACAGCGCCCACTTGCACCGAGCAGGGCTATAACAAACATACTTGCACCATTTGCGGCGAGTACTACGGAACCGATTACACGGATGCACTCGGACACGATTACCAAAGCAAAAACGTAGCTCCGACCTGCACTGAAAAAGGCTACACACTCCACACCTGCACGATATGCGGGGAAACGTATCAAACCGATTCTACCGCGGCGGCAGGACATTCCTACAGTAAGTGGAGTGTTGACCAAGCGCCGACTTGTACGCAAGTGGGAAGCCGACACCGCTCCTGCGCTGTGTGTGATGCACGCGAGGACGAAAGCGTTCCCGCCAATGGACACTCTTATGTGGGAGAGGTTGTAACAGAACCGACCTGCAGTGTCGAAGGAACGATGCGCTACACCTGCACCGAATGCGGCAGCCAGGTAGATGAGAGTCTTCCCACAATCCCGCATCAATACGAAAAGAGATACGTTTCCAAATCATGGCTCAGATTGCTGATTGAGCATTTACTTGATGTACTGTTTGGCTATGAGGGCGATCGGGCATATTATTTTGCCTGCACCGAATGCGATAGAATTTGCACCGTGGACGAAGAGCAAGCAGCCGGTGCGGGAGTCGCGTCTTCTGCATGTATGCACGTACTTGCCGATTGGACAGAGTATATTTCGGCAACCTGTAGCGGAAATAATGTGGAGGCAAGAATCTGTACGCTGTGTGATAAACCCATTGAGCTCAGAGAAGGTAAGGCTTCTGCGTTTGACCATACCATCGTTATTGATGAGGCGGTCAAAGCAACCTGTACTGCGGATGGCTTGACGGAAGGCAAACATTGCTCTGTATGCGGCGAAGTTTTACTGAAACAAGAGATCGTGCCCTCCCTTGGACACGATACCGTCGAACGCGAAGCAAAAGCGCCTACCTGTGCAGAAATTGGCTGGGAGGCATACACGACCTGCACGCGTTGCGATTACACGACTTATGCAGAGCTTCCTGCGCTGGGTCACGACATCGTGATGTACGACGCAAAAGCACCTACCTGCACCGAGATCGGTTGGGAGGCTTTTGAAGCTTGTACACGTTGTGATTACACGACTTACAATGAAATTTCTGTGAGCGGCCATACAATGGGCGAGTGGTACACCATAACAGCGCCTACTTGTACGACTGCGGGAACTGAACAATGTATTTGCCAAAACTGTGATTATACAGAAATTCGCACAGTTGAGGCACTCGGCCATGCTACCGCCAATTACGACGCGAAGGAACCTACCTGCCTCGAAATCGGTTGGACAGCATATGAAACCTGCACGCGTTGCGATTACACGACTTATGCAGAGCTTTCTGCCCTTGGGCACGCATATGCTTTCGCAGTTGCCGAACCTACCTGTACCGAGGACGGCTACACGACCTATACCTGCGCAAACTGCGGCGACACCTACACCGATGAAATCGTCTACGCAACAGGTCATGCCGAAACCACAATTCAGGTAAATTCCAATTGCACTGAAGATGGTTACAGAGCAGTACACTGCACAATCTGCTTTGCAGAGCTTTCGCACGAGGTTCTTCCCGCTACCGGCCATAGCTACAACGGGGTAGTGACTCAGCCTACCTGTACCGCAGAAGGCTTTACCACCTACACTTGCCATTGCGGCGACAGCTACGTTGCAGACTACGTAAACGCAACCGGCCACTCCTTCGGCGATTGGTACACGGTAACAGAACCTACCTGTACCGCAGAGGGTACGGAACGCAGAGATTGCGCCAACTGCGAGCATTACGAGACCCAAGCAATCGCTGCAACAGGGCATAGCTACGAATCCGTAGTCACTGCTCCCACTTGTACGGAACAGGGATACACAACCTACACCTGTCATTGCGGCGACAGCTACACGGCAGACTACGTTGACGCGACAGGGCACACCTACGAAAGCGTGGTTACCGAACCAACTTGCACGGAAAAAGGGTATGTTACCTACACCTGTCACTGTGGAGATACTTACACGGGCAATTACATTCCCGCAGTTGGCCACAGCTGGGACGAGGGTGTGATCACCGTAGAACCCACAGAGGAGCAGGCAGGCCGCAAAGTCTACACCTGTGCTGTCTGCGGAGAGACCGAGGAAGAAACCCTTCCCCCGCTGGAGCATATCCACCGTTATGAAGGCATGGTAACGGAACCCACTTGTACCGAACAGGGCTTCACCACCTACGCCTGCCGTTGCGGAGATTCTTACGTATCGGACTACACCGATGCTAAGGGACACAGCTTTGGCGAGTGGTACACGGTAACCGATCCTACTTGTACGGCAGACGGCACGGAACGCAGAGATTGCGCGGACTGCGACGTTTCCGAAACCCAAACCATCGCGGCAACAGGACACAAGTACGATGCAACCGTAACAGAACCTACCTGCACGGAGCAGGGCTTTACCACTTACACTTGCTATTGCGGCGACAGCTACGTAAGCGATTACGTAGATCCTGCAGGTCATGCATGGAGTGAGTGGTATGACACCATTCCCGGCATGGAGGAACGTTCCTGTAACGCTTGCGGTGAGACGGAAGGCAGAGACAAGATTCCCGATTACGACGTGAACAGAAACGGAACCGTCGATCAAGCAGACGTGACGTTGCTCATTTCCGTTCTGGTGGGCAACACCGAGACGGACGTGCTTCACGACTTCGACTTTGACGGCGAACTGACCATCTATGACTGCGTATTGCTGATGCAACAAATTGATTAAGCGTTTGAAAAAAGCACCTTTTGGGTGCTTTTTTCTGTGGCAAAAGGTTGTGGGAATGAATGCAGCCTTTCGAAGCTGCAGAGGAACTGTATAAATAAAATACTTCATTTTTCGAATATGTAGACGGAAGCGCGGGGCTTCCGCCGGGAGTGTCTTATCAGCGCTCGAGATCCCAAGAGTCGTCTTTTTGCTTACGCGCGGGCTTACGTACCTCTTGCGCAATGAGAGCTGTCATCTTGTTGCGTTCTCGCTCGGTGATGACGCCCTTGTCGAACAGGTAGCTGTTAAAATAGTTGAGCCACAGTTCGGATTCAACTTGCTTTTGTGTAAGCTTTTCTCCCATCGACATCCTCCTTTCCTTCGTAATGAGTATGGTCGGACATACGCCCCGACACACACGGGAAATAAAAAATGAGCACGAAAACAGCCGCGGGGGTTCCCCGCAGTGCGCCATTTTTTTCGTGCTCAATAATTGCTTGTTTAGAATCTTGTGTGCTTTTTTTGTGTGGACATTGTAGCACAGCTGTTTGAAAATGTCAATAGGTTTTCGAAAATTTATTTCTCAAAGTCGGCAAATTTTATTTTTTACACGCCAAATGAAAACGCATTGCGTGGTATAAACGTTCTGAAAGCGGTTTCTGTTATGCTGTAGCAAGCAATGACTACGGTGGACTCTCGGTGAGTCACCTTGTCGATTTCAGGGAGTACCCTATAACCCCGCGTTGACGTCGATTGCACCGACGAAGGGTGCCCGAAGCTGACCCATCAGCCGGGCAAATACAGAAAAAACAAAATCAAAAGTGCCAAAACTCGAACCACCCCTCTCCCCTGTTTTTTCAAAAAATGTTGCTTCTCCTCTTGCGTTGAGGCGGGAGTTGTGATATAATGGGTTCACAGGTTCAATGGTATTCTTTAGAAAGGAATCAATGTGCGGATGTCTGTTTCCCCTCGCATTCCGCACGGCGCGAAAGCTGATGTGGTTTATCGGCCGCGTTAACGCATCTTTTCCTACAGGCTGAAAGAGCGTTCCCTCCGGGAAGACGGTAGCCCGGTTCTAAAAGCCGTCATTTGATAACGTTTCGCTATGCGAGCGTATGTATTTTATTATGAAACAAAACAATCACAGTACGTCTTTTGAAGAAGGCGCTGTTTTTGCACGTTTATAATGATACATACGCTCGCTTTTTATATTCAACCTAACAGACTATAGGAGGTCTAAAAATGAAACCAATTCGTTACCTTTCCGCAACAGAGCTTTTGCAAAGAGCACGCAAAAAAATGATCCCTCTCCCCAATCAAAAAGATGCTCAAAGAAGCATCGCATCCCTAATCGCTATGCACTTGGCAAAGCTACAGGCTCTGGATAAAGGCGCAGAGCCCGAGGAGCTGGTCAACTGCTCGGCGTTCTTGGTGGGTCCAACAGGCAACGGTAAGACACATACTATCAAATGCCTGGCGGAATCCTGCGGGCTGCATTTTGCAACCATTGACTGCGCATCTATTACGCAAGCAGGTGTCAGAGGCAAAAACCTGGGAGACAACCTCCTGGCCATCCAATCGGAGAACGCTTCCTTCTTTGAAGGCGGCATCTTGATGCTCGACGAGGTTGACAAAACGTTCTACAAAGGCGATGGGCAACACGATGCTTACTCCCCTATGCAAGACTTTTTGAAGCTTATGGAGGGCGGCAATTACACGTTCCAGTCGAACGGAATGGCGGGAACTGTCAACCTCGACAGAACGCTCATCCTTCTGGCAGGAGCTTGCGCAAATATTGTGGACATTTTGAAAAAGCGTCACAATACAGGCACCGTCGGGTTCACAGCGTCCGACGCAGGGCCGGAGATCAACCGAAGCAATTACGGAGCGTACATCACTTTGGACGATCTGATCGCATACGGCATGATGCCCGAGCTGGCCTCCCGTATCAATACGGTTATCGGTATCCCCGAAATAGACGAAGCGGGTTATCGGCAGTTGTTGATCGACACCGCCAAGACCTCTGCACTCAGTCGTTTTCGCAACCAGTTTGGGATGCGGGGTGTCTCGTTGGACATTACGCCCGGGGCGGTGGAACAAATTGCCCGCATGTGCGTTGAGCGTAACGTGGGAGCACGCTCTATCAACGCCATCCTTTGCGAGAGGCTCTCAGAGGCCTACTGTACTGTTGATGACACTTACTCCTATGGCAAAGTTATTCTTCAAACAGACGAGAACAGAAGGCTTCAAACAGTATACAGAAATGAGGAACGATGTGCGCAGCCCGTGTTTTTAAAGCAGTTTTCGGAACAGGATGTTTCTATACAAGAATGGCTGCAAAACGAAAACGACGTCAACTTTTTATGCCACGATATTTGCCAAAAGGCGTCCCTCGAAGACATCTTCCTCGAACCAATCCTGTATTACTTCTTGCAAGTGTCCTGTCGATTCCTGGCAGAGGATGTACATCCCGAAGACCGAGGCATGATCAGTCTGTGCAAGCTTGCACAAGTGACGGGACAACCATTCAATTTTCCAAGTAGGCAGTCTCCCTTTGATATCATCTGCAAGGATTACCTTATCAAAACGGAACAGCTTATTTCTCAAGCACGCGAAGCACTCAACACCGAAAAAGGCGAGAAGGCTCCTCATGCCAACCACGCTTGGATTTCGGAAATGCAAGTGAAGCACGATATGTTTCGACACTATTACTTAGCTTTCCAAAAGCTGGAAGCACTTCAAAAAAACTGCCCCAAGGTATTGACTGAAGCGGTCGGCACCGCCAAGGACTGTTACATCGCACAGCAACGCAACAACAAAAAAGGCGCATAAAAGAAACAAACGCAAAGCGGATACTCAATTGCAAAAAAGGGTATCCGCTTTTTTGTTTGCCTTTGTTTTCGTTCTCACAAGCATTGGCTGCGGTGGACTCCCAGCGAGTCATCTTGCCGATTTCAGGGTGTTCCCTATGACCCCGCGATGATGTCGATTGCACCGACGAAGGGTGCCCGAAGCTGACACGTCAGCCGGGCAAATACAGAAAAAACAAAATCAAAAGTGCCAAAACTCGAACCCCTCTCCCAGCCACGTGAAAACATTTTTTGCTTAAGATCCAAGAACGTTATTGGCCGATTTTGATTCCGTGACGGAACGGCTTCACTACCGTTTTCCCTTTCAAAAACACTTGCTTTCTACCACAGACTTGTTATCGCAAGCATTGGCTACGGTATGCTGTTTTATTCCTTTTAAAAAGAACGCGCAAATCAAAAGTGCCAAAACTCGAACCCCTCTCTCGGCCATATTGAGAACGAATTACTTCCAAGAAGCCCGCAAAAAAACTGCCAACCATATTGACAAATCGTCAAATATTAATTTGACTGACAACATTTTTACCGATGTTATGCGCAAGCAAAGCGGTCAGGAACTATATATCTTTCGGATGTTGGAGAGCGCTTCCGCTTCCGACAGATATTTCTACATAACGAAAATATATTGAGACAGCAGACGGCAATCCGGATTATTGGATTGCCGTCTGCTGTTTGTTGTATAGAAATTCTATTCCTCAACCGTATCGTCCAACCCACCGAGCAGCTCGGCAAGCTCCTGTCGGCTGTGGACGTTCAGTTTTTTATACGCCTTTCTGAGATAATAGTTCACCGTATTGACGGTAACGCCGGTATCCTCGGCGATCTGCTTTACGGTCATGCCGTCGGCATATTTCAGAACCGTCTCGTTTTCCTTTACGGAAAGTCCGTAGGTGCGAAGTGGCCCCTCGCAGGTGCGCTTGTTCGGCTTCGCGGTCTCCGGCAGCTCCGACTCCTTGCCGTGAAGAAGCCATTCGTAGTCGCAATCAAACTCAAGCGCGATGAGCTTGGCAAGAGTCGGCTTGATGGAATCGGGGCGGTTTCTCGCGTTACCCGTGAGCAGATGGATGTACTGCGGCGTAACGCCGACAAGCTGGGCAAATTCCGATTTGGTCAGCTTTTGTTCTTCAATGATTCGGTTGAGTCTGTCGGCAAGAGTCATCGGCAGATCATCTCCTTTTACTGCTTTTTGGCAGATTGGTATTTGTTGATGAGGGCGG
>JAZNPH010000002.1:0-26010 GCA_045589515.1 Eubacteriales bacterium | reverse complement strand
GGCTCACAGAACGACATGGCTACGATCCGACTTGTGGCGGCGGCGGCCGTCCCGACAGCGCAACCTCCGGTGGTAAGAACCCCGAGGCACTGCCCGAAGCTCTGGCTGCGACAGAGGAGACCATCGCTTCCATGCTGAAGTAATGTTTGGAGTATAAAATGGAAAATTGTCTGTTTTGCAAGATCATCGCAGGGGAGATCCCCTCTAAGAAGGTGTACGAGGACGAAAACGTCTACGCCTTCCACGATATCAACCCCAACGCGCCCGTTCACGTGCTGGTGATCCCCAAGGTGCATATCGCCTCCATTCAGGAGGTCACCGAGGAGAATCTCGCCGCCGTGTCTGCGGTGCTGAAGGTGATCCCTCATATCGCAAAGGAATTGGGTCTTGCGGAAAACGGCTACCGTGTCATCACCAATTGCGGTGAGGACGGCGGCCAGTCCGTAAAGCACCTCCACTTCCACATCCTGGGCGGCAAGAAATTGCCCGTCACTCTGGCGTAACCCTATATGCTGAAGAACCGCTTCCTCTCCGTTTTTGCGTTGGCGTTTGCGGCTGGCATTGCCACGCCCTTTCTCGCGGGAAACGGGTGGGAAGCGGTGATTTTTATCATCCTTTTCGCCCTTGCCTTGACCTTCGGCGGACTGTATACCGCCTGTTGCTTTAAGGCAAAGGAGCTGAAGAAATACCTGCTGTATCCTACCATTCTGGCGGCAGGCCTTGCCTTGGGCGCGGGCTGGTTGTGCCTGAGAGCCTTGCCCTACGAAGACTACGCTTCCTACGTGGGGATGAAGGATACCGTAAAAGGCACCGTGACGGAAAACGGTTCCTCCGCCGAAAGCAAATATCTGGAGATCACGGTGGAAAACAGCAGACGTTCCCTCCCTGCGGGTACTAAGATCCGTCTGTACCTCCAAAAAGAGGATGTTATCATCATCGGAGATAAGGTTACGGCCACCTTGACCTACAGCAGCCTTTCCCGCAATTCGGAGCGTATGGCGTCCTGCAGGCTGGTAGCCAACGGCTACGTTTCCGAAGTGGAGCCGGGAAGCGGCCCGATCGCCTCCTTACGCTTTGCTTTGGCGGAAAACTGCAAAGCTTTGTACGAACGGTACGGCGTCACAGGCGTTGCCCAGGCGCTGACCCTGCGGGAATGCTCTCTGTTAACGGGGGAAACCAATGATGCGTATCGCACCATGGGGCTTTCCCACGTCCTTTCCATCAGCGGTTTGCATCTTTCCATTTTGGCTATGATGCTTCGGAAGCTCCTTTTCGCCCTTCGGGTGCGGAAGCAGGTGCGGGAATTACTTGCCTTGGGGATGATCGTACTGTACTGCTTCCTGACAGGCTTTTACCCTCCCGTCATTCGCTCCGCCGTGATGGTGGGGTCCGTGCTGTTGGGGGAGATCCTCCTGCGGGAAACAGACGGACTTACGCTCCTTTCTGCGGCGTTGCTGTTCTTGTTGGCGGTGAATCCCTACGCCCTTTTGTCCGTCAGCCTGCAATTGTCCTTCCTGTCCTGTCTTGGGATCATCCTTTTGGAGCCTCATGTCACGGAGCTCCAGAAAAAAATCCGAGGCAACGGGAAGGGAAAAGCAAGCCTTCTCCGCCGTATAGCGGCTCCTGCCGTGGGATCGTTTTTCATTTCATGCGGCGCCGTGGTGTTCACCTTCCCGGTGATCGCCTATACCTTCGGGAACCTATCCTGGCTGTCTCCCTTTTCCAATTTGATCTTCGTGCCGCTGTTTACACCCATCCTGACTTTGTTGTTGGTGTCTGTTCTGGTGTATTCCGCGGTCCCCTTCCTGGGAACTCTTTTGGCTTTCCTGCCGGGAACGGCTTTGCGGTGGATGGGAGATCTGTTCGGTTGGTTTCTGGAGCGGGAGATCGGTACGCTCCATGTGCCGGATGCTTGGTCATTGCTGCCCATCCTGCTTTCCTGCATTGCCATAGGGTGTATGCTGTTGCTTCGTAAGAAGGGAACCTTGCTGTTTACCTGCTTCTCCCTCTGCGGCGTGCTGTCTCTTTCCGCATTTGCTTTGGCAGACGCCTTAATGCCTCCCGATGAATACGTTTTTCTTTCGACCGAGGATGCATACCTCTACGTTTCCCGCGGGGAAACGGGAGCTTTCCTTGACCTGGGGAACGAAACGGATATTTCTCTTCCCGAAGGCCGCAGGATTACGGAATACGTGGTTACCGAGGCTGACGAGGAGGCTTTGCTTCGCATGGGAAGTGCCCTTTCAGAGCACTCGATTACCAAAGTATACTTACCGCTTTCTCATATTTCGGGAGCGAGTAACGATCTCACTGTATTCCTTGACGTGCTGGAAAATTTTCCCTGCGAGGTGCAGACTTATAACAGAGTCTGCGAAAGTACGCTTTTTGAATACAACGCCAATTCACAAACCGCCGTTACACCCTACGGATTGTCCGTGATCATGGAGAACGGCTGTGACCTGACCGATACCGTCGTTTGGGTAGTGTCCCCCTATGCACAAGAGCTGTCCGCTCTCACGGCGGAGCATCTTTATCTGCCCATGGAGGCAAGTCTGACGGAGGATCTGCCCTCTTGCGAGATCCATTTTTATCATTCCGTCATCATTTACGAAAACGGGGAGGTGTCCGTCCCTTGAGCTTTTACGGTAACAAAAAACCGTCCTCCATGGAGGAACTGAAAAAACGAGTCAAAGAGAATAAGCTGGGGGGCGTCTACCTGTTTTGGGGCGCGGAGGAATACACCAAGGATTTCTACGCCGATAAGCTTCGCAAGCTGGCCCAGAGCTCTCCCGTTCCGGAATTCAACTACGAGATCTTCGACGCCGAGACCCGCTCCGTGGGGGATTTCGAGGAAGCAACCTTTGCTTTGCCCTATTTGTGGGAAAACCGCGTCATCGAGATCCGCAATCTGAAGCCCAAGAAGGTCTATCTTTCCGAGGCGGAGGAATACGCCCGCATCTTCGAGACCCTTCCCGATTACCTCACGGTACTGATCCTCCTCCGTGCAGGGGATTATAACGGCTCCAAGGCGGGCTCCGATGCCCCCAAGGAGGAAAAGAACGAGGAGGATAAGCCGGAGGAGAAGAAGAACGGCTTCAAGACCTTCCTTGCCGCCGTGGAGGCCAATGGACTCTCCGTTGAGTTTGAGCCCGAGAAGGGGGAAAAGCTCTGTAATTGGATCTCCCGCCATTTTGCCTCCCGCGGGGTAAAAACCGCACCCGGCGTGCCTTCCTTTATGGCATCCTATTGCGGAACGGATATGTATACCCTCCAGGGTGAGATCCAAAAGCTTTGCGACGCCTGCGGCGGCAAAGCAGTCACCGAGCAGGACGTGCGCTCTTATTGCTCCGCCAACGAAAACCACGTTTTCTTCGACGTGGCAAACTGCATGGTTAGAGGGGATCTTCCCGGGGCAAGACGGATCTTGGCAGGCTTGAAAATGACCCCCGACGCCGTCCCCATGGCCATGGGTTTTTTGGCCTCCAACTATCGGCTGATGCTGCTGGTCAAGGCGGGAATGGACATGGGGAAATCTGTGGCGCAGATCGCCGCAGAGCATAAGATCACCACCTGGAAGGTGAGCAAGATCGCCTCCTCCCTGGGATACGTGGATTATGCCGCTTTGCAGTACGCCATCACCGAGATCGCCGAAGCGGATGCGAAAATGAAGACCCGTCGCGGCAATACCGCCGCGGCCTTAGAAACCCTGGTGTACAGGATCTGTATGTATGGCAAATAAAATGCGATTGATCTGCCCTCTGGTAGTAGAGGGTAAATACGATAAAATTCGCCTTTCCAACCTGGTGGAAACTCCCATTCTGGTGCTGGGCGGCTTTTCCGTGTTTAACGATAGGGAAAAGAAAGCCCTTCTGCAGCGGATCTGTAAGGAAAAAGGGCTGATCTTCCTCACCGACAGCGACAAGGCGGGGAACTTCATCCGCTCCAAGCTGAAGGGCATCTTCAACGAGGGGAAGGTCTACCAGGTGTATGCCCCTTGTATCCAAGGGAAGGAAAAGCGAAAAAACGTTCCCTCTGCGGAAGGCCTTTTGGGAGTGGAGGGCTTGGACTGCGAGCTGTTGCGTCCCCTCCTCGCTCCTTATGAGGAGACCGCAAAAGCCCCTGTCTCTGCGGGGATCACCTCCGCAGAATGGTATGCCCACGGCTTTTCCGGCGGAGAAGGGGCAAGCACAAAGCGAAAAGCCTTGGCCAAGGCCTTGAACCTCCCCGAGACCCTGTCTTCGGGAGCATTGTTGGAGGCGGTGAACCTGCTCTGTGATCGGGAAACCTACGAGAAAGTGAGAGAAACGGTATGAAAAAGGTGTGTATCTGTACCCTGGGGTGCCGTGTCAACCAATATGAGTCCGTTTCCATCGGGGAGGCATTACGGAAAAAAGGCTTCCTTGTCACCAAGGACGAGGAAGCGTGCGATTATTATCTTCTGAACACCTGCTCCGTTACCGGGGAAAGCCAGCGGCAAAGCCGTCAGCTTGCCCGCCGCTTCGCCTCTCGGGGGAAGGTTGCCGTTATCGGATGCGCCTCACAAAATCAAAAAGAGGACTTCATATCTATTCCCGGAGTCTTCTACGTTGGAGGTTGCGGCAGTAAGCTTGCCGTGGTGGACGCCATCGCAGAGGACAGGGGAGGGGATATGGTCACCTCCATGGAAAAGCTTCCCTACGAGCCCATGTCTGTGGATGGTACCTGCGACCTGTTCTCCACCTGCCGCGCCTACGTGAAGATCCAGGACGGCTGCAGCGGTAAATGTACTTATTGCATCATCCCCACGCTGCGGGGAAAAACCCGTTCCAGAGACGGAGAAGAGATCCTGACCGAGGTTTCCCGTTTGGTAAAAGCGGGCTACCGTGAGATTGTCCTCACGGGCATCGAGACCTCCGCCTACAACAAGCTCCCTTTGTGGGAGCTGATCTCCCGCCTGGGAGACCTGGAGCCCCTCGGCCTTGCAAGAGTGCGCTTGGGTTCTCTGTCTATCGGCAGTCTGACACCGCCATTTTTCGAGGCCATGAAAAACACCCCCAACTTTATGCCCCACTTGCATCTGTCTCTTCAATCGGGGTCAACGAATATCCTGCGGCTGATGAAGCGGCCCTACACCGCGGAATCCGCCATGGAAAAGATCTTGCTGTTAAAGGAATCCCTACCCCACGTTCAACTCAGCGGAGATTTCATCACGGGCTTCCCTACGGAAACGGAAGAGGACTATCTGGCAACGGAACGCTTCGTGTGGGAAAGCGGCATGATGCATGTCCACGCCTTCCCCTATTCCGAGCGAGCGGGCACCCCCGCCGCCGAGATGGAAGGTTCCGTTCCCAAGGAGATCCGCAAAGCCAGATGCGCACGGCTGAACGCCTTCTCCGCTCTGCAAAAAAAGCAGATCATGGATACCTTCACGGGGAAGACGGTGAAGGTCCTCACGGAAAAGATCAAAAACGGTGTCGCCATTGGCCACACCGAGGAATTTATGGAATGTACCTTCCCTGCGGAAAATACCGCTGTGGGAATGATTACGGAGGTCGCCGTTTCGGGCAACGAAAACGGACGGCTTATGGGAAATGAAAGGAAATGAAACAATGAGCGAAATGATCAACGAAATGGTTCCCGAAACCACCATGACCCCCGAGGAAGCATATCTTCGGCAGGCCTTTGGCCCCGAAGGCTGGGGTACTAAGCTGTTGACCCCCATCACCAAGGTGTCCTTCTACTCCGAACGGGTTGCCACCGCCTTCAAAACCTTTGAAGAAAACGTATCCTTGGGAGATCGCTTTACTCTCACCGAGCTTCTCTCTACTCCCGAGGTGCTGCTGAACCGTATGGAAGTGGTAGCCAAGGAGGGGTACGCCGTATATTTGCTGAACGAGCACGTGCCCGATCTCCATCTCATGGCCTCCTTATTGCGGAACTCCGTGGCGGGGCTTTGCGGTCTGCTGTACGCCACTCACGGCGTGGAGCTGTCCCTCCCTGTGGGGACTTCCATCGAGAAGCTTTGCCATAGCCGTTTCCTGCTCCTTCGCCAGCGGGATGGCGACCGTTTTTGCGCCTCCGATCTGGTGAAGATGACCCGTGTCGGGTCTCTCTTACCCGACCGTCTCCGCTTGGTGCAGGGCAGTCAGGTGCTGGCAGATCTCTCCCTTCCGGAGCTGTTGCCCTCTACCCCTGTGGAGCTGACTTTGGATCCCGATTGTGAAGAGACCTTCAAGCAGATCTTCAACGGCGCCATCAGCTACGGCTGTTGCTGTATGACCAAAGGCGAATATTATGTAAATCTCCCTGCCGAGCTGCCCATGGAGCAGTTCACCGCAGGCTGTTTTGGCATGTTCTCCGCTATGATGCGTTACCGCTTCGCCATGCCTCCCATGCACTTCGCCAAGGGGAAATACGGTATGGTGGTTCCCCGTCCCACGGTGTTGAGCGGCGACGGTGTGTTTGCCTTCCGTCCCAAGTGCGGGCCTGACGGCTTGCCCCACCCTGCTGAGCTGATAAAACTGGTGAAGTTCCTGGCCGAAGGGGTCAAGAATGGCAAAATCAAAAGCGTCCTTCCTTTGAAGAAGAACGCTCGCGCTATGATGGATCGCTTGGGGGATGGGGAAGTGACCTTCGTCTCCGAAAGAGAGTTTCCCACGGAGGGCTTCTCCGTGCTGGCCATCCTGCCTGCCGGTAGTACTGTTCCCGCCACCAAGCTGGGAGAATTTCAATACAAGTGATTTAAGATCTCTCCAATGTTGTTCAAGATCACGTCGGGTGCGTTCTCCTCGGTCAAGTCCTCCATGGAGGATTCTCCGGTGAGCACCAGAACGGAAAGCAATCCGTTGTTCTTGCCGAGAGCAATATCGGTGTAAAGACGGTCCCCAACGATGGCTGTCCGCTGAGGCGGTACGTTATAAGTACGCTCCAGCATCAATGCGGTTTCCTTTTCGGGCTTGCCGAAGTACTTGGGCGTTACCCCGGTACATGCGGTGAGCAAGGCACAGATAGCACCGCTGTCGGGCAATACCGCGTTCCCCTCCATGGGACAAACGAAATCGGGATGTGTGGAATAGAAGGTGGCGCCGCTGCGGATGAGGTTGCAGGCGATGTCCAGCTTCTCGTACGTAAGGGTGGTATCAAAGGAAGCCACCACGATGGAAGCCGTCTCCGCCGTCTTGCGGTCTTTACCGTTGGTGAGGTTGATTCCTTCTGCAAGGAACATCTCCTCCAAAGCAGGTGTGCCCACCAGATATACCGGCTCCCCGGGATGGTTCAGCTTCAGATAAGCCGCGGTTACGTCCCCGGAGGAGAGAATATCCTCTCTTGCCGCCTCAAAGCCCATGCGGTTCAACCGCTCCACGTAGATCTGGGGATTGCGGGAAGCGTTGTTGGTGAAGAAGATCACCCGTTTCCCTGCTTCTCTTGCTTCCTTCACGAAGCGAAGGGCCTCGGGGAAGACCCGTTCTCCCAAATAAATGGTGCCGTCCATATCCAGCACAAATAAGTCAATATCCTTCAAACGATTGGTTTTGTTTTCCATATCAAATCGCACCTTCCTTTCAAGCAGCCAAATTATACCACAAATCAAACGGGATTTCAAGATGCAGAGTTCATTTTGTGATCTTCCATCGGAGGCTTTTATGTTCAAAAATAATCCTCGCAAATCCAAACTTGAACGCGTTCACAGAGACCGTATGCGTCCGTTGCGGGTCGTCGAGTACCTGGATCACAGCGCCGTATTCGAAAAAAGTCCCGTGGAGATCAAGGAAGGCTACATCATCTCCGACAGAGATACAGGGGAACTATTCCTCACGCTGAATATGCGTTCCGTTTCCGAAAAGACTATCTCCGCTTTGGATATCCGCATCATCCTCTACAAGGAGCGTATCATCCTCCCGGATGCCAAGATCGACTTCCGCTACAGCTGGGAGGAGGCCACCCTGGGCGAGCGAGAGTTGAACGGCATCCCCAGAAAGCCCAGAGAATGTAAAAAGGATAAGACCATCGTCCTGGGTGAAGAGTTCGGCGAGGGTATCTTCATCCCCATGCCGGAAAACTATTTCAAAAAGATGCAGATCGAGCTGGTATCCGTTACCTATTTTGACGGAAGCAAGGAAGAGTTGAACCTCATCGCAGGTAGCAGAGCTGTGCGCTTTATCGAGCTGGACGGCGACCTGAGGGACGCATACCGTTCCATGAACATCTTCTGGGAGGCGGAGAAAGCTCATCCCATCCGTGTCCTGCCCCAGGCAGGGGACAGCGTTTGGCTGTGCTGCTGCGGCAGAAAGAACCCCGTATCCGCCCCCCTTTGTGATACCTGCGGCCGAGACAAGGATTGGCAGTTTGAAAACCTTTCCGTGGAACGGTTGGAGGCCACCATTGCCAAGGACAACGAAGGCAAAAGGATCCTCAACGACACCTCTGCCTATAAGCAGAACAAGTATATGGAAACCAAGGAAGAGCAGGAGCGGAAGGTGGAGCTCTGCAACCGGGCTCTGGAGCGCCTGGCTGTCATGGAAAAGCAAAGAGAACGCCGTCAGGTCATGCTATTGCCTAAGATCTTGCTTTGGGTCGGTGCGTTCGCGTTGATCTATTTCCTGTGCGAGCTGTTCTTGAGTTTCTTGCAGAACTACGGCTACTTGAACCAGGAAGCCGCTATGATTTTTAAGATGTTACGGTAAATCATGAGAGAGGGACTTTTTGAAAAAAGTCCCTCTCTCATACTCTCGCCCAAAAATTTTTTCCGCCAAAACCGATGGATATCGGTTTCTTTGGGGATTTTTAAGGACCTTTCTTTTTCGAAAGAAAGGTCCTTAAACGTACTCTTGAATATTAACCGTTCAGCTTAGCCTTCATCTCTACGGTGAAAGCGCCGATCTTTTCTGCAACAAGTGCCTCGTTATCACCCTTGGCAAGGATGTATACCTTGATCTTAGGCTCCGTGCCGGAAGGACGCACGATCACCGCGTCTCCACTTTCCAGCTCGTAGTACAGCACGTCGGAAGAGGGGAGTCCCGTCTCCGTCACAGTACCGTCGGCGTGGTAAACCTTGCCATCCTTGTAATCTCTCACGCGAACCACCTTCAGCCCGCCGATGACCTGGGGCGCGTTGGCACGCATAGCGGACATCTGCTCCTTCATCAGCCCCATGGGATCAAGTCCGGTGATGGCCAGATTGATCACGGACTCTCTGTAACAGCCGTAAGTAGCGTAGATCTCCTCCAACGCCTCGGCCACGGTTTTGCCTGCGGCGGCGTGGTAGCAAGCCATTTCGGCGATGAGCATGGCGGCGGCAATGGCGTCCTTGTCTCTGGCATAGCCGTCGGACAGGTATCCCTGGCTCTCTTCATAACCGAAAATGAAGGTGTGCTCTCCGCTGGCCTTCCACTGCTTGATCTTCTCGCCGATATATTTGAATCCTGTCAGCACGCTGATGTGATCCACACCGTGAGCGTCGCAAATGGCGTCAAACAGGTTGGAGGACACGATGGACTTGATGGCACAGCCGTTTTCAGGCAGAATACCCTTCTCTTTTCTTACTTTAATAATATAGTCGATGAGTAGCGCACCGATCTGGTTGCCGTTGAGGGCGAAGAACTCGCCGTCCTTCCCGCGCAAAGCCAAGCCTACGCGGTCTGCGTCGGGGTCACTGGCAATGATCATGTTGCAGTTAAGTCCCTGCTGCTTGATCTTTTCTGCCGCCAGGGCAAAGCACTCCTTGTTCTCCGGGTTGGGAGAAGCCACGGTGGGGAAGTCACCGTTGGGCTCTGCCTGTTCTTCAACTACCTGCAGATTGGTGATCCCGCAACGTTTCAGACATTCGGGGATCAGCTTGTAGCCGGTGCCGTGCAAGGGGGTATAGAACATATTCAGCCCGTTGCCGTATTTTGCGGTGAGATCGGGTGCCAACGCGCAGTTCAAGACAGCGGTAAGGAAGGCCTCGTCCGCTTCATCACCGATGATGGTGATGGTGCCGTCATTGATGGCCTGCTCCATATCCGCCAGCTTCACGGAGAAGATATCCGTAGCTGCGGCGGCCTTGGAGACAACCTCCGCATGCTCGGGAGGAAGCTGTGCGCCGTCTTCCCAGTAAACCTTATAGCCGTGATACTCCTTGGGGTTGTGGGAGGCGGTAACGTTGATCCCGGCGATACAGCCGTAATGGAGAATGGCAAAGGAAAGCTCGGGTGTGGGACGAATGCCGTCAAACAGGTAAACCTTGATCCCGCAAGCAGCAAGCACTCTTGCGGCGGTGTGGGCAAACAGCTCCGACTTGTTGCGGCTGTCGTAGCTGATGGCAACGCCACGGTCTTTACCGCCGGCCTCAAGCACAAGATCTGCAAGACCCTTGGTGGTCTGGGCCACAGTGTAAACGTTCATGCGGGAGATGCCAAGATCCATGGTGCTGCGCAAGCCTGCCGTGCCGAATGCCATGGGAATGGCAAAACGGGCCAGGATGGCGTTTTCATCCCCTCGAATGGCCTCCAGAGCGGCCTTGTCCTCTCCCTCTACGTGGGAAAGCCAGTTTTCGTATTCCTTCAGTGCTGTTTCGTAAGCCGTATTCATACGCAAACTCCTTTAACGTTTTTATTGATTCGCCAGAGCGTTTTTCAATGCTTTTGCTAACTGATCGGGGCAGGAGGTGTTCTTGAAGCCACACTTGGTGCCCTCCAGACGGGCGATCAGATCCTCGGCCTTCATTCCCTCGCAAAGCTGGGAGATTCCCTTCAGGTTGCCGTTGCATCCGCCAACGTAGGTGACCCCCGTGACGACGTGATTTTCATCCATTTCGAAACGAATGGAGCGGGAGCAGGTTCCGCTGCAGGTATGGGTGAATTCCATGGTGTTTTCCTTCCTTATTATATATAAGATGCCGGTGCAAAAAAATGCACGCTTTTCACATCTCCATTATAACAGAAAAATGCGGAAAGTAAAGTGTTTTTTTAAGAAAAATATTTCGAATTTTGTTCACAAATTGTTTACAATTTTAAAGGGCGAAAATATACACTTTTTTGAAAAAAATGCTTGACATTTCGCCTTTCCTGTGTTAAAATCTATTTCGCTTGGTGTGCGATGAAGCAGTAGATTGCCATGCAAAAGCGTGGGTAACTTCTGTGGAGTATGTCCGGAAATCGGGCGCAGAGGAAGGCATTTTTTTAGGGAAGGGCATGAAACGCCCGGAACGGTGTTCATCCTACTGCCACTAAAACAAAACAATTTTTTTAGGAGGCTAAACCATGGCAAAAGAAAGAATCCGTATCAGACTCAAGTCCTACGATCACACTTTGATCGATCAGGCAGCAGAAAAGATCGTTGAGACCGCGAAGCGCAACGGCGCATCCGTCTCCGGTCCCATCCCACTCCCTACCGACAGAGAGATCATCACCATCCTGCGTGCAGTTCACAAGTACAAGGATAGCCGTGAGCAGTTTGAGTATCGTACTCACAAGAGACTGATCGACATCATTAAGCCCTCTAAGGCTTGCGTAGACGCAATGATGAACATCGATCTTCCCGCCGGCGTTGATTTCAGCGTCGAACTCTAAGTTTCGTAAACAAAACAAGGTCACGTTGGATCGAAACCGATTCAACCAATAACCAAGGAGGAATATTACAATGAAAAAAGGCATCATTGGCAGAAAGCTGGGCATGACTCAGATCTTCGATGAGAAGGGCAAGGTTATTCCCGTTACTGTCATCAACGCAGGTCCCTGCACCGTTGTTCAGAAGAAGACGGTGGAAAAGGACGGTTACTCTGCAGTTCAGCTCGGTTACTCCGATCTTCCTGAACGCAAGGCAACCAAACCCGTCAAGGGTCACTTCGAAGCCCACAAGGTTTCCTTTAAGAAGTACCTCAAGGAGTTCCGTCTGGACGACGCAGCTTCCATGAACGAGGGCGACATCGTGACTGCCGATACCTTCGCAGAAGGCGAAAAGGTCGACATCACCGGTATCACCAAGGGTCATGGTTATAGCGGCGTTATCAAGAGATGGAACGCACACCGTCTGAGAATGACTCACGGTACCGGCCCTGTACATCGTCAGGTTGGTTCCATGGGTGCAAACAGCGATCCTTCCCGTGTGTTCAAGAATAAGCACATGGCAGGTCAGTACGGTCACGAACAGGTTACTATGCTCAATCTGGAGATCGTTAAGATCGACGCCGACAACAATCTGATTGCTGTCAAGGGCGCCGTTCCCGGTCCCAAGGGCGGTATCGTTTATGTTCGCAACGCTGTGAAGTAAGCGAAAGGAGGAAATGAACAATGCCTACTCTTAACGTGGTAAATATGGAAGGCAAGGCGGTTGGTACCATCGAGCTTTCCGAGAAGATTTTTGCAGCAGAAATGAATGAGGCTGCAGTTCACGCTGTCGTAAGAGCTTACCTGCTCAACCAGCGTCAGGGCACCCAGTCCGCACTCACCAGAGCGGAAGTTTCCGGTGGCGGCAGAAAGCCCTGGAAGCAGAAGGGTACCGGTCATGCAAGACAGGGTTCCACCAGAGCTCCCCAGTGGACTCACGGCGGTATCGTCTTCGCTCCGAAGCCCCGTTCCTATCGCGTCAGCATCAACAAGAAAGTGAAGAAGCTCGCAATGTTCTCCGCTTTGTCTGCAAAGGTAGCTGAAGGTGAACTGATTGTCGTTGACAATATCGCATCTGCAGATTACAAGACCAAGCCCATGGTGCAGTTCCTCTCCGCAATCGGCGCAACCGGCAAGACTCTGGTTGTTCTGCCCGAAGCTGACAAGAAGGTCGTCAAGTCTATGGCTAACATCCCGGGCGTGGCTACCACTCCCGTGAACGCAATCAACGTCTACAACATCCTCAAGTATGGCAAGCTTGTCATGGCTAAGGATGCGGTGGCTAAGATCGAGGAGGTTTACGCAGAATGAAAACCGCATACGATGTAATCCAGAAGCCGGTCATCACCGAGGCAGCGATTGCCAACATCCAGCAGAAGAAGTACACCTTCCGCGTTGCTAACGATGCGAACAAGATCGAGATCAAGAACGCAGTGGAAGAGATCTTCGGCGTGGAAGTTGAAAAGGTGACCACCATCACCATGAAGAGAAAGCCCCGCAGAATGGGCTACCACTACGGTTATACCGCACAGTGGAAGAAAGCGATCGTGAAGCTGACTGCAGATTCCAAGACGATCGAGTTCTTCGACAGCTTGATGTAAGAAAGGAGTAACGGAAATGGCAGTAAAGACTTATAGCCCTACTACTCCGTCACTCAGACACATGGCCACTCCCTCCTTTGCGGAGCTGACCAAGAGTAAGCCTGAGAAAAGCCTGCTTGTTACTCTGAAGCACAAGGCAGGCCGTAACAACACCGGTAAGATCACCGTTCGTCATCACGGCGGCGGCAACAAGACCAAGTACAGAATCATCGATTTTAAGGGCGCGTTCGACGCTAACGGTAACACCGTTACCGCTATCGAGTACGACCCCAACCGTACCGCTTATATCGCACTTCTCCAGGATGAAGCGGGGAAGAAGAGCTACGTTCTCGCAACCGACGGTATCAAGGTTGGCGACGTTCTCTACGCAGGCGAAAATGCCGACATTAAGCCCGGCAACGTGCTGCCTATCGGCAACATCCCCGTAGGTACCCTGATCAACTCCATCGAGCTCTACCCCGGCAGAGGCGCTCAGCTGGTTCGTTCCGCAGGTGCTGCAGCTCAGCTGATGGCAAAAGAGAACGGCATGGCTCAGATCCGTCTCCCCTCCGGCGAGGTTCGTCTGGTCCGTCTGGATTGCAAGGCAACCGTCGGCACCATCGGCAACCTGGAGCACGAGAACATCAAGATCGGTAAAGCCGGTAAGAAGCGTCACATGGGTATCAGACCTACCGTCAGAGGTTCCGTAATGAACCCCTGCGACCACCCCCACGGTGGTGGTGAGGGTCGCGCTCCCATCGGCCGTCCCGGTCCTGTAACTCCTTGGGGCAAGCCTGCTCTGGGTTATAAGACCAGAAACAAGAAGGCACGCACCAACAAGTTCATCGTCAAGAGACGTAACGACAAATAAAGGAGGATATGAACAATGAGCAGAAGCGTAAAAAAAGGCCCTTTTGTTGAGGCCAAACTGTATAAGCGCATTTGTGAAATGAATGATAAGGGCGAAAAGAGAGTCCTGAAGACCTGGTCTCGCGCCTCTACCATCTTCCCGGATTTCGTCGGTCACACCATTGCCGTTTACGACGGCAGAAAGCACGTCCCGGTATACGTAGTTGAGGACATGGTAGGTCACAAGCTGGGTGAGTTCGCTCCCACCAGAACCTATAAGGGCCACGCCGGTTCCAAGACTTCCAACAACGGTAAATAAGCGCGGGCTGAAAGGAGAATAAACGATGGAAAACAAAGTTTCTAAAGCTTATCTTAAGCAGCTTCGCGTATCTCCCCGCAAGGTTGGGATCGTGTTGGATGAGATCAGAGGCAAGGATGCCGCTGTTGCAATGGCGATTCTGAAGAACACCAACAAGCTGGTGGCTACCGATATCGCAAAGCTGTTGAAATCCGCTATGGCAAATGCCGAGCATAACTTCGGTATGGATGTTGAGAAGCTCTACGTTGCTGAGTGCTACGTAACTCCCGGCATTCTCAAGAACATGAAGAGAGTTCAGCCTCGTGCGCAGGGCAGAGCCTTCCGCATCATCAAGCGTACCTCTCATGTGAACCTCACGCTGAAAGAAAGAGACTAAGGAGGAGTACTGAAAATGGGACAGAAAGTTAATCCCCACGGCCTTCGTGTGGGCGTCATCAAAAATTGGGACTCCCGTTGGTATGTAAAGGAACAGGATTTCGGCGATACCCTGGTTTCCGACTATCAGCTCAGAAAGTTCCTCAAGCAGAGACTTGCTCAGGCTGGCGTTCCCAAGATCGAGATCGAACGCGACAACAGCCGTATCAAAGTGATCATCCACTGTGCTAAGCCCGGTATCATCATCGGTAAGGGCGGCGCAGAGATCGAAAAGCTCAAGGGCGTTATCACCAAATTCCTGAACACTCCCGCAAATGTTACCGTGGATGTGAAGGTCGTTGAGGTAAAGAGCCCCGACTTGAACGCAACCCTGGTTGCCGAGAACATTGCAGCTCAGCTGGAGAAGAGAATCTCCTTCCGTCGCGCAATGAAGCAGGCAATCGGCAGAACCATGAAGCTTGGTGCAAAGGGTATCAAGATCTCCTGCGGCGGCCGTCTGGGCGGCGCGGAAATCGCGAGAACCGAACACTATCATGAAGGTACCATCCCGCTGCAGACCCTCCGTGCAGATATCGACTACGGCTTCGCTGAAGCTAACACCACCTACGGTAAGATCGGTATCAAGGTTTGGATCTACAAGGGCGAGGTCCTCTCCGAAGTGAAGCGCACCGCTGTTCGCGAAGGAGGTAGACGCTAATGTTAATGCCTAAGAGAGTTAAATACAGACGTGTCCACAGAGGCAGATTGACCGGTAAGGCCTACAGAGGCAACAAGATCACCAACGGTCAGTACGGCTTGGTTGCTACCGCGCCCGCTTGGATCACCAGCAACCAGATCGAGGCAGCCCGTATTGCTATGACCCGTTATATCAAGCGTGGCGGTAAGGTTTGGATCAAGATCTTCCCGGATAAGCCCATCACCGAGAAGCCCGCAGAAACCCGAATGGGTTCCGGTAAGGGTTCTCCCGAATACTGGGTAGCAGTTGTGAAACCGGGCAGAGTTATGTTCGAGATGGAAGGCATCGACGAAGCTGTTGCTCGCGAAGCAATGCGTCTCGCTTCCCACAAGCTTCCGATCAAATGCAAGTTTGCAACGAAAGCTGACCTTGAAAATCAGGAGGCATAAAGATGGATATCAGAGAAATCAAAGAGTTGTCCGCTTCCGAACTGGAAAAGGCCATCAAGGAGCAGAAGGAAGCGCTCTTCAATCTTCGCTTCCAGCATTCTATCAACCAGCTCGAAAATCCGATGAAGATCGTTGAGACCAAGAAGACGATCGCACGGATGCTGACTGTTCTCCGCGAGAAGCAGCTCGCTGAGAATGCGTAAGGGAAAGGAGTAGAACATGGAAGCAAGATCTATGAGAAAGACCAGAGTCGGTATCGTAGCAAGCGACAAGATGGATAAGACCATCGTCGTTGCCGTACGCGACAATGTGAAGCACCCCCTTTATAAGAAGATTATTAAGAGAACCGTCCGTTTCAAGGCTCATGACGAGAACAACGAAGCAAAAGTTGGCGATATCGTTATGATCATGGAAACCAGACCTCTCTCCAAGGACAAGAACTGGCGTCTCGTCAAGATCGTCGAGAAGGCTAAGTAAGCAGGAGGTACAGAATGTTACAGCAGCAATCTATGATGAAAGTTGCCGACAACACCGGAGCTAAAGAGCTTATGTGCATCCGCGTACTTGGCGATACCGGCAGACGTTATGCAGGTGTAGGCGATGTTGTTGTTTGCGCAGTTAAGAAAGCAGCACCCGGCGGTGTTGTGAAGAAGGGCGACGTAGTTCGCGCCGTTGTGGTAAGAACCGTACAGCCCGTTAGAAGAGCTGATGGCTCCTACGTTCGCTTCGATGAGAACGCAGCCGTCATCATCAAGGAAGACAAGAACCCCCGCGGTACCCGTATCTTTGGGCCCATTGCAAGAGAGCTTCGTGATCATGACTACATGAAGATCCTCTCCCTGGCACCCGAAGTTGTTTGATGGGAGGATGTACAATGAGTAAGATGCACGTTAAGACCGGCGATACCGTTATCGTGATCTCCGGCGAATATGCAAACGGCAAAGAGCCCGCAATCGGCAAAGTAATCGGCGTTTCCCCCAAGGAAGGCAAGGTTATGGTTGAGGGTGTTCAGATCGTATCTAAGCACGTCAAGCCCAGAAGACAGGGTGAGGCAGGCGGTATCATCAAGACCGAAGGCGCCATCTATGCCAGCAAGGTGCAGCTCTACTGCCCCAACTGCAAGGCAGGCAGACGCTCCAAGGTTCAGATCACCGAAGATGGCCGTAAGATCAGAGTTTGCGCAGGCAAAAAAGGCTGCGGCAAAGAAATTTGATGAAGGAGGGTATTTACAATGTCTAGACTGAAAGAATATTACAATAGCGACGTTGCACCTGCCCTCATGGCAAAGTTCAACTACTCCAGCCCTATGCAGATCCCGAGACTGAACAAGGTCGTGATCAACGTTGGTGCAGGTGAAGCTAAAGAGAACCCCAAGGTGATCGACGCTATCATCGCTGACCTGACCGCTATCACCGGTCAGAAGGCAGTTCCCACCACCGCAAAGAAGTCTGTCTCTAACTTCAAGATCAGAGCAGGCCAGAAGATCGGCGTTAAGGTTACCCTGCGCGCTGAGAACATGTGGGAATTCGTAGATAAGTTCTTCAACCTCGCACTGCCCCGCGTACGTGACTTCAAGGGTATCAACCCCAACGCGTTCGACGGCAGAGGCAACTACAGCGTAGGCTTGAAGGAACAGCTGATCTTCCCCGAAATCGAGTACGATAAGGTGGACAAGGTCAGAGGTATGGATATCGTGTTCGTAACGACCGCACAGACCGACGAGGAAGCAAAAGAGCTTCTGACTCTCCTGGGCGCACCGTTCGCAAAACAGTAAGGAGGAAAACAAGATGGCAAAGAAAGCAATGATTCTCAAGCAGCAGAAGGCCCCCAAGTTTTCCACCCGTGCGTACACCAGATGTAAGATCTGCGGCAGACCGCACGCGTATATGAGAAAATACGGCATTTGCCGTATCTGCTTCCGTGAATTGGCTTACAAGGGCCAGATTCCCGGCGTGAAAAAAGCCAGCTGGTAATCGTAAGGAGGATTGAACTATGCAGATGACAGACGTTGTAGCAGACCTGCTCACCAGAATCCGCAATGCAAATGATGCAAAGCACGAGACTGTTGAGATCCCTGCTTCCAATATGAAGAAAGCCATCGTTCAGATTCTTCTCGACGAAGGCTACATCAAAGATTACAAAGTAACCGACGACGGCAAGCAGGGCATCATCACCGTTACCCTGAAGTACGGCGAAGGTAAGCAGAAGATCATCCAGGGCATTAAGCGTGTCTCTAAGCCCGGATTGAGGATTTATGCGGCAAGTCAGGACATTCCGAAGGTCAGAAACGGCCTCGGCATCGCGATTGTTTCCACCTCCCGTGGTATCATGACCGACAAGGCAGCCCGCAAAGAGAACGTGGGCGGTGAAGTGCTCGCCTTCGTTTGGTAAGGAGGATTTGAAACATGTCCAGAATTGGTAGAAAGCCGATTGCGCTCCCTGCCGGTGTGACCGTTACTGTCAGCGACAGCAACCTGGTTACCGTTAAGGGACCCAAAGGCGAACTTTCCGAACAGATCTCTCCCATCATCAGCGTTAACGTTGAAGGTGCTGAGATCCTTGTCACTCGTCCCAACGACGAGAAAGAGGCAAGATCCCTCCACGGTCTTTCCAGAACCCTGATCGCCAACATGATCGTTGGTGTTACCGAGGGCTACGTTAAGAACCTGGAGATCATCGGTGTTGGTTACCGTGCAGAAATGAAGGGCAAGGACCTTCTCCTGCACTTGGGCTACTCCCATGATATTCTCATGACCGCTCCCCAGGGTATCACCTTTGAGATCCCCGGCGACAGCGGCGGCTTGAAGATCAAGGTAAGCGGCTCCAACAAGCAGCAGGTCGGTCAGATCGCAGCAGTTATCCGCGGCAAGCGTCCTCCCGAACCCTACCATGGTAAGGGTATCCGCTATGCTGGCGAATACGTGAGAAGCAAGTCCGGTAAGGCCGGCAAATAACGGGAAGGAGAGGAAAGAAACATGATTACTCGTGCTGATAGCAATGCAAAGAGACTCCATAGACATAAGAGAGTCAGAGCGAAGATTTTCGGAACTCCCGCAAGACCCCGTTTCTGCGTTTATCGTTCCAACGATAACATCTACGTTCAGATCATCGACGACACCGTAGGCAATACCCTCGTAGCAGCTTCCTCCACCGAAAAGGAATTCGGCGCAGAAGGCGGCAACATCGAGGCTGCAAAAAAGGTTGGCGAACTGGCTGCAAAGAGAGCCCTTGAGAAGAACATCACTGAGGTTGTGTTCGACCGCGGCGGTAATCTCTATCACGGCCGTGTGAAGGCTCTCGCTGAGGCTGCTCGCGAAGCCGGCCTGAAGTTCTAAGGAGGGTATTATGAAAAAAGATTATTCCAATGTAGAATTCAAGGAAAACCTTGTTGATACCAAGAGCGTTTCCAAAACCGTAAAGGGCGGTCGTATCCGTCGCTTCTCCGCTCTGGTCGTTGTCGGTAACGGCGAAGGCCTGGTGGGTTACGGCATCGGTAAGGCAGCCGAGGTTCCGGATGCCATCCGTAAGGCAATCGAAGCAGCTAAGAAGAACGTCATCGAAGTTCCCCTGGTTGGTACTA
Source organism: Eubacteriales bacterium (assembly GCA_045589515.1). Classification (GTDB taxonomy): domain Bacteria; phylum Bacillota; class Clostridia; order Oscillospirales; family CAG-382; genus Coliplasma. The sequence goes on along the minus strand of JAZNPH010000002.1, from coordinate 6,618 downwards.
CCATCCCCCACGAGATCATCGGTGAATACGGCGCAGGCAAGGTTTTGCTGAAGCCCGCTGCTCCCGGTACCGGTATCATCGCCGGTGGCAAGGTCCGTGCCGTTCTTGAAATGGCAGGCATCCGCGATATCCGCGGTAAGTCTCTCCGCTCCAACAACCCTGCGAACGTTGTGAAAGCAACCTTCGAGGCTCTGAAGGAACTTCGTACCGTTGAAGAAGTTGCCGCTATGCGTGGCATCGACGTCAACAACGTCCGCTAAGGAGGTCAGACATGAAAGTTAAAATTACTCTGGCCAAGAGCCTGATCGGTCGTAAAAAGAACCAGATCCTCACCGCTGCATCTCTCGGTCTGAACAAGATCGGCGATTACAAGATCGTTGAGAAGGATGCAAGCATTGAGGGTAAGATCAACGTTATCTGCCACCTGGTTAAGGTTGAAGACGCAGAATAACGGATCGACAGATTAGAAGAAGGAGGATATTGTTATGAAGCTTCATGAGCTTTCTCCGGCTGTCGGTTCCACCAAAGCACCCTACAGAAAAGGTAGAGGTGCAGGTAGTGGTAACGGCAAGACCGCAGGTAAGGGTCACAAGGGCCAGAACGCTCGTTCCGGCGGCGGTGTTAGACCCGGTTTCGAGGGCGGTCAGTTGCCCCTTTACAGAAAACTTCCCAAGAGAGGTTTCAAGAACCACTTTGCAACTCAGTATGCCATCATCAATCTGTCCGCTCTGGACGCATTTGAGAACGGCGCGGTGATCGATCTGGACACCCTCGTTGCAAATGGCATCATTAAGAATACGTTCGACGGACTTAAGGTCCTGGGCGACGGCGAAGTAACCAAGGCATTTACCGTAAAAGCAACCAAGTTTTCCGCATCCGCTAAAGAAAAGATCGAAGCCGCAGGCGGAAAGACTGAGGTGGTATAATGTTTAAGGTATTCGGTAATGCATGGAAGGTGCCTGAACTGCGTAAGAGAATGCTCTTCACGCTGCTGGTCATCGTGATTTACCGACTCGGCGCCAACGTGATGGTTCCCTTCATCAACAGCACCGCGGTGAACGCAATGTTCAACTCCGACGCTGTTAGGGGCTCCCTGTTCGGCTACTTCAGCATGCTGGCAGGTGATGCGTTCTCCAACGCAACCCTGTTTGCACTTGGTGTCAGCCCCTACATCACGGCTTCCATCGTGATCCAGCTGCTCACCATCGCCATCCCCGCACTGGAAAGAATCGCTAAGAGCGGTCCCGAAGGTCAGGCGAGAATCTCTCGCTACACCCGTTACGTAACCATCGTTCTCGCAGCGGTAACCTCCTACGGTTACTACGCAACTCTGAAGAGCCAGGGCATGATCGAGAACAAGGGCCTCTTCGCAGCATTGGTCATCATTGCGTGCCATACTGCAGGTGCCTGCTTGGTTATGTGGTTGGGCGAGCGCATCGACGAGAAGGGTATCGGTAACGGTATCTCCCTGATCCTCTTTGCTAACATCGTTTCCACCGGACCTACTCTTGCAGCGAGAATGTTTGCTCTCTTGAAGGGCAGCTTTACCCTGGAAAACGTTCTGGGTGTTCTGGCTGCAATCGTAATGATGTTGATCATCATTACCTTGGTCGTGTTCTTCTCCAACTCCGAACGTCGTCTGCCTGTCCAGTACGCAAAGAGACAGGTTGGACGTAAGATGTACGGCGGTGCCAACACCCACCTTCCCATCAAGATCATGATGGGCGGTGTAATGCCTGTCATCTTCGCATCTGCGATCGTATCTCTGCCCTCCACCCTGGCTCTGATCATCGGTGGCGGCTTCCAGGAAGGGGTTCAGAAATGGTTCTCTTCCGGCAGCGTTATCTACGTTTTGGTAATGTTCGTTCTGATCATCGCATTTGCATACTTCTATATCGCAATTTCGTTCAATACCGTTGAGGTTGCCAACAACCTGAAGAACAACGGTGGTACTATCCTGGGTTACAGACCCGGCCAGCCCACCGCACAGTATATCCAGAAGGTTGTCAACCGTGTTACCCTCATCGGCGCACTGTTCCTCTCCTTCATGGCGATCTTCCCGATCCTCATGAGCTGGACCAACAACGCAGCGCTGTCCATGCTGGTATACGGCGGTACTTCGGTCATCATCGCAGTGGATGTTGCTTTGCAGACCACCAGAGAAATCGAAAGCGAGACGACCATGCGTCACTACAAGGGCTTCCTTGAGTGATCTGTTTCGGGAGAATTGAGAAATGAACCTGATATTGTTTGGCCCTCCCGGTGCGGGTAAAGGCACCCAGGGCGAAATTATCTGCGAAGCGCTCAAGATCCCTACCATTTCGACAGGTGCCATGATCCGTGCCGCCATTAAAGACGGCACGGAGCTTGGCAAGCAAGCGTCCGAACTCATCAAGTCCGGAGCCTTGGTTCCTGATGATGTGGTGGTTGGCATCGTAAAAGATCGCTTAGCACAATCGGACTGCGCGAATGGCTTCATCCTGGACGGCTTCCCCCGTACCATTCCTCAGGCAGAAGCCCTCGATAGCCTCGGTGTGAAGATCGACTGCGTGCTCTCTTTGGAGGTTGCAGACGAAACCATCGTAGAGCGTATGAGCGGCAGACGCTCCTGCCCCGGCTGCGGTGCTACTTACCACGTTAAGTACAACCCCTCTGCCGATGGCAAGACTTGTGATTCCTGCGGCACTGAGTTGACCCTCCGTGCTGACGACAAGCCCGAAACGGTTTTGAATCGTCTGCAGGTCTACCATACGGAAACGGAACCGTTGAAGGACTATTACGCAAAGAAGAATCTTCTGAAAACCGTTGTCGGCCAGGCAAGCGTGGATGACACCACGGCCCTGGTGAAGAAAGCGCTCGGCATATGATCAACCTGAAGTCTACTGAAGAACTTCGTTTGATGAGAGATGCAGGCCGCATCGCGGCAACCGCCCGTGCCATCGGTGGGGAACACTGCAAGGAAGGCGTCACAACGGCGCAGATCGATGCAGTGATCCGTAAGACCATTACGTCCATGGGCGCGAAACCGTCTTTCTTGAACCTCTACGGCTTTCCCGCTTCCGCTTGTATCAGCGTCAACGAGGAAGTGATCCACGGGATCCCCTCCAACAGGGTGCTGAAGAACGGTGATATCGTCAAGATCGACGTTGGTGCCTTGTATAAGGGCTACCACGGAGATTGCGCCGCAACATTTGCGGTAGGCGAGATCAGCGAGGAAGCAAAGAAGCTGATTGAGGTTACTCGGCAAAGCTTTTTCAAAGGGCTTCAAGCTGCAGAAGGTGAGGGCGCACGTCTCGGCGATATCGGGAACGCGATCCAAACCTATGTAGAATCCTTTGGTTACTCCGTGGTGCGTGACTACGTTGGTCACGGCATCGGAAAGAAAGTACACGAGGACCCGGAAGTCCCCAACTACGGCAGAGCGGGCAGAGGGATCAGACTGTGCAGCGGCATGACCTTGGCTGTGGAGCCTATGATCAATGCCGGCGTCCACTCGGTACACACCCTGTCCAACGAATGGACGGTGGTCACCGACGACGGAAAGCTGTCTTCCCACTTCGAAAACACCTTCGCTCTGACGGACAACGGTGCAGTCATCCTCACCGATCCCAACTGAGTATGATGGGATGCGAAGGCTGTCTTGCCGTTTCACTTGCCGGTAAGGACGCAGGCAAGATTTGCTTGATCCTGCGGGAAGAAGAGAATCATCTCTTCATCGCCGACGGCAGGGGAAGAAGGGTAGAAACCCCAAAGAAGAAAAACCGTAAGCATGTAAGATTGATCACCGGTGAGCAAGGAGAACCCATTCGGTTTCCCGAAAAAACGCTGACCAACCGCTTCTTGCGGATCTGGCTGCGGGAAAACGCCGGTCGCGTACAGGTATGAAGGAGGAGTTGTTCTGGCTAAGGACAATGTGATTGAATGTGAAGGTGTCGTGGTTGAGGTCCTGCCCAACACGGTATTCCGCGTAAAGCTGACCAACGGTCACATCATCACCGCTCACATTTCAGGAAAAATGCGCATGAATTATATCCGAATCCTTCCCGGCGACAAAGTCACCGTAGAAGTTTCGGTATATGACCTGACACAGGGCAGAATCACTTTCAGAGCAAAGTGATCTGCAACCACAATGAATGGAGGTATCATCATGAAAGTAAAACCTTCCGTAAAGAAAATCTGCGAGAAGTGCAAGATTATCAAGAGAAAAGGCAAGATCATGGTAATCTGCGAAAACCCCAAGCATAAACAGAAACAAGGCTAAGGAGAGAGGTGTAACAATGGCACGTATTTCAGGCGTTGACATTCCTAACGCAAAGCGTGTTGAGATCGGTCTGTGCTATATCTACGGTATTGGCAGAAGCCGTTCCAACGAAATCTTGAAGGCGACCGGCATCAACCCCGACACTCGCGTTAAGGACCTGACTGAGGCAGATATTGCCAAGCTTCGTGACTGCATCGAAAACAACTATGTTGTTGAAGGTGATCTGAGAAGAGAAGTCGGTCTGAACATCAAGAGAATGGTGGAAATTGATTGCTACCGCGGCCAGAGACACAGAAAAGGTCTCCCCGTAAGAGGTCAGCGTACCAAGACCAACGCAAGAACCAGAAAAGGTCCCGTCAAGACCATCGCGAACAAGAAAAAGTAAGAGGGAGGTAAAGACGGAAATGGCAAAGACTACTAAGAAGACTGCACTCAAGAAGCGTCGCGAAAAGAAGAATATCGAGCGCGGTGCTGCACATATCCAGTCCAGCTTTAACAACACCATCGTAACCATCACCGATACCCAGGGCAATGCAATTTCTTGGGCATCCGCAGGTGAGCTGGGTTACAGAGGTTCCAGAAAGTCTACTCCTTTCGCAGCTCAGATGGCAGCAGAAGCAGCCGCAAAGACTGCAATCGAACAGGGTCTGAAGACTGTTGAAGTATTCGTAAAGGGCCCCGGTCAGGGTAGAGAATCCGCAATCCGTGCACTGCAGGTTGCAGGTTTGGAAATCACTATGATTAAAGATGTAACGCCGATTCCTCACAACGGTTGCAGACCGCCCAAGAGAAGACGCGTTTAATCGAGAATTTGGAGGCAAACACATGGCAAGATATACAGGACCCTCTTGCAGACTGTGCCGCAGAGAAGGCACCAAGCTTTACCTGAAGGGCGACAAGTGTGCAAGTGACAAGTGCCCCTTTTCCCGCAGAGGCAGCGTTCCCGGTCAGCATGGCGCTAACGTGTCCAGAAGAAGACCCAAGGAATATACCCTGCAGCTCCGCGAGAAGCAGAAGGCAAAGAGATACTACGGTATTCTGGAGAAGCAATTTAAGAACTACTTCGAGAAGGCAGACAGACAGCCCGGCCAGACCGGTGAAAACCTGCTGACCATGATCGAGCGTCGTTTCGACAACGTAGTTTACCGTATGGGTATGGCATCCAGCCGTAAAGAGGCTCGCCAGCTCGTACTGCATGGCCACTTCACCGTTAACGGTAAGAAGGTCACCATTCCTTCCTGCTTGCTCAAGAAGGGCGACGTGATCGCTCTGAAGGACAAGAAGTCTAACAAGGAATCCGAGAAGATTAAAGTGCTTATCGAGAATATCAACAGCAGACCCGTTCCCGCATGGCTGACCGTTGATGCGGAAAATGTTACTGCAACGATCAACAATCTTCCTACCAGAGCCGACATCGACTTCCCGTTCGAAGAACACCTGATCGTCGAGTTGTACTCGAAGTAATCGTCTCTGCTACAGAGCCGACCATTGAAATAGGAGGTTATTATAATGATCGAAATCGAAAGACCGAACATTGTTACCGCCGAGCTCAGCGAAGACGGAAAACACGGTGTTTTTGTCATTGAACCCCTTGAGAGAGGCTACGGCATTACGCTTGGCAACTCCTTGCGCAGAGTGCTTTTGAGCTCCCTGCCCGGCGTTGCAGTATCTAATATCAAAATTGACGGTGTTCTTCACGAAATCTCCACCGTACCTGGTGTGAAGGAAGATGTTCCTGAGATCGTGATCAATGTCAAGGGTATTGTTGCGAAGTTGCATTGCAACGAGCCGAAAACCGTTATGATCGATGTTCGCGGCGGCGAAGTTACCGCCGGCGATATTCAGACGGATTCCGATATCGAGATCCTGAACCCCACCCATCATATTGCAACGGTAGAACCCGGTTCTCCCTTCTTTATGCAGCTCACCTTTGAGCACGGCAGGGGCTACGTATCCTCCGATAAGAACAAGGCCGCGGCGGAGTCTTCCGTCATCGGCGTGATCTACACGGATTCCATCTATACGCCTGTTTATACCGCTAACTACACTGTTTCCAACACTCGTGTTGGCAACATTACCGACTATGATCGTCTTGAGCTGGATGTGACCACCAATGGTACCATCAATGCAAAAGAAGCTGTTTCTTTGGCTGCAAAGATCCTCAACGAGCATTTGAATCTGTTCGTAGAGCTCTCCGTGGAAGCTAAGAACGCTGAGATCTTGGTCGAGCGCGAAGAAGCTAAGAAGGGCAAGGTTCTTGAGATGACTATCGAAGAGCTGGATCTGTCCGTGAGAAGCTTCAACTGTTTGAAGCGCGCAGGTATCGACAACGTAGAAGATCTGATCAGCAAGACCGA
>JAZNPH010000001.1:0-4813 GCA_045589515.1 Eubacteriales bacterium | reverse complement strand
ACGTTTCTTCTCATCCGGATAGAGCTGGAAGATGCCGAGCTCTTTGAGGGACTTTCCAAGGATGACTTCTGTTGCGATATCTGCAAGCGAGTAGCCGGTTGCCTTGGAAAGGAACGGTACGGTTCTGGAAGATCTCGGGTTGACCTCGATGATGAAGACGTTATCGTCTTTATCTACGATGAACTGGATATTAAAGAGGCCTACGATGCCGATGCCAAGGCCCAATTTCTTCGCATACTGAAGGATGATGCCTTTGACTTTATCGGAAACAGAGAAGGTCGGATATACGCTGATGGAGTCGCCGGAGTGGATACCGGTACGCTCTACCAGCTCCATGATGCCGGGGACGAATACGTCCTTACCGTCGCAGACGGCGTCAACCTCAACCTCTTTACCGATGATATACTTGTCTACCAGCACGGGACGATCCTCATCGATCTCCACAGCGGTCTTGAGATACTGACGAAGCTGTTGCTCGTTGGCAACGATCTGCATGGCTCTGCCGCCCAGCACAAAGGAGGGACGTACCAGCACGGGGTAGCCAATCTCGGAAGCGGCGGTGATACCGTCCTCCACGCAGGTGACGGCTCTGCCCTTAGGCTGGGGAATGTTCAGAGAGGAAAGCACCTTCTCGAAGGAATCACGGTTTTCCGCACGCTCGATGGCCTCGCAGTCGGTACCGATGATGGTCACACCCCGGTTGCGGAGAGGCTCGGCAAGGTTGATAGCGGTCTGACCGCCCAGGGAGGCGATGACACCGTAAGGCTTTTCCAGCTCGATGATGTTGCAAACATCCTCGGTGGTGAGGGGCTCGAAATACAGCTTGTCCGAGCAGGTGTAGTCGGTGGACACCGTTTCGGGGTTGTTGTTGATGATGATAGCCTCGTAGCCGTTGGCCTTGATGGTCATGACCGCGTGGACGGTGGAATAGTCGAATTCCACGCCCTGACCGATACGGATGGGGCCGGAGCCCAGCACGATGATCTTCTTACGGTCGGAGGCCACGGACTCGTTTTCGTCGCCGTAGGTGGAGTACAGATAGGGAACGTCTGCGGCGTACTCACCTGCACAGGTATCGATCATTTTATATACGGGGAACAGGCCGTTTTCCTTTCGGAAATTCCAAACGGCGTCCTCGGTGGTCTTCCAGCAATCAGCCACGGCTCTGTCGCAGAAGCCGTAGTGCTTGGCTTCCTTCAGGGTTTCCAAGTCAAAAGGCTTTTCGGCGATCTCCTTTTCCAGGTCCACGATGTGGCGGAGGATATCCACGAACAGCAGGTCGATCATAGTGGCCTTGCAGATGGTATCGGAATCCACGCCGCGGCGCAACAGCTCTGCAATGGCATAGAAACGATCGTCGGTGCCGTCGCAGATATAGGTCAGCAGCTCCTCGGTGGGCGTGTGGTCGAACTTCTTCATGTGGAGGTGGTACACGCCGATCTCCAGAGAACGGATGGCCTTGAGGAAGCTTTCCTCCACGGTTCTGCCGATGGACATGACCTCGCCGGTGGCCTTCATCTGGGTGGAAAGCTTGTTGCTGGCGTCGGCAAATTTATCGAAGGGGAAACGGGGCATTTTGGTGACCACGTAGTCCAGAGTAGGCTCACAGCAGGCGGGGATGGCGGCCAGCTTGATCTCGTCCAGGGTCATGCCCACGGCGATCTTGGCGGTCACTCTTGCAATGGGGTAGCCGCTGGCCTTGGAGGCCAGTGCGGAAGAACGGGACACACGGGGGTTGACCTCGATGACGTAGTAACGGAAGGACTGGGGATCCAGCGCAAACTGTACGTTACAGCCGCCCTCGATCTTGAGAGCGCGGATGATTTTCAAGGCGCTGTCCCGAAGGAGCTGTGCTTCCTTATTGGTGAGGGTCTGACAGGGGCAGACCACCACGGAGTCGCCGGTATGGATGCCAACGGGGTCCACGTTTTCCATGTTACAGATGGCGATGGCGGTGTCGTTAGCGTCGCGCATCACCTCGTACTCGATCTCCTTGTAACCCTTGATACTCTTTTCAATGAGCACCTGGTGCACAGGAGACAGTTTGAGAGCGTTCTTCATGATCTCGCGAAGCTCTTCCACGTTGTCCGCAAAGCCGCCGCCTGTGCCGCCCAGAGTGAAGGCGGGACGGAGCACTACGGGGTAGCCGATCTGCTCGGCAACCTTTTCCGCCTGGGGGATGGATTCCGCGATGTCGGAGGGGCAGATAGGCTCACCGATCTCCTCGCAAAGCTTTTTGAACAGGTCGCGGTCCTCTGCGCGCTCAATGCTTTCTGCAGGGGTGCCCAGCAGCTCCACGCGGCATTCCTTCAGAACGCCCTTCTTTTCCAGCTGCATGGCGAGGTTCAGACCCGTCTGACCGCCGATGCCGGGAACGATGGCGTCGGGACGCTCGTGGCGGATGATCTTTGCCACGTATTCCAGGGTAAGGGGCTCCATGTAGATCTTGTCCGCGATGGCGGTATCCGTCATGATGGTGGCGGGATTGGAGTTGGCAAGGACTACCTCGTAGCCCTCTTCCTTCAAAGCGAGGCAGGCCTGGGTGCCTGCATAGTCAAACTCGGCGGCCTGACCGATGACGATGGGGCCGGAGCCGATGACCATGACTTTTTTGATATCTGTTCTCTTAGGCATTTTACTTGGCCTCCTTCATGGCAGTGATGAACATATCGAAGAGATAAGCGCTGTCCTGGGGACCGGGGGCGCTTTCGGGGTAGTACTGTACGGAGAAGATGTTATCCTCCTTGCAGGCCAGACCCTCCACGGAGCCGTCTACCACACAAGTATGGGTAACGGTGAGGGGAGTACCTGCCAGAGAAGCCTCGTCCACCACGTAGCCGTGGCTTTGAGAGGTGATCTCGATCTTACCGGTGACCAGATTGCGGACGGGGTAGGTGCCGCCTCTGTGTCCCGTCTTCATGGCTACGATCTTGGCACCGTAGGCCATGGCGATGAGCTGGTGACCCAAGCCGGTGCCGAAGATGGGCTTCTTGCCCTTCAGCTGATTGATAAGATCGCAAACAAGGGAAGCGTCTGCGGGATCGCCGGGACCGTCGGAGATGAGGATGCCGTCGGGCTTGTTGGCCAGAACTGCTTCCGCGGTGGAATCCCAGGGCATCACGGTGACGTTACAGCCCAGTTTGTTGAAGGTGCGAATGACGGAAAGCTTGGTACCGCAGTCGATGACCACCACGTTGAAGATGTGGTCGGGGGTGCGGGAGAACCAACGCTTGCGACAGCTGACGCGGGCAACCAGATCCTTGACCACGGGGGTCTCGGCGATGATCTTCAGCCCTTCCTCCAAGGAGGTCTCTACCCCCGTGATGAGACAGCGGCAGTTACCGTTGTCACGGAGGTGGCGGGCCAGCTTGCGGGTGTCGATGCCCTCCATACCGGGGATATCGTCCTCCTCCAGGATCTCTGCCAGGGTCTTGGTGGTACGGAAGTTGGAGGGGTTGTCGCAGTAGCTCCCCACGATCAAGGCACCCAAAGAGGGGGTGCGGGACTCGAAGTCCTCGTCGGTGATGCCGTAGCCGCCGATGAGGGGGTAGGTCATTACCAACGCCATGCCTGCGGCAGAGGGGTCGGAAATGATCTCCTGGTAGCCCGTCATGGAGGTATGGAACGCGAGCTCGCATACGCGGTCGCAGGTTGCACCGAAGCCGTAGCCGTAATATTCGCTACCGTCTTCCAGAATCAGTTTGCGGTCAAATTGTCTTGCCATACTGTTTTACACCTTTCTATATCAATGGAAACTTATCGGGTATAGTACTTGTCGCCTGTGGAGGTGAGCACCCAACTGCCCAGGACTTCCATGCCTGTGAAGGGAGTGCTTCTGCCTTTGGTGGCGAAGGTATCGGGATCGATGACGTAAGGGGTCTTTACCTCAAAGACGGTAAAGCCCGGGTCGGCGGTGATGCCGAATCTTGCTCTGGGGTTGGTACACAGGAGATCCACCAGCTTTTCCAAAGTAAGGATTCCCGTTTTTACCAGGTGGGTATACAGCACCGGGAAAGCGGTCTCCAGGCCTACCACACCCATGAGGCTCTTTTCCAGACCTCTCCCCTTCTCCTCGGCGGAGTGAGGGGCGTGGTCGGTGGCGATCATGTCGACGGTGCCGTCCAGGATGCCCGCGATCAAGGCTTCCCTGTCTTCTTTTCCTCTGAGGGGCGGGTTCATTTTGAAGCGGCCGTCCTCCTGCAGATCCTCGTCGCACAGCACCAAGTAGTGGGGGCCCGTTTCGCAGGTGACGTTCAAGCCCTCTGCCTTTGCCTTGCGGATCAGGTCTACGCTCTCTTTTGCGGAGACGTGGCAGACGTGGTAGGCGCACCCCGTCTCTCTTACCAGCTCCAGGTCTCTGGCAATGGGCAGGTATTCGCTTTCACTGCAGATCCCTCTGTGGCCGTGCTCTTTTGCGTAAATACCGTCGTGGATGTAACCGCCCTTCAAAAGGCTGTTATCCTCACAATGAGCCACGATCATCTTCCCCAAAGCTTTGGCGCGAAGCATGGCGTCACGCATCATCTCACGGCTTTGAACGCCTCTGCCGTCGTCGGAGAAAGCCACAACGTTTTCTGCCATTCCCTCCAGGTCCGCCAGAGTCTCCCCTTTTTCGCCCACCGTAATGGCGCCGTAGGGCAGGACGGCGATACGGCCGTCTTCCCGGATGGCATCCAGCTGGAGCTGAAGATGCTCTGCAGAGTCCGGAACGGGGTTTAAGTTGGGCATGGTGCAAACTGCAAGTCGGAGGCCAAGCGGTCTTAGGAAGACAAACTGGTAAGACAACTCCTTGGCTCACAGAACGACATGGCTA